>NZ_AP017457.1:0-600000 GCF_002355535.1 Aurantimicrobium minutum
CTTTACTCAGCCCCGCGCCTTTCGCTTCGAGAGTGGATGACATTATTTGATCTCCTCATTGAGTTCATAAAAATCGTTTGGATAGAAACGATGTTCCAACTTTGCCAACAACAGCCAGCTAGGTCAAGTTCAGACTATAACTTTTCTGAAAAGAATATGGAATATTTTCTGCAAACAAATCAGGACAAAAAAATGTTTGTTTGGATACGAATGACCTATAAACTCTTATGTCATGAGCACACTTAAAGGTTTCCTAGCCCCCAAAACTCCGTCGGGCAACAGCGCCATCATTCCAGAGATGCCTTGGCACTACTCCGGCACGCTACTGACTGTTGAGTACCTCACCGACCCTGCCAACGTTCGAGCCATCCTTCCTGCTGAGCTAGAACTCGCGGATGAGCAGCCTGGTGCTGTTGCGTTAATTTGGGCTGACTGGCAGTCATGTTCTGATGACTTTGAAGAGTTGCTCGATCCTGACCGCTCGCAGTACATGGAGACCTTCGTCGTCGTGCGTTGCAAGTACGAGGGCGTCACCTACAGTCGCTGCGTCGCTATCTGGGTAACCAAAGACTTTGCCATGGCTCGTGGTTGGTTCCAGGGCTACCCCAAGAAGCTGGGATCGATGCACGCCACCCGTGTATATAACCGAGGCAAGGCAACTCCACGTCTTGAAGCAGGAGCAAAGTTCGGTGCAAGCCTAGCGGCCTATGACCACCGCCTGGCTTCAGCGAAGGTGACGCTAACCGGTCCGGTAGAGAGCAACGGTTTTGTCAACGGTCACAAGATGCTTCACAGCCGCTGGGTTCCTTCGATTACTCCCGGTGCAGGTAACTCACTCGACCAACTCATCACCATGGGGGGTGTCGACCTTGATCTGGGGCAGGCCTGGGGTGGCACAGCTGAACTTACCCTCGGTGATTCGCAATGGGATGAACTTGGTTCACTGCTTCCCGTAGAGAAGATTCTTGGTGGTTACTACAGAGAAGTCGGAACCACCTTTAATGGAGGAACCTTGGTTGCTGATTTGGGATCTAACCCCAGCATCTAAATTTGTGCATCTCCCAATCGGTGCACATAAAGAACCCCGGTGGATATCCACCGGGGTTCTTTAATGCTTGCAGTGCTGGGCGGGTTAGTACGCCTCTGCGTATTCTGTGATTTCCCAGTCCGTAACCTCACGGGTTGCGGGGTCTTCAACAGCTGCTTCATATCGAGCGATCTCATCACGCTTGAGCACCATGAAGACATTGACCAATTCTTGTGAAAGCTGGTTGCGCAGTGCGTCGTCGACTTCGAGCGCATCGAGAGACTGAGTGAAGGATTCAGGAAGAATTTCGGCATCCTCGTTGTCATAGGCCATACCCACTGCATCCGGGGGGCATTCCATCTCGTTGACAATGCCGTCAAGACCTGCAGCAAGGATTGCTGCAATGACGAGGTAAGGGTTTGCCGCACCATCGCCCACGCGAATCTCGAGGCGAGTACCTTGGCCACGCTCTGGTGGAACGCGAACCATGCACGAGCGGTTGTCGTATCCCCAGTTCGAGCGGTAGGGGGCAAGAGTGTCGGGGCCCAGTCGCTTGAACGAGTTGATGGTGGGGTTGGTGAAAGCGGTCAGGGCATTGGCGTGCTTCACGATACCTGCGATGAGCATCTTGGCTGCGGGGGACAGGTTGCCGCGACCATCGTGCATTTTGTTGATGCCGTCCGCATCGGTGACGGAGAAGTGCAGGTGGAACCCTGATCCACCCTCATCGCTCCAAGGCTTGCCCAGGAAGGTTGCATGCTTTCCACGCTTGGCAATGATGTCCTTGACCGCGGACTTAAAGAAGAAGGTGCGGTCAGCAGCATCAAGCGCTTCGCTGTGCCAGAGATTTACTTCGTATTGGCTGGGGCTAAATTCGTGGTTTCCGGCAAAGGCACCAATGTTGAGGCTGTCAAGCATGCGCATGAGATGCAGGAAATCACCGTCAGGATCAACCAATGTTCCCGTCATATAGACACGTCCTGTTTGACTCAAGGAGCGTTGGAAGTTTCCGTTCTCGTCTTTTGTCGAGATGTAGAACTCAAGTTCTGGTCCCACGACAGGGTGGAGCCCCAGTGCCTGGTAGCTCTCAATGACCTTTTGCAGTACTGAACGAGGAGACATCATGTTGGGCTTGCCATCGGGATTGAACGCGTCACCAATGACATATGCCACACCTGGTTCCCAGGCAAGGGGTGAAATCGTACTGGGAACAATTTGGGTAAAGAAGTCCTGGAGGCCGTCATTGGCGATTCCGTTTGCTTCGTGGAACTCACCACCTGTTGTGGTGGTCCACACGCCCTGGCTGAAAGCGGGACCATTGTGGCATGCTTTGTCGAGCTGACTGACAAGAATGTCCTTAGAGCGAGGAATACCCAAGACATCTGAGTACATGACGCGCAGAACATCAATCCCGCGTTCCCCAAGGTCATCTCGAAGTTTTGTCAGATCGTTAACCATTGCAACTCCTTTGTGGCAAATATGGTGTCAAAACGCTATCGTTAGGATACTAACGAATAATACCTTCGTGCTAGCGCACAGCCAAAATTTCATCGTTATTCTGTGAATACCCATTCTCTATCCCAGGAGTGCTTTGTGAAAGCTTTAGTAATTCAGCACGATCACGTGAGCCCCACGGGCCCACTAGGGCGCCGACTAAAACACCACGGCTTTGAGATCACAGAGTTTCTTGTTGTCCCTAAAGAGTCGTTCAAAGCGCCCAACGTTACGGTGGATTTTCCCGATACAGACGATTTTGACTTAGTTGTCTTTCTGGGAGCTCCCTGGGGTGCATGGGATGACAATTGCATAGGAAATTGGCTCACTCCTGAAATAGAGCTGTGTCGCGAGCTCGTCACATCAAACAAGCCAGTACTGGGCATTTGTTTTGGCGGACAGCTCATGGCACGTGCATTGGGTGGGACGGTGGCACCTGGACAACATCCAGAGATTGGCTGGACCTATATCTGGAGTGACGATCAATCGCTCGTGAGCAATGGTCCGTGGTTCCAATTCCACTATGACCGCTTTACTGTTCCACCGGGAGCTCAGGAAATTGCTCGTAACCCCGTAGCCCCACAAGCCTTCACCATTAACCGCTCATTGGGCGTGCAGTTTCATCCAGAGCTAGATTCTGCAGCCCTCAAAGGCTGGCTCGATGAAGGCGGTTGGCCCAGCGTTGCAGAAGATCACCAAGATGGAGAAATAATGCTTGCACAAACCAAGGCTGAAGATGCCGCTGGTGAAGCGCGTACCTATGCACTGGTTGACGCATTTCTCACGAGAGTTGCTCAGTTGGTTTGACGTACACGGCACACATTAAATAGCCCCCGAGATCATCGGGGGCTATTTCTATGGAGGCCTTTACTGCGGTGAGACGCCCGCAGGAGGCAACATCGTTAGCGAAGGGTTACCTTCACAGGCATTGATTTGATGCCGTGGATGAAGTTGGAGTGCACAAAGTCCATAGGGCCGGTGCGCTCCATCTTGTCGATTCGGCGAATGACATCTTCAAACATGATGATGAGCTCAATACGTGCAAGAGCGTTACCCAAGCACATGTGGGGGCCACCACGACCGAATGTCATGTGTTCATTTGGCATGCGAGTGGGGATCATCTTCTCAGGGTCTGCGAAAACCTCTGGGTCACGGTTTCCAGATGCAAACCAGGTGACGACTTTTTGGCCGGCCTTAATTTCCTTGCCACCAAATTCCACGTCTTTGGTTGCGGTGCGACGGAAATGGTAAATGGGGCTTGCGTAGCGTAGGAATTCTTCAACTGCCCAAGGGATGTCCTGAGGGTTTTCCTGCAGGTAGGCAATGACCTCAGGGTTGTTCATGAGGTTGTTCATGGTGTGAGCGATGGTCTGACGAGTGGTCTCGTGACCCGCCACAATCAGCAGCAGGAAGTTGGTGTGGTATTCCTGATCGGTCAATGGCTTGCCGTCCATAGGAACGCTGTTAATCATTGTGGAGATGATGTCAGTTCCATTGCGGCCAAGACGCTGACGCTTGAGTTCATCACCGTAAGCAAAAACTTCAAGAGCTGCTGGCGAACGGAAAGGCACCAAGCGGTACTTTTCACTTTCAGGGTCGGTCGGAAGAAGATCGGTCAGGCTGGGGTCGCTGGAACCGATCATGGCGTTACCCCACCGAATGATGTTCTCAATATCGGTGTCTGGGATTTCTAGAAGTCGTGCGAGAACACGAATGGGGTAATCAGCCGCAACATCGTGCAAGAAGTCGAACTCACCCTTAGCGAATGCATTGTCCAGCGTTGTCGCAGTGAGGCCACGAAGGAAGGTCTCGTACTTTGCAACATTGTTGGGGGTGAAATCATTCTGAAGCAGACGGCGCAGCGCGCGGTGACGAGTACCGTCAGAGTCGAGCAAAGAACGACGTGCCTCTTCTTGATCAGGCTCGAGCTCTTCCAGGTTGGTGAAGTGGCTACTGGTGAATGTTTCAGGGTCACGTAGCACTTTCACAATGTCGTGGTAGCGCATAACAGACCAGAAGCCAGAACCACCGTCTGTTTCATCGCTCCAGTTCACAGGGTCGTTTGCACGAAGTTCGGCAAACAGATCCCACGGGGCACCGTTATCAAAAACGTCGAGGTCGGCGAGGGAGCGAGTGGCCATGAAGATCTCCTCATTGAGATTGTTTGGATACGAACAATATAAACAATAATAACCAGAAGTGCTGACGAAGAGTCAAGTCTTACCGCCACAATGGTGTGAGAAAGTTTTTTGGGAATGGTGAAATGACTGGAAGCCACACACTCGGCGAAACTGAAGCACGCGTTGCTAACCGCCTGAGTCACATGCAACTCGACTTTGAGGCGATGGCTGTCACTTCCAATTTGTTTCGCGCAGCGAGTGCTGTGCGCAATCACTTTGAACGAAATGTTCTTGCCGAGAGCGGGTTGAGCTGGACTGCTTTTGTTGTTCTCTGGGTGACCTGGATTTGGGAACCAGCAGAAACTCGCGACATCGCAGCAGAGGCCGGAATCTCCAAGGCAACGCTGACAGGTGTGTTGAGCACACTCGAAAAGATGGACCTTGTGTTGCGCTCTCGCAGCACTGAAGATGGTCGACTTGTGTTGGTCACGTTGACCACCAAGGGACAGACCTTGATGGAGACATTGTTTCCAGCCTTCAACCGTCAAGAGGTTGAAGTTGTTTCACCTGTGGCAGATAACAAGCGCGGTGACTTAGCTGACATGCTGCGTGCGATTACAGCAAAAATCGAAGGCTAGTTCTTAGCGGCGAAAGATGCTGCTTCACTGACAAAACGAGAAAGTATCTCGAGCTGCGCAGCATTGGTGTCGTAGTTATCTTCGGGGTGCCACTGCACACCGAAGGCCCATCCAGGAGCATTAATCTTCACTGCTTCGACGTAGCCTTCTGTTGAGCGTCCAATCACTTCCAGGCCAGGGGCAACCTGATCAATCATTTGATGGTGATAACAGGAAGCCTGCAACGAAGCCGTGCTTAAGCCCAATTCGTCGAGGTATTTCTCAATGGTGACGGGAGCAACATGGTGCTGGTGCGGCTGCTCCATGTGTTGCACAAGTGTTCCGCCCAGTGCCACGTTCGTGATTTGAAGCCCTCGACAAATGGCAAAGAACGGGATTGAGGTCTGCAGGGCATGTTTCACCAAAGAGATGTCTGCTTCATCAGCAAGATCGTCAACGTCGTAAACGTGTTCCGAAGAAATCTCTTGGCCGTATGTTCGAGGGTTGATGTCAGCCCCACCAGGCATCAGCACGCCATCTATTCCGCGGAGGCGATCTGACCAGTCGCTTCCCGACACAGGCAACATAGTCAGAGGTTCGCCGCCGGCGGCCCAGACCATTTCTGCTAACCGACGAGCGGTCACAATGGCGGCGTATCTCGTTGCTGATGTGCTTTCAGCAAACCTGGCAAGAATGGCAATCCGGGGGCGAGCCATCAGCATACCTTTCAAATAAATGTCTGATTTATCTTGTGTGACTTTTATATCCTAGTAATAATCATTAGTATACGAATGATTACTTCAACACGATGATGTGAGGACCTGACCCATGAGCACAATTAGCGTCGCCGGTGCCGAGATCGACACCCGCCACTATATTGGCGGTCAGCGCGTCTCCTCCGCCCAGACCTATACCAACACCTCTCCCATCGAGGGAACCTTCCTCGGAGAAATCTCCCGCGGAGGACAGGAAGAAGTAGATGCTGCTGTTGCAGCAGCACGTGCGGCTTTTCCCGCTTGGGCCAAGCTTGGCCCCCAAGGTCGTGGTGTATTGCTTCACAAACTTGCAGACCTCATTGAAGAAAATAACGAGACACTTTCACAGCTCGAAACAATGGACAATGGTTCATTACTGCGCTCCCACCGCCGGGGAGTCATGCCTCGCGTGGCAATGAACATTCGATTCTTCGCAGACTGGGCACTCAACGATCTACACCACGAACCCTTCGAAACTCGTGGTCACACCAACAACGTCAGCTGGGATCCTTCTGGTGTAGCAGCACTGATTACTCCCTGGAACGCCCCCTTGATGTTGGCAACCTGGAAGATCGGCCCCGCGCTCGCCGCAGGAGACACTGTCGTGCTCAAGCCAGCCGAGTGGACACCACTGAGTGCGTCATTCTTTGCTGACCTCACCAAGCAGGCGGGTATTCCCGATGGCGTCTTCAACGTTGTGCAAGGCTACGGAAAAGAAGCCGGAGCTGCACTGGTTGCACACCCTGACATCAACCGCATCTCCTTCACTGGCTCAGTTCCCACCGCCAAGGTTATTGCTCGTGCAGCAGCTGACAACCTGACACCTTGCTCCTTCGAACTTGGTGGCAAGAGCCCCATGATTGTTCTCGAAGATGCAGATCTTGACCTTGCTGCAGAAATTGCGGTTGAACAATACGACAACGCTGGGCAGGTGTGTCTGTCAGGAACACGTATTTTCGTTCACGAAAACGTGGCAGATGAGTTTGCGAAAAAGTTTGGGGAAAAGGCGGCAGCAATCAAGCAAGGTGACCCTCGCGATGAGGGCACCGACATTGGCCCACAAATTCACCAAGTCCACTTCGACAGGGTGAAGGGTTTTGTTGATCGTGCTAAGGCAGAAGGCCAAGAGATTGTCTGGGGCGGTGAACCCAACGAAGAGTTGGGCGGACTGTTCTTCAAGCCAACCTTGGTGAAGAACCCAACCCCTGGTTCAGAGATTGTCTCGAGCGAAATCTTTGGTCCTGTGCTGTGCATGATGACCTTCAACACCGATGAGGAAGTCATTGAGAAAGCCAACGGCACAGAGTTTGGACTTGCCGCCGTTGTGGTCTCCGGAAATAAGGAGCACGCCAAGAAAATCACTGACGAGATAGTGGCCGGAACAATCTGGGTCAACTGCTTCTTTGTTCGTGACCTGCGTGCACCATTCGGAGGTTCCAAGAAGTCAGGCATTGGCCGCGATGGCGGCACATGGTCTTTCGACTTCTATGCAGATGTAAAGAACACCGTAGTTTCACCAAATGGATGGAAGGAATAACCATGGGCGAAGTAGTAGGCGCTGCAATTCTTGCGCACGTACCCACAATCATGCTCCCCAAGGAGACTCGCCTTGAGCTCAATGAGGGCAAAGAAATCTCTCTCGTTCCTGGCCTAGAAAAGCTGCGCAAGGACGTCATGGAGACGCTCGACTACGACACCGTTATCGTGCTTGACTCGCACTGGGCTACCACAGTTGAGTTTGTCATTACTTCACACGACCACCGTGAGGGAAAGTACACCGCTGAAGAACTCCCTCGCGGAATGTCCCAGATTCCCTACTCCTTCAAGGGTGACCGTGAGCTCGCTGAGTCGGTGGTCAAGTATGACGAAAAGAACGGAACATGGATTACCCCCATTTCCGACCCCTACCTGCCCATCATGTATGCCACCGTCAACCTGTGGGACTACCTCGGTAAGGGACTAGACAAGCGTTGGGTTTCCGTCTCGGTGTGCCAGACAGCAACCACCGAAGACTTCTTGCGTGCAGGTCGTGCCCTCGGTGAAGCTATTCGTGACTCAGACCGCAAGGTTCTTCTCTTGGCTTCGGGTGCACTTTCACACACCTTCTACAAGCTGCGTGATCTGCGTAAGCACGAAGCCAGTGACCCCAGCCACATATTCTCTCCAGAAGCACGTGCTGCTGATGAAGAACGCATCGAATGGTTC
Organism: Aurantimicrobium minutum; assembly: GCF_002355535.1. Lineage (NCBI taxonomy): Bacteria > Bacillati > Actinomycetota > Actinomycetes > Micrococcales > Microbacteriaceae > Aurantimicrobium > Aurantimicrobium minutum. The sequence goes on from NZ_AP017457.1 coordinate 8,219, forward strand.
AAGGCAGGAGATCACAAGCGTGTTCTTGAGACCATGCCTGAATTCATGAAGTACAAGCCAGAGGCTAACTTCAGCCACTACCTCACCATGGCTGGCGCCATTGGTGAAGAGGCCAACACCTCTAAAGGTGTGATGTACTCAGACTACGAGAACTCGGTCGGCACCGGTCAGGTTCACATCTACTTCCCGAAGCCCGAAGGTGGCTTCCCTCTTCCAAAGGACATGGTTCTCTCACGTGACTGAATATCGTCGAATCCTGCTTGACGGCGCTGCGGTGCAAACCGTACGCGACGGAGAGTTCCTTGTTGCCGCCGACGGCCGTCGTGTAGCTATCGAAGATGCGCAACATCTGCCACCTTCGGAGCCCACCAAGATCATTGCTGTTCACCTGAACTACGACAGTCGCACCAAGGAGTTCATGACCAAGCTCCCTGATGCCCCCACCTACTTCCACAAGCCCATCACGGCAATCAACAGCCACAAGGGGGCTGTTGTGCGCCCCGAAGGCTGCAAGTGGTTGAACTATGAGGGTGAAATCGTCATCGTGATCGGAAAGACCTGCCGCAACATTAGCCCAGAGGAAGCCGGCGACTACATCGCCGGATACACCGTGGGTAATGACTATGGACTGCACGACTTCCGCGACACTGACGCCGGCTCCATGTTGCGTGTGAAGGGTTCAGACACCCTGGCTCCCGTCGGCCCTGGTCTGGTTACTGACTGGGACTTCCGCAACAAGATGATTCGCACCTATGTCAACGGTAAGGTCAAGCAAGAAGACAACACTGACAACATGGAATGGGACATGCACTATCTGGTTGCAGATATTGCGCGCACCATCACCTTGGTTCCTGGTGACATACTCTTTTCGGGAACCCCCGCCTTCTCACGTCCAGTTCAACCTGGTGATGTTGTCGAGGTTGAAGTTGAAGGCCTCGGTAAGTTGACCAACCACATCGTTGTCGGCCCCACTCCGATCCGCACAGACGTGGGAGCGCAACCCACTGAGAGTGAAGAAGTAATTTCAACCGCTTTAGGAGGGGATTGGGAGTTCCGCGGAATTCGCACACCCTCTAAAGACCTATATCCATCAACCGTGGAGGAAAAAGAATAATGCTCAAGATTCATGTCGACATGGAAAAGTGCCAGCACTACGGACAGTGCGTCTTTGACGCACCAAACGTATTCCGTCTCAACGATGACGACAAGCTGGAATACGAAGCAACGGCGGATGACAGCGAACAGGACAACGTCCAGCTCGCAGTAGACATCTGCCCTATGCAGGCAATTTCCTTCACAAAAGCAGACTAAGTTCAGCTGATGACCCGTCCCGTAGTTATTGTCGGGGCCTCAATGGGTGGACTTCGCGCCGCGGAAACACTCCGCAAGAGTGGTTACGAGGATCGTCTGGTCGTCATTGGCGACGAACCACACGCACCGTATAACCGACCACCGCTGTCCAAAGAGGTTCTCGCTGAACAGGTAGACCACGCCGCGGTGGCCTTTCCTCTTTCAGAAGTACTTGACGATGTCGAGTGGGTGTTAGGCAACGCAGTCGTCAGTGCAGACCTCGAGTCACAGTCCATCACGCTCGCAGATGGTCAACATCTGGAATACAGCTGCCTCATTATTGCAACCGGCCTTCGTCCGCGAAGGCTTGATTTGCCCGGCCAACCACAATCTGGTGCTCACGCAATTCGCACTCTCGATGACGCGATGTCATTAAGAGCAGAGCTTAAGCCTGGTGCGAAGGTTGTGGTTTACGGAGCAGGCTTTATTGGATGCGAAGCAGCTGCCACGGCAACAAAGCTCGGTGCCACTGTCACCGTCGTGGGCAAGGGTCCGGTTCCTATGTTGCGTCCGCTTGGGCAGCAGCTCGCTGAAGATATTCAGCGTCGCCACGAGGCACACGGTGTTCGTTTTGTGATGAACACCTACCTGACCAGAATCCTGGGGGAGGAGAAGGTCACCGGTGTTGTGTTGGATAACGGGGAAACTCTGGAATGTGATGTTCTCATTGAGTCCATCGGTTCACTTCCAAATACGGAGTTCCTCGAAGGTAATGACATTGACATCGAGTCAGGTGTTCATGTCAATTCCACGCTGCATGCATTGCGTAAAGATGGAACTGCGTGGAGTAACGTCTTTGCAATAGGTGATGTGGCTCGATTCCCCATCCCACAGTTTGACCCCACAACTCGTCGCGTTGAGCACTGGAATATTCCGACAGAAATGGCGCGAAAGGTAGGCAAGCAGGTTGCTCTGCAATTGGGAGAAGATCTCGAGGCACACGCAACAGAGCTCGCGAAAAACTTTGCACCCATCCCTTCGTTCTGGAGTGATCAATTTGAGGTGAGCCTGCTTGCCTACGGATTGTTAGATCAAGGTGAAGAGGTGCGACTTCTTGAGGGGGAAGTTGGGGGAGATTGCATCTACGGATATTTCAAGGGCGATGACATGGTGGGAGTATGCGGAATAGGCATGCGTTCAAAAGTTATGGGTTACCGCAATAAAGTGGGCATTACGGTTTCATAAAATTCATTCAGGTTTACTTCTCAACGATGTGAAAGGCATATCATGACCACTCAGGTTCGCGCTGTCGGAGCGAAGTCAGAAAAAGCACCTTTGGAAACAATAGAAATCACACGCCGTGATGTCCTGCCTGAAGACGTGCGTATTGCCATTGACTACTCAGGAATTTGTCACTCGGACATTCACACCGTTCGTGGTGACTGGGGAGATATGCCCTACCCCGTCGTGCCAGGTCACGAAATCATTGGTCGAGTTGTTGAAGTTGGCGACAAAGTAACCAAATACTCTGTCGGTGACCTTGTGGGTGTGGGCGTCATAGTCAAAAGCTGTGGAGAATGTGACAACTGCAAGGCGGGTGATGAACACTTCTGCCAAGGGCCTACTGGGCCTCTGCTGACCTATGCAGAGGCAGACCCTTACATGCCAGGCTCCTCCACCCATGGGGGATACTCACGTGAAATCGTGACCACGGAGAAATTCGTTTACCGTATTCCCGAAAACCTCGACAAAGCAGCCGCTGCACCTTTGCTGTGTGCTGGAATCACTGTCTATTCCCCTCTGAAGCACTGGGGCGCAGGCCCAGGTAAAACCGTCGGTGTAGCAGGTGTTGGAGGGCTTGGCCACATGGCAGTGAAGTTTGCGCATGCACTCGGTGCCCACACTGTTGCATTGACCACAAGCCCTGAAAAGGTCGAGCTGTGTAAGTCTCTCGGCGCCGATGAAGTTCTCATCACAAGCGACAGCGAAGCGATGAAGGCATCAGCAGAAAAGTTTGATCTCATCATCTCAACACTTCCCGGAGACCACGATATGAATCCATATCTTGACCTTCTTGGTCAAGATGGTAGCTATGTCGTTGTAGGTGCTGTGGGGAACATGACGCACTCTTTCTCCCTACCTAAGTTGATGAAGCGCCACCGTTCCATTGCAGGATCTCAAATTGGTTCTACCCGGGAGACCCAAGAAATGTTGGATTTCTGTGGCGAGCACAACATCGTCGCTGATATTGAACTCATCAATGCTGACTACATCAACGAAGCTTATGACCGAGTGGTCGCAGGTGATGTGCAATTCCGGTTCGTTATTGACGCCCAAACAATATAGGAACTCAAGATGACTGAAGCACAATCGGAACGCCCAGCAGCTTCCTATCCCACTACAGCGAGACCAGATTCATCTTCTGAGGAGTACCAGAAGATGGATAAGCTCGCGAAAATGATGGAACATCAAGTAGATGTTCTCCGGGGAACTGCCGAAGAGCAGAATTAAAGCTACTCCTTGGGTTGCTGCTGCGTAATGCAGTGAATACCGCCACCACGAGCAAACAGCGGGCGAGCGTCCACGAGCACGATTTCACGACCGGGGTAGGCCTTTGAGAGTACCTTTTTGGCTTTCTCATCGTTTGCGTCATCGAATGCACACAAAATCACTGCGCCGTTGCACACGTAATGGTTGATGTAGCTGTAGTCGACCCAGCCTTCGTCATCCTGCAATACTTCCGGTGCAGGCACTGAAATGACGTTGAGCTTGTTTCCTTCTGAATCTCGAACCGCCTTGAGGACTCTGCGCACCTCTTGGCTGATCCAGTAGTCGGGGTGTTCTTGGTTCTTTTGATCATGAAAAAGAACAGTGTCCTCGTTGGCAAAACACGCCACGATGTCAATGTGTCCACGAGTTCCGAATTCGTCATAGTCACGCGTGAGACCTCGTGGCATCCAGATCACGTGATCAACTCCGAGCGTGCGATGTAGTTCTGCTTCTACTTGTTCTTTAGTCCAGTCAGGGTTGCGGCCTGGATCAAGCTGAACTGTTTCGGTAATCATGACGGTGCGAGAACCATTGACGTGGATTCCACCACCCTCATTGGTCAGTGGGGAGTCAATCCGGGGAACACCGATGGAGTCCAGAATCTTGGTGGCTGCTTGGGAATCGTGTTCCCAGCTTGCCCAACTTTGGCCGCCCCAGCCATTGAAAATCCAGTTCACTCCAGCGAGCTTTCCTGAGCTGTCGCGAACAAACGTGGGACCAATGTCTCGCATCCACGCGTCATCGAGCTGGGCAACCAAGATCTCAACCTGAGGATCTAACCACTTCTTGGCTTCGTCAACTGCACTGGGATCAACCAGGATGGTGACCGGCTCGAAGCGCACGATGGTGTTGGCCACATCTGACCAACACTTTCGTGCTTCATTGGCGAGCTCCTCCGTTTCACCGAGGGTGTAACCGGAGGAAGGCCAAGCCATCCAAGTGCGCTCATGCTCAGCCCATTCAGCTGGCATGTGGAATTCACGAGATGTCACGATAAGACCGTATTCCTAGTTAGACCATCGTGTCGAGGATTTGAACCAAAGATTCATAGGTTGTTCGGGGATTCACAATGGCAAAGCGTGTGTTGGGCTCGCCCTTGTGTGAACTGGGAACAACGAATCCGATGCCATCTGCCAGCAGCTTGTTGGACCACTTAGTGTAATCCTCCAGAGTCCAACCCTTTTTCACGAACACCACTACAGAGAGCTGGGGGTCACGAACTAGCTCAAGATCGGGACGACGACGGATCTCATCAGCAATCTTGTATGCCAGTTGAATGTTCTGCTCGATGGCTTCACGGTAGGCAGAGACGCCATAGGTTGCCAATGAGAACCAGAGTGGCAGTCCACGGGGACGACGCGTCAGGTTGTAGGCATAGTCACTCGGGTTCCACTCTTCAGGGTTCTCGAGTGCATCAAGGTACTCAGCGTGCTGGGTGTGCGTAACCCGACCAAGCTCGGGATCGCGGTACACCAGGGCACACGCATCGAAAGGAGCAAACAACCACTTGTGTGGGTCAACAATGAACGAATCCGCCAGGGCAACGCCCGCGAAAAGGTGCTTCGTGCTCGGCGCCAGCATCGCTGCGATGCCGTAGGCACCGTCCACGTGGAACCACACATCGTGTGCCTTGGTGACATTACCCACTTCTTCGAGTTCATCTACGATGCCAAAGTTGGTTGTTCCACCGGTTGCCACCACAGCAAAGATGCCGTCCCAGTCGCCCTCGAGAGTCTCGGCTAGTGCCTGACCGGTGAGGCGGCCTTCTGCATTGACGGGAACAGGAACAATGTCCACATCCATCACACGGGCAGCTGCTTTGAGAGACGAGTGAGCTTCAGAGCTGCAGGCAAAGCGCCAGCGGGTTGGCGCTGCCTTCCCAGAGGCCTTGAGGGCCTCTGTGGCGGTGTGACGCGCTGCAACCAAAGCTGAGAGGTTTCCCAAGGTTCCACCCTGCACAAAGACGCCTCCAGCGCCTTCTGGCAAGCCAGCTTCACGGGCTAACCACTCGAGTACCTGGTTCTCGGCATACACCGCACCGGCACCCTCCATCCAGGAGCCACCATAAATGGTTGAAGCCGAGACGATGAGGTCGAACAGGGTTGCAGCCTCGGTGGGAGCACAGGGAATAAATGAGAGGTAGTTCGGGTGATCGTTAGAAATCGTTGCCTCAGCAAGCACATTCTCAAAAAGATTCAGTGCTTCCAATCCGCCTAAGCCCTCTTCGGTGACCGTATCGGGGACTTCCTGACGAAGCTGACTGATGGTTTTGGGGCCATCCAGCGGTGGTGGGTCGTAATTCATGCGTCGGCGAGCATATTCAAAAACTTGCTCGCGAAGCTTCATTGTTTCGAGGTCGACAGTGTGCATGTGATTGCCGTTGGGAGTTGTCATGTCGTGAGACATCCACTTCAGTGTTTCATCCGCCGAATGCCCGCCACGACGAGTGTCGTGCGACTGGGGCCCTACGGTGGGCTCAGACCACATTACCGGGGAAGTTCGACACGCCGAAACCCAGAAGCCAAAAAACTTTTTTCTGGCGAGAAAACGCGTAAATATGCGGTTCTCTAGGCAAACTCACAGCACCTCATAAAAAAACTCTCAAACACTACATGTAGTGGAATGACAATGGTGTGATTCGCGTTATATAGTGATAACTCACCGCAGGGGTGCGGCAGAAACATGTAAATGTTTCGACAAGTTTTATGGAGGCACAAATGGAATTCGAATCAAACGACACAGTAGGTGGCTACGCAGTACCAGTAGATCCAATGGATCTGCTGCAGTGCGACAGCTGCCAGTAAAAACCTTGCAGCAGTAGCTGCCCCAAGAACCCCAGGTCAAAGACGGTCTGGGGTTCTTTCGCTTAACCCAGCACTTCTCCCAGGCCACGCCTAGAATTGTGGCGTGGCTGTAAATCCTGAACTTCAAGGTCGTGTCTTCCCTCCGACCGCCCCGTATCTCGTTGGACGTGAAAAGATTCGCGAGTTTTCTCGCGCAGTACTCTCGACCAACCCCATCAACTTTGATGTGGACGCAGCGCAGGCTGCCGGCCACAGCGACCTCGTAGCCCCCACGACATTTCCAGTCGTCGTGCAGGAGGCCACCCTGGCGCAACTCTTAGCCGAGCCGGATGCGGGCATTGACTTCTCCCGCGTCGTACACGGGGAGCAGCGCTTCACCTACACTCGCGCCATTGTTGCCGGAGATGAACTGACCGCAACCTTGACCGTCTCCAGCGTGAAAAGCCTAGGCGGACACAACATGGTCACCGCTGACTCTGAGATTGTGGACGCGGACGGAAAGCATGTTGTGACCGCCATCTCGACGCTGGTTGTTCGAGGAGATGAGGACTAATCATGGTTGACTTCTCAACACTCTCTAAAGGCGATGTCATTGCTGAGGAATCTTTCCACCTCACCCGAGACAACTTGGTTCGATACGCCGGGGCCTCTGGCGATTTCAACCCCATTCACTACCGCGACGATGTTGCCGTCTCAGTTGGACTTCCTGGAGTTCTTGCGCACGGCATGCTCACGATGGGACTAGCTGTTCAACCTGTGTCCAACTGGGTGGGTGATCCTGCTCGCATCGTGGACTATCAGGTTCGTTTCACCCGTCCTGTTCTTGTCGATGGCCAAACTGGCGCAGATGTCATTGTCTCCGCAGCAGTGGGTGCACTGGAAGAAGACACACAGATTGTGCGTATCGATCTGACCGTGAAGTTCAACGACGAGACAGTCCTGGGTAAAGCCCAGGTTCGCGTCAACCTTGCCTAACTGATGAACTCAGTTCCGCTTTCCACACTGACCACCATGCAGGTGGGGGGTCCGGCGCGCGAACTCATTACCGCCACAACGCGGGAGCAACTTATTGAGGCTGCTCTGAATACGTGGGATTCGAATGAGCCCTGGCTCATTCTGGGCGGCGGATCCAACACCATCGTTGCTGACCATGGGTTTGATGGAACCGTTATTCACGTCTGCACGCACGGCATGGAACGTCAGCAAGACATTTCGCGCTCGCCAAACCACAGCACTATTCGCATTGCTGCGGGAGTGAACTGGGATGAACTCGTTGCGTGGAGCATTTCTGAAGGCTTAGCCGGTATAGAAGCACTCTCGGGAATCCCCGGTTCCACAGGTGCAGCACCCATTCAAAACATTGGTGCCTATGGCCAAGAACTTTCCTCCGTGCTCACTGCCGTTGAATTCCTTGACCGCTACACCCAAGAGATCTCCTGGATTTCCGCAGCTGACTTAGCTTTGGGATACCGCGACTCGGTGTTCAAGCAGGGCAAAGAAGGTGTCATTCTCACGGTGGAGTTGAGTCTGGCTTCCTATGGGAACAACCTGTCTGCACCAATTGCTTTCCCCCAGCTCGCCTCAGCGCTCGGTGTTGAGTTGGGTGCCCAGGTATCTCTTGAAGAGGTTCGCCAGTCTGTTCTCGCTCTGCGCGCGAGCAAAGGCATGGTTCTCAACCCTGCAGACCCTGACACAGCCAGCGCAGGTTCTTTCTTCATGAACCCCATCGTCACCGAAAACTTTGCTCGCAACTTGCCTGAGGACGCTCCACGTTTTCCCGTGCAGAACACTCAGCAGGACCGCGTGCTTCCACTCGGTGCTGAGGTGCCACCGCTGGCCTCGGTAGAAGCTGGTCCCAACCTAGTCAAGCTTTCTGCTGCATGGCTCATTGAGAATGCTGGCGTGAAGAAGGGATATTCCATCCCTGGCTCCAAGGCAGGCATCTCCACCAAGCACACTCTGGCAATTACTAACCGCGGCGGCGCAACAGCTGCCGAGGTAGTTGGCCTGGCCACCTATGTCCAAGCTATGGTCCAGTCACACTTCGGCATTATCTTGCGCCCAGAACCCAACCTCATTGGAGTGGAGATTTAGCCATGGCAAAGTTTGAGAGCGTCGAGGACTACCTCAACAGTTTGGAAAGCCCTAAACACGAAACTCTGCGAGCTGTTATCAGGGCCATCGAAACACATTTTCCCGAAGCTGAATTCAAACTCGCATGGAATGTTCCCCAGGTTCAGATTCAGGGCAAATACGTCTTCGGCATGTCTGCAGCAAAGAACCATCTTTCACTGGCGCCCTGGAGTGAAGCAGTCATGGCAGAGCTTGCTCCACGACTAGCTGGCTATGAAACCACCAAAGGCTTGATTCGTATCCCGGTTGATTGGGATGTTGATCAGCAGCTCATCGCTGACATGATTTCGGCTCGAATGGCCGAACTCGGAATTTAGTTTCTACTTCGTACCGAAAAGTTTCTGCAGGCGCTGAACTCCCTCAAGCAGTTGTGCATCTCCGAGGGCATAGCTAAAGCGCAGGTATCCGCTGGGACCAAATGCCTCACCAGGAACCGCAGCTACCTCTGTTTGATCAAGGATCAGGTCAGCGAGCTCGAGGGAGTTGGTTGGAGTAACTCCACCCCACTCCTTGTTCAACAGCCCCGTGACATCACAGTAAACATAGAACGCGCCCTCAGGCATGGGAACTTCGAAGCCCGGAATCTTGCGGAGTTCTTCAACGATGAGCTTGCGACGGCGATCGAATGCTTTACGCATTTCTTCAACAGGCTCTTGAGGGCCGGTGAGTGCTGCGATAGCTGCACGCTGAGAGATGTTGGAGACGTTAGAGCTTAGGTGTGATTGAAGGTTGGCAGCGGCCTTGATGGCATCGGCGGGGCCAACCATCCAGCCCAAACGCCACCCGGTCATGGCATAAGTCTTGGCAACGCCGTTGACCAAGATGGTGCGGTCTTGCAGGGCAGGAACAGCGTCCACGATGGAGACAGCCTTGAGACCGTCATAAGTCAGGTTCTGGTAAATCTCATCTGCGATAACCCACAGGCCGTGCTTGTCAGCCCACTCACCAATGGCTTTGGTTTGCTCGGGGGAATAAACAGCACCAGTGGGGTTCGAGGGCGAGACGAAAAGCAACACCTTGGTTTTGTCCGTGCGAGCTGCTTCGAGCTGGTCCACGGTGACGAGGTAGTTCTGGTCGGCGCCAGCGAAAACGTCAACCTGCTTACCGCCAGCAAGCTTGATGGCCTCGGGGTAGGTGGTCCAGTACGGGGTAGGAACAAGTACCTCATCACCTGGATCAAGCAGCGTTGCAAAAGCTTGGTACACAGCCTGCTTGCCACCGTTGGTGACGATGACCTGGCTGGGGTCTACAGCCCAACCGCTGTCGCGCTTTGTTTTATCCGCGATGGCCTGCTTGAGTTCGGGTAAACCGGCGGCGGGGGTGTAGCGGTAGTTTTTGGGATCTTTCACCGCAGCCAGTGCCGCATCCACGATGTGAGCAGGTGTGGAGAAGTCTGGTTCACCAGCTGCATAGCTGATAACGGGGCGACCAGCAGCTTGCAAGGCTTTTGCCTTGGCATCTACCTTGAGGGTCGCAGACTCTGCGATGGCGGAAATACGAGAAGAAATACGCTTCAATTCAGGCACGACTACAACTATAGGGCTCCGGGCTCAGCTTTACACAGAGGCACTTTCTGACCTAAGCTGTTGCGAAGTGGTTGAAAAATGCCATGCTTTCGCGTGCCTTCTTTTGGGAAGAAACTACTGAAGTTTTCAGTGGCAGCGTGAAGCAGAGGGCGGTGGCTCAATTGGTAGAGCAGCGGTCTCCAAAACCGCAGGTTGCAGGTTCGAGTCCTGTCCGCCCTGCAAATCGAAAGGAAAACAAATGGCGCAAGACGTAGCCGACGAGCCCGGTGAGGACATCGTCGCACGCGCAAAAAAGGATCGTGCTGCCAAGCGCAATCCTTTCTCGCGCATTGCGCTCTTCCTTCGTCAGGTAATGGGTGAACTCAAGAAAGTCGTCACCCCTACCCGTAAAGAACTCATCAACTATGTGTTGGTAGTTCTCGCCTTCGTCACCATCATGTTGTTGATTGTGTCGGCGATGGATGCAGTATTTGGCTGGACCGTGATTGCCGTATTCGGTGACCTCGGTGCAACAACACCTGCTGGCTAACCAGCACCAACGATTTACACAAATAAGACAGGAACAACGTGACTGATTCGACGCGCGAAGACGAGCAGCTGCTCGAGGCTGCTCTGGATGCACTAACCGAAACCGATGCTGCTGCAGTGGTTGACGTGGAGTCTGACGAAGTAATTGCCGATGCTCTCGACATCGACACCATCGAAGAAGCAGAAGCAGCCATCGTTGCTTCTGAAGATGAAGAAGAAGTCGCTGAAGACCCCTACGCGGCCTTCGAAGCAGAGCTTCGTACCCTGCCTGGTAAGTGGTACGTCATCCACTCCTACGCTGGCTTTGAGCGCAAGGTCAAGCACAACATTGAGAACCGTCGTACCTCGATGCAGCTCAACGATTTCATCTTCCAGATCGAAGTTCCCATGGAAGACGTTGTTGAAATCAAGAACGGTCAGCGCAAGATGGTTACCCGTGTTCGTATCCCCGGATACGTACTCGTGCGCATGGACCTCAACGAAGACAGCTGGTCGTGTGTCCGTCACACCCCAGGTGTGACCGGCTTCGTCGGCAACGCTCACAACCCCACTCCTCTGCGTTTCCAGGAAGCATTCAACATGCTCAAGCCCCTGGTTGAAGTCAAGGATGTTCCTACCGCTAAGGCTGTTCAGGCCAAGGGTGGCCAGGCTGTTGCTCGTACCCCCATCGCAGAGATCGACTTCGAAATCGGCGAGACCGTGGTTATCAAGGAAGGTTCCTTCGCAGGTCTTCCTGGTTCGATCAGCGAAATCAAGCCAGAGAGCGGCAAGCTCACTGTTCTGGTTTCTTTGTTCGAACGTGAGACTCCAGTTGAACTGAGCTTCGACCAGGTCACTAAGCAGTAATACAGATTTCCCTGAGCTCAGTCTCAGGGATTACCGCGAATCAGGTTTACCTGATTTCACGGGAGAGTTCATCGGAACCCCGATGAGTTCGAAGCCCAAAAAAAGGAAAAAGAAATGGCACCGAAAAAGAAGGTCACAGGTCTGATTAAGCTTCAGATCCAGGCCGGCGCCGCGAATCCAGCTCCTCCTGTTGGTCCCGCTCTGGGTCAGCACGGTGTGAACATCATGGATTTCTGCAAGGCATACAACGCAGCAACCGAATCACAGCGTGGAAACATCATCCCCGTTGAGATCACCGTTTACGAAGACCGTTCATTCGACTTCATCCTCAAGACTCCTCCTGCAGCTGAAATGATCAAGAAGGCTGCTGGCGTTGCTAAGGGTTCTGGTACTCCTCACACTGTGAAGGTTGCCAAGCTTACCCAGGCACAGGTTCAGACCATTGCAGAAGCAAAGATGGCTGACCTCAACGCAAACGACATTGAAGCTGCAAAGCTCATCATCGCCGGGACCGCTCGTTCCATGGGCATCACGGTAGAGGGCTAAGGGGATAGATCATGGCTAAGAAGTCAAAGGCATATCTTGCTGCTGCCGCAAAGGTAGAAGAAGGCAAGTTTTACACCGCAACCGAAGCAGTCGCACTTGCTAAGGAAACCGGTTCCGCAAAGTTCAACAGCACCGTTGAGGTAGCCCTCAAGCTCGGTGTTGACCCTCGTAAGGCAGACCAGATGGTTCGTGGAACCGTCATGCTTCCTCACGGCACCGGTAAGACTGCACGCGTTATCGTGTTCGCAACCGGTCCTGCTGCTGAAGCTGCTGTTGCAGCTGGTGCAGACGAGGTTGGCGGCGACGAGCTCATCGAGAAGGTAGCCGCTGGTTACACCGATTTCGATGCTGCTGTTTCTACCCCTGAACTCATGGGTAAGGTTGGTCGTCTCGGTAAGGTACTCGGTCCTCGTAACCTGATGCCAAACCCTAAGACGGGAACCGTAACCCCAGATGTTGCTAAGGCTGTTAGTGACATCAAGGGCGGAAAGATCGAATTCAAGGTAGACAAGCACTCCAACGTTCACTTCATCGTTGGTAAGGCTTCGTTCACCGCAGAGCAGCTCAGCGAAAACATTAACGCAGCTCTCGAAGAAGTTGTTCGCCTCAAGCCTTCATCGGCAAAGGGTCGCTACATCCAGAAGGGCGCAGTCTCGACCACCTTCGGTCCTGGCATCCCACTTGATGTTGCAAGCATCTAAGTTCAACTGAACTCGGAGAAGTCCCCGTCGCGAATGCGACGGGGACTTCTTGTTTTTCTCTCTAGTTCTGCCCGGTATCGTTGAAGAGTGATTAAGCAGCCTGCGCACATTGAGAACATCCCTGCCTACAAACCAGGGAAGTCCACTGTGGATGGCTGGGATGGTCCGGTGTACAAACTCTCCTCGAATGAGAACCCTTACCCGCCGCTTCCCTCCGTTATTCAGGCCATCACTGATGCCGCATCAACAATGCACCGCTATCCCAATATGGCTGCGCCTGAACTCACCGCCGCTTTAGCTGCACGCTTAGGGGTCAAGGAATCAGAAATCGCCTTTGGCACTGGCTCAGTTGAGGTTGCTGGACAGCTCATTCGTGCTTTCGCCGGTCACGGCGATGAAGTCATATATGCGTGGCGTTCTTTCGAGGCTTATCCCATCTTGGTTCGTGGGGCTGGTGCAACGCCAGTTGAGGTTCCCCTCACAGCCGATCATCGTCATGATCTTCCTGCCATGCTTGCGGCAATTACTCCCGCAACCAAAGTCATCTTCATTTGCACGCCCAATAACCCCACGGGCACAGCTGTCGGCCATGACGAGTTGCGGGAATTCCTTTCCCAGGTTCCTTCACACATCCTCGTGGTGATTGATGAGGCCTATGTTCACTTTCAGAACGATCCCAATGCGGCACGTGGTCTGGAGCTTTACCGCGAGTTTGAGAACGTAGCTGTCCTGCACACTTTCTCAAAGGCATATGGCCTTGCTGCTTTGCGTTTGGGATATACCGTTGCACGCCCTGATGTGATGGAGGGCCTAGCCAAGGTCGCACTGCCTTTTGGGGTGACCGATATTGCTCAAGCCGCAGGTGTTGCTTCGCTAGCTGCAGAGCCTGAACTTCAAGAACGCATCGAAGTTTTGTTGCAAGAACGAGACAAACTCGAAGCCTACCTCGCAACGACCGAGTGGGATGTTCCCCTGTCTCAAGCTAACTTTGTCTGGCTTGCCGCAGGTGATAAAACAGACTCTCTACAAGCGCATCTGATGAGCCGAGGAATTATCGGACGGGCATTCAGCGGCACAGGTATTCGTATTTCTATCGGATCTCCAGAGGCCAATCTTGCCCTGATAGATGCGCTGGATAGCTATAGCCAGAGCTAGTCTCTAAGACTCTTCAGCCTGCTCAAAGTTATCAAGACGAGCAATAAGACCATCGTGCACGGCAGGCCACTCGTCCTTGGTGATGGAGTAAACGGCAGTGTTGCGCAGGGTTCCATTGGGCATCACCATGTCGTTACGCAGCATGCCATCGAGTTTGGCGCCAAGCTTCTCAATTGCGGCACGGGACTGAGCATTCTTTTCGTGCGTGCGCAGTTCCACCGCGTTACACCCCAAAACATCAAAGGCATAGCTGAGCATCAGAAGTTTTGCCTCGGGGTTGATGGCTGTTCCTTGGAAGCTGTTAGCCATCCAAGTGGAGCCAATCTCCACCTTAAAGTTCTCCAGTTTCATGTTCATAAAAGTGGTCATTCCAATGGCCTTGCCTGAAGCCACATCAATCGTGGCAAAGGGCATCATGCTTCCTGCGTTATAGAGGCCCAGGCGGCGGTCTATCTCTGCTTTCATTCCCTCAGGGCTCGGAATTGCGGTGTACCAAAGCTCGTAGAGATTGCCATCTTTGCATGCAGCTTTGAGCTCATCAATACGTTCATTGCTCAGGGGCTCTAAACGAACGTAGTCGCCCTCAAGAACTGGAATCTCGGGAAGTGACATGTGTTTCCTTAGGAAGAGAATTTAGTTTGTGAGGCGGTGGAGCTCACCAATAAGCCCATTGGCAAGGTAGACAAGTTCTCGAATTGCACGCTCGTCACGCTCAATCCAGATGTGTTTGGGAGTATCTGAAACGGGAACAAAATTCTCATGCTGTTCCCAGACGAACAACGTTCTTTCTGCTCCGAGAACATATTGCTGCCAATAGACCTGACGAAGATATCCGGCAGGGACACCCTCGAAAGGCTTTTGACTAGTTTTTATCTCGGCAAGGACGAGGGTTTCATCAATGACACCTATGCCATCTGGCGTAGCCAGATGTCTCGGTTCGGGCTCTGCATGAAACAGGGCAGAGCTGGGATTGATAGAAAAGTTTTCTTTCACCCAAGCAGCGATAACCGGTTCTCGAGCTTTTCCGTGATCCGTGAAAACATTGCCAGTAAAGGTGGATCCGCGAAGCTTTTCCAGGGCCGCGGTGGGAATGGCATTCACACTATTGAGCTTGGCGACATCGGTGGCGGTAATTCCACGCGCTCGGGCGCGAAGCCACGCTGCTTCGTCTGTTCCGTCAGTGACAAGACGATCAAGATAGGCAATATGAGGGAATTCAGCCTGGGGTTTCGTCTCAGGCATACCTGCCACGTTCACTGGTGAATTCACGTTTCCTATTCTGGCGGTGGTCACCGACATTCGGACAGGCGCTCGCCGGGTTGGTGACTATCTCTGCAGATATTCATAGCCTTCTTAGGTGATTCATAGGATTCTCATAGAAAACTTAGCCATACTCGATGTGTGAACGAATCAACAGCTGCAGCCCCCATGCGCCTCACCCGAGCCGATGGTTCCCCCATTCGAGTACTCGTCGTCGATGATGAAGCATCCCTAACTGATCTGTTACAGATGGCTCTTCGATATGAAGGTTGGGAAATCAAGACTGCCGCCGATGGCTCCTCCGCCATCGCCACGGCGCGTGATTTCCGACCAGATGCTGTCGTGCTAGACATTATGCTGCCGGACATTGATGGACTCCAAGTATTGCAGCGCATGCGCGCAGACGGCAATGATGTTCCGGTGTTGTTCCTCACCGCTAAAGATTCACTAGATGACCGCATTGCCGGCTTGACCGCCGGCGGTGACGATTACGTCACCAAACCCTTCAGCTTGGAAGAAGTTGTGGCCAGGCTTCGAGGATTGATTCGCCGATCAACTTTGACCGTTGACGCGAATGAAAGCCCTGTGCTCACAGTCGGTGATTTGGAATTGGATGAGGACAGTCACGAAGTGCGTCGTGCGGGGCGTCCCATCGAACTCACTGCAACCGAGTTCGAACTGCTGCGTTACCTCATGCGCAACCCACGTCGCGTCGTGAGTAAGACACAAATTCTTGACCGCGTGTGGGATTACGACTTTGGGGGCAAGAGTTCCGTCGTCGAAATCTACATCTCCTACCTGCGTAAAAAGATTGATGCAGAGGGCTCTCCCATGTTGCATACCGTGCGTGGTGCTGGCTACATGATTAAGCCAGCTGACTAATGTCCTCAGCAGGTCGCACCCCGTGGACTCTGCGTCGTCGCCTCACGGTGACGATGGCGGGGTTGTTAGTTGTTGCTGCGGCACTCATCGGTGTTGTCAGCGTGGTGTCATTGCGTGCATTCCTTGTTGACCGCTTAGACCAACAAATAACCAATGCCGTTGTTCGTTCAACAGCCGCAGTGTCTAACGGCATGGAAAACGGCAGACCTGGTCACCATGACGATGGCGATGATGATCACGATGATCGACCAAACGATGCACTTTTAGCCCCTGGCCAAGCTGCTGGAACGCTGGTTGCCATCGTTGACCCTTCTGGACAGGTCACCGCAGGTGTCCTCAACAACCGGGGAGCGGTTGTTGCTGTGAACCTCGAAGATACAAATGCTTTAGCTTCCGTAGAATCCAACAGCGAACCAGAAACAATTCACGTCAAGGGCGCGGGAGAATATCGTGCGGTATCAGTTGCTGCCCAAGACGGTTCATCACTTGTCATCGCTCTACCTATGGTGGAAGTAAACGCTGCCACCACCCAATTACTCATTGTGATTTTGATTGTCACGGGACTTGGTGTTGCTGCCGCAATTTTGGTTGGTCGGGCACTCATTCGATACGAACTTCGTCCACTCGATCGCGTGGCGGACACCGCAACCCGAGTATCCGAATTACCTCTCGATAAGGGCGATGTTGACCTTGGCGAGCGTCTGCAGGAAGAAGACACAGATCCGCGCACTGAAGTTGGTCGAGTGGGCTCAGCCTTCAATAAGATGCTGGTTCACATCGGTCGTGCTCTGACAGCTCGTCAGGCAAGTGAAGAGAAAGTGCGCCGCTTTGTAGCAGATGCCAGTCACGAACTCAGGACGCCATTGGCCTCGATTAGGGGATATGCCGAACTCACCAGGCGCAGTGGTGCAACTTTGCCAGAGGATGTCAGTCACTCCCTCAATCGCATTGAGTCTGAAGCAACACGCATGACCGGTTTGGTCGAGGACCTGCTCTTATTGGCACGACTAGATGAGGGTCGCGAACTTGAGCACGAACAGGTTGATCTCTCCCGCATTGTGGTTGATGCCGTCAGCGATGCGCACGCTGCAGGACCAGATCACACATGGGATATGGATATTCCTGAGGTGCCAGTTGAGGTGCTGGGTGACCAGGCACGACTACACCAAGTTGTTGTCAACCTGCTGGCTAATGCGCGGGTTCACACTCCCGCAGGCTCAACGGTTCGAGTCGTTCTCGAAGAAAGCTCGGACAGTGTCCACTTACGTGTGATTGATAATGGCCCAGGTATTCCTGCAGACCAAATGCCAGATCTTTTTGAACGCTTTACCCGCGGAGACGCTTCTCGAACCCGTGCGACAGGAAGCACTGGCCTCGGTCTTGCCATTGTGAACGCGGTGGTTCATGCTCACAACGGAACAGTTTCTGTCAGAAGTGAACCAGGAAATACCCAGTTCACCGTGACCTTACCGAAGGCCTAGTAGCGAACGGTTGCCTTCTCCAGCAGCGTGTAGCTGGGGTCAACTTCACGCAACACAGCTTTTGGAGCATCCCCAAAAGAGCTGATCAGTGTAGTGGGAAGAGACACAGCCAAGGCTCCCCAGGAGCAGCCGGTGGTGAGTGCAGCTTCAGGACTGAGCTTGGGAAGTGTGCCATTTTCGCGACCTGCTGTTGAAGCCTCAGGACTCACTACCTGACTCAGGAACCCGGCCAAGAATGCATCGCCAGCACCAGTGGTGTTGATTACCTCGGGTGCAACAGCGCTTGCCCAGACTGCCTCATCGGCGGTAATGGCAATCGCCCCGTCGGGGCCGAGGCTCACGAGTGCAATCTCGAGTCCAGTCTCAATGAGTTCGCGACCGGCATCGATAACTTCACCGAGAGTGTGAAGTTCGTGCCCTACCAGCGATGCAAGCTCATCTGCGTTGGGCTTGATGAGGTTAACTTCGCCACTGCGTCCCCAGTGTTTGAGCTCTGGACCAGAGGTGTCCAAGCCAACACGAGCACCCAATTCACGTGCACGGGCAAAAAGCTCACTGAGGTCAATAGGCAAACCCGTGTCAATCATCTTCGGGTGCATGCCGGAGACCACAAGCCAGTCCGCGTTCATGTCTGAAACCTGCTCGAGGGTGGTCTCGACGACGTTGTGCCAGTCTTCCTGAGTGAAGGGGATGGCTTGCTGGTTGATGTTGGTGGTACGGCCACCACGTTCGACCACAGTGGTGTTCACGCGCACACGGCCTTGCACGGGCATGATGCGCAGAATCTGTGGGAACGGTGTGGAGAACAAAAGGTATTGGTCCTGCATACCAATCGGCAGCACAGCCGAGACGGGGTGCTTTGCCAAGTGCAGGGTGCGGGCAACGTTCAGGCCCTTACCGCTCATGTATTCGTGGACTTCGTAGGCACGGTTCACTTTGCCGACGGTGAGATCCTCGGCAAGGTAAGTGCGGTCCAGCACGGGAGCGGGGGTCAGGGTAACAACTGCGTTCACGAGGCCTCTAATCTTCGTGACATGCTTCAGCTCACATCTTGTTACTGTCTCTCACGAGGTAACTGTGTCAGCGTCAGCGCTAATAAGGGAGGGAGGTCTCTAGTCTACCGATTTGCGGGAGAGGGCAACTCTCACATAACCTAGAGATAACCAAAGACCGCTGGTTATTGGTGTGTTCATGAAAATGAACATCCATCTAAAGTTCGTTTCGACGAAAACCCGCGCAGGCTAACTGTTAGTGATATTCACGTTCGCGTGTTTTCTTTCGCTCCAGCCCTGCGCTGGAGCTTTTTTATTTTTCAGCGGCCTGCGGAAAATCACCCCACACAAGTGGGGTGTGTGAAACCACAAGGAGCGCCATGGCGAACAAGGAAGCAATGCTCGCCGAACTCGAGAAGAATTTCTCTGGTTCGAATGCAGTTCTGCTCACCGAGTACCGCGGCCTCACTGTTGCACAGCTCAAGGAGCTGCGCAGATCAATCAGTGAGCACGCGACTTACGCCGTGGTAAAGAACACGCTGACCAAGCTTGCTGCCGCTAAGGCTGGCATCACTGGTCTCGATGACCAGCTTGCTGGCCCATCGGCTATTGCATTCGTACACGGTGACGCTGTCGCTGTTGCGAAGGCTCTGCGTGCCTTTGCCAAGGCAAACCCTCAGCTCATTTTGAAGGGCGGCTACTTCGACGGTAAGCCTCTCGACGCTGCTGAGGTTGGAAAGCTCGCCGATCTCGAGTCCCGCGAAGTACTTCTGGCAAAGTTTGCCGGTGCTGCGAAGGCCTCTCTCTTCGGTGCCGCATACCTGTTCACCGCACCACTGTCCAAGGCTGTTCGTACAGTCGACGCACTGCGTGCAAAGCAAGAGTCCGGCAACTAGTCCTTACTAGTTCTCGGTTTAAACGAAATATAACAAGGAGAAAATCATGGCAAAGCTCTCAACTGAGCAGCTCATCGAGGCTTTCAAGGAGCTCTCACTCATCGAGCTCAGCGAGTTCGTTAAGGCATTCGAGGAGACCTTCGAGGTCACCGCTGCAGCTCCCGTAGCTGTTGCTGCTGCTGGCGCACCTGCTGCTGGTGGCGGCGCTGCTGAAGCTGCTGAAGAGAAGGACTCTTTCGACGTCGTTCTCGAAGCTGCTGGCGCTAACAAGATCGCTGTTATCAAGGAGGTTCGTACCCTTACTAACCTCGGTCTTGGTGAAGCAAAGGCTCTCGTTGATGGTGCACCTGCAACCATCCTCGAAGGTGCAAACAAGGAGACCGCTGACAAGGCTAACGCTGCCCTCACCGAGGCTGGCGCAACCGTCGTTCTCAAGTAGTCTTTCGCACTACACGCTTCAAGGGCGTCGATCCTCAGGGATCGGCGCCCTTGTGCTTCAACCTCTAGCTCGTGAACGTGATCCAGAGCAGAACGAGATTCAAAGCAATAACAAATCCTGCGGCCGTAATTGCCAGCACGGTGGTTGCTTTGCGGTTGGAATCCTCTCCCACAATCTTTTTATCCTTGGTGAAAATCAGCAGAGGAATCAACGCAAAAGGAATACCGAAGGAGAGAACAACCTGGCTCATAATTAATGCCCATGTGGGGTCTATACCTAGCCCCAAGATAATGAAGGCAGGGATCAGAGTGATGAGTCTGCGCCACAACAAGGGCACATTTAGTTTGGTGAGACCACTCATGATGTCTGCACCGGCATAGGCGCCCACAGAGGTTGACGCTAATCCTGAGGCCAACAAGCCAACAGCAAACAAAATAGCGATGACGGGTCCGAGCTGAGTTCCCAAAGCGTTGTAGACCCCCTCAAGACTGTCCGTTCCTGCCACACCTTGCAGGCTTACTGCTGCTGTCAACAAGATGGCCAGGTTGACACTTCCGGCGATGACCAGGGCGATGGTCACATCCACCCGCGTTGCTTTGAGAATTGTTCCACGCTGAACACCAGCTTGCACTAAACCAAAACGGTCACGGGTCAGTGCAGAGTGTGCATAAATGGCGTGAGGCATGATGGTGGCGCCCAAGATAGATGCCGCCAACAGCACCGAGTCTGGACCGTCAAAACGGGGGAACAGCCCACCCAGTACTGAAGAAGGGTCAGGCGGAGCGACAACCAATCCCATGCCAAACCCAACGGCGATGAGCAAGAGCAGGCCAATAATCATGCGCTCGAAGACTTGTGAACCAGATCTGTCCCGCAAGGAAAGCATGAACAAGGACAGCAAACCCATGATGAGGGCACCTGCCAACAAGGGCATTCCAAAAAGAAGATTGAGAGCAATAGCCCCACCAATAACTTCGGCCAGATCGGTGGCCATGGCCACAATTTCGGCTTGTACCCAGAATCCTCGACGCAGCCATTTATTGCGGATGCGTTCACCCAAAATCTGGGTGAGAGATTTACCTGTTGCAATCCCTAGCTTGGCGGAAAGATATTGCACCAGCCAGGCAATGAGATTGCCAACAACGACAACCCAAACCAGGAGATAACCAAACTGTGCTCCAGCGGTCATGTTGCTGGCCACGTTGCCGGGATCTAGATAGGCCACTCCAGCAACTAGTGCCGGACCAAGGAGCGGAACAACCCTCAGCGCACGCGCTCGACGAGTCGTCGGAGGTGTGGCGGGTGGGGTCGACATCGCTACTCAATTTCGCTGGGATGGACGTATTTCGTCTTCCCCTTCAGACTACAAGCACTACGTTTGCCTGTTGTGGGGTTACCCAGACTAGAAATGTGCCTCGACGTGCTTAACCTGCGTTGAACTCGTGCCGTGTGACGTGCACGTATGTTTCTTCAGGCTGAAGAACTATTGAAGGGAATCCGGGCAGTAACGCATTGTCAATGATGCGTTGAGGCTCCAAACACAGCCCACCTGAAGAGGTGAGGATGTGCTCAGCATCGAACTCTTCGTGCGGAAGATATGCCCCTGAATAGACCTGCATTGCAGGTTCAGAAGTGAAGAGAGTTAATGTCCTGCCAGTTCCGCTGTGGTGAAGCCGCGCAGCAGCAGTTGTGAGGTGGTTGGTGTTGGTCAAGATGAATGTGTCATCCCAGCTGTGTTCAGATAATGAAAGTTGCTGAGGCGGGGATAGCAGTTGTCCCGTGGGCAGTTGTACATCATCAGTTTCCAGCTGCCCAGCATGATCCACAACCAATTCATGGTCTTCAATAGTCTGCCCTGGAATTCCGGACAGGTTCCAATAGGCATGCGTAGTGAGGTTAACCGGGGTTGGCGCGGTGGTGTGTGCCGTGAGGGTCGAGGTCAACACCCCTTGAGCACTCAGTTCATACCGAGACGTTACTGTGAGTTCGCCAGGGTAGCCTTCTTCGCCTGCAGGACTGAGATAGTGAAACTCTGCTGAGACAACATCACCCGTGTCGAATGTTACGAGCTCCCATTCCACACGATCAAAGCTGCGTTCTGGTCCGCCGTGGAGATGATTACCTCGCTCATTAGGTTCCACGTCAAAAGAGAGCCCACCACCAACAAAGTGGCTGTGTGCAATTCGCCCAGCAACACGACCAACCGTGCAGCCGAGGTACAGCCCAGCTCGCTGGGCATAATCCTGAGGAGTGGGTAATCCCACGACGACATTGCCCAGGTTGCCTTCTCTATCTGGAACCCACAGCTCAACTATTCGTGCACCAAAGGTGGAAACCACCATTGACACTCCTGAGGTGGTACTCAGTCGTGTGAATCCAGAGGGTTCGTGTGTGATGCTCATGAGTTTCTTTTTTGAAGACAGTAATGCCCCCACTTGCTTGTGTGCTGTGGGGGCATTACCAATTTACTGAGTGTTAGACGCGAACCCCGCCGCCGGAGCGCTTGCGAGAGAGAGCGTCAATGGTTGCAGCAGCAATCAGAACTGCACCGGTAACCAGGAAGTTCACACCTGCAGGCAGACCGATAAGGCCCAAACCGTTGTCGATGATGGCGATAACCAATGCACCGATTGCAGCGTGAATCAGACGACCACGTCCACCGAAGAGGCTGACACCACCGACGACCGCAGCTGCCACACCGCTAAGCACGATGGAACGACCTGCGGTCGATTCGATAGCACCAATACGGCTGGCAGCCAGGATTCCGGAGACAACAGCAAGTGTTGAACAGATGATGAACGCGGTGATACGGATCTTGGCAACCTTGATACCTGCACGGCGTGCGGCTTCAGGGTTTCCACCAACGGCGTAAAGGTGACGACCAAAAGTGGTGCGGTCCAGCACGAAGGTTCCCACAAAGAGAATTCCGATCACGATGGGAATAACGATGGGCACACCTTCGATGGGGACAACCGAAACGCTACGGTTGACGCTCATGGCACCCACGGCAATACCACCCAAGACAGCGATGGTTCCGACGCGAAGCAGCATCAATGAGATGGGGCGGTTAGCGACGCCAGCCTTAGCGCGACGCGCGCGGTCATAGAAGCCCAGTCCCAAAGAGACAGCAACCATAATCGCGAGCATGAGCCAACCAGCCCAGACGGGCATGTTGCCGTTCATGATGGCTTTGAGCTCAGGGACGTCGAGGCGGTAGAGGCCACCGTCACCCAGCATCACCAGCATCAGACCCTGGAAACCAAGGAACAGACCTAGGGTGACCACGAAGGAGGGAACACCAATCTTTGCGACAAAGATACCGATGGTCCAACCCACGAGGGATCCAACCAAAAGAGCCGCCAGAATTGCGACAATCCAGTTGATCCCCATCATCAGGTTCAGGACAGCAAACAGTGCCATACCAACACCGGCGGTCACACCAGCTGAAAGGTCAATTTCCGCAAGCAGCAGAACGAAAACCAAAGCAGCTGCGAGAACGGTGAGCTGTGCTGCCTGAACAAACAGGTTGGCAAAGTTCAAGGTGGTGAGGAAGTAGGGGCTCAGTGAAGCAAAGAGCACGACCAGAGCAAACAGTGCAATGACAGCAGGAAGTGCTCCCATTTCACCGTTCTTTAAGCGCTGAATGTAGGCGGTGATTTGATCGCGGACGCTACCTTCGTGGCCACTTCCAATTGCTGTGGGTTCAAGCGAAGCCATTACGCCACCTCTTCCATGCTCTTAGTGCCGGTGATGTAACCCACAACATCGGCTTGGGTTGTTTCTGAAGTTTTGAGGGATGCAACCATGCGGCCTAGGTAAAGGACGTTGATGGAGTCGCACACCTGGAAGACGTCAGCCAGGTTGTGGCTGATGATGATCACACCAATGCCATTGTCAGCGAGACGGCGAACAAGGTTGAGAACCTGTTCGGTCTGGGCAACACCCAAAGCAGCGGTTGGCTCATCAAGGATGACGAGCTTGGCGTTACGGAGGACTGAACGTGCGATAGCAACGGTCTGGCGCTGTCCACCCGAGAGTGAGGAAACCTTTTGGCGAACTGATTTCACGGTACGAACAGAAAGGCTCTGCAGGGCCTTGGTTGCCTGGAACTCCATTGAACCTTCGTCGAGGGTTCCTTGGCTCAGTTCTTCACGGCCGAGGAACATGTTCTGGACGATGTCGAGGTTGTCGCACAAAGCGAGGTCTTGGTACACAACCTCGATGCCGAGCGCACCGCTCTGGCGAGGTGAGGTGAGATGTACTTCTTCACCAGCGAACTTGACGATTCCTTCGTCATAGGGCTGGACTCCCGAGAGTCCTTTAATCAGTGTCGACTTACCTGCACCGTTGTCTCCTACGAGTGCGGTTACCTGACCTGCGTATGCCTTGAGGTCGATTCCTTTAAGAACGTCGACGGGGCCGAAGCTTTTCTTTACTCCGGAGAGTTCGATTAGTGGCACATCCATGCCCATCTCCTTTGATGTGTCATCCAGCGTCAGTGCCGGGGTGGTGTCATATGTATGACGTGAAGTGTGAGGTCTAACAAGATAAAGACTTTGCGCCGGCCGGAAAGACCGGCGCAAAGTCTTATCTATAGGGGTGTTACTTTACGCCGTACTTTGCACATGCCTCAGCGAGCTCTGCGGTGCAGAGGTCCTTGGCAGATGCGTCACCAGCGGATACAACGTCGATGACCTGTTCAGGACCGACCTTGATTGGGGTAACTGCGATGAAAGGAGTTCCATCAGCGAGCTTCTTCTCTACAGAAGGAGCCTTGCCACCGAGGATCTGGATAGCCAGGTCGGAAGCAGCAGCAGCTTCTACGGAGAATGGCTTGTAGACCGTGCAGGTCTGCTTGCCGAGGAGAACGTTCTGAAGACCAGCTACAGATGCGTCCTGACCAGAAACAGGAACGGTCTTACCGTTCTTGTCAAGGATGGTGATAACTGCAGCAGCGTTGGTGTCGTTTGCTACCCAAACAGCGTCAACTGCACCACCGAGAGAGGTGTAAGCCTGCTCAAATGCGGTTCCAGCCTTGGTTCCATCCCAGGTACCGGGGGTTTCAGCAGCAGGCTTGATGCCAGCCTTTGACATGACAGCAACAGCACCGTCGTAGAACATCTTTGCGTTACCGTCAGCAGGGTCTCCACCAACGTAAACAACAGATGCAGTTGCAGGGTCCTTACCAGCAGCGGTCAGACCATCAACGATGCACTCACCCTGGATGCCACCAACGGTTTCGTTGTCGAACGAAACGTAGTAGTCAGCACCTTCGAGAGGGCGGTCGTAAGCGATAACTGGAACACCAGCTGCCTTAGCCTTTTCTGCTACCTGGATAGCTGCACCCTGGTGGTCAGTGAGGATCATTACACCACAGCCCTTAGAGAGCATCTGGTCTGCGATGGTTGCGTACTTAGCGGTGTCACCCTGAGCGTTCTGGATGTCTGCTTCGTAACCAGCGTCAGTCAGAGCAGCCTCGAGAGCAGGCTTGTCGCCAGCTTCCCAACGTGGTGAAGACTCGGTGTCGGGGAGGATTACACAAGCACGAGTGCTTGCAGCTGCATCGTTAGATGCACCAGCACAACCCGAGAGGGCAAGTGCGGACACAGCTGCTAGAGCTGCGATTGAGATCAATGAAGACTTCTTCATTTCTCTCCCTTCAATTTTCTCTTGGTTTCTCGAAGTTAACTTCGAGTCGGGCTCGACGGTGAGCCCTGCCTATATGTTGCCCTATCCAACAAATAAATAACAACCTGATTTGGTTACAAACTGGTAACAAAACAGGGAAAGTACCTATTTTGTTGTTTAAAACACTAAATAGAAGGTTTAACGTTTTGCAGCAAAATCCGCAGCTGTGCGGTAGTTATTGATGACCTCGATTGCTCGGTTACGTGTAAGCGTGGCTACAGTGCTCGTTTCCCATGCCGGCGCGGATCTCAAGAGCAATTGAGCAGCTTGACGGGCGGCGCCAGTTGCAACGTATTCTCCTGGCTGAGGAACAACGATTGGAACACCAAAAATCTCTGCAGCAATCTCCTGCACAGCAGGATTAGCTGCTGCACCACCGACGAGAAAAATACGTTTGCACTCAACACCTGCTTCTACAAGTGCATCAAGGCCCGCGTTCAAACCACATAGCATTCCCTCGATAGCAGCGCGGGCAATGTTGTGACGAGAATTGTTTGCCAAGGTCAGGCCAACTAATTCAGCTGTGGCCTTGGGCAAGTTTGGAGTGCGTTCACCTTCGAAATATGGAACCAGAACAATTCCGCCAGCGCCTGGCTTAGCTTCTAGAGCCAGGGAACCAAGCTCTTCGTGAGAGACAGAGAGAAGGTCCGCAAAAGAATCGATCACGCGGGCAGCGTTGAGCGTGCAAACCAAAGGTAAGAATGAATTGGAAGCACTGGCGAAGCCCGCAATCGTTGCACTCTTGTCCTGAGTGGAAGATCGCGAGACGGAGAACACTGTTCCACTGGTGCCCAAGGAGACCACAACGTCACCTTCTGAGGCCCCGATACCAAAGGCGGCAGCAGCATTATCTCCAGCACCACACGCAAGCTGTGTCCCGGTGGGTGTTTCTCCCGCAGGCTCACCAGGCAACACGATTCGAGGAAGAATCGGCACATGACCGAGGGCATAGGTGAGAACATCCTCGAGATACTCATTGGTGGTGGGATTGAAATACCCCGTACCACTGGCATCTGAACGGTCGGTGGCTAACGCTTCAAGGACGGGGCCCTTTTTGCTTTCGCCCTGAGGACCATAACCAGCCAGTCTCCAGGTCAACCAGTCATGTGGCAGTGCCACGGCAGCAATCCGAGCAGCGTGTTCTGGTTCATTCTTGCGAAGCCACAACAATTTAGTTGAGGTGAACGATGCAACAGGAACAGATCCTGTTCGTGCTGCAAGGTTTTCGGCGCCGAAGTGGGCGATGAGCTCATCTGCTTCCTGAGCACTTCGCGTGTCGTTCCACAACAAAGCATCCCTGATGACTCGGCCCTCTTCATCAAGGACAACCATGCCGTGTTGCTGGCCACCAATAGATATCGCGTCAACATCGTCGATCCCGCCGGCATCCCGGATTGCCGTCTGGAGTGCTTCCCACCAGCAGGAGGGATTAACCTCGGTACCATTCGGATGGCTTGCTCGACCCTGCCGGACTAGCTCTCCGGTTTGGGCGTCAAGAATGACGACTTTGCAACTCTGAGTTGATGAATCAACTCCAGCTACTAAAGCCATGGGTTATCGAGCACCCATAAGGTGTTCAATAGCTAACTGGTTGAGTTTGACGAAACCGAAGCCGCGTCCGTTGAAGTAGGAATCAGCATCGAAGTTTTCGTAGGAAGCAGTATCTGCCAAGAGATCCTGGTAGGTCTCACCTGGAGAGAGTGTGGTGGTGTGAATTTCAGCCACGCGTGAAGCTTCTAATGCAGCCTTGACTTCGGGGTCTGCACGGAATGCGGCGGCGCGTTCCTTCAACAGAAGGTACATGCGCATGTTTGCTGCTGCAGAATCCCACACACCGCTGAAGTCTTCGGTGCGGCTGGGCTTGTAGTCAAAGTGGCGGGGGCCGTCATATGCGCGGCCACCGTTGGGGCCTCCGAATTCGAGCAAGTCAACCAAAGAGAAGGCATTGAGAATATCTCCGTGACCAAAGACGAGGTCCTGGTCAAACTTGACACCCTTCTGGCCGTTGAGATCAATGTGGTAGAGCTTGCCGTGTTCAATGGCCTGGGCAATTCCTGCGGTGAAGTTCAGTCCTGCCATTTGTTCGTGGCCAACCTCGGGGTTGAGACCCACGAGCTCTGGATGTTCCAGAGTGTTAATGAACGCCATAGCGTGACCAACCGTGGGCAGAAGAATGTCTCCACGTGGCTCGTTGGGCTTGGGCTCAATCGCAAAGCGAATGTCGTAGCCCTTGTCCTTGACGTAGGAGGTCATCAGGTTGACACCTTCGCGGTAGCGCTGAAGAGCACCCTGAATGTCCTTGGCACTGTCGTATTCGCCACCTTCGCGGCCACCCCACATAACGAAGGTCTTTGCACCCATCTCGGCAGCAAGGTCGAGGTTGCGAAGTGCCTTACGCAAAGCAAAGCGACGAACACCTCGATCATTACTTGTGAAACCACCATCTTTGAAAACGGGGTGGCTAAAGAGGTTGGTGGTGATCATCGGAATGATCAAACCAGTGTCGGCAAGAGCTTGCTTGAGGCGGTCTATCTGCTTTTGGCGTTCGGCATCGTTACTTCCAAATGGGAAGAGATCGTCATCATGGAAGGTCAAACCGTAAGCGCCCAGTTCGGCGAGCTTCTCAACAGCTTCAACAACATCTAGGTGTTCTCGGGTTGGCCCACCAAACTGATCTTGGGCTGCCCAGCCAATCGTCCAGAGGCCGAAAGAGAATTTGTCTTCGCGGGTAGGGGTTAGAGACGACATTGTCGATTTGTCCTTAGGGGTCTTGTGTATTTGTTGCCTTAGGGAACAATATAGACCCGTACGCGTAATGCTTGTCAACTCAAAAACACATAACTGTATTAATTTGTTGTTTAGAGGTAAGAATATGTTTGACAGCGTTCAGACAGAGAGAAAACTCCCATGACACCTCCAGAGCCAAAAGCCAGAAGTGGCGCGTCAACCGTCGGCAGCAATCGCGAACAAGTTCGCCAACATAATTTGTCGGCAATTCTGAGATTGCTGCGTCAATTTGGCACCATGTCTCGCTCTGCGTTGACCCAACGTACTGGACTCAACCGTTCGACCATTTCTGACCTGGTCACCGAGTTGCAAGAGCTTGGACTCATTATTGAGTCAGAAGCAAATGTCACCCAAGGCGTAGGCAGACCCTCGTTGATGGTGTCTTTTTCTGACGAGGTAGTTGTGTTTGCAGTCAATCCTGATACCGACGCCACCACTGTGGGTGTAGTGACATTGTCCGGAAAAGTGATTGATAAGGTCCGGCACACTCACCCTGAAGTTCCAAGCCCAAATGAATCTGTAGAAATAGCTACCAAGCTCATCTCTGAGCTACGCGCCTCAATGCCGACCACGTACCGCATTGCTGGAATTGGGGTTGCGATCCCCGGGCAGATTCGAGTTGAGGATGGCGTGGTTCGGCTTGCGCCCCACCTGAACTGGGTAGAAGTTCCCTTCGCTCGCATGCTTCACCAGCAAACAGGACTACCTGTGTTTATCGACAATGATGCAAGCTTGGGATCGATTGCTGAGCGTGACCTCGGAGCCGGTCGAGGTTTTAGTGAAATTGTGTATCTCTTTGGTGGTTCAGGTGGGATCGGCGGTGGTGTGATCCATGGTGGAATTCTTCTCCGTGGTGCTGCAGGTTATGCAGGTGAGCTCGGCCACGTGCGCATCTCGGATTCACCCCGCGAAGATTATTCAGGTTTGCAGGGAACACTCGAGTCACTGGTTCGTCGTGAAGATTTGCTTGCAGCTCTCAAGATAGAAAGCGCTGATGATGCTGAACTAGAAGAGGTGCTTTCTAAACCAGTCAGTTCAAAAGTTCAAAAACTCCTTGAAGCACAAATTGACGCCCTAGCTATCGCAATTGGCAATTACGTCAACATCTTCAATCCTGAGATTGTGCTCATTGCGGGTTATCTAGTTGTGCTGCATTCCTACGATCGAGACAGACTTCTCAGTCGTTTCCGATGGAGCACACTAACAGCACCTCAAGACAGGTTGTTGGTCAAGACGGCAGAACTTGGGCCTAACCTTCTCATGATTGGCGCCGCTGGATTACCTATTGCTCCACTCTTGGCTGAGCCTGCTGTGACACAGCTCTTCCCCGCTCGCGGGAAGTAACCGGAGGTTACTTCTCTCCGGTCAGGTATGCACCAACCTGATGGCGGGCCTGCAGGATCAAACCGATGTCTCTCACTGCTTCGTGCAGCGGCCGCAAGGGAGAGTCTGTCAAACCTTGATCAATAAAGGATGCCAGCGCGGTGGCCTGATAACTCAACCCCTCATGAGCAGGAACTCCTGTCTCATCACGCCAGGATGCAACTGGGGTCGGGTTGAACTCTGAAGCAAAGAGGGTCAAACCGCTTGGAGTGAAGAAAGGCTCGTGAATGTTGAGCCTTCCTTCAGTTCCCGAAATGGATGCAGCGGTAGGTGTGAACGCAGCCATGGTGACCGTAGCCACGGCCTGAGCACCTGAGGCATAGCTGAGGAAAGTGGTTGTCGTTTCGTCCACACCAGTTGAGGTGAGTGAACCAACGGTTGCAACCTCGGATGCTTCACCCAAAACAAAAGAAGAGAACGCGAAGTTGTAGATACCCAAATCCAACAATCCACCACCAGAAACAGGATCGATCAAACGTGGAACATGTCGCAGGTCTTGACCAAAGTCAGAGACAACACATCGAATCTCACCGAGGACACCGTCAGAGAGAAGTTGACGCATGACATCGGATTGCGGAATGTATCTCGTCCACATGGCTTCCATAGCGAGCACCCCGGCATTGCGGGCAGCATCGAGAACTTCTTGAGCATCTGTGGGATTGGTGGCTAGTGGCTTTTCAACTAGGACATGCTTACCTGCGGCAATAGCGAGCAGTGCATGCTGTTTGTGGAATTCGTGTGTGGTCGCGACATAAACCACATCCACCTCAGGGTGAGAGACAAGTTCCTGATAGGAGGTCAGTGCGAAAGGAATTCCTCGGGGTGTAGCAAAAGCTTCCGCCTTGCCAGGGGTTTGAGATGCCACCGCGACAATGCGTTGCGCAGTGTGTTTGTGAACGGAGTCAGCAAAAGTTGCCGCAATGCCGCCAGGCCCGATAATTCCCCACCGGAGGGAAGGAACCGAGTTGGGATCAATCAAGCGGGGGGCAGGTAACGAAGTGGGGAGCATCAGTGATCCTTGAAAGAGAGAGGGGGTGTAGCTCATGTTAGGGGAGAACCTTCTGTTAGTTCACCCCAACTAGAATTGAGGCATGTCTAAGGTTCTTTCTTCTTTGCCCGTTGGTGAGCGCGTCGGTATTGCTTTCTCTGGAGGTCTTGACACCTCTGTCGCGGTAGCGTGGATGCGCGAAAAGGGTGCTATTCCATGCACCTATACCGCCAATCTTGGCCAGTATGACGAACCAGACATTGATAGTGTCCCCGGCCGCGCACTCGAATACGGCGCTGAGATTGCTCGCCTCATTGACTGCCGTGGACCGCTTGTGGAGGAAGGTCTCGTTGCTTTGCAGTGTGGCGCATTCCACATTCGTACTGCTGGAAAAACTTACTTCAACACCACACCGCTTGGTCGTGCAGTTACCGGAACCATGCTGGTTCGCGCAATGCACGAAGACGGTGTCGATATTTGGGGTGATGGTTCCACCTACAAGGGCAATGACATTGAGCGTTTCTACCGTTATGGCTTGATGGCAAACCCTTCACTTCGAATTTACAAGCCCTGGCTTGACGCAGACTTCGTCAACGAGCTTGGTGGACGTCACGAGATGAGCGAGTGGCTTCTAGCGCGCGATCTTCCATACCGCGCCTCCAAAGAAAAGGCCTACTCAACCGACGCCAATATCTGGGGTGCTTCCCACGAAGCGAAGCTGTTGGAACACCTTGACCAGGGTCTCGACCTCGTCGAACCCATCATGGGTGTTGCTGCATGGCGTGATGACGTTGAGGTCAAGACTGAAGAAGTCACGGTTGCTTTTGAAGCAGGCCGCCCCGTTTCCATCAACGGCAAGCGTTATGACGACCCTGTCGCTCTCGTACTTGAAGCCAACGCTATTGGTGGTCGCCACGGCTTGGGTATTTCTGACCAGGTTGAAAACCGCATTATCGAGGCTAAGAGCCGCGGGATTTATGAAGCTCCAGGAATGGCTCTATTGCACATCGTTTACGAACGTCTGCTCAATGCCATCCACAACGAGGACACCCTGGCCAACTATGCAGCTGAGGGCCGCCGCCTTGGTCGCCTGATGTATGAGGGTCGCTGGTTTGACCCTCAAGCACTCATGCTTCGTGAGTCAATTGTTCGCTGGGTTGGCTCTGCCGTCACCGGTGAAGTGACCCTGCGCCTGCGCCGCGGAGATGACTACACCATCCTCAACACCACTGGTCCTGCACTGAGCTACCACCCCGACAAGCTCTCGATGGAACGCGTTGAAGATGCTGCTTTCGGTCCTGAAGACCGCATTGGTCAACTCACCATGCGTAACCTCGACATCGCTGACTCGCGTGAACGCCTCGAGCAGTATGCAGCTCAAGGCATCGTGGAGGGTGGAGCTGCCGTGCTCATGGGTGACCTCAAAGCCGCCGCTTTAGAAAAGGGAAAGAAGTAGTACTTACTTCTGGCATAGCCAATGAATTCTGTTGATTCACCTCCTTGGTATGTGATCACAGGCGGGCCTAGCTCGGGAAAAACAACAACGGTTAATTTGCTGCGTGAGCGTGGCTTTGCCATCGCTCACGAACATGCGTCAGAAATCATTGCTGAGGAACTTGCCAAGGGCAGAACTCTGCTCGAGGTTCGCGCTGATGGTGAGTGGTTTCAGGAAGAGATTCTGCGCCGCCAAATCGAGCACGAACAGAGTTTGAATCCGGAAGAGACGTCCTTCTTGGATCGGGGAATTCCTGATGGTCTGGGATATGAACGGATCTTGAAACTGAAACCTAACCCCGAGCTTTCTGCTCAAGCAGCTAGGGCTCGCTACCGAAAAGTGTTCATTCTTGATCCTCTCCCGGTGAAGCTGGATTGGAATCGTCATGAAGACGCGCAAACTCAGCGCGCTATTCATGACTCCATTGAAGATGTTTATCGCGAGCTCGGTCACCACATTCTGGAAGTTCCTGTTCTCCCAGCGGAAAAACGAGTCGATTTCATCCTCGAGCACCTCTAAACAAGGGAAAAACTCCCAGCTTCAATTGCTAATATTGCCCGTGGGGGAGCAATAAAGTTCCTGCGTTACTGAGGAGTTTTTATGGCTATCGTGTTGTCGATTTTGAACCTTGCTGTTGCGGTTCTTTTTGTTTTCGTGGGAACGAAGAAAGCTTTTCGCCCAATCCCTGAACTAGCTGGTCAGATGCCCTGGGTGAACACCTTCAGCAAGCGCAACGTTCGACTCATCGGATATGCAGAACTTGCTGGTGGTCTGGGATTGGTTCTTCCCGGAATCGTCGGTCTTGGTTTGCTCATTCCGCTGATCGCCGCACTGTGCTTGGCAGCACTCATGATCGGCGCAGCGGTGTATCACCTGCGCCTCAAAGACAACAAGGGCGCTATCCCCAGCATTGTTCTCGCAGGAATCTTATTGATTCTTGCGATGTATATGGTGCTCTAGCCGACTTTATCTTCGTGGGTCCAAGACGTTTAAGCGCCTGCCACGAACTTCGTTAGGCGAGAATTCCATCCAGACATATGCACTATTGGGAGCGAATTCAACGATGGGAAGCTCGTCGAGAACCTGAGCAGCCTCGGCACTGGTCAAAGTTCTAACAAGGCCAAGAGCAACTGTGCTGGAGAAGTGGCGCATCATTTGATGTGCTGCTTCGAAGGCAACGAGGCGGCCATCGGTTTCTTTGCGCAATCGTGATTCGGCACCGGTGCGGAAGTAGATCTTCCAGTTATGAGTGACGTATGCGATGGGGTAAATGTCAGGTGCGCCCTCGCGCGCACTGGCTATCCGACCAATGTGATTGGTCTGAATGACGTCCCAGGATTCTTCATCGCTGAGGTGATCAATGGGGTATTCGCTCATTTACTGCACTGCTGTTCTTGCGGGAGGGATTGAGTGAGTCTATCTGTGGTTGCAGCACTTTTCCTGAAGGCTGAGGCTTTCGCGTACCCTGATGTCATGAGCGATTTGAACGAAGTAGGCCAGCGCGACAATTGGATTTGCTGGTTGTGTGACACCGCTGTGGACCCTGATGCATCGGTGAATTCGGACCGGGGCCCCAGTGTTGATAGCTACTCGGTGGCCAAGTCAAAGAAGAACGTTGTCACTGTTGAACGTTTAGCTCATCGCGATTGCAACACCATGAAGGGCAAAAAAGCTCCTGTTGTGCCCTGGGGTACTGAACTTCTAGTCATTGACCCATCTCCGATTGTGGCAACCGTTGACCGTTTGCAGCGCAAGGGCGGCCGTGAAGTGATAGCTCGGTGCCCTAGCCAAGAGGATGCCGAACAAGCATCCGAGTGGTTACTTGATCGACTCTCGCGATATGCCCCTGACCTCTCAGTGAGTACCCAGATCACTTCTGGCGGGGGCCAATACATGCTTTTTTTGGTGGCGAATTAGTCCTTCCATTGCATGTGGGTGGTTGCTAGCGTGACAGCATGAGCGGTTACGAAATCACGAACATTGGCGCGCCAAGCACTTGGCGCGATTACCTTGGTGGCTTCGTGCCCCAGACGACTCGTCAGGGGCGGAGGGTCGTCGATCATGAAATGACCAACCAGTTCATTGGCATGACTGCCAATGCCTAGGAACCCGGTGAAGAAGCCGGATACTGGCACACCCACTCTGAAATCGAAGAGCTCTATATCTTTCTGGAAGGCTCGGGTCAGATGGGTCTTGATGAGGACATCATTGACGTCACAGCCGGTT
Source organism: Aurantimicrobium minutum (assembly GCF_002355535.1). Classification (NCBI taxonomy): domain Bacteria; kingdom Bacillati; phylum Actinomycetota; class Actinomycetes; order Micrococcales; family Microbacteriaceae; genus Aurantimicrobium; species Aurantimicrobium minutum. Next base: position 42,815 of record NZ_AP017457.1, read on the forward strand.
CAGTAGTTCGGGTCGGACAGGGTGTGTGGCGGACCTGGCGTGCCCTGCCTGAAAGCGATGGCCAATTGCGCTGGATCTGCATTCGAGCTGGGGCTAGCGAGCTCACCAACTACCCGCGTGATGCCACCAGGGATCACGAGCGCGATTCACCCTGGTAGTTGTAATTAGTACTCGCCTTTTACGACAAAATAGCTGCCACGAATTGTTCCAGCCAGCTTGGATTTCATCCGGGCAAATTTGAACTTGTTTAGTTCTTCTGGAACATCCATACCATCCGAGAGCTTGAATCCGACAGCACGTTTTTTATTGTCATTGACGGTATAAAGAACGTTGATGGCAAGACCGCTTTCATAAAAAACATAGGTCCAGCGAACGAGCCCGTCTGCAGTGTCAACCATCATCTCGGTGACCTCGAGCGGGGTGGATGCCACAACGATGTCTCGCTCGAGTAAAACTGTGGCTACGTAGTCCACGAGCTCCGGCGCTTCGCTGGCTGGAGTTGTTTCAAAAACGAGGTCGTATTTGTTCTTGAAATAACGTGCTTCATTTGCTCGTAGCCCTGCAAGCGCCTCCGCGTGAGGAGAGGACTCAAGACCGTGCGTGGAGACGGTTGTGAAATCAATAGGGGTGGGCATACATGTACCTTCTCAGGAAAGAGGATTAGTCGAGGATGTGATCTGGATTCATCCAGAACACATCCCATAAGTGGCCATCCAGATCTTCAAAACCCCAGCTGAACATGAAGCCAATATCTTCAGGTTCATTGACTTTGCGCGCCCCCAAAGAAAAAGCCTTCTCACACAGCGTACGAACATCCTCAGCAGAGTCACACGACAGTCCAAAAATAGCTTCAGCTGTGTCTTTGGGAGCGATCTTCTTCTCGATGAAGCTTTCAAACTTTGCGTGTTCGAGCAGCATGATGAAAATGTTGTCGTTGACAATCATGCAGGTGGACTGCTCATCAGTGAACTGAGGATTGAAAGTGAATCCAAGCCCGGTAAAGAACTCAACAGAGTTCTTGAGATTGGCTATTGGGAGATTCACGAAAAGAGAATTAACCATGGCCACACACTACTGGAGACAGATAACGGGAGTTAGCTTAAACAAAATGACCGCCACGAGGGGCGGTCATTTTCGGTGGCGGAGAATGGGGGATTCGAACCCCCGAGGGCGTTAACCCAACACGCTTTCCAAGCGTGCGCCATAGGCCACTAGGCGAATCCTCCTGATGGCCCGCTTGCTTGCGCAAGAGGACAACTTGAATATTCTAACTGCTCAACACTGGTGCTGACGAACCGAGAATGTGCATCACAGTTACGTGCTTTAGAATGTTGTTTGGCTCCTCGCGTGGCGCCATCCAGGCCAACTCCCCCAGGACGGAAACGTAGCAAGGGTAACCGGGCTCTGGCGGGTGCGCGAGGGGTCCTTTTTATTGCGCTCACAGCGTTGACGAAGTGGTCTGGATGTCGGCTCTGACGCGTACTATTGAACTGTGGCTACCGCACTGTATCGCCGTTATCGGCCTGAATCCTTCGCTGACGTAATTGGGCAATCCCACGTCACCGAACCGTTGATGACGGCGCTCCGAACTAATCGTGTGAACCACGCATATCTTTTCAGCGGTCCCCGTGGTTGCGGTAAGACAACCTCTGCTCGAATTCTGGCTCGATGCTTGAACTGTACCGAAGGCCCAACCGACACTCCTTGTGGCGTATGCCCCAGTTGTATTGAGCTTTCTCGTGACGGTGGCGGATCACTCGACGTTGTTGAAATTGACGCAGCCAGCCACAACGGTGTTGACGATGCGCGTGACTTACGTGAGCGTGCTGTCTTTGCTCCTGCTCGTGACCGCTACAAAATCTTCATCCTCGATGAGGCACACATGGTCACCCCGCAGGGCTTCAACGCCTTGCTTAAGCTCGTTGAAGAACCGCCAGAGCATGTGAAGTTCATTTTCGCTACTACTGAACCTGAGAAAGTTATTGGCACGATTCGTTCGCGCACCCACCACTACCCATTCCGCTTGATTCCTCCAGCACAAATGTTGGAATACTGCGAGAGCTTGTGCGCCTCGGAAAACATCACAGTTGAACCAGGTGTTCTGGCATTGGTTGTTCGTGCAGGCGGCGGATCTGCCCGAGACACTCTCTCCTTGCTTGATCAACTCATTGCCGGTTCAGAAAATGATGCCGTCACCTACGAACGTGCTGTTTCCCTCCTGGGATATACCCACGCTGCACTGCTCGATGAAGCCGTTGATGCGCTCGCCGCGGGTGATTCTGCAGGAGCATTTGCTGCTGTTGATCGAGTGATTCAGACAGGTCAAGATCCTCGTCGTTTTGTGGAAGACCTTCTTGAACGACTGCGTGATCTCATTCTTGTTGCCGCTACGGGAGCAAACGCTAACGCGGTACTGCGCGGTATTCCCTCAGACGAACTCGAGCGTATGCAGGCTCAAGCTCAGAACTTTGGTGCCGCGGAGCTTTCCAGAGCCGCAGATGTGGTGAATTCCTCGCTGACTGAGATGACGGGTGCAACCTCACCGCGTCTCCATCTTGAACTGATGATTGCCCGTCTGCTTGTTCGAGCCACGGGTAGTGCTTCTGGCGCGGTTGCTGCTCCAGTTGCATCCGCACTGCCTGCTGCGCCTGCTGCGCAGAAAAAGGATGCCCCAGCGCCAGCTCCAACACCTGCTGCCCCAGTTGCTTCTGCACCATCGCCCAAGGTTGATAAGCCTGCGCCAGCCCCAGAGCCAGTCAAGGAAGAACCCAAGGTGGTTCCAGCCGGGCCAGTGGGAACACGTGAACTTCTTGAAGCATGGCCTGCTGTATTGGAGAAAATCCAGGCGAAGTCTCGTGCAGCATGGCTCGTCGTTGTTGCTGCGCAGGTTCGCTCTCTTGAAGATGATGTGCTCACGCTCGTCTTTAGCAACGAAGCTGACGCCGCCTCTTTCCGTCCGCAAAAAGGTGTTCCCGGCGGTGTCCACGAAATTTTGCGTCAAGCAATCCTGGATACCGTTGGTGTTCGCGTGAGCTTCAAAGTTTCCAGTGACTCCAGTGCGACCGCACCTATCGACAAAGTCAGCACAGCAACAGATGCTGTGGCATCATCTCCCAACGCTCCGCGAGAGTTTGCAACCCCAGCACCTGCAGATGAGGAGCCTCCGCTTCCTGAGGAACCACCAGCTGAACTTTCAGAAGAATCTCCCGTGGATGAGCCCGCCGATGACGGCTGGGATGTTGTTGCAATCCCCTCGGGAACTTCAGCTGTCCTTGATGATGAACCATCCACGGATTCGAAGACACCGGTTGAGCCAGAAGTGGCTGACGCTGGTTCTCAACTCAGCGCAGAGGAAGCTGAGCTGCAAGACCGTCGTTATGGCGAAGCAGTCGTTCGGGAGATCTTGGATGCCAAGTTCATTTCTGAAGAGGTCACTGCCCCCACTCCTGTTATTACTACTGAGGACTAGGCATGTATGACGGCATAGTTCAGGAGCTCATTGATGAATTGGGCCGACTTCCCGGTGTGGGACCCAAGTCAGCTCAGCGCATTGCGTTTCATATTCTGCAAACAGAATCCTTCGATGTGACCCGCCTGTCAGCAGTGTTGTTGGAAGTTCGGGAAAAAGTTAAGTTCTGTGAGATTTGCGGAAACGTATCTGAAGAAGTGACCTGCGCTATCTGCCGTGACCCCAGGCGTGACCCCACGTTTATCTGTGTCGTGGAAGAAGCCAAAGACGTCGTTGCTATTGAGCGCACCCGGGAATTCCGCGGGCTCTACCACGTTCTGGGCGGAGCAATCAGCCCCATTGATGGAATTGGGCCTGACGACCTTCGTATTCGCCAACTCATGACGCGTTTAGCGGACGGGACTGTGACAGAGGTCATCATCGCCACCGACCCCAACCTCGAAGGTGAAGCAACCGCGACGTATCTCTCTCGCTTGTTGAAGACTCTAGAAATTAAGGTCTCGCGTCTTGCTTCGGGTCTTCCTGTTGGCGGCGATTTGGAATATGCCGACGAAGTGACCCTCGGTCGCGCCTTCGAAGGCCGTCGCACCGTCTCCTGAGCGTAAAAAGCCCCCTGAAACTCCCCGTAGAATAGAGTTTCCAGCTCGCGTGAAACGAAGCCGTGAGCATCTTCTTTCAGGAGTTTCAAACCGTGAGCTTGATTGTGCAGAAATATGGCGGATCGTCCGTTGCTGATGCCGAAAGCATCAAGCGCGTCGCCAAGCGCATCGTCGATACTCGCGAAGCCGGAAACGACGTCGTTGTTGTCGTGTCGGCCATGGGTGACACCACCGACGAATTGATGGATCTTGCTAACGAGGTCTCACACGATCACGCACCACGTGAGCTTGACATGTTGCTCACCGCTGGTGAGCGAATCTCTATGGCCTTGGTTGCCATGGCAGTGCGCTCTCTCGGGCACGATGCAAAATCCTTCACTGGATCTCAGGCGGGAATGATCACCGATGCCCAGCACGGTACTGCTCGCATCGTTGAAGTAACCCCTGACCGTCTGCGTGACGCGGTGGCAGATGGCGACATTGCCATTGTTGCTGGATTCCAAGGTTTCAACCGTTCCACCGGTGACATCACCACACTCGGTCGTGGTGGATCGGACACTTCAGCTGTTGCCCTTGCTGCAGCCCTCAACGCAGATGTGTGTGAGATTTACACTGACGTGGATGGTGTCTTTACTGCAGACCCTCGCGTTGTTCCTCACGCATCCAAAATTCACCGCATTTCAACCGAAGAAATGCTGGAGTTGGCAGCAAACGGTGCCAAAGTTCTCAACATTCGCGCAACAGAATATGCACGCCGTCACGGCGTGACATTGCACGTGCGCTCCTCCTTCGTCCCTGACGAGGGAACAATCGTGTACAACCCCACGGAGGGAGAAACAGTGGAAGAGCCCATCATCACCGGTGTCGCCGGTGACCTGAGCGAGGCCAAGATCACCGTCGCCGGTGTTCCAGACGTCCCAGGTAAAGCAGCGCAGATCTTCACCATCGTTGCCGAGGCAGATGTGAACATCGACATGATCGTGCAGAACGTATCGCCTGCAGGAACCGGACAGACTGATATTTCTTTCACCCTCCCCAAGGCTGAAGCTGACTCCGCTCTCGCTGCTCTCAAGTCTGCACAGTCACAGATCGGTTTCACTGATCTCGCACTCGATGAGAACATCGGCAAGCTCTCTGTGGTGGGTGCGGGTATGCGCACCAGCTCGGGTGTTTCCGCTCAGCTGTTCACTGCGCTGTTTGAAGCAGGCGTCAACATCGACATGATTTCTACCTCCGAGATTCGCATCTCGGTCATCATGCGTGCAGACCAGCTCAACGAGGCATTGCGTAAGGTTCACACTGCTTTCGGTCTTGACTCCGCAGTTGAGGCAGTCGTTCACGCGGGAACTGGCCGATGACCGCCATCGCCCCCGAGGGGCTCAATGTTGCCGTTGTCGGCGCAACCGGCCAGGTCGGTAAGGTCATGCGTCGTTTGCTCGAAGAGCGAAACTTCCCAGTCAAGTCGATTCGTTTCTTTGCTTCGGCTCGATCTGCCGGGAGCGTGCTTCCCTACGCTGGTCACGATGTCGTTGTTGAAGATGTGGAAACAGCAGACCCAGCGGGAATCGACGTAGCTCTGTTCTCTGCAGGAGCCACCGCCTCTAAAGCACAAGCTCCACGCTTTGCCGCAGCTGGGGTAACCGTGGTAGACAACTCCTCCGCATGGCGCATGGACCCAGAGGTTCCTCTGGTTGTCTCTGAGGTCAACCCTCACGCCATCAAGCAGGCAGTCAAAGGAATTATTGCCAACCCCAACTGCACCACCATGGCGGCCATGCCTGTGCTCAAAGTTCTCGATGCTGAAGCAGGGCTTGAGCGCATGAACGTGACCACCTTTCAGGCTGTGTCCGGTTCTGGTCTGGCCGGTGCTGAAGAACTTGCTGGCCAAGTTCGTGCTGCCGTTGAGCAGGGAAACATTGAAGACCTCGTTCACGACGGTTCAGCTATTTCTTTCCCCACACCCGTGAAATACGTCAAGACCATCGCCTTCGATGTTGTTCCGCTTGCAGGCTCCATCGTTGAGGACGGCCTCAACGAAACCGATGAAGAAAAGAAGTTGCGCAACGAAAGCCGCAAGATTCTGGAGCTTCCTGAGCTTTTGGTTTCCGGCTTGTGTGTCCGTGTTCCCGTGTTCACTGGTCACTCACTCTCTATCAACGCAAAGTTTGGTAAGGCTATTTCGCCAGAGCGCGCTCGCGAATTGCTCGCAGACGCTCCTGGTGTTCAGCTAGAAGAAGTTCCCACACCACTTCAAGCTGCAGGAGCTGATCCTTCTTTCGTTGGTCGTATTCGCGCTGATGAGACAGTGGATGGCGGTCGCGGTCTGGCAATGTTTGTCAGCAATGACAACCTGCGTAAGGGCGCTGCCCTCAACGCAGTGCAAATTGCTGAGTTGATTGCAGCTGATCGCGCCTAATTCTCTGCACCATTTCACGAAGGCCACCAGAAACGCTTCTGGTGGCCTTCACTGTTCCTCCCGGTAGCTGGAAGCACTGAGGGCAGTGCTCAGTAGCTTTGCCACGTAAACTTGCGGATGTGAATGCAAAGACAGTTGACGTCGCCCTGATTGGTGGCGGAATTATGAGCGCCACGCTCGGCGCACTCATTAAACAGCTGCAACCTGACTGGAGCATCCAGGTATATGAGCGTCTGGGCGAAGTGGCTCAGGAAAGCTCAAACCCCTGGAACAACGCAGGTACCGGTCACGCTGGTTTGTGCGAACTGAACTACATGCCCGAAGCACCTGATGGTTCGGTTGAGCCTTCCAAAGCTGTGGCGATTAATGAACAATTCCAGGTCTCTCTCCAGTTCTGGGCATACATGGTCGCTTCCAAGATGCTTGATGCACCCACCACCTTCATCAACTCAACTCCTCACATGACCTTCGTTTGGGGAGAAGCGAACGTGGAATATCTTCGTAAGCGCTATGCAGTGCTCAAAGATCAGCCTTTGTTTGCAGGCATGGAGTACTCAGAGGATCCTGACGTCATTGCTCAGTGGACCCCCCTGCTGATGGATGGTCGCACCGGTGACGAGCCGATTGCTGCCACCCGCATCACATCAGGAACAGACGTTGATTACGGATCACTGACCAAGCAACTCTTCAACTTCATCACTGAGAACGGCGCGAAACTGCGCACAGGAACTCAGGTGACCTCGGTCAAGAAACTCCACAACGGGCACTGGCGTCTACAAATGCGTGACATGGTGGGAAACACCCCGCACTCCATCACGGCCAAGTTTGTGTTTGTTGGTGCCGGTGGTGGCGCGTTGTCACTGCTTCAAAGCGCGGGAATCAAAGAAGCCAAGGGCTTCGGCGGATTCCCCATCTCTGGGCAGTTCCTGCGCACCACCAACCCAGCCCTTGTTGCCCGCCACCAGGCCAAGGTCTATGGCAAGGCATCTGTTGGCGCGCCACCCATGTCAGTTCCTCACTTAGACACCCGTGTTGTTGATGGCGAAAAGTCATTGTTGTTTGGACCTTTCGCAGGCTTTACTCCAAAGTTCCTCAAAGAGGGTTCCTGGTTCGATCTTCCCGGTTCGATTCGACTGAACAATATTTTCCCCATGCTGGCTGTCGGAGCAACCAACCTTGACTTGCTGAAATACCTCATCGGCGAATTGATGGCGAGCCCGCAAAAGAAGCTCGATGCGTTGCGTGAATTTTTCCCTGAAGCTCAGCACGAAGACTGGGAGCTCATCACCGCCGGTCAGCGCGTTCAGGTCATGAAGTCTGACCCCAAGAAGGTGGGCGTGCTTCAGTTTGGTACTGAGGTCATTGCCTCAGCCGATGGCACTATTGCTGGATTGTTGGGAGCCTCGCCTGGTGCTTCTGTGTCCGTGCCCGTCATGTTGGACGTACTCAAGCGCTGCTTCCCCACTGAGTTTGCCGGCTGGGAGCCAGAGATCAAGAAAATGATTCCTAGTTTCGGAACACGTTTATCTGACAACCCTGCGACGGCAAAGAAGTCCTTTGCTGCTTCGGCTAAGGCGCTCAAACTCTCCACATAGGGAAGACTGGTCTTTACGGCCATTTGGGTGAGGGGGAGCGAGAATGCAGATTGGTATTCCTGCCAAACTCGCACCTGTCTTGTTTGCTCAAGCACTCTCTCGCCTCTTCTTGGTTTACTCGGCCTATTCCGTCATCTTTGCTGAAGTTCTACTTCTGCTGGCCGGATGGCATGAGGGCAATGCTGCCGTGTTGTGGGCAGGGTTCTTGGTTGGCTTTCCTGGTTTTGTGTTGTGGTGGCTCATGTTTTCCCCGCTGTCACCCTTCTCGGCATCTCTGTATTTAGTTTTCTTAGGCATTTGTTTAGTCATTGTTTCGTGGGCAGCGCTCGCCACCATGCCTGATGTGGTTTCTACAAAATTCTTGCCCTTTACCCTGCTTGGCTTTGCTCTGATTACTACCTGTGGTGTTGCTGCTCGTGTTCGGGACAGATTGTTCTGGGCAACCCTGGGTTATGTGATTGCGAATGTGGCTATTTTTGTCGGAGCACAGCTTGCCGGTGGGGTTTTTGAATTCGATAATCGCCTTCTTGTGGGATACGTCATTGTGGTGTTAGCCGTATCGTTCACACCGGGGCTACTGCGAGCTCAGAGCAAGATTCAACCTTCTCTTGATAACAGCATGGATTTCATTTCACAGGATGCCCAAGTGGTTGCCTCGGCGAAAGATATTGCTGCTCATCTTCATGACACGTTGTTGGCCAACCTGGCCCTGATTGCGCAAACTAAACCGGGAATGCTCCAGCAGGATGTTCGCGAATCCATTGAGGCCCAACTCGCACGCCTCGAGAACAGTGAACTCACAACGACCCGGCAGACAGCTACTTCACCAGAATTGAGTTCTGATACTCGTGAACGCTTGAGCCCCGTCTCAACTGCGCTCGCCGAAGCGGAGCGAAACGGACTCGTCATCAACCTCAGCGGCGATCTTGCTTCCTTAGAAAATCTGACGAACGATCAAATCACCGCCACCGCAGCTGCACTGAGTCAGTGTTTAGCGAATGTTTTGGCTCACTCAGGTCAGAAAAATGCAGAAGTGGTGTTGTTAGGTATTCCTTCGAATGTGAGCATCACAGTTATTGATGGCGGTGTTGGTTTTGACGTTGAGGCCATCCCTACTGATCGTTTAGGTCTAAAACTTTCCGTGAGAGAACGTATTGAGCAGGCCGGCGGCACTGTTCGAATTTGGTCGAATCCTAATCATGGTGCGGCCATCATGATGCAGTTGCCCACGGAGGTGAGAGATGAGCGATAGAGGTCGTAGCCTGCAACAAATCGATCCGCTCACCGCTGCCACAAGCTGGGAAGGAGCAATAGTCATCGTTCTTGTTACGTGGTGCTATGTGGTACTGGCCTCAGTTTCTTCACTGGTACATATTTCCAACATGTACTTAATGGCTATCGCAATTATTTTTATGACTCTTTCACTCGGACTGCACCTGTGGTTTGCCGCTCCACGGCATGCTCCCTATGGCAAATGGAGTTACACACTCGTTGTCTTTTTTGCGATCTGCGCAGCATGTTTTCAAGTCGGGGCGATGGATAACCACGTCACAGGTTACTTCTTCGAGTGGGGACCAATTGCGTTAGCTTTGCTGTTTACCAGTGCCAGTGGTTATCGGCCACTTTCAGACCAGTACTACGCCGGTTTGGCAGCGGTGCTGTCCGTCGGGGGCTTGTTGGCCTTAAACAGCCTGAGTCTGGACATTCCCTTTGGGCCGGCGTACTTTGCTGTTTCCGGTATCACTCTTATTGCCATCGTTGTCCTCGGCCAAGCTAGCTACACCCAAAAAGCAACAAGTGTGCTCAGGGCCTGGAATGCAACAGTGAGTGAACTAGCGCAGCCACCATCTCAGCCGAGTAGTGCCGTGACCGCTGAAGTGACGAAACCTTTCATAGACGAGGTGAAACATTTTTATGTGGAACTTCTTGAAACAGGTCGCGTCAATGCGGAGGATGTCGAAAAAGCTCGGCAACTCTCCGGTGAAATTCGTGGAGAACTTCTCACCCTTTCCACTCGAACATGGGTAGAGCGTATTGGGTGTGAGCTGCACGATCCAGAGCAATTGTTGGGACGTTTTGATCTCTCTTCTCAATCCAGCATTTCTGCACTAATCACCGGTTTGAGAGATAACGGAGTGCGATCAATTACGGTGTCCTTGCGGTCAGATCCTGCAACAGATCGCCTCTCCTGTGTGGTGTTAGGAAAAGACCACGGCGAACGCAGTGCCGCCAGCTATCGTTTGAGAATCAAACTCGCCCCCTATCTGCGTGTGATGTACGTAGTGTTTCAAGATGTCCGCATGATTGAACAAGATGGGGAAGTGAAGGTGTTGTTCTACTATGCAAACTAATGGGGGACGCAGGGCACCTGCGACGTTGGCGATTTTGGATGACCACGGACTCTTGGTCGAAAGCATCACAAGTTGGTTTTCTGAAAACGCTCCAGATTTCGACGTGGTCTGTAGTGAAACCTCCTGGGCGGGGTGCCTAGGCAACCCTGCTTTTCCTGCCGACATGGTTTTGATGGACTACCAGTTGGCAGAAAACGTCTCGATTGAGGCACGAGTACTAACGTGTAAAGCTGCCGGAGCCAAGGTCGTGGTGATTAGTGCTCTCGGTGGCACCGAGCTTGAGGAACGTATCAACGCCTCGGGCGCTGATGAATACTTCGATAAGGCCACCTCGATGAGGGTCATTGCTGCCTCAATGCGTCAATTGTTGGGCATGCCTGCCATGCACGTGGGAACCCCAGGTGAGCCCATTCAACACGCCGAAGAGCTGTCCAAGCCTCGTTTGAGTGCTGGGGAAGAACAGGCATTGATGCTGTATTGCCAAGGTTTAGCAACAAAAGATGTCGCAGAAGCTATGAATGTTCAGTTTGAGACGGCCAAAACATACCTCAGACGGGTCCGTGAGAAGTACGCTAGAGCTGGAAGACCCGCGTCCCGGCGGGCTGATTTGGTTCGGCGTGCAGCCGAGGATGGATATTTGACCTAATGGCCAAGCTTTATTTCCGTTATGGCGCTATGAACAGCGGCAAGAGTACTGCAATGCTCCAGGCTGCTTACAACTACGAAGAGCGTGGGCACTCTGTCATCATCGCGAAGCCTGCGATTGATCAAAAGGGTGACATGGGTGTTCTATCTCGTGTGGGTATTACCCGCCGCTCTGACTTCGTCATTGCTGAAGAGAGCGACGTCTATGGCCTCTTCCAGCACGAGCGTGAAGAAATCATCCGCAAGACCGGAGCTGACGTCAAGTGCTTCATGGTCGATGAGGCACAGTTCCTCAGTGAAGCTCAGGTTGATGACCTGCTCCGAATCGCGTTGCTCGAAGACATTCCTGTCATGGCGTTTGGTATTCGCACCGACTTCCAGACTGTGGCTTTCCCTGGCTCACGTCGCCTGTTGGAGATCTCTCACGAAATTGATGAGCTGAAGACCATCTGCCGCTGTGGCAAGAAGGCAATCTTCAACGCTCGTAAATACAACGACCGTTTTATCTTTGATGGTGAACAAGTTGCTATTGATGGCGTTGCTGTTCACTACGAAACTCTCTGTGGTAACTGCTACCTCATCGAAAGCAACGGTGTACTCAACGCTGGTCGTCGCCAGTGGCCTGTTGCCTACTCCTACGAACCAGACCCCGACTTTAGCTAATTTCTCACCATGCGCATCTCGGTCATCGGTTGCGGCTATCTGGGTGCAGTGCATGCAGCAGCCATGGCCGACCTTGGGCATGAGGTTATTGCCGTCGATGTCGATGCGGCGAAAGTTGACGCTCTCGCTCAAGGCAAACCACCCTTCTTTGAGCCAGGTCTGCCAGAAATACTTGCTTCTTCTCTAGATTCTGGGCGTCTGCGTTTCACCACAGACATCAGTGAAGTTGCGGGAGCATCGCTGCACTTTATCGCTGTAGGAACACCCCAAAGTGAGAACAGTGGCGCCGCAGATCTTCGCTATGTCCATGCAGCTGTTGATGCTCTGATTCCTCATCTGGGATCAACGGATGTCATCGTGGGAAAGAGCACAGTTCCTGTTGGCACAGCAGAGGCTCTATCTCACCGGCTCCTGGCTGCAGGCAGTTCGGCAACCCTGGCATGGAATCCAGAATTCTTGCGAGAGGGCTTCGCAATCAAAGACACACTCTCACCAGACCGGCTGGTCTTTGGTTTTGGTGAAGGCCCTGGCGCACAGCAGGCACGATCAGCACTTAGGGATGTGTATTCACAAGCGATTGCTTCTGGAACACCAGTTGTCGAGACCGATCTAGCAACGGCAGAGCTGGTTAAGACTGCAGCTAATGCGTTTCTTGCTACCAAAATTAGTTTCATCAACGCCATGAGCGAGATTGCAGAGGCAACAGGCGCTAATGTCACTGAGCTAGCCGATGCCATTGGTTATGACGCGCGTATTGGCAGGAAATTTCTCAACGCTGGAGTGGGGTTTGGTGGCGGGTGTTTGCCGAAGGACATTAGAGCTTTCTCTGCTCGTGCTCAAGAACTTGGCTTAGGTTCCTCGGTCGCATTCTTAGATGAAGTGGATGCCATTAACCTGCGCCAACGTGAGCGAGTTATTGCCCGCGTCATCTCTGATGCCGGAGGGGATACTGCAGGCCTGCGGGTGGCGGTGTTGGGTCTAGCCTTTAAGCCCCACTCCGACGATGTTCGTGACTCACCTGCTTTGGATGTTGCTCAAGGTTTACTTGCTGCTGGAGCAGATGTTGTTGCTTATGACCCTCAAGCTCACGGCCCTGCACTGCAGCGATTCCCCGAACTCAATGTCGCTGAAACTCTCGAGCAGGTTTTGGTGGGTGCAGATATAGCCGTTTTGGTCACCGAATGGCCAGAGTTTGTTGCCTTAGATCCGCGAGTAGCAGGAGATCTCATGGCACACAAACGAGTCGTGGACGCCAGAAATGTCCTAGATGCTGACATGTGGAGAGCAGCTGGCTTCCACTACAGCAGCTTGGGACGTCCCTAACTAGTCTCTGGGGCTGAGAGTGACCAGAGAAGCCTCTGGGGGGCAGGCAAAGCGCACAGGAGCATAAATAGATGTTCCCAGGCCTGCAGAGACGTTCAATGCGGCTGTGTGGGCGCCATGGCGCCACGTGCTCAATCCCTTGACTTGATCGCGAGGGATATCGCAGTTTGTCACCAATGCTCCAAATCCTGGAACACAAACCTGACCACCGTGGGTGTGACCGGCAAACATCACTTGAGCACCCTGAGCAACGAACTCGTTCAGAATGCGCTGATAGGGGGCGTGTGCGACACCAATCGTGAGCTCTGGTGCAGTTTCTTCAAAAATGTCCTCAGACTGCAAGCTCTCTAATGCGCGTTCCATGCGAGAAAGCGAGTCGAAGTTGCGGTGGGGGTCATCCACACCCATGAAATCTATTCTGCGTTCACCAATCTGGATGGAGGCAGCAGTGTTGTTGAGGTTAGCCCAGCCTAAATCGTTGGTCAGGAAGTGCTGCAGTCCCGCTGTATCCAGCACAGTCGCATGGGTCTTGGCCCGTGAGGGGCCAGCGAAATAAGTGAAAGGGTTTTTGAACTCGGGAGCAAAATAGTCGTTGGAACCGTTGACAAAGACTCCAGGAATGCCCTGGAAAGCCGATAGCGCTTCTTCAACAGCTGGAAGAGCATTGATGTGACCGAGGTTGTCACCTGTGTCAACAACGAGATCGGGGGACAGGGCAGCTAATGACTTGATCCACTCGATTTTGCCCTCTTGCCAGGGGGCAAGATGTAAGTCAGAAATGTGAAGAACACGGAGGGGCTGTGCACCAGGTTCTAAAACTTTGGCTTCGACTTCACGCAAAGTGAACTGGTTACGTTCGATGAGCGTTCCCCAGAGCAGGGCGCCGGCAGCGGCGACCCCTACTCCGAGGAGCGCATCACGAACAAACTTGTCCATCAGCGAGTTATTGCTGAACCGTAATTGTCACGGTGGCACCAGGCTTCACAAATCCACCCACAACATCCTGGGCAATAACCTTGCCGACATTAGGACTTGGTGGTGCAGGACATGTGCTTTGCACTGGTGCAGGAATCACACTCGGATTGTTGGGGTCAACAGGAGGGGTGCTAGGACAAGGCGTTGGTGTGGGGCTTGGAGCCAAGATAACTTGGACAACCCAACCTCCAGATTGCAGGCTACTGGTTGCGGCAGCTTGAGTCATGCCGAGTGTAGTTCCAGGACCAGCTACAAGCGACTGGTTACTGGTGTAGACAGTGATTTCCGCACCCACAGCGGTGTTTTCACCCGAAGGTGGATCTGACTTGACCACGGTTCCCTTGGGCTTCTCAGAGTCCATCTCGCCGCCGTCTTTGAAGGTCAGGCCGACGCTCTCGATGAGTTCTTGAGCTTGCTTGAGGGTCAAGCCGTCAATTGCTGGGACGGCTACAGACTTACCCTTCATCAAGTTGGGATCTGGTGCTGGGAAGGCATCTCCACCATAAATGCTGTTGGCAGTTGCCATCACGCCACGCCAGATTCCCTGCACGAAGACATAGGGAGGGAAGACGTATTCACCCACGTTGACGTGGCCTGTGACGTTACCAATCCAGGAAACGGTAGATACCTTGGTAGTGGTACCCATCATCCAGTTGTGCTCGGAGTTATCCGAGGTACCGGTCTTCGAGATGAAGGGAACACCGTCGTTAGGAGACGCCCATCGAGCTGATCCTTCGATTACTCGAGACATGGCATACGCCACAGTGTTCGCAATGTTTGCCGGGACTGCCTGGTTGCACTTGGATTTGGGTGGGTCAACCTTCTTACCATTGCGGTCAGTGATTTCATCAATCGCAATTGCTGAACACACCTTGCCCTGGTTTGCGAAGCCGGCAGCTGCCACAGCCATGGTCAGCGGCGCGATTTCATTTGAACCCAGCACAGCCATGGGGTTGCTGGTAAGAGTCTTCAGGTCAGCGCGGTGAACACCGAAGCTTTCTGCAGTTTTACGGATCTTGCAGAGGTCCAGCTTGGACGCCATCATCATGAAGTTGGTGTTCCACGAGTTGATCAGCGATTGCAGAGCAGACCAGACTCGACCAGTTCCACGACCGTCGAAGTTTTGCAGGTTCCAGTTGTTGAGGTCTCCAACACCTTCACAGCTGTTGGTGAATTCCCTACCGGTCCAAATACGGTTCTTACCGTCAACCATTTCGTTAAGGCCGTGACCGTTCTTAAGCCATTCAGTGAGAGTGAAGACCTTGTAGGTCGAACCCACAGGGAAACCGGTCGAGCTTCCGTAACGGGAATCTGTGCTGTAGTTCACGGAGGTGTAGTTGGCTCCGGTTGCAACCACCTCAGGATCAGCGGAGTAATCCTTGCTTTGGCCCATCGCCAAAATACGTCCGGTGCCCACCTCTACCGAGACAGAAGCTGCGGCGATGTTTCCTTCATCAACAACTTTGGCAACGCGCTCGTCAATAGCAGCGTTGGTTGCTGCCTGAACATCCAGGTTGAGGGTGGTCATGATTTTGTAACCACCACGTTGGAAGTTGTTCCAACGCTCATCCTCGGTTGCTCCGAAGGCTTTGTCGTTTTTGATGACCCAGGTGACGTAGTCACAGAAGAATGCGGCTCCACCAGCAGTCTGGCAACCAGTGCTGGGAGGGGTGATGACAGGTGTCACAGGTTCTGCAACAGCTGCCTTGTATTCCTTCTGAGTGATCTTGCCTTCAGCAAGCATGCGCTCAAGGACGTAGTTTCGACGGTCAGTGTTTGCTTGAATGTTTTCTTCGTAGTCAATACGGAGGTTGTTTGGGTTATTGACCGTGGCAATCAAGCTTGCTGCTTGGGCAAGTGTGAGGTCTTTCGCTTTCACGCCGAAGTAGTACTGAGCTGCAGCTTCGATTCCGTAGGTTCGACCACCGAAGGAAGCAATGTTCAGATAACCATTGAGAATTTCATCTTTCGAGTACTTCGACTCAATGCTGATGGCCAGCTTCATTTCTTTGAGCTTTCGCTCAATGCTTGTCTGGGTAGCAGCGATGTAGGCAGCCTTACGGGCATCAGGGTCTGCGAGCTCTTCAGCACGCTGAACGAGAATGTTCTTCACATACTGCTGGCTGATGGATGAACCACCCTGTACATCTCCACCGGACGCGTTCGACAGGATTGCGCGAGCGGTACCAATCAGGTCAACACCACCGTGCTCATAAAAGCGAGGATCCTCGGTAGCAATAGCTGCGTCAATGACGTAGGGAGAAATTTCGTCCAAAGGAACCGTGACACGGTTCTGAGCGTAGAAGGAGGCAAGAAGTACCTCAGTGCCATCTGATGCTTTGGCATAGATGCTGGTCTTTTCCGCGAGCTGGTTGATTTTCAGATATTCAGGCAACTCGTCAAAGACGCCCAAAGCGCTATTGGTGGTGAGGCCGGTAACCGCGATAGCGGGGGTCACAGCGGCTGCAATAAGTACTGACGCAACGGCGCTCATGCCGACAAATGCGAGCAGTCCTCCGACCAGTCCTGACTTCGAGGGCTTCTTGGCAAACATAGACTCTAATTTATCCCGGATTTCTGAGAAACTACCGAACGGAGAGCCATGAGCGCCACAAAATGGGAGTACACCACCACTCCACTACTGATTCACAACACCACTGCCATCCTCAACACCTGGGGAACTGAGGGCTGGGAACTGGTCCAAATCGTGACTGGGCCCGAAGGCGGACTTGTTGCCTATCTCAAACGACCACTGGCTGAATAGACTCAACTCGAGCCACGAACAAAGGACTAAACATGGCAAACATTGACGCTCGCCTTGCTGAACTCGGCATCGATATCCCTGACCTCGTCCCCCCTGTTGCCGCCTACACTCCAGCGGTTATTCACGGTGACCTGGTGTTCACGTCAGGTCAGTTGCCTATGGTCTCTGGTGCACTTCCTGCCACAGGCAAGGTCGGTGAAGGCCATGGACTCATTCCAGCCTCCGACGCTAAAGAGTATGCACGCACCTGTGCGCTCAATGCGCTCGCCGCTGTGAAATCAGTACTTGGCGACCTCAACCGTGTGACCCGTGTGGTCAAGGTAGTGGGCTTCGTTGCCAGCGACCCTGCTTTCACGGGACAGCCCGGTGTCATTAACGGGGCTTCCGAGGTTCTCGGAGAGATCTTCGGTGACGCAGGCGTTCACGCTCGCTCGGCAGTTGGTGTCGCTGTTTTGCCGCTTGATGCTCCGGTTGAAGTAGAAATCATCATTTCATTCAAGTAGCCCTCGACTAACAACACTGAACCCCAGGCCACAGGCCTGGGGTTCAGTGCGTTCGTGCTTCGTTTAGTGAACTTGAGCACTGATGATGCTGAGCACACCAGTGTCGGTCAGCGTGGTGGTGTCACCAATCTCGCGACCTTCAGCGACGTCCTGGAGGAGACGGCGCATGATCTTGCCAGAACGAGTCTTGGGAAGCTCTTCAACGATGTACACCTTTGAAGGGCGAGCAATCGCACCAATTTGGTCCGCAACGTGCTTGCGCAGGATGGCGCTTGCTTCCTCGGGAGTCTGGTCGTCAACGTGGCTCTTCTTCAGGATGACGAAGGCGACAACGGCCTGACCTGTTGTCTCGTCTGCGGCACCTACCACTGCTGCTTCAGCCACAATCTGGTTACCAACCAGCGCAGATTCAATCTCTGCTGTGGAGAGACGGTGACCTGAGACGTTCATCACGTCATCGACGCGGCCCAAGAGCCAGATGTCACCATCTGAGTCGTAACGAGCGCCATCGCCTGCGAAGTACTTATCTCCGAACTTCTCCCAGTAGGTCTCTTGGAAACGGGCTGGGTCTCCCCAAATGCCGCGAAGCATGGAGGGCCAAGGTTCGGAGATGACCAACAAACCACCGGAGTTCTTTTCCTGAGGAACACCTTGCTCGTCGAGAATGTCGATGACTACACCGGGGATGGGTACCTGTGCTGAACCTGGCTTCAGGGTGGTTACACCAGGGAGTGCCGCAATCATGATTGCGCCGGTCTCGGTCTGCCACCAGGTGTCTACAATCGGCGCGGTTCCGCCACCGATGATGTCGTGGTACCAAATCCATGCTTCGGGGTTGATGGGTTCACCCACGGATCCGAGTACACGGATGCTGGAGAGGTCAAACTTGGCAGGGATTTCGCGTCCGAGCTTCATGAAGGAACGAATTGCCGTGGGCGCGGTGTAGAGAATCGAGACCTTGTACTTCTCGATTATTTCCCACCAACGACCGGGGTGAGGCGCGTCTGGAGTTCCTTCATAGACCACCTGGGTTGCCCCGTTAGCGAGTGGACCATAAACAACGTAGGAGTGTCCGGTAATCCAGCCCACATCTGCGGTGCACCAGTAGACATCTTTTTCTTCGTGAAGATCGAAGATGTTTTTGTGGGTAAATGCTGCCTGGGTGAGGTAGCCACCTGTGGTGTGCAGAATTCCCTTGGGCTTACCGGTTGTTCCGGATGTATACAGAATGAACAGTGGGTGCTCTGCGGGGAATCCCTGAGCTTCGTGTTCTGCGTCAACACCGGCCATAGCCTCATGCAGCCAGATGTCGCGACCTGCAGTCCACGCAACCTCGTTCTCGCCACGCTTGACCACGAGAACATTTGTGACGGTGCTGCCGCCACCGTGTGCCTCGAGTGCTGCATCAACTGTGGGCTTGAGGGGGAATACTTTGCCCTTGCGCCATCCGCCATCGGCTGTCACCACAAGCTTTGCTTGGGCGTCATCGATACGGCTACGAAGGCTGTCGGAGCTAAATCCCCCGAAAACGACGGTGTGGACTGCGCCAATGCGGGCAGAAGCGAGCATGGCAATCACGGCTTCAGGAATCATCGGCATGTAAATCGCGATGCGGTCGCCAGCGGTGATACCCAGCGAGAGATACACATTTGCAACTCGCTTAACCTCTGCGGTTAATTCGCTGTATGTGTATACACGCTGATCGCCAGGCTCACCTTCGGCATAGAGTGCAACGCGGTCACCATTACCGGCGAGAACGTGTCGATCAAGACAGTTGTAAGCCACATTTAGTTCACCATCGTCGAACCATTTGGCCACAGGAGCGTCGCTCCAGTCGAGCACGCGAGTGTATGGTTTGTGCCAGTGAAGCAGTTCTTTGGCTTGCT
Organism: Aurantimicrobium minutum; assembly: GCF_002355535.1. Taxonomy (NCBI): domain Bacteria; kingdom Bacillati; phylum Actinomycetota; class Actinomycetes; order Micrococcales; family Microbacteriaceae; genus Aurantimicrobium; species Aurantimicrobium minutum. The sequence goes on from NZ_AP017457.1 coordinate 62,004, forward strand.
TGTCCCAGAAACCAAGGCGATCTTTCTTCGCTGAGTCGTAAAGGTCAGCTTTTCCTACTGCCTGGGCAGCAAATTCTGCGCTGGGTGGAAAGCGACGTTCCTCGTGCATCAGGTTGTCAATGTTGTTGCTCATTTGAGCACCTCACTTCATTGGGTGGTGACAAAGTTCTATCAAAGTCTGATACGAGATTACCCCCAAAATCACACTTTGTATACAAAGTTACTTTTTGTACTCGGGGTACAGATAATTTTCAGAAATATGCCTTACACTCGTAATGTTCAGAGCTTCGTATCTGACTGGTGGCGCCGCCGATTCCCCCAATCTGGCGTCACGAAGGCGACACCGTTCCCCCCAACTGGTGTCGCCTTCCTCTGTGTGTGAGGTCTTTCGGGTACACATGACCTGTCCTCCACAGGGGCAAAAGGGGTACAAATACCCCCAATTTGGTCCAAAAATTCTCATCTGATGAATTTTTTCTCTAATTTGAGGCCATGTTCGCCCTGCTGGATACCCAGATTCGGAATCCCCTCGTCACTGACATTCTCATCTCGAGCAATGCCGGAATGTGGGTCGATCAAGGCTCGGGCCTCATTCCAGTACCTCGCTGGGAGGCAACAGAGAAAGAGGTCCGAGCGCTAGCTGTTGAACTGATAGACCGCGGTGGGCGTCATTTAGATATCGCCCACCCCTGTGTTGATGTCCGACTCGAGGGCGGTATTCGTGTGCATGCTGCACTAGCCCCGGTAGCAGCCCACGGGACAGCAATCTCCATCCGCATACCCCGTCACCACGACCTGACGTGGGAGAAACTTCAGGAGCAGGGCTATCTCAGCCCTCAGCAGCATGAGTACCTCCATGCAGCAGTGGCCTCTCAGCAGACAATTCTGGTGACGGGTGCAGCAGGAGCAGGGAAGACCTCATTATTGGCCCTTCTTTTATCTGATGCTGATCCACATCAACGAATTCTCGTGTTGGAAGATGTGGCTGAATTGCAGATACGGCACCCACACGTCATTACTTTGGAGGCGCGGCAAGCAAATAATGAAGGCGCGGGTGGACTTACTCTCGAACAGCTAGTGCCACAGGCCTTGCGAATGCGGGCAGACCGGCTCGTCCTTGGTGAATGTCGCGGGAGTGAACTCGGTGCCGTGCTCAGCGCCTTGAACACAGGCCACACCGGCGGCGGGATGACGTTACACGCCAACACATTGAGTGACGTACCTGCACGATTGCGAGCACTCGGATTCCTGTCTGGTTTGAGTGAAGCTTTGCTCACCACATTGGTTCACGGGGCAGTTGACCTTGTTGTTCATGTGGAGCGAGGTGAACATGGTCGACGTATTGCACAAATGGGGAAATTTGCTCAGAATTTTCGTTCGCTCGAGATTCATCCGCTCCGCTTCGGTAGCTCATGACGATTTAGGTGAGGTCTCTGCACTCTCACAACTGTTGGCCATGTTGCTCGCAGCGGGACTGAGCCCCCAACAAGCACTCATGCATGCTCGAGTGGAACGTGATGCCTTCTTTGACAACAAACCGCCCACACCTCTGGCTCTCCTGGCACAGGTGTGGCGCCTGGGCCTTGAACTGGGGGCCTCGATGAAAGATCTACTTGTGTCACTGTCTCATGCGCTTGCTCACGCATCCCAAAATTCTCGCGAAGCACGAAGCCAACTAGCAGGGCCTCAAGCTGCGACCAGGCTCGTCATGATATTGCCGGGCATTGCGATTCTGGGCGCGATGGCGGCCGGCTATAACCCGCTCGCATTTTTATTGCTTCAACCTGTGGGCTGGTTTTTGCTTGTTGTGGCTGCCGGCTTGATGTGGCTGGCTCATACCTGGTCCGCTTCGCTGGTTGCTGCAGCTGAACCCACCACGTGGGCTATTGGAATGCCGACTGAAGTGATGGCGATGTCTTTACGCTCTGGGGCCTCGTTGAGACACGCACGACATTGTGCTCAGGAGATAGCCGATAACTATCTCACTGACCACTCCGAGCTTGAACAGTGTGATGTGTTTATGGAGCTCTCCACGCGAACAGGGGTTGCATTGAGTGACTTGCTCCATGCTCATGCAGAACTGTTGCGCGATCGTGCGCGCAACAGTTCACGCGAATCTATAGAGCGTTTAGGTGTCAAACTCATGATCCCCCTCGGGGTGTGCGTTCTGCCCGCATTTATTGCTGTGGGAGTGCTTCCGTTGGTGGCAAGTGTGATCTCCTCCACAACGTTGAAATAGGGAGATTTTCCACCTCTTATATAGAGGTGTATTTCTTCAGCAACCCAGTGGGCTCTACTTGCTGTCGAAAGGAGAAATCTCATGAAGAAACAACTCAAGAAAATCTGGGCCAACCTCACGCTGGAAGAAGGTGCAGCAACAGCCGAATACGCCATCGCCACCATGGCTGCAGTGGGGTTTGCAGGTTTACTCGTGGCCATCCTTCGCGGGGATGAAGTCAAGGCCATATTGACTGACATGGTTCGACGTGCACTCACGTTCGGATGGTAGTGTCACCGCGGAGTTGGCCATGGTGCTCCCGGTCATCATTTTGATACTGGGAATCTGCTTGCAGGCAGTCTCAGCTCTGGGCACTCAGCTCAGTAATGCTTCGTTAGCCCGGCAAGCAGCTCAAGAACTCGCTCGCGGTGTTGACAGTGCTCTCGTGACGAGAGCACTGCATGCCGCAAATAGCAAAGTACTTTTTCGCCAGAGCGTTGAAAGCGATGTGATTTGTGTCACGCTGCAACAAAACGTTGGGCCAGGTCCACTGGAATGGATAGTTCCAGAGATACGTGTTCGAGAGTGTATTCTTGATGCGCACTGATCATGGCTCGAGCACTTCGGCCACCCTCATTTTGGTCAGCGGAGTGATTTCGGTGACAAGTTTTTTATTTTTATGCGGAAGTGCCCTCGCTACATTCGAAAGAGCACAGGCCGTTACCGACCGGGCAGCATTGGAAGCAGCAGATGCTGCCTCCGGGCGCATCCCCGGATATCCCTGTGATCGCGCGGAAAGACTGGCCGAGAAGCATCAACTCAATTTTGAAACCTGCAGCGTCGATAAGCTCATTGCGCGAGTGACCATGAAGGTCACTGTGTTGGGGTTTTTGATCGACACTCGGGCAAAAGCAGGACCTAAAAATATGCTTCGATGATTGACGAACCCGATTTGCCGTGTATCTTGACCTTTTGGAACGCCATAATTTCGGAGGAATGTTTGTCCAGCACCAAAAAGCTCGTCATCGTAGAGTCACCAGCTAAAGCCAAGACCATTGGTAAGTACCTGGGCGACGACTACGAAGTGCTCGCATCCGTCGGCCACATCCGTGACCTGCCCAAGCCCAGCGAGCTACCTGCGGACATGAAAAAGGGCCCCTTCGGCAAGTTTGCTGTCAACGTGGAAGATGGCTTCCAGCCTTATTACGTCGTGAGTGAAAACAGTAAGAAGACTGTTGCCGAGCTCAAGAAAGCACTCAAGAGCGCTGATGAGTTATATCTGGCAACAGATGAAGACCGTGAGGGTGAAGCCATCTCGTGGCACCTACTTGAAGTACTTAAGCCAAAGGTTCCTGTGCACCGCATGGTGTTCCACGAAATCACCAAGGAAGCCATTCAGGCTGCACAAGAAAACACTCGTGAGCTCGACACAGCACTCGTAGATGCCCAAGAAACCCGTCGAATCCTGGACCGTCTCTACGGCTGGGAAATGTCCGATGTGATGCGCCGCCGCGTGGGGCCCGGAACTTCTGCTGGTCGTGTACAAACAGTTGCACTGCGTTTGGTCGTAGACCGTGAACGTGAACGCATGGCGTTCACCTCAGCCAATTACTGGGACCTTCTGGCAACACTGGGAACCTCGACCGAGGCCAGCACGCAGTTTGAAGCCAAACTTGTGCGTATCGGTGGCAACACCATTGCCTCGGGTAAAGACTTCAACGACAACGGTGAACTCACCACCAAAGCCTCGCTGCTGAGTGAAGAAGCTGCTGTTGCACTTGCTGCTGCGTTGCGAGAGTCCACCACGGAAATCGTTGTCGCAGGCTTGGAAACTAAGCCATACACCCGTCGGCCCTCAGCACCGTTCACTACTTCGACGCTGCAGCAGGAAGCCTCGCGCAAACTGAAGTTCTCATCAAAGCAGACGATGAGCATTGCTCAGGGACTATATGAGAACGGGTACATCACGTACATGCGTACCGACTCTCCTTCACTCTCTGGGCAGGCTATTGCAGCTGCTCGCACCCAGGCAACCACCCTCTATGGCGCTGATCAGGTAGCAGATGCTCCTCGTCAGTACTCAGGCAAGAGCAAGAACGCTCAAGAAGCTCACGAAGCTATTCGTCCTGCTGGTGAAACCTTCAAAACCCCGGCAGAACTTGAAAACGTGTTGCGCGGTAACGAGTGGAAACTCTACGACCTGATCTGGAAGCGCACCGTGGCATCCCAAATGGCCGATGCCAAGGGGCAGACTGCAACCGTAACCGTGAAAGCAACACCCGCCTCCGGCGAGAGTGTTGAATTCACTGCCAGCGGAACCGTCATCACCTTCCGTGGATTCCTCAATGCGTATGAGGAAAGCACAGACGAAGAACGCAATGCTCAAGATGCTCAAGCAGAAGCCAAGCTTCCTGTCATGACCGAAGGGCAGAAGCTCATCCTCGCGGAGGTTGAAGCCAAAGGCCACGACACCACTCCGCCACCTCGCTACACCGAAGCAACCCTGGTCAAGAAGCTCGAAGAGCTGGGCATTGGCCGCCCTTCTACTTATGCTTCGATTTTGGGCCTGATCGTTGACCGTGGTTATGTCACTCCTAAGGGCTCCGCATTCGTTCCCGCCTGGGTTGCCTTCTCCATCGTTCGACTGATGCAAGAGCACTACACCGATCTAGTGGACTATGCATTCACAGCAGAAATGGAAGAGGACCTCGACAAGATCGCCGGCGGCGAAGGCACCGGATCACAGTGGTTGAAGAAGTTCTACTTTGGTGAGCCTGGCCACCACGGTCTTCGTGAAATTCTCGACAACATCGGAGATATTGATCCTCGCGAACTCAACACCTTCCCTGTGGGGGACACCGGTGCCGCAATTCGAGTGGGTAAATATGGTCCCTACATCGAAGTAACGAACCCTGATGCGGCAGAGGATGAAAAGCCTCGCATCGTCAACATTCCTCTGGACTTGGCACCCGATGAACTCACTCCTGAAAAGGTGCAAGAGCTCATTGATGCCCCCATCGTTACTGACCGAGTACTGGGAATCAACCCCGAAAATGGTAAAACTATTGTTTCCAAGGACGGTCGATTCGGCCCCTATGTCACCGAGCTTGAACCTGAACCAGAGGTCGCCCTCGATGAGGCAGAAATTGATCCTGCCACCGGTGAGGTTGTTGAGGTTAAGAAAAAGAAGCGCGTTGCTAAGGCCGAGGTAATCAAGCCTCGCACAGCGTCCCTGTTCAAGAGCATGGACCCTGCAACGGTTGATCTCGAGACTGCGCTGAAGTTGCTGAACCTTCCTCGCGAGGTTGGAGTTGATCCTGAATCTGGTGAGGTCATCACCTCACAAAATGGTCGTTACGGTGCGTACCTCAAGAAGGGTACCGATACCCGTTCTCTCGAAAACGAAGACCAAATCTTTGCCATCGATTTAGCTGGAGCACTCGAACTGTTTGCTCAGCCAAAGTACGGTGCCCGCAAGGCAGCTAGTGCCATAAAAGAATTTGATGCAGACCCTGAAAGTGGCAAACCCATCAAAATCAAAGACGGGCGTTTCGGCCCCTATGTCACTGATGGCACCACCAACGCCACCATTCCTCGTGGTGAGGTTCCCGAAGAAATTGACTTCGACCGAGCAGTCGAACTTCTAGCTATCAAGCGCGCCAAGGGGCCCGTTGTGCGCAAGAAGGCTGCTGCAAAGAAGCCTGCCGCCAAGAAAAAAGCCACAAAGAAGGTCGGCGACACCATCGTGGTGAAGAAGGCTGGAGCCAAGAAGGCCGCGACTACTTTGGGCAAATCAGGAATTTCCTCTAAGGCCAGCGAGTAGCTTCATGGCCGGGTTGTTCATCACCTTCGAAGGTGGAGACGGTTCGGGCAAGTCCACTCAGGCTGGCCTGTTAGCGCAGTGGTTGACCGAGCAAGGTCGCACTGTTGTTCGCACCCGTGAGCCAGGCGGCTCCGAGGTTGGTGTGGAGATTCGCAACCTCGTGTTGCACCACCGTGGACACATAGATCCTCGGGCTGAAGCCTTGCTCTATGCGGCAGATCGTGCCCAACACATTGCAACAGTGGTGCGGCCAGCGCTTGAGCGCGGTGACGTTGTGATCCAGGATCGCTATTTTGACTCCTCTGTTGCTTATCAGGGCGCCGGACGAGTCTTGGATGCCAAAGAGATTCGGGACCTCTCCTTGTGGGCAACAGAAAGTTTGCTTCCTGACGTGACTGTGCTTTTGGATCTGGACGAGAATGTTGCACGAACCCGCCTCGATGCTGCAGATAAGCCTTTTGATCGTTTGGAAAATGAGAAAGCAGAGTTTCACTCCCGAGTTCGAACGGGCTTCCTTGCTTTAGCCAAAGCTGAACCGAAGCGATTCCTCGTCCTCGATGCAACGCAGCCTATTGATGAGTTAGCGCAAGCTATTCGTTCTCGCGTCAGCCACGAGCTCAGCTAGCGCACAGGTGCTGACAGCTACTGCCGGTAGCCTTGAACTATGACGGTGTGGGATGACCTCGTTGGCCAGCAAGAGGCCATTGATGTTTTCCGTGCTGCATCACTTGCTGAACTTGCCAGTTCTACGTCACATGATTCTGCGATGACACACTCGTGGCTCGTGACGGGTCCGCCGGGTTCTGGGCGCTCCAATCTTGCCTATGCATTTGCTGCGTCTTTGCTGTGCCGTGAGGGCGGATGCGGAAATTGTTCTGATTGCACTCAAGTCGCTGCCCGCACCCACCCTGATCTTTCGTCTCTCACCACCGAACGTGTGATCATCTCCATTGATGAGGTTCGAGCACTGGTGCAAAGCTCACAGTATTCCCCCGCGGTCTCCAGGTATCGCGTCATCGTGATCGAGGATGCTGATCGAATGGCTGAGCGCACGTCAAATGTCCTGCTCAAGGCTTTGGAAGAGCCTCCTGAGCGCACAGTGTGGATTTTGTGCGCACCCAGTGAAGCTGACCTGATTCCCACCATTCGTTCTCGGGTTCGCTCCGTTCGTTTGCGTGTGCCCAGCGTCGAAGACGTGGCTGCACTTATTGCTTCACGTGATGGTGTTGATGCACACACTGCAGAGCGAGCTGCACGGCATGCACAATCTCACATTGGGATGGCTCACCGCCTTGCCACCAATCCTGAAGCTGCTGCCCGACGCGAAGAAACAGTCCGTCTGGCGTTGAATGTGATGACCGTTCGTGAAGCAGTGTTAGCTGCAGCGCGCATGATTGAGATCGCGACAGATGACGCTAAAGCAATCACCGAAGAACGTGATGCTCAGGAACTCGAACACTTGCGTAAATCTATGGGTATTGCCGAAGGCGATGCTGTTCCCGCGAATCTGCGCAGTCAAGTCAAAGGTTTAGAAGAGCAGCAAAAGCGCCGCGCTACACGAAGCTTGCGTGATGGATTGGATCGGATCCTGGTTGACCTGCTCTCGGTCTACCGGGATGTGTTGCGGATTCAACTAGGTGTCAACGAAGATCTCATCAATGTTGAGTTTGAAACTGAACTCCGCGCAGCGGCCGCAGCACGGCCCTCCGAGGACACCCTGGCAACTATGGAAGCAATTGCCCAAGCACGAGAACGCATTGACTCAAACGTTGCACCCGCGCTTGCTATGGAGGCGTTACTGATTCGTGCTTCACGATCTGAAGTATCGGCATGAGAGCCTTACTGCGACTAACAGCACTTGTTGCCACGCTGGCATTGACGTTGAGCGCGTGCTCAGCGCCGGTGGTTCCTGAACCTTCGTTACCTCCAGAGAGTATTCCTTCAGAATTAGCCCCGTTCTACAACCAGGACATCTCCTGGCAGGACTGCTACGAAGCGATGGAGTGTGCGGTCGCCAAGGCGCCTATTGACTGGAGTAACCCTCAAGGACAAACGCTTGAACTGGCTATGGTGCGGCATGTTGCCTCCAGCTCTGACCGCCTCGGTTCTCTGTTTGTGAACCCTGGGGGACCGGGCGCTTCCGGCGTTGATTTCATTGCAAATTCGTTGGACTATGCGGTGAGTAAAGACGTTCAAAAGAATTACGACGTCATTGGTTTTGATCCTCGAGGTGTCGGTCAATCAACCCCCGTGACGTGTGTTGATTCTGATGCTGAAATGGATGAATATCTTTACGGCTTCTTCGATGCTCCACGTGAATCTCCTGAATGGTTTGCAGAGCGGGCGGCAGCAACACAAGCTTTTGCTCAGGATTGTGCGGAAAAATCTGGGGCATTGTTAGAGCATGTGGACACCATCAGTGCTGCACGTGATCTCGACATGCTGAGGTATCTCGTTGGTGATCGTCAGCTGAACTATCTGGGATATTCCTACGGAACCCTTCTTGGCGCGATCTATGCAGAAACTTTTCCAGCTAATGCGGGGCGCATGGTTCTCGACGGTGCACTTAACCCGGCATCTTCCAGTTTTGATGTCACTGTGACACAGGCTCAAGGTTTTGAGAAGGCTTTACGGGCGTATCTTGCCGATTGTTTATCGCAATCATCCTGCCCTTTCCGTGGCAGCGTCGATCAGGCAATGCAGAGTATCTCTGAACTACTCTCACAGCTGGATAAAGACCCATTAGCAGCTTCTGATGGTCGGCTCTTAGGTGCTGATGCCATGGTCACTGCCATCATTGCTCCGCTGTATGACAAAGAAGCCTGGGGGTATCTCTCCGATATTTTCACCGCGGTCTTCGAAGGAGATGCAGACCCTGCATTTGCGGCTGCGGACTGGTACTACAACCGCTCTGAGGCGGGTGTTTATGGAGATAATTCCACGGAAGCATTCATCGCGATCAACTGTCTTGATTACCCCACAGAAACCGATCAAACACAGTGGGCACTGCACGCTGAAAAGTTGAAATCAGCTGCTCCAGTGATTGGCCCCTATTTGGCGTGGGGCGAGCAGTCGTGTGCCACCTGGCCGGCACCTGCGGTGCTGAGCCCCGGTGAAGTTTCTGCTTCAGGTTCTGGGGACATTCTTGTTATTGGGACAACAGGTGATCCAGCAACTCCGTATCGTTGGGCACAGGAGCTTGCTGCTCAGCTCGACCACGGTCACCTCATTACCTATGTGGGTGAGGGACACACGGCTTATAACAAGTCCAACTCGTGCGTGAAAGATGCCGTGGACACTTTCCTGCTCAGAGGAACAGTTCCTGCAAAAGACTTACGCTGCTAATTGCGTAGTCGGGCCACTCGTTCTTCAATAAGGGGTGATGTACCAAACGCTGCTTCGAGTGCGTATGCAACAACTTCAGGACCGTACAGCTTCACTGCTTCATCGTCGGCAATTAGCTCCGTTGCGATTCGAGTTGCCTGAGCCATTCGAGCGCTTGCTGAGAAACCAGGAGCAACTGCGACCGCTAAGACCCCTGCTTCACGGATGGCCCCATGATGTTCATTGATGTGTGTTTGTTCGTGAACGAGCGCAGCTCCTAATTCACTCGAAGATAGGGCCTGAATTAATCCCGTGCTCGCAACGATAGTGTGCGCTGAAGGGATAGCCATCAAAATATTTTCTGGTAAATCAATGACGTGAACGCTATGACCGTCGATTGTGTGATGTTGTGAACTTGTGGAAATCATCTGCCACTGTGACAACAGTTCTGCTCGAGAAGTACGTAAATCACCCACCGCAGCAATGAGCCGGAAGGCCAAGATACCGAGAGCAGCTAACGCAATCCATCCAAAGACCTGATCCAGGATGGGGAAAATGATTCGGGCATAGTCAGGATCTTCGACGTGTTGTTCGAGGGCGCGACTAACTAACCCGCTGAGAGCGAGGATGAGGGAAATACCTGCAATTCCCAGCGAAGCGAGCCAGGTAAACAGTACAAACCGGGGATGCTTGTTCATTAGCTGGGGTGCAACGAGAACTCTCGGAGCAACGAGCGTGACAATGGCGTATACGCCAAAGAGAATCACGATTGCCTGAAGTGACATCTTCAGTTATGAATTATCGATTGCTTTACGCAGGAACGCTCGATCATCCTCAGAGAGGGTCCCGGCGAAATGGAGTAATGCCGCCGCGTGGTCATCTGCACTGAGTAGAGCATTGTTCATCAGATCAGTGACGTGATCGACTTTGTTGGTTGTTGCAGAGAACACGAAACTGCGACCACCCGAAGCAGATTTGGTGACCTGACCTTTGGCGCACATTCTGTCGAGCACGGTTATCAATGTTGTAATTGCGGGAACATTCTCAGTAAATGTCGCCTGTACTTCTTTAGCAGTGAGTCCTGTTTCAGACGCCCAGAGGATGTCCATGATGGCTGCCTCAAGCTCTCCTCGATTGCGAGAAGGGGTCATTCTCTCTCCCACCTTGCTTGTTCTACGTTTTGTAGAATAATATGAATATTCTACGTTACGTAGAATACACCCATCACAAAGGAACTCGAGTGAGCACAACAACTTTCCCCATCAAGCGTGGTCTTTCTCTGACCAGCATTGTCGTTGCGGCTTTGGCTTTGGTGGGCTGCGCCCCAGCAACGCCTCAACCTGTCGCCCCAATGGCGACTGATGCATGGGTCAAAGCAGTACCTGAACTCATGGACGGTATGGCTATGACAGGTGTCTTTATGACCCTAGAAAACTCATCCGATGAAGACATCACGCTCCTAGGTGCCACAAACACCACCGATGGTCTAACACAGTCTCCACTTGAAATTCATGAAGTAGTCAAGAACGATGCCGGTGACATGGTGATGCAAGAGGCCAATGGTGGAATTGTTATTCCGGCAAAGGGCTCCGTTACCCTCAAGCCAGGTGGATATCACGTGATGTACTGGGATCTTCTCAAGCCAATTCCTGCTGGAAGCACCATCACTTTGACGTTGGAATTTTCCAACGGAACTTCTCTTCCTATCGAGGCAATAGCTCGTGAAATTGCAAACGCAAATGAAACCTACGACCCAGAGGCTGACGCCGAGGGTTCGATGGAAATGAGTCACTAACTCTTAGATAGTCCTGATAGGCAAATTACATGTCAGAGTTTTCTCAATCAGAAACACAGGAACCTCGCCCTGCCGTATCGCGGCGAGGTTTCCTCGTTTCTGCTGGGCTTGCCACCGGAGTTGCTGCAGTTGGGGTGGGAACGGGGTATGCCGTAGCTCAAGCTGAGGCTGCGCAGAAAGCCGCATCCGGGGATTTAGGCCAACAAAAAGTTCCGTTTTACGGAAAACACCAAGCTGGAATTGAGACACCCTCACAGGCGTATGGAACATTTCTGGGTTGGAAACTAAAGCCTTCGACGGATCGTGAAGGCGCTATTCGGATGATGCGTTTGCTCACCGATGACGCCGCGCGCCTGACGCAAGGCGTTCCGGCATTGCCAGATAACGATCCCTATCTCGCACTCAATCCAGCTCGCCTCACAGCAACTTTTGGTTTTGGCCCGAGCTTCTTTACCAAGCTGGGCTTGGAGTCCAAGATTCCTACTGGCTTTGCTGAACTTCCAACTTTCTCCATTGACAAGCTGAAGCCCGAATTCTCAGGCGGAGACCTGGTGATTCAGGTGGGGTCAGATGATCCTCTCTCGCTCTCACACGCTGTGCGTCAGCTCACGAGAACTGCGCGTAGTTTTGCCACGATCCTCTGGTCACAAAGTGGTTTTACCTCCACACCTGGGGCAAAACCAGAGGGTCAAACAGGACGAAATCTCTTCGGCCAAGTTGATGGCACTGTCAATCCCCGAACTGCTGAAGAATTTGACGCACAGGTTTGGGCACAGGGGTCACCTCGATGGTTTGACGGTGGAACATCTCTGGTGCTTCGACGGATCGCGATGAACTTGGATACCTGGGACAAGCTGGATGAGGGAAGTAAGGAACTCTCAGTGGGGCGAAAGCTGTCAAATGGTGCTCCGCTCACAGGAGTCAATGAATTCGACCCCCCAAACCTTGCCGCAAAATCAGACAATGGTTTGCCGGTCATTCCCTCTTTCGCACATATGCGCCGTGCTCGAACCGATGATGTAACTCAGAAGTTCCTTCGCCGACCACTGAACTATGACGAAGGAATCAACTCCGATGGCTCCCCAAATGTGGGGTTACTCTTTGCGGCGTATATGGCAAACGTCAGTCACCAATTTGTGCCGGTACAACAACGGCTTGCTGATTTAGACTTACTAAACACATGGACTACCCCCATTGGCTCAGCAGTGTTTGCATTACCTCCTGGCTGTCAGCCTGGTGGATTTATTGGAGAAGGATTACTGTCATGATTCGTCGTTTTCGCGCAGTGTTAGCAGCCATGCTGTTGAGTGTTGCTGCTGTTCTCGGTTTCTCAAGTGTGGCCAATGCACACAGCGATGAATTTCTCTCTGTCCCCGCAAACGGGGCCGTTGTGTCGGATGTCAGCGAATTACAGTTCACCTTTGTCGAGCCTGTGGAGCAAAGTTTTCCACCTGAGGTTGTGTTGACTGCATCAGACGGAACAGGCTTTGAACTCGGCGCTCCAACCTTTGACGCATCGGGTGCAACGATGACAGTTCCGATTGTTCAAGGTGCACTGCCCAACGGAAGCTATACCGCGGTCTATCGCATTGTTTCTATCGATGGCCACCCCGCCACGGGCCAGGTTGATTTCACGGTTGAGGGTTCTGCTGTTGAACCTGCACCGGTTGAAACCCCTATGCCCATTGAGGAGCCTGTGGTCACTGAAGACATGTTGCGCACTACTTCGGTTCACGATCCTGCCGTGCCTCAAATGCAACTCTTCCTTGGCATCTCCGCGGCAGTAGCCGGCTTGCTTGCTCTTGTCATTGTGATTATTGCGCTGCGCGGTCGACGCAACTCGCAGAGCAAATAAACAAGCTACTAAGCTAGGTACTTGTTCCGCCTGTGGCGGTTCACGCCGCCTTAGCTCAGTTGGTAGAGCGATTCCCTCGTAAAGAATAGGTCGCGGGTTCAATTCCCGCAGGCGGCCCCACCTAAAGTCAGATCTTCTCGTGCACTGCGTCTTTTTGTGGTTTGCGGGGGACAAAATCCGGTCGATTCTTGTATTATCGTTTGAGTCCTAACGACCTCTTTATTTCGTACCCAATTTGGGAATAGAATAAGGAATTCGTAGAAAAGGTGAAGAATGTCAACGATTTCCGAATCAGAACTGCTTGCACAGGTACCAACTCAGTTGTACATCAACGGTCAGTGGGTTGATGCTGAAGGAGGCAAGACGGTTGCCGTGCATGACCCTGCAACAGGTGCTGTGCTGAAAAACATTGCCGATGCATCTCCCGCAGACGGAATGAAAGCTCTGGATGCAGCCGTTGCTGCACAGGATGCATGGGCAGCAACTCCTCCACGTGTTCGCAGTGACATTCTCCGCAAAGCTTTTGATCGCGTTCAGGAACTTAAGAACGAGTTTGCACTTCTCATGACCCTCGAGATGGGCAAGCCCCTCGCTGAGGCGATCGGTGAAGTCAACTATGGCTCCGAGTTTCTTCGTTGGTTCAGTGAAGAAGCCGTCCGCATTACCGGTCGCTATGGAACTAACCCCGAAGGCACTGGTCGCACCATCGTGACCCACATGCCCGTTGGCCCGAGCTACCTCATCACGCCCTGGAATTTCCCACTGGCAATGGCTACGCGTAAGATTGCTCCAGCGTTAGCTGCCGGTTGCACGGTCGTCGTGAAGCCAGCAACTCTGACGCCACTGACCACGTTGTATTTCGTGAAAATCTTGGAAGAAGTCGGTGTTCCCGCAGGTGTGGTGAACGTCTTCACCACCTCCACCACCGCAGCTGTATCTGATCCCATTGTGACCGATAAGCGTCTGCGTAAGCTTTCCTTCACCGGTTCCACCGGTGTGGGCCAATCATTGATGAAGCTTGCAACTGAAAACATGCTGCGCACCTCCATGGAACTGGGCGGAAATGCACCATTCCTGGTCTTTGAAGATGCAGATCTTGATAAGGCCGTCGATGGCGTCATGATTGCAAAGTTCCGCAACATCGGTCAGGCCTGCACCGCAGCCAACCGCGTTATTGTTCACGAGGCAGTTGCCGAAGAATTTGCCAAGAAGGTTACCGAGCGCGTGAAGGCAATGAAGATTGGCCGCGGCACTGAAGAGGGCGTCAGCATTGGTCCCCTTATCGATGAAAAGGCTGTGGCGAAAGCAAACGAACTCGTTCAAGACGCTGTCGCTAAGGGCGCAACGGTGCTCACCGGTGGCAAAGCCATCGACGGTGCAGGAACCTTCTATGAGCCCACCGTTCTCACTGGTGTCAAGCCTGGCGCAGACATCATGACGGAAGAAATCTTTGGACCGGTTCTCTCGATTACTACTTTCTCCACCGAGGAAGAAGGCATCAAGATTGCTAACGACACCGAATACGGTCTGATTGGTTACGTCTACACCGAAGATTTCCAGCGCGGTCAGCGTCTGATTGAGAAACTTCAGACCGGCATGATGGGTCTCAACGCTGGAGTAATCTCCAACGCTTCAGCACCATTCGGTGGAGTCAAGATGTCCGGTTTGGGCCGTGAAGGCGGTTTCGAAGGCATCAATGAGTACCTGTCGGTGAAGTACACCATGACACCCAACCCCTTCGCCTAAGCTTCCCAACACAAGAAGAATCCCCCTCCGCTAGGAGGGGGATTCTGTGTTTGCGGGCTTAGACCAACAGCTGGTGTTTGGCCAAGTTTTTGTAAAGAGGCGTTGTCTTCACAAGTTCAGAATGTGTTCCCGTTCCCACAACAGCTCCGTTTTCCAGAACAATAATCTGATCACTATCAACGACGGTGGAGAGGCGGTGCGCGATGATGATGAGCGTGCGATCTTGTGCAACACGGTCAATTGCCTCACGCATGAGTTGCTCGTTCGCACCATCCAAACTCGAGGTGGATTCATCCAGCAACAAAATGGGTGGCGCAGCCAACAGCGCACGAGCGATAGCCAAACGTTGACGTTCACCACCGGAGAGCATGACACCCTCTTCACCAACGGGAGCATCCAAACCAAGCGGGCTGCGCTCAAGGACAGAAGTGAGGTTAACATCTGCCAATACGGCAATGCACTCCTCATCAGTTGAGTTGGGTGAACCCAGCAGGAGGTTATCTCGCAAGGAACCAGCAAGCACTGGAGCGTCTTGCTCGACGTAACCAATCTGCGCACGCAAATCTTCACGCTCGAGTGCCTTGATGTCAATACCGCCGACACGAATCTCGCCCGAGCTGGGGTCATAGAATCTTTCGATCAAGCCCAGGATGGTTGATTTACCAGCACCGGAAGGCCCTACGAGTGCGGCACGTGTTCCGTGCGCAACGCTAAATGACACTCCCTTGAGGATTTCTGGAGCTTCGGTCAGGGGCTGTGCTTCCTCAGCGAGAGCTTCACCTGCGGCGCCACCAGCCTTGATGCGTGCTTTCTCAGCACGAGACATTTTGGCAGTGGGATCGGTCGTACTCTCATCTTCCTCAACCGGAAGAACAAGCACTGGATAAGAGAAGCGAACGTCCACGAACTCCACAGCTACTGGGGAATTCTTTACAGCACCGCGGGCGCCGTTATCCAGCGTTGCCAGTGGGGCAAGTTCACGGTCGAACTCTCCTTCGCTGGGCAGGGCAATAATTTCTTGAATACGTCCAAGAGCACCGAGCGCTGAGTTCACCGAGGTAATCGCACCAAAGGCTTGTCCCAGCGGCATGATCATCATGAACAGGAACAAGATGAACGTCACCAAGTTAGCTACCGTGATGGCACCAGAGGCAACACGGAAACCACCCACACCTAAAACGGTGAGGAAGGCTACTTGCATGGCGATGCCAGCAACAGGGACAACCAAAGCAGAAATCTTGGCAACCTTGATGCCCATGCGCCAGGCGCCCTCGGCCTCGTCATCAACGACTTTGATTTCTCTATCTGTCGCATTAGCGGCACGCACGGTGCGCACGGCAGAAATGGCACGCTCAACTGAGGCAGCGAGCTCACCGACCTTGGCTTGAGCTTTCCTGCTTGCTACACGAATGCGGCGAGAGAGAACGGTAACGATGATGATGGCGCTAAAGACCACCAAGACAGTGAGTCCGAGCAGGACTGGGTCAATGATTGCCATCGCGATAATGGCACCAATGAAAGTCAGCGAACCACCGATGGCTTCAACCAAACCCTGCGTCAAGACGGCACGAAGCAAGGTCGTGTCACTGCCCACGCGGGAGACGAGGTCACCGGTCCGCCTGGTATCAAATTCGCTGATTGGCAGACGCAGAATTCGCGCCACGAGTCGACGCCTGGAGGAAAGAACTACACCTTCACCGGTGCGCTGGAGCAAGTAGTGCTGGTAGCCATTAATCAGCGCAGATGCCACCACGAGTCCGATAAGCAACCACACGAGGTTGCCCATGAGCTCACCAGCACTGACACGGTTGATGACCTGTCCAACCAGCAGTGGTTGAGCCAATGACGCGGCTGCGCCCAACACGCTGAGCACAATGACGAAGGAGAGAACCTTCTTGTGTTCAAGCAGGTAGGGCATCAACTGCCCAAAACTTGCCTTGGGCGCAGTTGAGGAATTTTCAGGGGCCGATGAACGACGACCCATACGGGGTGAGCTCATCAGATCCTAGTTACCAGGCGACAGCGAGAATAACGTTGAGCAAAGTTAGTCCACCAATGGACCACAGTGCCCACGAAGGTGCAACCTCGCGCTTGCGGAATACGAGGGCCAAGACAATAATCACGATGAGCACAGACAGCTTCACTGCAATCTTGGTGTTGTTGACCTCTTCGCCTTCAATAAGGCCGGCAGAGTAGATACCAGTCAGTGCGACACCGGTAACTAACTGAGTGTAAGCACCATCGAGCATGCCGCGAACAACGCGACCCTTACCCTTTGAAATGTCCTTGATTTGGAGCAGGAATGCACCCAAAAGATAAGACAGACCAATGAAGTGAAGGATGACGAGGATTGTGACTAAAAGTTCCATATCCTCAGCCTAGCTACTTGTTACGAATCTTTCGAAGGGTAACAGCTGTTTCTAAGGCAGCGAGTGCTGCTTCTTCACCCTTATCTTCTTTGGAATCGGGCAGTCCAGCACGGTCGAGACCCTGCTGTTCGTCATCTAGGGTGAGCACTCCAAAGCCAACAGGCTTTCCGGTGTCGAGCGCAACGCGGGTCAATCCTGAGGTGGCTGCATCTGAGACAAACTCAAAGTGTGGTGTGCCACCACGGATGATGACGCCGAGAGCAACAACGGCATCTGCGCCTGCTTCCAGGACAGCTTTGCACACCACCGGAAGTTCGAAACTTCCTGCCACGCGCACGAGTGAATGAGTTGCACCGCTGGCGTCGATGGTGCGCTGAGCGGAAGCAATCATCGCATCAGTGATGACATCGTGCCATTGCCCGGCAACAATAACGATGTTCAGTCCTGTTGCATCAACAGTGATTGTGGGAGAGCCTGCTCCACTCATGCGGTGACCTCCTTGGCCGTTACTGCGGGTTCAATTGCGGGGAGGATTCCAGGTAACTGGTGTCCCATGCGGTCACGCTTCACGTTGAGGTAACCGGTGTTGTATTCACCCAAGCCCACGACGAGGGGAACGAGATCATTGATTTTGATGCCATATTGCTCAAGCTGGCGCTTCTTTTCAGGGTTGTTGCTGAGCAATCGCACCGAGCGAATACCCATTTCATCAAGCATGCGGGCTGCTGCGGTGTAATCACGAGCATCGGCAGGGAAGCCCAGAGCGAGGTTGGCGTCGAGAGTGTCAAAGCCTTGCTCTTGCAGCTTGTAGGCCTTGAACTTGTTGACCAGGCCAATGCCACGACCCTCCTGACCGCGCAGGTAGAGAACAACACCCCCGTTGGGGTCAGCCTCAATCATGCGCAAAGCTTCATCGAGCTGGGGGCCACACTCACACTTGAGTGAGTGCAGAGCTTCACCGGTGAGACATTCGGAGTGCACGCGCACGAGGACATCTTCTCCGTCTGGGTTTCCGGCGATGATTGCCACGTGGTCGGTGCCTGTTGCGTGGTCACGGTAACCGCGCATACGGAACATTCCGAGATCTGTGGGAACAGTAGTCTCGACCTCGAATGCAACACGATGCTGATCGAGTTCACCTTCAATGCGAGCTGGCAGAGGGTGTGCTTCGAGGTAATCAACCAGCGCAGCAACTGTAGTCAACGGTAGGTTATCGCGTTCAGCTAGCTCTTCCAGGCCAGGCATGCGCATCATGTCACCGTCTTCAGCAACAATCTCAGCGATGACGCCGACAGGGTTCAACCCAGCCAAGCGGAGAAGATCTACTGTTGCTTCCGTGTGACCGGCGCGCTCAAGAACACCACCGTCGACAGCACGCAACGGCAGGATGTGTCCGGGACGAATCAAGTCCATGGGGCCTGCTGTGGGGTCAGCTAAAACCTTGACGGTGCGAGCACGGTCACTGGCGCTGATGCCGGTGGTCACACCAGAAGCTGCGTCTACCGAGATTGTGTAGGCCGTGGTACGGGTGTCTTGGCTGCGCTCAACCATGATGGGCAGGTTGAGACGGTCAGCCACATCACGAGGCATCGGAGCACACACCAGACCGGAGGAGTGCTTCACAATCCAGGCCATGGTTTCTTTGGTCGCGAACTCTGCCGCCATGATGGCGTCGCCCTCGTTCTCGCGACCTTCGTCATCGGCCACGAGCACGATGCGTCCAGCCTTGAGAGCTTCAAGAACTTCGGGGATAGGGGTGAGAGCCATGTTAGGCACCTGCATTCTGTTGGGGGAGGAAGGCCAGCATGCGTGCGACCTGTCGGGCAATAATGTCTGTTTCGAGGTTGACCTTGTCACCAACGACACGAAGGCCGAGCGTGGTCACCGTGAGTGTTTCTGGAATGAGAGAAACCTCAAACCACTGGGCAGATTCCGAAGGGTCACTGATGTTGCTCACGGTGAGCGAAACACCATCAACAGTGATGGAGCCCTTATCAACAAGAAGAGGGGCTAGTTCTCTACCTAGGCCAAAGCGAATGACTGTCCAGTCTTCACTGGGCGTAATCGACAAAACCTCGGCGGTCCCATCAACGTGACCTTGCACGATGTGTCCGCCTAGGCGGCTACCCAGCTCTGCTGCGCGTTCAAGATTTACCGCCAACCCGACCCGCGCATCGCTGAGGGTGGACATGTCTAAGGTTTGCTGCATCACATCTGCGGTGAATGAGGTGGCATCGTGTTCGATCACTGTCAGACACACTCCGCTGACGGCAATGGAATCACCTTGTTGTGCTCCGGAGAGTGCTTTGTGTCCGGAGACTGTCAGCCTCACGGCATCAGGCAAAGATTCAATTGCGGTGATTGTTCCGCGTTCTTCAATTAGGCCAGTGAACATGGATTAGGCCCCTTTCCTGATTGGTTTAGCGGTGATCAATATGTCGTCACCCAGGTTCTCGACTGAGCTCACCTCGAGATCAATACGTTCAGACAGGGTGGAAACACCAAGGTCTCCCAGGGCAAGTTTGTCTCCGCCTAACAAAACCGGAGCTTGGAAGATGTAGAGGCGGTCAGCCAAACCTTGAGCGATGAACGCACTGGCTAGGGTGGGACCACCTTCGACATACACAGTTCTAATTCCCCGATCAAACATCTCGCTCAGAGCCGCATGCAGGTCATTGTGACCAATCACGAGTGGCTCGAATGGGTGCTGATGAATCTGGGCATCACCAGGAATCTGACGTTTTCCAATGATGACGGGGATGGGCTGGTGATCGTGAAGATCGCCAGATGTGGTGCGCGCAGTCAGGGAAGGGTTATCTGCCAAAACAGTTCCTGTTCCCACGACGATGGCATCTGCTGCTGAACGCTGCACATGAACACGCTCACGCGATTGAGGGCCAGAAATCCACTGGCTTGTTCCGTCTGTTGCCGCAGCACGGCCATCAAAACTCGAGGCCCACTTCACGGTGACGTGGGGACGGTGTAGGCGGGCGGCAAGCATCCACTCTTCAAGGAGCTCTTCCGCCTCATCTTCGAGCAGGCCGCCAACAACCTCGATACCGGCATCGCGCAGACGCTGTGCTCCACCAGAGGAGGCGTGACCAGGGTCAGTAGCGGCGTAGACAACACGGCCAACCCCAGCCTCGATAAGAGCTTGTGCACAAGGACCCGTGCGGCCGGTGTGGTTACAGGGCTCCAAGGTGACCACAAAGGTTGAGCCTTGAGCTTGTTCAGGTGTGAGCTGAGACAACGCATCAACTTCAGCATGCGCTGTGCCTGCACCACGGTGCCAGCCTTCAGCGATAGTCGTTCCTTCTGCATTCAAAACGACACAACCCACCTGGGGGTTGACGCCATAGTGTGGGCCGTTACCGGCAAGCACGATGGCACGACGCATAGCGGCCTGTTCGGCCTGCGTGGTGTCTAACTCGTTCATCTACCGGTGCTCTCTGTTGTGGAGGCATGCTTCGGGTAGACGGGTGCCAAAAATGACAACCGAACTCGGCAGGCGTCACTAACTACACCTGCCGCGCGCGTTCTCCCATCCGGACTTTAACCGTCGGTTTCGGAATTTCACCGAATCAACCTCATCCTCCAGCCGGGTGGCTTTTGTATGAGGGTCGCGGACTTTCACCGCCGGCTCAGATTTTCACTGACCCCGAAGCGCGTTGCTCTAGATAACAGTCTACTGCCAGGAGTTATTCCCACCTAAGACCGGGGTGTGAATTCGCTGAGAGCGTGCGAGCTTAGCCGGGTGGCGGGGAAGCAGTCCTATGGCGTCATAAACCTTGGCCAGGGTCTTATCTGCCACTTCAGAGGCACGATCAGCCCCCTGACCCAGCAGCCGATCCAGCTCTGCTGGATCAGCCAAGAGTTCGTTCGTGCGCTCCCGGATGGGAGTAAAGCTTGCCGTCACCTGCTCGGCAAGGTCTTTCTTGAGAGCTCCGTAGCCACCGCCTGCATACTCATTGACAAGGTCATCAATACTGCGGCCGGAAAGCACAGAGAAAATGGTGAGCAGGTTTGCAACACCGGGCTTATTCTCCCGGTCGAAGAGGATCTCACCATCAGCATCGGTGACAGCACGCATGACCTTCTTTGCCGTGACAGCGGGATCATCCATGATCTTCAGAAGCCCCGCCTCTGTTTCAGCTGACTTGGACATCTTGGCTGTGGGGTTTTGCAGGTCAAAGATTTTCGCGGATTCTTTGAGGATGTAGCCTTCAGGAATCGTGAAGGTCTCACCAAAACGTCCATTGAAACGGGTAGCGAGGTCGCGGGTGAGTTCCAAATGTTGTCGCTGGTCTTCACCTACGGGAACGACATTTGCTTGGTAGGCGAGGATGTCGGCTGCCATCAGGATGGGGTACGTGAATAGACCAACCGAAGCTGCATCAGCCCCCTGCTTAGCGGACTTGTCCTTGAACTGCGTCATGCGGCTTGCTTCACCAAAACCGGTGATGGTGTTGAGCACCCAAGCGATTTGAGTGTGTGCCTGCACATGGGACTGAATGAACAGGGTTGATTTATCGGTGTCGATACCTGCAGCTATGTATTGCGCAGCGGTGGAGCGGGTGCGCTCGCGAAGTTCTGCAGGGTCCTGAGGAACCGTGATGGCGTGGAGGTCGACAACGCAGTAGAAGGCATCAAATTCATCCTGCATGGTGACCCAGTTACCCAACGCACCGATGTAGTTTCCCAAGTGCAATGAATCGCTCGAGGGCTGCATGCCAGAGAGAATGACGGGTTTGTTACTCATGATGTCCTAGAGGTTGTAGTCGACAACAACGGGGGTGTGATCTGACCAGCGAGTGTCGTAGGAGTCTGCGCGGTCAACACTGTAGTTCGAGGCAAGCGAAGCCAACGCTGGGGTTGCCAGGTGGTAATCAATACGCCAACCAGCATCGTTATCGAATGCTTGACCACGCCACGACCACCAGGTGTAGGGGCCAGGAACATCCCCAGCTGCCTGGCGTCCCACATCAACCCAACCTAGGCCAGTCCCGGTGGAACCGTCAGGTCCGGTGACGGGTTCGCCTTTGGCGCCCATAAAACGATAGAAGTAGGCGCGCTCTTCGGGCAGGAACCCTGCGCGCTTGACGTTGCCCTTCCAGTTCTTGATATCAAGCTCGGTGTGACCGACGTTGAGATCTCCCACGACCAGTGCGTAGGGAGTGTGTGCTTCGAGCTCAGGAAGTCGTTCTTGCATTGCTTTTAGGAACTTGAATTTCTCCACCTGCTTGGGGGTGTCTACTTCACCCGAGTGAACATAGGTGCTTACCACTGTAAGAATCTTGTCGCCAATTTTGTAGTCCGCTTCAAGCCAGCGACCTGCCGTATCAAAATCATCAGCACCGAGGCTAACGCGGTGAATCTCCGCACTGCTACGACTAGCCAAGGCAACTCCTGCACGACCCTTCGCCGTGGCAGCATCGTGCAGAATGTTCCACTCGGGACCCAGAAGCTCTTCCAAGTCTTCGGTGGATGCGCGGACTTCCTGCAGGGCAAGAATGTCAACGTTGCGCTGTGAAAGCCACTGGTCCATTCCCTTACGGAAGGCGGCACGAACGCCATTGACATTGACGGTGGCGATGCGAACGGACATGCCTTCAAGTCTAGGGCTAGTCATTGGGGTGACGGTGGGGAACAATCCAGCCCAAGTCACGAACTTCGACCTGGTCATCCTGCATGCTCAATGCAACCCAGCTGGTAGCAAACAAATAGATTCGTGAAGCGAAGTTGAAGTAGATCAGCAATCCGATAAAGACAGTAAAACTGGCTAAGAGGGGATTGCTTTCTGTGCGGGTCAGAATGTAGGACCCTGCAATTTTCAACAATGTCAAGGCGAGTGCTCCCAAAAGCACACCATCTCTGAGGTTCCGAAGTGGAATGGGAACACCGCTGAGAACATTCATCACCAGGGCAAGCATGATGGCGTCAAAAATGAAGACGATAACTAACCCAGCAATCTCAAAACCGATCTTGCCCCACCCACTCCTATCAATAATTCCTAAAGCAGGGACGATCACATTTGCCAGGTTTGTTGCCACAACCGTGAGTGCTGAGGTGAGGATGACGAACAGACCGTATCCCAACGCCAGAACCAGGTCATAGAGCTTGAGGAGAACAAAATTCAACCGAGATGGTGGCAGGGTGAAGATGGTGCGTACTGCAGTGCGGATGTAGTTCAGCCAATTAATTGCTGTGTACAGAACAACAACAACCGCGATCCCACCAGTCCACCCCAAGCTGGTGGTTGTGTCCAAAATTCCTGGATCAATCACACCACCCTTTTGGATGAGATCAGGAATCTGGGTATTGATGAAATCAATAATGGCATTTTTGAGTTCTGGACGTTCGCGAAGGTAGATGCCACTGAGGCTGAAGCCAAGCCACACTGCTGCGAAAGTGGCAAAGAGTGCTTGGAATGACATCCCTGCGGCCAGCAGGTTTCCACCTGCGGCACTGTAAATCTTGTAGACCCGATATGGGCGACGTTCTTGCGCCCACACCAATGCCTTTTTCATACCTGTCAGCTTAAAGGGAAAGGCCCGTGGATTCCGTAATGGAACCCACGGGCCAAAGAGCCCTGCTAACGATTAGTCAGCATCGAGGTCAGACGTGAGCAGGCTAGCCAACTCGTCTGCAATAGCCTCTGCGTTGTCACCTTCGACATCGAGCACGATTTCTTCACCGTGTCCGACAGCGAGAGCGAGTACCGAGAGGATACTTGCACCGTCTGCGTCGTCACCGTTTGTTTTGGTAATCGTTACGTTGTGACCTGTTGCTGCCACTGCCTGCACAAAGGTGCTGGCAGGGCGAGCGTGCAGTCCAACACGCGAACCAACGGTGACTGTTCTCTGAGCTTTAGGCAACTGCTTCCTCCAGCTCCTCGTCAGATACACCAGGCTTGATGTTCTTTGCGACGAGAACGAGGAGAGCGGTAACGACGGTACCGATAGCGATTGCTACCAAGTACAGAGGCCAGTTACCTACGAGGCCGAATACCCACAGACCACCGTGAGGTGCGCGGAGGGTGCAGCCAAATGCTCCAACGAGAGCACCTGCAGTTGCAGAACCGATCATGATCGAAGGAATCACACGGATGGGGTCAGCAGCAGCGAAGGGGATAGCACCTTCGGTGATGAAGGATGCACCAAGAACCCATGCAGCCTTACCGTTCTGACGCTCAGCGTTCGAGAATGCGCTCTTACGGAGAACAGTCGCGAGTGCGAGACCCAGAGGAGGTGTCATACCTGCAGCCATAACGATAGCCATGACGACGAAGCGTACGTCGTCGTCTGCAGCGGTTGCACCAGCCTCAGTAAGACCAGCTGCTGCGAAGGTGTATGCCACCTTGTTGACGGGACCACCCATGTCGAATGCCATCATGAGACCGAGAACGATACCCAGGAGGATAACGCTTCCACCGGAAAGACCGGTCAGCCATGCGTTCAGTGCGTCCATGAGAGCCTTCAGTGGACCACCGAGGATCACGAGCATCAGACCACCGGTGACGAAGGTTGCAATCAAAGGAATCACAACAACAGGCATCATGGGGCGGAACCAGCCAGCAACCTTGAGGCGGCTGAGCCAGAGTGCTACGAAACCTGCGAGGAAACCGGTGATCAAACCACCGAGGAATCCGGCGCCAACGGTACCAGCGATGGCACCACCAACGAAACCGGGAGCAAGACCTGGACGGTCAGCAATTGCGTACGCAATAAAACCTGACAGTACGGGTACGAGGAAGCCGAAGGTTGCTGCACCAACGGCGAACATTACGTAGGCCCAGTCGTGAGCCGACAGTGGGTTGAAGCCCGCTGCCAGGAACTCGCCCTGGTCCTGGTAAACGATGTCATAACCACCGATTGCGAACGACAGAGCGATAAGGATACCGCCGGCCGCCACGAAGGGGATCATGTAGGAAACACCGGTCATCAGCCATTGGCGGATGCGTGTTCCTGTTCCTGAATTACTAGACAATTGTGGCCTCCAATGCCTCATTGCATTTTTATTGGTGTTACTGAACCTGCCGTCTCAGCAGGAACTCTGTGGGGAATCTACTACTTGCTTCCAAAGAGGCGACCGAAGAACCCAGGCTTGTCGCCGGAGTCCTTTTTGGGTGCTTTTTCCGCTGCAGGAGCAGCTTTCGGTGCTGCGGGTGCAGCTCCGCCATCCTTGGGGAGGGTGGCGATGGATGACACAGCCTGAGCAACGACGTTGTCTGCGTCTGCAAGAGCCTTGCTCACGCCAATCTGAAGGAAAGGCTTGCCGTTGAAACGTGAACGGTCCTTGACCTCAAGATCGGTGGCGAAGATGACAACGTCAGCTTCGTCGATTGTGGACTGCTTCATGGGGGATGAACCTGCGGAACCCTGGGTCTCTACAGTGATCTCGTAGCCAGCCTTCTTGGCTGCCTGCTCGAGAGCCTCAGCTGCCATATAGGTGTGGGCAATACCGGTGATGCAGGATGTTACTGCGACAATTTTGGTCATTATTGCTGTACCTCTCGGGTGATAATCGCTGCGATCTCGGCGCCGGTGTTAGCGTCGCGCAATGATTGACGGAAGTCTTCGTGCACAAGCTTGCGAGCCAGTGCAGCGAGGATGTGGAGATGCTTGTCATCTGCACCATCTGGTGCAGCGATCAAGAAAATGAGGTGGGCGGGACCATCCGCTGCGCCGAAGTTCACACCTTCAACGCTGGTAGCTACAGCAACCGAAGGAACCGTGACGTGAGCTGAACGTGCGTGAGGAATACCAATGCCGCCAGGAAGACCGGTCGCCATCTGTTCTTCGCGTGCACGAACGTCGGCGAGGAAACCATCGAGGTCAGTAACACGACCGTCGTTAGCAAGCTTGACGGCGAGCTGACGGGTTGCGTCTTCCTTGGTCTCGGCTACTAGACCAACGATGACAATGTCTTCGGTGGTTAGTGCGACGGTTGCGTCAGTCATACGTGGAGCTCCTTAATTGCGGTGGTGTGGCTTGGGTTAACAACAGTGTGAACTGCCGTAATAGTAATGTCTTTTGGACCCGGAACAGTGGTGGCAGGCAATTGCACGGCGGCCGAGCCCCAGGCCACTGCTGTTGAGATGCGTGCAATATCGCCAGATTCTGAATCAGATTCTTCTTCCGAAAGTGAGACATCAGCACTGAGATATCCGGCGAGGGTGCTGTCTCCAGCACCGACTGTGCTCTCTGGAGTGACAGGTTCGTGACCTGCCCAGATGCTTCCTCGGCTGTTGACCAGAAGTGCTCCGTTCTCCCCGAGGCTCACCACAATGGCGGCACTGGGGTTACCGAGCATGGTCTGAGCAAAGTCAACAACATCCCCAACGGTGGGAAGTTCCCGGCCAGCTAATTCTTCTAACTCTTCGTGGTTAGGTTTCATCACATCAGCTACACCCGCGTGTGCAATTTCTTTGAATGCAGGGCCGGAACTGTCGACGGCGAAACGAACGCCGTGCTCGTGAGCGAGCTTGCCGAGAGCAACATAGAAGGATCCATCGAGACCCGGAGGCAAACTTCCTGCAGCAACGAGCCACTCGGGTTCAGTCTCGAGCAGGCCAGCTATTTGGGCTAGGAGTGAAGAGACTTCGTCTGCGCTCAGTGACGGGCCTGTCTCATTGATCTTGGTGGTGTCGCCCTGGGCATCAACGATGGTGATGTTCTGGCGAACCTCATCATTGATGCGAGTCGTGATGGTCTGGATTCCTGATTGCGTCAGGGCCTTTTCAATCCAGACACCCACAGAGGCATCTGCAGGGAAAACGGCGGCAGTGTCGACGCCGTTTTTGTGCAGCGCACGAGAAACGTTAATTCCCTTGCCTGCAGGGTCTTTGTGCTTGCTGGTTGATCGGTTGACTTCACCCTGCTCGAACTTCTCTACCTCGAGGGTGAGATCCAGACTGGGGTTAGCGGTCACAGTGATGATCATGCCACCACCACATCAGGGCCAGACATCTCAATTTCAAGCAAGTGCTCGTGGTCGATGTCGCTATCGGTGATGACCGTATCAATACGACTCATTGGTGCAACATGACCAAAGTCTTCACGACCAAACTTGGTGTGGTCAGCAAGCACGACGGTGCGTCGCGCTGCATCGACGAATGCACTCTTGATACGGGCTTCTTCCAAATCAGGAGTGGTGAGTCCGCGTTCTGGGGTGAGGCCATTGATGCCTAAGAAAGCAACATCAACGGAGAGGGACTTCAAAGCGTCTTCAGGCCAGGAGCCCACCATGGCCAACGTGATGGGGCGAACGTGTCCGCCAAGGAGATGAAGCTGAATGTTGGGGCGAGTGGCCAATACAGCAGCAATGGGGATGGAGTTGGTGACAACCGTGAGTTCAATGTCTTGGGGAAGTAGCGCAGCAAGGCGTGCTGTAGTTGTTCCGGCGTCCAAGATGATGGATCCGCCTGCGGGAACCTCGGAGAGCGCCATCCGAGCAATGCGTTCTTTCTCTGCGGAGAGAACACCTTCGCGATAGGTGACGTCAGGTTCGACACTGAGGCGATCGACGGGGATAGCTCCACCGTGTGCACGGTGCAAGAGGCCACGTCGTTCTAAAACGGTGAGATCACGACGAATAGTTTCGGGAGTGACATCGAGTTCTTCCGCGAGAGTGCGGACTTCCACACGACCTTCGTGACGCGCCTTGGCCAAAATGGCCTGGTGGCGTTCAGGTGCGTACATGGGACTCCGTCGTCGAATTATTTCTGTCAGAAAACCAACAGAAATGTTTGTTTATCTTTTTTTACTCCCGATTCCACTTGTTTGTCAACCCAAAACGGGGGTATCGTTGTGTTTGTGCCCGTTTTTGTGTGGGCCGGACAAATACTTAGGCACGAAGTGCCTCGTTATCCTTGATGCTTGAGGGTGACAACTAAGGTCTTTATCCCTCTTGATTAGTAGGAGCAGCAATGGAGCTCACCGGAATTGGCGTCGGACGCGGCATCGCCGCAGGCCCTATCAAACGGATGCCCGAGCCTCTGGCAGAGCCAGCTGATATCCAGCGCACAGCGGATGCTGAAACAGAAATTGCTGCCGCACAACACTCTCTTTCTGAAGTAGGCCAGTGGTTGCGTGAGCGCGGCGTCAAAGCCGGTGGCGAAGCCAAGGACGTTCTTGACGCACAAGCATTGATGGCTGGTGACCCAGCATTGGCAAAAGATATTGCCAAGCGGATCGAATCCGGCAAAACCGCAGAACGTGCCGTTTTCGATGCGTTCTCTTCTTTCCAGAAAATGCTCGAAAGCATGGGCGGCTACATGGGAGAACGTGCTGCCGATCTAGCTGATGTGGCTCAGCGAGTTATTGCTTCTTTGCGTGGAGTTCCAGCACCAGGTGTTCCCGAATCCGATGAGCCTTTCATTCTTGTCGCTCATGACCTCGCCCCTGCTGACACGGCACTGCTCGATTTCACCAAAGTGTATGCCCTCGTCACTCGTGATGGTGGCCCCACCTCACACACCGCCATTCTTGCGCGAGCAAAATCTATTCCCGCCATCGTGGGTGTGGGCGCCGGTGCTGAAGAACTTTCTGACGACACTCTCGTTGTCGTCAATGCGGGAACCTCCACCATCAGTGCGGGCGTGAGCCAGGCAGAGGTAGATGCTGCTCTGATCAAGCGTGCCGAATGGCTGGAGGCATCCAACGCTCCCATTACTGATGGAGCACTCAAGGATGGTCACAAAGTTCCCCTGCTGGCTAACTTGGGCTCACCTAAGGAAGCAGCTGGAGCAATTGCTCTGGGTGCTGAGGGTGTTGGTCTGTTTCGCACCGAGTTCCTCTTCCTTGATTCTCAAACAGCGCCCACCGTTGCAGAACAGGAAGCCCAATACACTGAACTTCTTGCAGCATTCCCAGGCAAGAAGGTCGTTGTTCGTGCACTGGATGCTGGAGCAGATAAGCCCTTGGCATTCCTCAACGCCGACAAAGAAGAAAACCCAGCACTGGGACTTCGTGGTCTTCGTGCCCTGCGTGTGAAAGAGAACATTCTTCGCGATCAACTCACTGCACTGGTCAACGCACAAAACAAAACAGAAGCAGATCTGTGGGTCATGGCACCCATGGTTGCCGATGCGGAAGAGACTGACTACTTCGTTGGGCTGTGCCGTGAACTGGGACTACGTGTTCCAGGTGTGATGGCTGAGGTTCCTTCCTTGGCCTTGGTCGCTGAACAGGTCTTGGAGTCTGCAGACTTCGTCAGCATTGGTACCAACGACCTCACGCAATACACCATGGCCGCTGATCGCATGCTCGGCACCGTCGGCTCCTACCAAGACCCATGGCACCCAGCAGTGTTGCGCCTGATCAAGGAGCTCGGTGTTGCTGGCAAGGCAACGGGCAAGCCCGTGGGTGTCTGTGGTGAAGCAGCAGCTGATCCCAACCTGGCCATCGTGCTCGTTGGTTTGGGTGTCACCACCTTAAGCATGACTCCAGCTGCACTTGCTGATGTTCGTGCAGCGCTGTTGACGGTGACCCTTGAAGAGGCACAGGCCCGTGCAGCAAGAGCACTCAATGGCCGGACAGCAGCACAGGCACGCAAGCTCGGCAGCGAATAAAGCTTCTGCAGGGGAGACGACCTGCAGAAATACAAAAGACCCGGCCTTCCTCGAAGGGCCGGGTCTTTTTAATGTGATTGTTCTAGCTATCGGGTTTTGAAGAATCTCTTCATCAACGATGCCCCAATGCCAAATAGGAATGCACCAATTGCCAAGCCGAGTGGACTCTTAAAATCAGTACCGGTTTGAGCCAGGGATGCAGAAGTTGAAGAGCTTGAACCTGTTTGCGTTGAATTGGTGGAATTGGAATTTCCTCCATTGTTTCCGTTGGGAGTCACTGCTGAACTCTCCACTACCGTCTGACCGGAACGTTGACCAATGACATAACGACCAGGAACGGTTGTGTTGAGCGACTGGCTAACGAGTGCGTTTGGTTGTCCATTTACTAACGTTGATAGGTCTACGTTTCGCTGAATCTCAGTCCAATCGATGACTCGGGTAGTCGAATTGAAAGTTCCCCAGCCTATTGCTGCACTACGAACTGCTTGTCCAAGGTCAGGCATAAGTTCTACATATGCAGCGCTGTCTTGCGAAACATCCTGCAGAGTTGTAACCGTCAGGGGTGAGGAACATGCGGAATCAGTCCAAAGCGATACCGTCGAATTCGATTCTTTCTTGAGATAGGCGATTGGGTCGTTGTTCGTGTCAAACGGATCCTGTACACCGCTGGTCAAATTTCCAAGCCACAAGCTGTTATTTGAGGCGCTGAGACATCCAGAGTTTAGGTACTTTGCGTCTAGGGACTGGGCGATATTGCTTCCTACCTCCACCCCATTAGCAAGATTGATGAATAACGCGGGGCCGGGATAACCCGAGTTTGCCGCTATTCCCGTGATCTGGTCGAAGTTAAAGTAAGCATTGAAATCACCACTGCCAAGGTCAATGAGGACAAGCTGGAAGCTCACGTTGCTTGAACTGTTGTTGGCATCTAAAAGATGTTCCCAAGCAAAAATAATTGCAGCATGGCTATCGATAACGGTTTGCGCTGTCCAGAAATTTGATATCGATGGGTCGAACTCTAAATCAGTTCCAAAGGGGAACATTGCTGATGAATTTGAACTTGAAATCAAGTTTGGCATCGTCTTCCCAGCCCAATTGTCAGGATTGGCAAAAAAGATTCCACCGTCTATTGATGGCCACGCAGACGAATAATTCTGACCAAAAAAGTTCACTGAGAAGCCGAAAGGGACAGCACTTGTACGAGAAGACCCATCTGGAGGTGTACCAGCTGAACATGTGAATGTCCCATCGTCGTAGCTTCGTTTGAGGAAAGGGCCATGTGCTGTAATGCCATGGTATGTACAGGTGGTGCCGGTAGGAACATAAAGCAAAGAAGAATCTCCGCCCATGTCCCCGAAAGTCTCGAGATAGGTCTTGTTAGGCGCGTCAACCCAAGAGGTGCCCTGAGGGGTGAACGAATTTACTGGGGTATTTGCCTGTGCGATTGTTGGGGTCGAAACCAACAACGCAGTGGCAAAAACCGCAGCCCACACGTGGGTTCTTTTCATTTCTTGCGTGCCAGACGTCGAGCACCAAAAGCTGCCAGAGCACCAATAATGAGCAAGGAAGCCGCGGAGAGAGTCAGAGGTGCCCCATGAATACCAGTGTTTGCGAGTGCTGCTGAGGAACAATCAGAACCGGTGACGGTCAAGCTGACCGTCGCCACAGCAGTAGATGTGCCGTCGCTACCGGAAATTGTGTATGACGAGGTCGGCAAGGCACATGTAACTGTTCCTGAAATGACCCCTGTCGCGGAGTTGAATGAAAGACCAGAAGGCAACCCAGGAGAAATCGAATATGTGACTGTGCCACTCAGACCAGATGCAGTAAGCGCCGCACTTGAGAAGGCAGTACCTGTGGTCTCATTGAGAACCTGGTTATTGGGTCCAAGATACTCACCTACGAGGTAGAAATTAGTAATGGTTGGTGAAGAGAACCACAGTGCTCCACCAGCGCCAACATATGCAAAGTGTGAACTCGTCTGTTTTGATGGAGCAATCATCGTCTCCCATTGGACGCCCGGGAGTGTCAGTACTGTCGGCGAACTCATCGTGCTAGTTGGGTAGACCATAAATTTGCTCCCAGCTGCTCGTGTGGTCACGAACAGTTGGGAGTTATCTGCCGATAGGGCGATATCTGCAGGGGTATTCGGCACATTCGCAGTCGTCGCCACAGAACCAAAAGAGCCATTGGGGTTGATTGCTATTTTCTTAATCCATGAGTTTGCAGTCGCACCTGACACGGTGCTGGAAACATAAAGAAACTGGCCGTCGCTCGTGATAGCGAGACCATAAGGTTGCGCTCCTGGAGAAGGATATAAACCAAATTCAGTTTGAGATACAACGGTATTGTCAGAAACTTTGAGGCTTGCATAGCCTGAGTAACCAGGGGCGAGGCCTGCATATGCACTGAACGCCACGAAATAGTATTGGCCGTTCGGTGAGACGGTGACTCGCCAAGGGCTCATGAGTTTCTTGGAGGGATCGGTTGTGGAAGTCACTTCGACGGTAGCCGTGACGGTGTTTGTAACGGTGTTAATAACGCTGATTGTGCCGCTTTTCTCGTTGGCTGCGTAAAGTGTTTGTCCATTTGGCGTAATCGCGAGGCCTGCGACTTGGCGCCCTGTTGTGATTGTCGACCTGATAACAGGGGTGCTTCCGGAAATGTCGATGACATAAATTGTCGAAGGTTGAGTTGTGTCAGTCGGCTCACCTGCGGCATATAGTTTTGTACCGTCAGGAGACAACACGATATATGTGATTCGCCTATCGGTAATACTCGAAAGAGTGTAAGTGGCAGTAACCGTGTTTGTTGAGGTATCGAAGTATTGAAGTTGCTTCGAGCTTTCGGACATCACGTAAAGCCTCGAACCATCACTAGACAGCGCAACGTTTGTTGGGTTATCGCCCGCGGGAATGGTCGAGACAAGCACAGGTGTAGCGGACGCCGAGATTGCGACGCCCGCGATAAGACCTAGTGTTGCAATGAGAACGGCGGTGACCTTGGACAGCCCGGACAGACGGCGCATTTTTACTCCAAAACATAAATAACTTATTTATGTATTTAGAATACATTACAGATTAAGTTCCAAGTAGCCAAAAGGATTATTTCTCAACGAGCATGAACTCAGTGACCATAGAAAAGATGAGTTCATACCATTTGCTGCCATCCATTTGTTTCCCAGCAAGATCATCGACAATCCTGCCTAACGCATAAGCCTGGATGAAGACGGCAAGGGCATAGGGATCACGCTGAGTATTTATAAGACCCTTTTGCTGCCCCGAAAGAATTACATCCGCAATTTTTTCTGTCATCTCAAGCTGGGCAGGACCAAGCTTTTGTTGCAAAGAAGGTTGAAAGGTTGCCTGCGCTGCAATCCATGCAACCGCTGCCCTAATTTTCGATTGGCTATCACTGTGCCTCACTTGAATAAGAGTCGCTAAAGCAACTTTGGCTTCTTCGACACTCGATGAGTTTGCGATGATTTCTGCTAAACCTGAAATTCCCGAGGTCGTATATGAGGAGTAGATATCGATTAAGGCGTGATCGATAAGGTCCGGGAAATCCTCAAAGTGGTAGTACAGCGCGCCGCTCGTCAACCCTGAGGTCGTGAGCACGTCCTGAAGAGTTACTGGAGTTGAAGGAATGCCGTCCATGAGCTGGAGGACGGTATCAATCAGGGCCCGCTTTGTTTTGTGCACAGAACAATTGTGCCCGTGACTCAGAGGAGAAGAGTTATGGCTTGCCGCGCAATACAGCCTGCTTCACATCGGCAATCGCCTGTGTGACCTGAATGCCACGAGGACATGCGTCGGTGCAGTTGAAGGTGGTGCGGCAACGCCACACGCCCTCTTTGTCGTTGAGGATGTCGAGACGAACTTCTGCAGCATCATCACGAGAGTCAAAGATGAAGCGGTGTGCATTTACGATGGCGGCAGGACCAAAGTACTGACCATCAGTCCAGAACACGGGGCAGCTTGTGGTGCAGGCTGCGCACAAGATGCACTTGGTGGTGTCATCGAAGCGCTCGCGGTCCTCAATACTCTGGCGACGTTCCTTACCAGCCTCAGGGGTGGTGTTAGAGATGAGGAAGGGCTTGACTTCGCGGTAGGCAGCGAAGAAAGGCTCCATGTCAACGATGAGGTCCTTCTCCAAGGGCAGACCCTTGATGGCCTCAACATAGATGGGCTGCGAAATGTCGAGATCCTTGATCAGGGTCTTGCAAGCCAGACGGTTGCGTCCGTTGATACGCATTGCATCAGAGCCACAAATACCGTGAGCGCAGGAACGACGGAACGAGAGTGAACCATCCTGATCCCACTTGATCTTGTGAAGAGCATCAAGAATACGGTCAGTTGAGTAGACCTCTACGTCGAATGATTCCCAACGAGCCTCTTCATCAACTTCGGGAAGGAAGCGACGAATGATCAAGGTGATGTTGAAGGCCTGTACCTCGGGTACTGCTGCCTGTGTTGCGACTGCGGTAGCCATTCTTAGTACTTCCTTTCCATGGGCTGGTAGTTGGTGATAACAACAGGCTTCCAATCAAGCTTGATGTGATCGCCAGCGTCATCACTGGTGGCGTCACCGGTGAGGTACGCCATGGTGTGCTTCATGAACTTCTTGTCGTCGCGGTTCGGGAAGTCGTCGCGCATGTGACCACCGCGGCTTTCCTTACGGTTACGAGCAGAGTAGACAACGACCTCGGCCAGATCGAGCAGGAAGCCCAGCTCAACAGCTTCGAGCAAGTCAGTGTTGTAACGCTTGCCCTTGTCGTGGATGGAGATGTTCTTGTATTCCTCGCGTAGCTTCTCAATGGTCTTGGTGACCGACTTGAGAGAGTCTTCGGTGCGGAATACCTGAGCGTTCTTGTCCATCTCTTCCTGCAGCTCTTTACGCAGTGCAGGAACACGCTGAGTGCCATTGGCGTTGCGGATGCTTTCGATCATCTCGCGCACAGGACCTGCAGGGTCCTTAGGAAGTGGAACAAAGTCTGCCTTCTTGGCGTATTCGACGGCGTACTTTCCAGCGCGCTTTCCGAAAACGTTGATATCCAGCAGAGAGTTGGTTCCCAAACGGTTTGATCCGTGCACAGAGACACACGCACATTCACCAGCAGCGTAGAGGCCAGGAATGACAGTGTCGTTGTCGGAGAGTACCTCTGCCTTGATGTTGGTGGGGATACCACCCATGGCGTAGTGAGCAGTTGGCATCACGGGCACGGGCTCAACAACGGGGTCAACACCGAGGTAGGTGCGAGCGAACTCGGTGATGTCAGGAAGCTTGGTTTCGAGAACCTCAGCACCCAGGTGGGTGCAGTCCAGGAGAACATAGTCCTTGTTGGGGCCAGCGCCGCGTCCTTCAGCCACTTCCTGAACCATGCACCGCGAGACGATGTCACGAGGAGCGAGGTCTTTGATGGTGGGAGCGTAACGCTCCATGAAGCGCTCACCAGATGCGTTGCGCAAGATCGCACCTTCGCCACGAGCACCCTCAGTTAGCAGGATGCCCAGGCCAGCAAGGCCGGTGGGATGGAACTGGAAGAACTCCATGTCCTCGAGAGGAATACCCTTGCGCCAAATGATGCCGACGCCATCACCGGTGAGGGTGTGAGCGTTGGAGGTGGTCTTGTAAATCTTTCCGAAACCACCGGTAGCAAAGACGATGGACTTGCCTTGGAACACGTGCAGGTCACCAGTTGCCAGTTCATAGGCAACGACACCGGCAGGAACCTGCTTGCCCTTCACCTTGGTCATGACCAGGTCGAGAACATAGAACTCGTTGAAGAATTCGATGCCGAGCTTGACGCAGTTCTGGAACAGGGTCTGCAAAATCATGTGACCGGTGCGGTCTGCTGCGTAGCAGGAGCGACGCACAGGAGCCTTACCGTGGTCACGAGTGTGGCCACCGAAACGACGTTGGTCGATCTTGCCATCTGGAGTTCTGTTAAATGGAAGCCCCATGTTTTCCAGGTCGATAACCGCATCAATAGCTTCTTTGGCAAGAATCTCTGCCGCATCCTGGTCAACCAAGTAGTCGCCACCCTTGACGGTGTCGAAGGTGTGCCATTCCCAGCTGTCCTCTTCCACGTTCGCCAGCGCAGCAGCCATACCGCCCTGTGCAGCACCGGTGTGCGAACGGGTGGGGTAGAGCTTACTGATCACTGCGGTGCGAGCGTTGGGGCCTGCCTCAATCGCTGCACGCATACCGGCTCCACCAGCGCCCACGATGACAACATCGTGCTGGTGGTAGTAGACGCCATCGATGAGTTTGGTTTCTTCGTATGTGTCGTTGCTCTTAGTTGCCACGAGTGAAACTCCGTATGTAGGTGTGATCTAAAGAATTACTGGGGTGGGCAGAACGAGGGCAGCAAGTCGAGCTGATCTGGACTGACCGAAGGGCAAGGATCGAAGGTGAAGATCACCAGCGTGCCCAAAACAATGAGAATGACGGCTGAGGCATAGATTGCTCCGCGGAGAATCTTGCCCAAGCGCACCGAGCTTGAGTAGTCATTGACGATGGTGCGCATACCGTTTGCGCCGTGGATCAGTGCCAGCCACAGCATGGCTAGGTCCCACCACTGCCAGAAGGGGGTGGCCCACTTTCCGGCAACGAAGGCAAAGTCAATGGCTTTGACACCTTCACCAACCATGAGGTTGACGAACAGGTGACCGAAGATGAGGACAACAAGAATCACGCCCGAGGCGCGCATGTAGACCCAGCCCCATTTTTCCCAGTTGGTGCCAGAGCGGGAAGAGCGTGCGTAAGGAGAACGAGGTTCAGCAATAGTCGTCATGATTAGTGCCCTTCGCTAAAGACGTTCATGAGGTGGCGGGGCAGGAACCCAGCCATGAGAACCACCCACACACCAATGACTCCCCAGAACATGTAGCGCTGGTACTTAACGCCCTTGCTCCAGAAGTCCACCAAGATGATGCGCAAACCGTTGAGAGCGTGGAAGACGATAGCTCCCACGAGAACTGCTTCGCCTAGACCCATGAGGGGATTCTTGTAGGTGCTCATCACAGCGTTGTAAGCCTCAGGGCTCACGCGGACAAGTGCAGTGTCCAGGATGTGGACGAGCAAGAAGAAGAAGATGGCAACACCGGTAATACGGTGCAAAACCCAAGACCACATGCCGGTGTAGCCGCGGTACAGCGTGCCACCTGGGCGGGGCATTTTTTCAGAGCGTGGTGCCGAGATCGTAGACACGAACAACCCTCCTTGGTTGTGGGCAATAACTGCTCATAACTTTACGCCCGATAGTCTGGTCTTATGGCACGACTATCGACCCCACTAAGCGACTTCTACGCGGTTATTCCGGCCGGTGGAATAGGTTCGCGCCTGTGGCCACTGTCTCGAGCAGATGCCCCCAAGTTCCTCCACGACCTCACCGGGTCAGGAAGCTCCCTCCTGAAAGACACATGGGACCGTTTGGCGCCGCTTGCGGGAGAACAGCGCGTCATGGTTGTTACTGGCCGTGCCCACCGTGCAGCTGTCGAAGAACAGCTCCCAGAACTAGCCGATCACAACGTGGTGCTCGAAAGTGAGCCCCGTGACTCCTCTGCCGCTATCGGTTTGGCAGCAGCCATATTGGAAAAGCGTGAGCCCGGCGTCATCATCGGATCGTTCGCTGCCGACCACGTCATCAAGGGAACACGATTTTTCAACATGGCCGTTGCCGAGGCTGTTGAAGCAGCCCGTGCCGGCTACATCGCCACGATCGGCATCGTTCCTACCGAGCCCGCCATTGGTTTTGGCTATATCCACGCAACGGAAGAAACTGAGCTCGAGGGTGCTCCGTCAGCGCTGAAAGTGGATTCCTTTGTAGAAAAGCCCAACGCCCACACCGCTGAGGAATACGTCAACAGTGGCGACTATCTGTGGAACGCAGGCATG
The DNA here is from genome assembly GCF_002355535.1 of Aurantimicrobium minutum. Taxonomy (NCBI): domain Bacteria; kingdom Bacillati; phylum Actinomycetota; class Actinomycetes; order Micrococcales; family Microbacteriaceae; genus Aurantimicrobium; species Aurantimicrobium minutum. The sequence goes on from NZ_AP017457.1 coordinate 99,604, forward strand.
TTCATTACCAAAGCCTCTGTGCTCTTGGAAGAACTCGCTAAGACCCAGCCCGAGCTTCACGCAGGCATCATTGCACTTGCCGAGGTGTGGGACGACCACGCCAAGCGTGGACCAGCCGTAGACAAGATTTGGCCCACGCTCAAAAAGATTGCCATCGATTACGCAGTTGCCGAACCAGCTGCTGCTGCCGGCAAGCTCGTCGTTATTCCCGGAGAGTTTGATTGGGATGACGTGGGAGACTTTGCCTCCATCGCCAAGCTCCACTCCAGTGGATACAAAAAAGACCTTGCCATCTTGGGTGAAGGAGCTCGTGTGCTCTCGGATGCTTCCTCGGGAATCCTGATCACAGACACAGGACGTACCATCGCGCTGGTGGGAGTCAAGGACATCGTGGTCGTGGACACCCCAGATGCTCTATTGGTCACCACCACAGCAAATGCTCAAAAAGTGAAGTCGGTCGTTGACGCGCTGCGCATCTCCGGTCGAGACGACGTCCTGTAGGCCAACTGATGAGTGCGCAGATTGACTGGCATGAGCTTCAACTCGAAGCTATCCGTGCCAGAGCATCTGCCTATGCCCCCTATTCAGAATTCCCTGTGGGAGCAGCAGCTGTGACAACCAGTGGTCGCGTCATTCGTGGTTGCAATGTTGAAAACGCCTCCTACGGCCATGCACTGTGTGCAGAGTGTGGAGTGGTGTCCGCCCTTCATGCTGAGGATGCAGGAGCAATCGTTGCGCTTGTAGTCGTGGATAAAGATGACCATCTGATTCCTCCCTGCGGCAGATGCCGGCAAATCTTGTTAGAGAACGCCACCAGCGATGCGGTGATCAAACTCCCCGCAGGTGAGGTGGCCCTGTCGAATTTGATGCCTTACCCATTCACCAGAGATAACCTGACGAACTCCTAGTGAAACCTCACACCCTCGCAGATGCAGTTGGCGCTTATGCTGCTGGAGATCTCAGCGACGAAGATGTGTTGCCTCTGCTTCGAGGCGTCTATGAAAAGGGACTCTCCCGGGAAGAAATCCGTGAACTCACCCACGCCATGATTGCCACAGGTTCCACCTTGAACTTTGACCAGGTGGGCAAACCTTTGGTGGACAAACATTCCACCGGTGGCGTGGGAGACAAAATAACTCTGATCCTCACACCCCTGATTGCCTCGTATGGGGTTGCGGTGCCACAGATTGCCGGCCGAGGCCTCGGGTTCACCGGCGGCACTATCGACAAACTCGAATCCATTCCAGGTTGGTCCGCAAAGCTTTCGCAAGCTCAGATGACATCACAGCTGGAAACAGTCGGGGCATTTATTGCCCGGGCTTCTTCAGACCTCGTCCCCGCTGATAAGAAGCTCTATGCGCTACGGGATGTTTCAGGGATGGTGGACTCTATTCCCCTGATTGCCTCCAGCATCATGAGCAAGAAAATTGCCTCGGGAGCACGCAACCTCGTCCTGGATGTGAAGTGGGGTCGTGGTGCGTTTATGCCAACTGTGGAGAAAGCTCGTGAACTGGCCGAGGTCATGGTTGCACTCGGGGAAGATGAGGGAGTTCACACAAGAGCACTCGTGACCAATATGAATGTTCCACTCGGGAATGCTGTGGGAAATTCGGTGGAGGTTCAAGAAGCCATTGGCGTACTTCGAGGTGGTGGCCCTGCTGAAGTCAGAGAGCTCACGGTTGTGCTCGCTCGAGAAATGTTGAGCATGGTTAACATCACGGATATTGATCCATCGCAGAATTTAGACAATGGCCTGGCTTGGGAAAAGTTTGAGCAACTCATAGCGGCACAGGGCGGAGATCTCCAAGCACACCTTCCCCAGGCACGTCATCAGCTCGAGATCGCAGCAGAACATGATGCTTACGTCACTGACATCAATGCTCGCACCGTGGCAGAAGCATCATGGATGCTCGGCTCAGGACGTAGCGCGGTGGGACAACAGATTGATTACGCCTCAGGAGTAGTGCTGCATGCCAAGCCTGGAGAACAGGTCCTGCCCGGTCAACCTCTGTTCACACTGCTCAGCAGTGATGAATCACGACTAAACCCCGCACGTGACAAACTTGTCACAGGTATTACCCTCGGCAACCACTCGGAAATAGTTGACTGGGGAAACCTCGTAACTTGCCGGATAACCTCAGAAGGAACCTCATGACTGACTCCTATTTCGTTGATGGAGTCGACGTGAGGATGCTTCCCAAAGTTTCGCTCCACGATCACCTCGATGGTTCGCTTCGACCAGAAACCATCATTGAACTGGCAGAAGCAGAAGGCATTGAGCTTCCCGTGCTCGATGCTGATGGACTCGGTTTGTGGTTTGCGGAGCAATCCAACTCTGGTTCCCTCGTGGAGTATTTGACGACCTTTGATCTGACCTGTGCTGTGATGCAAACTCGCGAAGGGCTTACACGCGTGGCACGAGAGTCTGTCATTGACCTGGCACGAGATGGTGTGATCTATGGAGAGCTCCGCTGGGCTCCTGAACAACACCTCACCGCTGGCCTCACGCTTGATCAGGTCGTCGAGTATGTCCAAGAGGGTATTGAGCAGGGCATCGTTGATGCCGCCGCTCAAGGCCAGATGATTCGCATTGGACAGTTGGTGACTGCCATGCGTCACGCAGATCGTTCGCTCGAGATTGCACAGTTAGCCGTGCGTCACCGCAACAACGGAGTTGTTGGTTTCGATATTGCTGGCGCAGAACTGGGATTCCCTGCATCTAAGCACAAAGCCGCCTTTGACTTTCTTGCTCAGGAACACTTCCCCGTCACCATCCACGCTGGCGAAGCAGATGGTCTGCCCAGTATTGAAAGCGCACTCTATGACGGTCGTGCACTGCGTCTTGGGCACGGCGTGCGCCTGGCAGAGGACATCACCATTGACGGATCGGATGCTGAGGCCACTTTCGTCACCCTGGGCACCCTGTCTCAATGGGTCAAAGATCGCGGCATCACACTAGAGCTCAGCCCCAGCTCAAACTTGCAAACCGGTGCTATCGCTGCCTGGGGAACAGACATTCTTGATCACCCCTTTGATCTTCTTTATCAGCTGGGTATGACCGTCACTGTCAACACCGACAACCGTCTCCAAAGTGGAACAACCTTGTCTAAAGAACTCTGGCTCGTTGCCGACGCGTTCTCTTATGGGCTCAGTGACCTGGAAGCATTCCAGCAGAATGCTGCTGCTTCTGCCTTCTTGCCGCTCGAGGACCGTGAGGCGCTCGCCGATGCCATAACTGAGGGTTTTATCGAAGCGGTGCAGAACTCTCGCTAGATTTTCTGCATAATCTGCGAAAGAAGCTTGCCAATGACGGGTTCTGCTGCCGCGCCGGTCTCGAGAACTTCCTTGTGAGACAGAGGGTGGTCGGAAATGCCGGCCGCAAGGTTTGTCACGAGAGAGAGCCCCAGGACATCCATTCCTGTTTGCCGTGCTGCGATTGCTTCTAAGGCAATAGACATTCCGACAAGGTCTGCGCCTAAACCACGCAGCATCTGCACCTCGGCGGGAGTCTCATATTGAGGTCCTGGAACCTGTGCAAGCACACCCTGGCCCAATGACGGGTCGACGCTGAGAGCAATATCGCGCAGGCGAGAACTGTAGACCTCAGTGAGGTCCAGATACTCGGCTCCCTCAACTGGGGTGGTTCCCGTCAGGTTGAGATGGTCTTTGATGAGCACTGGCGTTCCAGGTTTCCAGGCAGGGCGTATTCCACCCACACCACTGGTGAGAATCATGGTGGTGGCGCCTGTTGCTGCTGCGGTGCGAACGCTGTGCACAACACGGCGGACAAAACCGTGACGGCCTGTGCCCTCATACAAATGAGTTCTAGCGCCAATGACCAGCGCACGCTTGTTGTTCGGAAGGAGAACGCTGCGAATTGTTCCCAAGTGTCCAGGAATCCCTGAAGCACTGAAGCCGGTGATTTCTTCGGCGGGGATCTCCTCGGTTGTTTTGCCGATGAGGTCGACTACTGCGCCCCAACCAGAACCAAGTGTCAACGCGATATCGTGATGGCCAATACCGGTAGCGACCGCAATTTCGAACGCAGCCTGTTTCGCAATATCCGAAGGATTTTGCGTGGGATCTTCCAGTGGGTTGAAACCCCACTCACCAGAGCTGAGCATAACCAAAGCCTATTGCCCCTCTACTGGCAGAATGAGCGTATGTCTTTTGAGTTTGAACGTAAGCAGCGTATTGCGATTTTGGGTGGCGGCCCCGGAGGCTATGAGGCAGCGCTCGCTGCAGCTCAGCTGGGTGCTGAAGTCACCCTGATTGAACGCTCCGGTATTGGTGGCGCCGCCGTGCTCACCGATGTTGTTCCCTCGAAGACTCTCATCGCCACAGCTGAGTTCACCTCAACGCTGGAGCGCTCCTCTGAACTGGGTGTGACCTACTTCGTCACAGGTGAAGATAAGAAAGCTCAAAAGCCTGAGATTGCTATCAACCTCGCCACCGTCAACAAGCGTTTACTCAGCTTGGCTCACGACACTTCAGAAGACATGAAGCTAGCTCTCAAAGAAGCTGGAGTGAACGTTATTCCAGGCCATGGCCGTCTAGATGGCACCCATGCGGTTATTGCGTCAACCGGACCTGGCGGAACAGATTTTGATCGCGTTGAAGCAGACACCATCATCGTGTCGGTGGGGGCAAGCCCTCGCGTGCTGGAAACTGCGAAACCAGACGGTGAGCGCATTCTCACCTGGACGCAGCTCTACAACCTCACCGAACTTCCCGAACACATGATCGTGGTGGGTTCCGGTGTCACCGGTGCAGAGTTTGCTTCTGCCTACAGCTCATTGGGTTCTAAAGTCACCCTGGTCTCCAGCCGCGACACAGTGCTTCCTGGTGAAGACGCTGATGCAGCTGCGGTTTTGGAAGATGTGTTCGTCCGCCGCGGCATGACGCTGATGTCCAAGGCGCGCATGCAGAGTGTGGAGCGCACCGACACGGGCGTAATCGTGACTTTGGCTGATGGCAGAACAGTTGAAGGAAGCCACTGTTTGATTGCAGTGGGTTCCATTCCCAACACCGCAAACTTAGGGCTGGAAGATGCCGGGGTTGAACTCGATGACGCTGGGCGTATCGTGGTCAACCGTGTTGCTCGCTCGAGCGTGCCAAACATTTATGGCGTGGGGGACTGCTCTGCAGCACTGCCGCTAGCGTCTGTGGCCATGATGCAAGGACGCACCGCTGCCTTCCATGCTCTCGGAGATGCTGTCACCCCCTTTGACGAGCGCAACGTTGCCGCCAACATCTTTACTCAGCCTGAGGTTGCCTCGGTGGGGTGGAGCCAGGCAGAGATTGAACAGGGCATCATTCGAGGCACGATATATAAGCTTCCATTGACGGCCAACCCCCGCGCCAAGATGCAGGGTATTCGTGATGGTTTCGTCAAGCTCATCACCACCACAACTTCCCGCACGGTGATTGGTGGTGTGGTTGTTGCGCCCCGCGCATCAGAGCTGATCTTCCCTATCGCCCTGGCGGTAGAGCATCGCCTCACGGTCGACGATGTGGCGAAGTCCTTTGCTATCTATCCTTCGATCTCGGGAAGCATCGTTGATGCGGCTCGGGCACTCCACCAAGTGGAGCGCAAGTAGTAGCGACGAAAACATTAAACGTGTGAGGGCCCGCCAGATGGCGGGCCCTCACACGTTGTATGAAAGTTACTCGACGTCGTCGATGTTGAGCAGAAGGTGACCGCTGGAGACGGTCTGGCCCACTTCGGCGTTGACGCCAGAAATGATGCCGTCCTTGTGTGCTTCAACGGGCTGTTCCATCTTCATGGCCTCAAGAACCAAAATCAGATCACCCTTGACAACTTTCTGTCCTTCTTCGACGGCGATCTTCACAACAGTTGCCTGCATGGGGGCTTTCACGGCGGAACCGCTGGCGCCACCGACTGCGTGAGACGCAACCTTGCGCACGGGGGCAGGACCCTGTGTCGCCAAATCTGCTGCATTCGCGCGCAACAGTTTGGCAGGAAGGGAAACCTCGATACGACGGTCATCTACCTCGATGGTGACGTGTTGGCGCTTTGCCTGCGAGGGGGTTTCTTCCGCCTCACCACTCCACGGTTCGATGTCGTTGACGAATTCAGTTTCAATCCAGCGGGTGTACACCTGGAATGGCTTGTCACCCTCTGGAGCAAAAGCGGGATCACGCACAATCTTGCGGTGGAACGGAAGCACGGTGGGAAGACCGGCAACCTCGAACTCATCGAGTGCGCGACGTGAACGCTCGAGTGCTTCCTCGCGGGTGGCGCCGGTGACAATGAGCTTGGCCAGCAGAGAGTCGAAAGATCCAGAGATGACATCGCCTGCAGTAACACCAGAGTCAACGCGAACACCAGGACCGCCAGGGGCGCGGAAAACGTGCACAGGACCTGGTGCTGGAAGGAAGTTGCGCCCACCATCTTCACCGTTGATGCGGAATTCAAAGGAGTGGCCGGTCACTACGGGGTCTGGGTAATCCAGAACGCCACCTTCGGCGATACGGAACTGTTCACGAACGAGGTCAATTCCGGTGACCTCTTCAGAGACAGGGTGCTCAACCTGGAGTCGGGTGTTGACCTCGAGGAAGGAGACAGTGCCATCCTTACCAATCAAGAATTCACAGGTGCCGGCTCCGAGGTAGCCAACCTCTTTCAAGATGGCTTTGGATGCTCGGTATAGCTCATCGGTTTGTTCTTGAGTGAGGAATGGCGCGGGTGCTTCTTCCACGAGCTTTTGGTGGCGACGCTGGAGCGAGCAGTCTCGTGTGGAGACAACGACGACGTTGCCGTGAGCATCTGCAAGACACTGGGTTTCTACGTGACGTGGCTCATCGAGATATTTCTCCACGAAACATTCACCGCGGCCAAAGGCGGCGATGGCTTCACGGGTGGCGGAATCAAAGAGCTCCGCAACTTCTTCGCGGTTGCGTGCCACCTTGAGGCCGCGACCACCGCCACCAAAGGCAGCTTTGATGGCCACAGGGAGTCCATGGATGTCAACGAACTCGAGAACTTCTTCCGCGCCAGAAACGGGGTTGATAGTTCCTGGGGCAAGAGGAGCGCCCACTTTCTCTGCAACGTGACGAGCAGAAACTTTATCTCCCAATTGCTCAATAGCTTCGGGGCTGGGACCGATCCAGATCAGACCTGCATCCTGAACGCGGCGAGCAAAGTCTGCGTTTTCGGCAAGGAATCCATATCCGGGGTGAACAGCGTTAGCACCAGACTTGCGTGCAACGGCAAGCAGCTTGTCAATGACCAGGTAGGTTTCAGCGCTGGTGGTTCCATTGAGGGCGTATGCCTCGTCGGCAAGCTTGGCGTGTAACGCATCGCGATCCTGATCAGCGTAAACAGCGACGGAACCGATTCCATAGTCTCTGGCTGCTCGGATGATACGAACGGCAATTTCTCCACGGTTCGCAATGAGGACCTTTGTAATGCGCGACATAGCCTCCAGCCTAGTAAGGCATGGTGCAGTTCAGTTGGGCATCTTCAACAAAAAAGTGCGCGAGTCGTAGACGATGCCTACAACGACCTAGTTATTCCATAACTGGGGCCAGAACACTCCCAGTTGGTTTGCCATCCTGCGAACTGCAGGAACGGAGACACCGACCACGGTCGAGGGGTCTCCCTCAATGCGTTCAATGAAGGCAGCACCGAGGGAATCAATTGTGAATGCCCCCGCAACTTTCAGCGGTTCCCCCGAGGAAATATAGGCCTCAAGCTCCTGATCAGAAATATCTGCAGAGAATGTGACATCAGCAACGGTGACTTCGCCAATAGCTGAGCGTGTGCTGCCGCCGGTGTGGTCGATGAGCCAATGTCCGGAATACAACTTGCCAGTGCGACCACGTTGAAGCTGCCAGCGTTGCCAGGCAACATCGGGAGTGTGTGGCTTGCCATAGGTCACACCATCGAGAACAAAAGCAGAATCTCCGCCAAGAACCAGGCCATCCATTTCTGGTGTCAGAACAGCTTCAGCTTTAGCCCTCGCAAGTAAAAGCACCATGTCTTCGGGGGAGAGGGGGCCGCCGGCTTCTGCTTCCGCTGCAGCCACAGCGGCATCCTCGTCGACCTCGCTGGGGACAACCACCGGCTCAATACCCGAACTTCGCAAGGTGGCTAAGCGTGCCGGTGAGGTAGAAGCGAGGTACAAGCGCACGCGGAAGACCCTTCAGGTATGGAATGCTCGAATGATGGCACAGAGAACAACACCCAGAAATTCTTCCCCCCAGCGAGGTTCCGAGTTCGTGGGCACACTCTGTGAGCTCGACATTACCAACGTTGCTCATGGCGGTGTGTGTGTTGCCCGCCACGAGGGTCGTGTCATTTTTGTCGCAGATACGATTCCTGGCGAACGAGTTCTGGCACGCATCACGGATGCTTCGCAGAAAAGTTTCTGGCGTGCCGACACCGTCGAGGTACTCGAGGCTTCAGAACACCGCCAAGAACACATCTGGTCTGCTGCCAGTGTGCAGCGCGATCCTGCCCAGCGTGCCGGCGGTGCAGAGTTTGGCCACATGAACCTTGCGTTCCAACGCGAACTCAAAGCTTTTGTGCTGAAAGATTCACTCTCACGCATGGCCAAAATAGATCGTGATGTCGAAGTTGAGTCATTGCCTGGCGATAACGAATCACGGGGAACACAGTGGAGAACCCGCGTTCGGCTGCACGTCGATGCCGAGGGAAAAGTTGGACCCTATTCAGCTCGCAGCCACAACGTTATCGAAGTCGAAGATCTCCCTCTAGCAGCTCCACGCATTGCAGAGCTCGCTCCCTTCGGACAACGTGTTCAGGGCATTGACTTTATCGACCTCGTTGGGCCCACTGGTGATTCCGCGAGGGCAATTGCAGGCAATGTCGACACAGCAAAAAATAAGAAGCGTCCGGCGGCAGAACCCATCACCGAGATTGTGGGCACGCGCAGTTTTCAGGTAGACGTGCGCGGCTTTTGGCAAGTACACCGCCATGCTGCCTCCACACTCTCGGATGCTGTGAGCTCAATGGTTGACGAAGCACTCTTTGATCCTCGTGCAGCAAACCTTGATCTCTATGGCGGCGTGGGACTTTTTGCTGCCGCTGTAGGAGATCGTTTCGGGTCAACTACCCGCATCATCTCGGTTGAGTCTGATGAGATGGCAACCGAGTATGCCCTAGAAAATCTTGTCGATTGGGTTGGCGCACGAGCTGTTACCGCTCGCGTAGACCGTTATCTCCAGTCGGTACTACGAGATCTCAACGCAATCGAGAAGGCACGCTTCGAAGCAGCCACGATCATTCTGGATCCTCCGCGTGCAGGAGCAGGCAAGGATGTTGTGAACTCCTTAGCCGAACTCTCGCCTGCGCAGCTTGTCTATGTTGCGTGTGACCCCGTTGCGTTGGCTCGAGATGTATCTTTGCTGGCAGAACGCGGCTACCAACTCAAGGAACTGCGTGCCTTTGATTTGTTCCCGAACACGCACCACGTGGAAGCAATCGCCCACTTCATCAAGGGCTAATTAGCGACCGAAGTCCCAGCCAAAGCGACGGGAGCCACCCTTGATGTCTTCGCGGATTCCGCGTTGAGACTTTTGCCACGCGTTCATACCAGCGCCTTGAATCTCGTGCTCGATAGCGGACTCTTCTTCGATGTGTGCATCGAGAACAGCGAGCACGGCGGCTTTCTCCTCGGGGGTAACACCCCGAGTGAGGAAACGAACGTTGTCCAAGGTCATAGTGGGATGTTTCCGTGCTTCTTTGGAGGCAGTGAGGCACGCTTGCCGCGCAAAGCACGAAGAGCCTTGACCACAGCAACACGAGTTTGTGCCGGTTCAATCACACCATCGAGTTCACCGCGTTCAGCAGCCAAGAAGGGGCTAGCCACGTTGTAGGTGTATTCATTGGCCAGCTTGGTGCGCACGGCGTTGACATCCTGACCGGCTTCTTCAGCCTTCTTGATTTCACCGCGGTAAAGAATGTTCACAGCACCTTGACCACCCATGACAGCGATCTCAGCGGTGGGCCAGGCGAGGTTGATATCTGCACCCAGCTGCTTCGAGCCCATCACGATGTAGGCGCCACCGTAAGCCTTACGGGTAATCACCGTGACCAGAGGAACGGTTGCTTCGGAGTAAGCGTAAAGCAGCTTGGCTCCACGACGAATCACACCAGCCCACTCTTGGTCGGTTCCGGGAAGGTAACCAGGAACGTCAACCAACGTCAGGATGGGGATGGAGAACGCGTCACAGAAGCGAACGAAACGTGAAGCTTTTTCACCGGCCTCAATGTTGAGAGTTCCGGCCATCTGTGACGGCTGGTTTGCAACGACACCGACAGTGCGGCCTTCTACTCGAGCAAAACCGATAACGATATTGGGGGCAAAGAGTGCTTGAACTTCCAGGAAGTCTCCATTGTCAGCAATGCCACGAATCACTTCGTGAACGTCGTAAGGCTGGTTGGGGCTATCTGGGATCAGAGTGTTGAGCTTCTTGTCTTCGTCGGTGATCTCGAGTTCAACCTCGGACTCGTACACAGGAAGCTCGGCCATGTTGTTATCGGGCAGGAAGCCAACCAAGGTGCGGGCGTAGTCAAGAGCATCACTCTCGTCTGCTGCTAGGTAGTGAGAAACACCCGAGACAGTGTTGTGGGTCAGCGCACCACCGAGCTCCTCAAAGCCCACCTCTTCACCGGTGACCGTCTTGATCACGTCCGGGCCGGTCACGAACATGTGGCTGGTCTTGTCCACCATGATGACGAAGTCAGTTAGGGCTGGGGAGTACACAGCCCCGCCAGCAGCAGGGCCCATGATGATGGAGATCTGAGGAATCACACCCGATGCAGCGGTGTTGCGACGGAAGATTTCTCCGTACTTACCCAAGGCGACAACACCCTCTTGGATACGAGCTCCACCGGAGTCCAAGATGCCCAAGATAGGAACACCTGTCTTGATTGCCAGGTCCATCACCTTGATGATTTTTTCACCGGCTACTTCACCAAGAGATCCACCAAAAACGGTGAAGTCCTGCGAGTAGACCGCAACCTGACGGCCGTGGATAGTTCCGGTACCGGTCACAACAGCGTCACCGTATGGACGGTTCTTATCCATGCCGAAGGCGGTGGTGCGGTGACGCACGTATTCATCCAGCTCAACAAAGGAGCCGGGATCTAAAAGTTCTTCAATGCGTTCACGAGCAGTCATCTTGCCTTTGGCATGCTGCTTCTCTGCCGCTTTAGCACCGCTGTCAATAACCGCTTCGGTGTAGCGGGCCTTCAGATCGGCGAGCTTTCCAGCGGTAGTGAACGGGTCAATTGATTTCGCGTTTTCAGTCACGCTTTTCACTCTACTTGCCATAGGTATCGAAAAAGGGTTGGAGCTTCTCTACAAAAATGAAGTGGCAAACTGTTCTTATGGACCTTTCTTTGAGCACTCCTCTGACTTCACGCCTGATGTGGCTGGATGAAGTGGGCTCGACCAACTCTGATCTTGTTGCTCGAGTCAGTAGCGAGGAGGGCAGTTCGTGGCCGGACTTTTCCGTCATCGCCACCGATAACCAAGTTGCCGGCAAAGGACGCTTAGGTCGTGACTGGTCTGCACCTGCAGGAGCCTCACTCGCCGTGTCTGTGTTGTTGCGCCCACAAACTCCTGCAGGCAGACCACTGCCTCCAGAATCGTTGGGCTGGTTTGGCTTATTGGCTGGCTTGGCCCTGACCAGAGCGTGTAATTCTGTCCTTCCGACAGGGAAAAAGGCCATGATCAAGTGGCCCAACGATGTTTTGATTTCCGGCAGAAAAGTTTGTGGAGTTCTTAGTGAACTCGTCACTACGCCTGATGGCATGGCATTGGTTGTGGGTACCGGTGTCAACATTGCGCTCGCCGAAGACCAGCTGCCTGTCCCCACGGCAACCTCCCTGGCGATTGAAGGAGCCCACACATCCCTGGATGAACTTCTTGCCGCCTATCTCACCGAGTTTTCTCGCATCACCAAAGTCTTTGTTTCTGCTGCGGGTAATGTGCGCAATTCAGGATTGTTGGACCAGATTCGTGATGAATGCGACACGATAGGTCGCTCAGTTCGGGTGGAACTGCCCAGTGGCGAGAACCCGGTAGGCACCGCGATCGGCATCAACGAGGAAGGGTCACTGGTGGTGGAGATGGCCAACTGTGCCGAACCACTTGTGGTTTCTGCCGGCGATGTGACCCACCTGAGGGTGATCTAGCCTCCATAATTGCAAGTGATGTCCCAACCCACTGTTGCTTTTGACCCTGCCCCCACTGAGGCTGCCGAGCCTGTCGTCGTGCGCTTGCGCCGACACGGACGTGTTCTGTTCATGCCCACCATGGCATTGATTGGTATTGCCACCGCCTGGGGTTATTTCTCGATGGGGTTCCCCGAGTTTTGGATGACACTCACCTTCTGGCTTTTGAGTGCCCTCTTGCTCATTCTGTTGTGGGTTTTCCCACTGGTGACCTGGCTAGGTAACCGTGTCATCATCACCACCCGTCGCGTGATCATTTATCGAGGAATCTTCACCCGAACCCGCCAAGAAGTTCTCTTCGGTCGTATCCACGACGTGACGGTGAGACAAAACGCGGTGCAAGCAGTCTTCGGTGCCGGAGATTTACTGCTGAACACCGGAGCAGAAAAGCCCATTCGCCTCTACGATTTGCCCAAGGCAAACCTGGTGCTCTCAGCACTGACAGAGCTGGTTGATAAGCAATCCCCGCTGTCTGCGCAGCTGCGCCGTGATGATCAGCGCTTCACGCAGGACTACTAAACCGTCGAGGTTTTCTTCGCGCCAAAGCGGCGCTGCCAGCCCCAGCTGGTCACTCTGCGCATCGCCTCGAAAACGATGTGCTTGCTCATTTTCGACTGACCTACGGTGCGCTCGGTGAACTCAATTGGTAATTCCACCACGGTGTACCCGGCATCAAGCACCCGCAGCGTCAAATCAATTTGGAAGCAATATCCGTGAGAGTTCACTTCTTCCAGATGAATCCCTCGCAACACTTCTGCACGGAAAGCGCGAAAGCCTGCTGTGGAATCTTTGATCGAGATTCCTAAAGCCAGGCGGGCATAGGCGTTTGCTCCGCGGCTGAGAAGAAGCCGGTGAGCTGGCCAATTCACTACGGAACCACCTGTGACCCAGCGAGAGCCGATAGCAAGACCTGGGAAATGTGCACCCGGAACAGTCGGAGCAGACACCGCACCCAGTAAAGCTGGCAGGCGGTGTGCAGGGTGGGAACCGTCTGCATCCATTTCGACCAAAATCTCGAAACCACGCTCGAGCCCCCAGTCAAAACCAGCCAGGTAGGCATCACCTAAACCGGTTTTTTCACTGCGATGAAGCACGTGAACAAAAGGGTCAGCGCCGGCTAGAGCGTCAGCTTTGTGGCCCGTCCCGTCCGGAGAGTTATCGTCCACGATGAGAATGTTGGCCTCAGGGACTTCATGGCGAACAGCAGCAACGACCGTGGGCAGATTTTCAATCTCGTTGTAGGTGGGAATGATGACTAAGGCGCTCATCGCTTCACACTCCACACCCACCAACGATAAAGCGCAAAGCGCACAAGAGTGCCCAAGCCGAGGCCGATAATGTTGGCCGAAATATTGTCGGCTAGCAGCGAGTCAAAGCCGAGAACATAGTGCGTGAACCACAGCGTGGCCAGGGTGACCAACATCCCTGCGACGGAGGCTACGACGAATTCAACGAATTCCTTGGCAACATCTGAACGCTTATCACGGCGGAAGGTCCAGTAGCGGTTGCCCAGCCAGTTGACCACAATGGCGACCGAGGTGCTGATGAACTTTGCCACCAGGGGTTCCGACCACCAACCAGCACCGGAGAGGGAGAGTAGATTAAAGAGAGAAACGTCGACAACTAAGCCGACTAAACCGACCAGTCCGAACTTGACGAAGTAGCCCACCAGGCCCAGACGCAAGCGAGTAAACAGGCTCGGGGAAGCAGCGGGTGCAGATATCTGCTCCGATGTTGTCATGTTTCTCCCGGTGTATTGCACTTCACTAACCCGTTCAACCACGCGAAAGATGAGCTGTTGACAACTGTAGTTGGCGTTATAGGCGGCGGCCAATTGGCACGCATGATGGTGCCCCCAGCAATCAATCTTGGACTAGATATCCGGGTACTCGCTGAGAATGAGGGTTCTTCTGCGCAGATTGCTGCCACGCAGGTAGGCGACTACACCGATGTCGATACCGTCGTCTCTTTTGCCACTGACTGCGATGTCATCACCTTCGATCACGAACACGTTCCAGCTCACGTGTTGGCTGAGTTGATCTCGCGGGGAATAGCTGTACACCCCGGACCTCACGCGCTGCAATTTGCTCAAGACAAACTCCGCATGCGTGAACGGTTAGCAGAATTAGGCATCCCCGTTCCTGGCTGGATGCGTGCCTCGGAGGAAGCTCATGTGGATGCTTTCCTTCAGGAATGGGGCGGTAAAGCGGTGGCCAAAACTGCTCGCGGCGGATATGACGGCAAAGGTGTTCGCGTCATTACCTCTGCTGCCGATGTAAGCGATTGGCTAGAGAAACTCGGGCCGGGTGAATCCATCCTGCTGGAAGAGTTGGTTGATTTCCGTCGCGAACTTTCCCAGCTGATTGCCCGTCGCCCCAGCGGCGAGATGGCGTTGTGGCCTGTGGTGGAAAGCATCCAAACAGATGGTGTGTGCAGTGAAGTGATCGCTCCGGCGCCCCTGTCTCAGGGCAAGATTGCCGATATGGCCGGATCTATCGCTAGTCAGATTGCGGCAGAACTGGATGTCACCGGCGTCATGGCCGTGGAGCTGTTCGAAACAACCGACGATCGCATTCTGGTGAACGAACTTGCCATGCGACCGCATAATTCTGGGCACTGGACACAAGATGGCAGCACCACCAGTCAGTTTGAACAGCACTTGCGTGCAGTGTTGGATCTGCCTTTGGGTGCGACGGGTTTGACAGCACCTCATACGGTCATGGTCAACATTCTGGGGGGACCCTCCTCGGGAGATATGCTCGCTCCCTACCCTCGCGCTATGGCAGATCACCCCACCGTCAAAATCCACACCTATGGCAAGGAACCTCGGCCAGGACGCAAAGTTGGCCACGTGAACGCTAGTGGTGATGATTTGCCTGAGGTTGTGTATCAGGCGCGTGGCGCAGCAGGGTTCTTTCAGGTCTGAGCTCTACCCTTGAACAATGGCCGAAAAGCACGCACTAGTCGCCGTTGTAATGGGTTCTGACTCTGACTGGACAGTCATGAGTTCGGCCGCCAACGTTCTCAACGACTTTGGCATCCCCTTCGAAGTTGAGGTGCTTTCTGCGCACCGCACCCCCGAGAAGATGATTGCCTTCGGTAAGGCGGCAGCTGGTCGCGGTCTCAAAGTGATTATTGCTGGTGCCGGCGGTGCTGCCCACCTGCCTGGCATGCTCGCCAGTGTGACACCACTTCCTGTCGTGGGCGTTCCTGTCCCTCTGGCCAAACTTGATGGCATGGATTCACTGCTGTCTATCGTTCAGATGCCCGCTGGTGTCCCTGTTGCCACGGTGTCTATTGGCGGCGCAACGAATGCGGCACTTCTGGCCGTCAAGATTTTGGCAACCAGTAACCCAGAGCTCCTTAAGGCTGTTGAAGCATATGCTGCAGGCCTCGCTGATCTGGTCGAAGAAAAGAACGCGGCGCTCCAGTCTCAGCTATGAGTCAAACCAGTCCTCTGCGTTATCCCGACACCAGTTCGCAAAAGGTGATGACCACGCGTGCGTGGTGGTTAGTCATACTCAATTTCCTGATCCCCGGATCTGTTCAAGCTCTGGCAGGAAATAAGCGTCTAGGAAAGATTGGTCTGGGCGCCACCCTCACGCTAGTTGTTTTTGCCGCGCTGGTTCTTGTGTTGGGATTGCTCTGGCCAACGGCTGTGTTCTTTATCTTCACCTGGGGGCCGACCCTTTTTGTGGGACAGATTGCTCTGTTCTTTTATGCCATTTTGTGGCTGGTACTTACTTTGGACACCCTGCGGCTAATTCGCATCGTCAAAACGGGACCTCGTGCAAGATGGTGGGTTGCCAGTGTGACGGTCGTCATGATGGTTCTCGTTTCTGGTGGCGCTGCATATGCTGCTTCTCTGACTGGAAGCCTCAACAGTGCACTGGGCAAGATTTTCGTGGCGGGTCCAAGTGTCCCTCCCGTTGATGGTCAATACAACTTCCTCCTCCTCGGTGGCGACGCTGGTGAAGATCGTGACGGCTTGAGAACAGACACCGCACAAGTTGTCAGCATTAATGCTGAAACAGGGCAAGCAACCATCATCGGTATGCCACGTGATCTGCAGAACGTCCCCTTCAATCAAGACTCACCCATGTATTCGCTCTACCCTGGTGGCTACAGCCAGGAAACTGGCGAGTACTGCACCCGCTGGGCATGTTTGAACACGGTCTATGTTGCCGGTGAGCTCAATCACCCTGACCTATATCCCGACGCAGCTGCAAACGGTAGCTCACCCGGAATTGAAGCCATGCGTGATGCAGCGGAGGCCATCACTGGTCTAGATATTCAGTACTACGTCCTCATTGATATGCAAGGGTTGCAAAACCTCATTGACTCACTCGGTGGTGTCACTATCACCGTTGAGGAGCGCATCGCTATTGCTGAACCAGGAACACCTGAGGATCAGGTTCCTGAGTGGATTGAAATCGGTGAGCAACACATGGATGGCTACCACGCCATGATGTACATGCGTTCTCGCTGGTCTGGCACCGGTGACTATGACCGTATGAAGCGTCAGCAGCAGGTTCAAGAAGCATTGCTTCGCCAGATGAACCCCGCCAACGTGTTGGCAAAGTTCCAGGAGATTGCTGCCGCAGGAACGCAGGTTGTGAAAACGGATATTCCACAGTCCATGCTCGGTTACTTCGTTGATCTTGGTTTGAAGACCAAGGAACTTCCCGTGACACACATTGAACTCACTCCGTATTACGAGCCATTCCCTGTGGACACCGAATACCCTGACTACCCCGGTATCAGAACATACATTGACTCGGTAATCCACCCACCAACGCCAACAGCTACCCCGACTCCTTAGCTGGTGTTACTCAGTACGTCGCCAGCTCAGTTCCGCTGAGCTGCGGGCGACAATCAGTACAACAAGGAACCAACCCCACTCGGTGATTCCTGCACTTTCTGCCAGGCCGGACACCAGCAGTGCCGAGAGCACCAGTGGCGCCCAAATATAGAGTTCACTCTTCTTGGTCACAGCGAGCGTCCAACTGCGCACAAAAGCAAAGCCAATAAGAATGAGGAATAAGGCCAGGCCAACAATTCCTAGTTGGAGCCAAACGTCCAGGTAAATGTTCAAACCTGAATCATGAATGTCACCACTGCTGGAATTCATCACGGTGAACGGCTGTGTTTTGCGAGGCCATAACCCAACCCAACCCCAGCCTTCCAAGAGTTTCATCTTGGCCAGGCGTAATTCTTCAGACCAGAGCGAGAGGCGATATTGCAGCACGGGGGAGCCACTAAGCCACTCCAGTACTGAGTTCCGGATAGTCCACACCACAAGCATGAACACACCTAGAGCACTGACAGCAGCTATCTCGGTACCCCGGCGCAGGCCAGGTTCCATCTTGCGCAATAGGGAAATAAAACCTGCGAGCAGCACAACAATCAATGCTGTGACAAAACCAACAGGAGATGCCCCCAACACCACACACACTGCAGATCCTGCCAACGACCACAACGCAAGCTGTCGTGACACAGATTGGGTGCGCCACTCAATAAAGAACGTGATGGCGGCGATGAGCGAAATCATGATGAACGCATTGCGTGAACCAAAGATTCCTTGAATACCCGAACCTGAAACGAGGTTGCCTTTGATGCCTAAGAATGTGATGGGGCTATCAATGAGCACTCCGGCAATAATCTCTAAGACCAGCGAGGTCGCCAAAAATACTCTCAGCACATCCCCAACTGCACGAATGAGTTGGATCGTGTCACGGGAAGCAGAGATTCCTAATGCAAGGGCCGTGAAACTAATCTGAGATGCCAACCCAATTGCGCTGGCACGCGGATAGTAGGACCAGAACCAGCTGGCGATTGTCCAGGCAAGGAACACAGCCAAGGTGATCGGGACAAACACATTCCACCGCACCACTCGACGGCGTGCAATCAACATGAACGTCAGCAACACAAGCTCAGCTGCAATGAGAGCCGTCAGCCCAGCAGTTCCTAAAAGTGCCCGCAGTGCATGCGTGCCGAAGGCTGTTCCGATGAGGATCAGGCTGAGCGCTTGAGCAAAACGGGCGTGAGAAAAGAAAGCGTAGGCTGCTTCAGCCACAGGGGAGTGAGTTTCTTTCACAGTCCAGGCCTTAGCGCAAAGCTTTCGTGATGCGTGTGGGAACCATCACCGTCAGCGACAACGCCACCACTAGTGCCCAACCGGATTGAACAATGAGTTGGCTCTCAGCAAAGCTCTGCGTGAGCAAGGCGGCCGTGATCAATACGGGAACAAGAGAGTTAGCACTGTACGGGCGTTCTTCAACCAAATCCCAGCGGGGGCGGTCTACGGCAATAAACCAGGACCGCCACAACAGTCCAATCATGGCAAACGCCAGAGCAATCACACCGATATAGCCAACCTGAAGCCACACGTCTAACCACGTGTTGTGTGCTTGCAGGTAGTGAACTCCGTTGTGCACGGCCAAGTTGTTGAAGGGTTCAAGCCAGGGAACCCAGGGGCTAAGCCAACCCCAACCAAAGATGGGTCGTTGCTGAGCTAGCTCGGCCACCGCTGCCCAGGTGTCACTGCGGCCGGTCAGATCTTCACTCTTGCCCAGCAGGCTCAGAAGGAATCCTTGGGCGAAGGTGATGAAGGCCGCAGCGACGATCACTAATCCTGCGGCAGTGAAATACACGGGGCGACGTTTACTTTGCGGAACCGCTCGTGCCCACAGCGCAAACAAAGCGACAACCATCACCACAACGAGTGCAATGAGGTCCGTTGCTGATCGGGTGAATGCGATTGTGAACAGGGAGAGCCCAACCCAGATGAAACCCCAGCTTCGCCACACAGTTTTGTCTGCCAATTGGACAAAGAAGATGATGAGAGCGATAACTGCAATGAAACCGAGCTGGTTACGGTTTCCCACTATCCCTTGGATGGGCCCACCTTCAAACAGCAGGTTCCGACTCCATTGGTAGACAGCAGGGATTTTTCCTTCGCTGATATCTACCCACACCGGATAAATCGCGTGACCGACAAAAACGGCAACCCACAGCTCAAAGACCAGTGATAGACCGAGTATCCAACGCAGGGTTGTTCCTAGGGCACGGACAAAATCACCCCAGGGCAAGGTCAGGGCAATACCCACACCAGCAATCGTGACCTCAACAAAGGGCCACAACGTGAGAGCAGTGTTGGGTGGTGAATACGCCCACAGCATGGATGCCACCGCCCACAATGAGAAGAATGCCAGCCAGAACGGGATGCTTCTCCAGTGAATAAGGTGACGAGCACGGAAGATGACCACGATATAAATCAGCGTCAAAACGACGCTGAGGCCCATGAAGATATCCCAACCAACCAGGTTGCGAATAGCTTCCCCGGCAAAGAGCATGAACAGCGCAACGACGGCAAGGCCAGTCTTAGCTTTTCTATATTCTTTGGCGGGCATGTATCAAGGCTAGACGAAGTAACGAACGGATGCGCAGTGCTGTTCTAGGCAGGGACTCGCTTTGAGAATTGTCAGGAAGTCTCCAGCCCGAAATTCGGGCCAGAAACTAGGCTCACTTATGTGATGATTCGAGTCGATAACACTCCACGCGACTATGCCTGGGGCTCGTTGACCGATATTGCTGAGCTCAGGGGAGTAGAGCCCACCGGAAAGCCAGAAGCAGAATTGTGGCTGGGCACACATCCAGGCTCACCCACCCAGATTGTTGACATGGCAGAGGCCGATGGCGCAAGAACCATTGCAGATTTTCTTACCCAAAGAGGTGACGCACCGCTGCCATATCTGCTGAAGATACTGGCTGCAGCGCACCCACTGTCTATTCAGGCACACCCTTCACCAGATCAAGCACGTGAGGGATTTGCCCGCGAAAACACGGCAGGTATTGCCCTGAATTCACCGGTACGAAACTACAAAGACGACGCCCACAAACCTGAGTTAATCTTTGCCTTGAGCGAGAGATTTGAAGCTTTGTGCGGGTTCAGATCAATAAGTGACACTGTTGCTGAGCTGGAGCGTCTCGCTGCAGCGAATGCGCAAGCCTGTTCTCCCACCTCGGCACTGACCGATTTTTCACAGCAGCTACTTGATCGAGGTGATCAAGCACTTGCCTGGGCTATTGAGTGGGCATTGAGCGGGGAGAACGCACGCGCCCTGGTGTCCGAGATTTCTACCGCCGGTGCACTGACCAAAGACGAGCTGCTCATCGAGCTTGCTCGTGACTACCCCGGAGACCCCGGCATCGTGGTTGCTTTGCTTCTTAATCGTGTGACACTGCGCCGAGGCCAAGCACTGTATTTGCCCGCTGGAAATATGCACGCTTACATTCGAGGCCTGGGTATCGAGATCATGGCTGCCAGTGACAATGTCCTTCGTGGAGGTCTCACCTCAAAGCATGTTGATGTTCCGGAGTTGCTCTCTGTCGCCAAGACTGATGTGCTTCCTGTGCCCTTGCTTGAAGCAGTTCAGGTGAGCCCTGGTGTTGACATCTTTGAACCAGATGTTCCTGATTTTTCTCTGGCACACGTCCATCTCGAAGGCGACATCTCGCAGACGCAAGCCATTGTGTTACTCCGTCACGCAATTGTTACGTGCACCTCAGGAAAGCTCATCATCACCGGACATGAGTCCGATATTGAATTGTCTCAAGGGCAACATGCCTTTATTTCTGCGGAAGAACAGGCAATTACGGTCCGTGGCGTCGGCGAACTCTTCATCGCGCTTTAGGGGATATCCCCCGATTTTCACGCAAACTCTCCAGCGCGTCTTCAAAGTTTCAATATCTGGACTTGACGTTTACGAATGACAACGGTGTAATTACATAGACACGCCATGGTGGCGTGCGGAAGAGACACCGGGGTGGGAGTTCTTTATGGCACCGGAATATCGCGCAAGCGTTCCAGAGAATTGGTTTGTTGATCCAGTTCGTTTGGGAGTTCCAGGAACCCCTTCTTCTCGCAACATCGACCTCGATGACAACCCTCTCGCGTGGCAGGCTGACGCACTGTGTGCACAGACTGACCCAGAATCTTTCTTCCCTGAAAAGGGTGGTTCGACCCGGGATGCAAAGAAGATTTGCACCTCGTGCGAAGTTCGCAGTGAATGCCTCGAATATGCGCTGTCTAACGATGAGCGATTCGGCATTTGGGGCGGCCTGAGTGAGCGTGAGCGTCGCAAGCTGCGTCGCCGCGCATAACGCGTTCGAAGAAGTAGTTCTTTCCAAGCCACGCCCACCCATTTGGGTGGGTTTTTGGCATCCCCTGCCTAGGCTGTGGGGAGGATGAAAACGAGAGTTACAGCGGTAATCGTGGCGCGCCAAGGAGGCGAGCATCTTGCGCGAACCCTCGATGCACTCTCGAAGCAAACTCGTCAGCCAGATGTCATTCTTGCGGTGGATAATTCCCCCAAACAAAATGCGTCAGCACAGTTTCAAGCCTTCGGGGTAAGCCAAGTTCTTGCGGGTAAAGGACGCCTGAGTTTTGGGGAAGCACTCGATGTTGCTGCCCGAGCATTTCCAGCTGTAACTGGGCCAGATGATCTGCTGTGGTTCTTAGCCCAAGACAGCGCTCCAGAGCCCACAGCCCTGGCTGAACTGATTGGTGCTCTTGAAGTAGCCCCCTCGGTAGCTGTTGTTGGTCCGAAGCAAATGGATTGGGATCGTCCCGACTACATCCGTGAATACGGTTTGACGTTGGCTCAAGGCGGCCGAACCATTTCTTTAGTCACCGATGAACTTGACCAGGCACAACATGACCAGATGAGTGATGTCATGGGTGTTGGGGGCAACGGCATGCTCGTTCGTCAGCAGGTCTGGAGTGAACTGGGCGGATTCGATCACCAGCTGCGCGTTGTTGATGACGCCCTCGATTTTTGTGTTCGCGCCCGTCTAGCAGGACACCGCGTTTCGGTCGTCCCCACAGCACGCGTGCTCAACGCCGGAGATGGCGTTATTGGTGCTGTGGGAACTGACAGCTACCGCGCTCGCAAAAAGCGTGCACGTCAGTACCGCTCCGCAGAGCTTTATCGTCGCCTGGTTTACTCCGGTTCTGGAATGTTGATGTGGCACTGGCTGGCGTTGATGCCGGCTGCAGTAATTCGCTCCCTCGGTCAACTATTGGCAAAGCGTCCTGGTGCTGTTTCCGGCGAATTCCGCGCCGCTCTCTTTGCTGCATTCTCGGGAGGAGCAGTCGGTCGGGCACGCAAGAACATCAAGCGCATCCGACAAGCGCCCTGGTCTGCTTTAGCACCCTTACGCATTTCCCGCGCTGATGTTCGTCGCCGGGAATCTCTTGCGCGAGAAGCAATACAGATCCGCATGCACGGTGAAAAGAAGCCACTGCATTTCTTCTCTGGGGGTGGAGCCTGGGTCACCCTCATCTTGACGATTGTGTCCATTGGTGCTTTCTCCACCCTGGTGGGGGCCAACGCTATTTCAGGTGGCGCACTTCTTCCTTTGGGTGCGCAGGTCTCAGATCTCTGGGCACAAACACTATGGGGTTGGCGCGAAGGCGCATTTAGTATCGTCGGTCCAGCTGACGGCTTCTCGGTTGTGGTTGCCCTTCTCGGAACTCTTACCTTCTGGCAGCCTTCGTTCTCGTTAGTGTTGCTGTGGTTCTTAGCCATGCCCCTGGCAGGTCTCGGTGCTTGGCTTCTTGCCGCAAGACTCACACAGCGGGCAGGCATTCGCGCTTTTATCGCTGTCGGTTATGGGCTGAGCCCCGCACTTTTGGGAGCACTTCATGATGGCCGCCCTGCCGCCGTGATGACGCACATTCTGCTGCCCTTCCTCTTTTTTGCTGGTATTCGTGCCGCCCGCTCGTGGTCTGCTTCTGCAACAACGGCACTGTTGTTTGCCGCAGTGGTGGCATGCTCACCCTCCTTGGCTCCAGCTCTGCTGGTGGTCTGGATCGGAACTTTGTTATTGACCGGTAGGTATGTGCCACGGTTCTTGGCCCTCCCCATTCCTGCAGCAGCGCTAGTTGCACCCATCGTGGTGATTCAAGTTTTTGGCCTGAATCTCTTTGGGCTTGCTGCAGATCCAGGACCAGCTGCAGCCAGTGCTGTTGCGCCCCACTGGCAGCTCGCTCTCGGCTTCCCCACCGAAGGCCTTGGAGGTTGGTTGCAAGCTGCCAGTTTCCTTCCTTGGGCTAATCCGGTTGCCAGCGTCTGGGTCGCCATCTTGGTGGGCGTCCTTGTCGCGTTGGCTTTCGTGGGCCTGTTCTCGCAGTACCCCATCCGGGCGCAGCTTGCTGTTGCTGTGATGGTGCTGGGTATTGTCACTGCTGTATTCGCTTCAGGCTTGCAGGTGTCTTTCAACGGGTCAGTGCCGGTCAATGTGTGGCCAGGCAGTGGTTTGAGCCTGGCGTGGCTGGGATTGATTGTGGCAGCAGGTACAGGCGCCTCTATCCTTCGGCGCTTCTCCTACTTCCCTGCCCTGGCCGGTATCGCTGCCGTGTCCCTTTTGGCTCTGCCCGCGTTGGCTGCATCGAGCCTGGGTAACTCTCGTGTGGCCCCCAGCAACGGACAAACACTTCCTGCCTATGTTGTTGCCCAAGCAGCCATATCTCCTCAGGTGGGAACCCTCGTCCTCACGCCACAACCTGACGGTGGTCTGGGCTCGGTGTTGGTGCGCGGGACCGGCATGACCTTGGAAGCTACTTCCACCTTTGTCACCACGGGTGCCGGTTTTGCTGCCCAGGAGAAGCTTCTTGCCGAGACCGTGAGCAACCTCGCATCGGTCAGCGGCAATGATTCAGCCAAAGAACTCACTGCGCTGGGTGTGGGCTTTGTTGTTCTCACTGATCCTCTTGCCGAACTAGGGGAACAGCCCACACCTCAGTCCCAAGCGATGTCTGCTCGAGTGAAAGCAACCTTGGATGCCAATGCGGGTATTGAGATTGTGGGAAATACAGATGCAGGTTTGCTCTGGCGTTACCCCGGTTATTCCCCCGACGCAGTTGCTCCTCTGCAATCGGTTCTCCCGGTTGAACCATGGCGCATCATCATCGGTTCCGTTCAGGGCCTCATTATTCTTTTGACGCTCCTGCTCGCCATTCCCACCGGAAGCGTCATGCTCGATGCACGCCCCAAGCGCTATCTGCCCGGCTTGATTGAAAGCGAAGAGGAACTTGCCTCGATAGACCCGTTGGCAGGTGATCAAGATGACGAACAAAACTAAACTCGTCCGCGCTGGTGTAACCGGTGTCACCGGAATTGTGAGCGCTGGGGCTGTAGCTCTGGGAATTGTTGCCCTCGTGACGGTGCCGATTCCAGGCTTTGTGGGAACACCACCAGCGTTGAGCATTGCCCCTGTTCCTGCTGTGCAGCAGAGAGTGTGTCCTGGTCCTCTCGTAGATGTTCTCTCGCGAGGAACTGCAGCCATTACGTTCATTTCAAATGGTCAGCCTGAATATGCACAAGCCTCGAGTGTAGACAATTTTGATAATTCGTGGCTAAACGCACCAGATAACCAAAGCGGTGTTGTTTATGGCGCACCACAGGTTATCTCTGTGCCGCCTGCCGCTAGCGCAGAGCAGGCGCCTCTGCTTGCAGGAAACCAGGAACAACTCCTGGTAACAGAATCTCTTTCTGGTTTGGCTGCTGCGGCGTGTACAGAGCCAGCTAATGATTTGTGGCTTGTGGGTGGTTCGACGGAGGTTGGTCGCACAACACTGGTGATGTTAGCTAACCCCACGGATGTCACAGCCACTGTCACTCTGGAAGTGTTTACCGAGAATGGCTATGTTGAGGCGGCCAACTCTGACGGAATCATAGTTGAACCTGGGGAGCAACGTATCGTCTCACTTGCAGGGTATGCGCCCGATGTGTATTCACCTGTTGTGCGGGTGATGAGTAATGGAGGCCAAGTCCTCGCCAGCTTGCAGCAATCGGTTACACGCACCCTCGTTCCTTCCGGTGTTGAATGGGTTGTTCCCGGAGCTGGACTTGCAACACAGCAAATCATCACGGGAGTGTTTGTCACCGGTCAGGCTGATCACGAACGATCAGAGATTGGTGACGTGATCAGCGACCTTGATCCGGGTATCCGCGTTGTTGCTCCCGGTGACAAAGACAGCAAAGTCACGGTCACTCTGCTTTCTAGCACAGGAGAAAAAACAGAATACTCAGCCCAGCTCAAAGCAAAGAAAGCAGTCCAGCTGCCTCTCACCGGCATTGAAGATGGCACCTACACCGTGATTGTCACCAGTGAGCAGCCCATCGCAGCTGGTGTTCGAACAGTCCAGGATTCCCTCACGGATGCCACTGCTGCCCCAGGCACCCCCATTACTGGCGGTGACTTCGCGTGGATGAGTTCCAGTTCTTTCCTCACTGATGAAATCTTGATTCCTATCCCACAAGGAACCGCTCCGACGGTGACCTTCTACAACCCAGGACGCGACACAGCTGAGGTAACCCTGTCTACTCAAGGTCAAAAAGACATCGTGCTGAGCGTGAAAAAAGGTCAGATGGTGACTACTCCTTTGATGGCAGCCACCAACTACACCGTGACCGGCGCCACAGGCTTGCTGGGTGGACTCAGCTTCAGTGGTCCTGGCCTTGGTTCAGCCATCGCATTGAACCCAGCTAACGTGCTCGGTTCTCCCATCACGGTTTATCCTCGCTAATAAGATCTGCTTAGGGGCGTAAGCGTTCTGGGCCTAAATCCCAGGGGTCTTTGCCTAACAACTCGGCCACGGCCCGAAAGACAACACTTTCGACCATCATCTGGCGGTGGAGTGCATCGTCTTTGTGCAGTTTGCTCATGCGTTGAATCGGCACGCGATAGAGCACTATTCGCCGGCGCTCGTGATCAACCTTCCAGCGCTCCACGACACCGTTAACGGATACACGAGGGGGTGTGGGCGCCACATCGAAATGTACATCTGCTAATTCTTCCGCCCACATACTGCGTAAATAATCAACCGTGTGTGCCACGGTCATCATGAATGTTTCATACCGCCCCCGCAGTTGGGGAAGGTGGGGGCCCGTCACCGGGCCGCGCATTCCGCGGCCATGACGGTCACGACTAAGTCCCCTGTTGGGCACTGAGGTCGCAAACGGGCTATCCATGCGCCCATGTTAGCTCTTCGGTAACCTGAACGCATGGAACGTCTGTGTACGAAGGGTCGCTGCAAGCAGCCAGCAGAGTATTCACTCACCTATGACTACGAAGACAAACTGGCCGTCTTGGGACCACTCTCGCCCCAGCCAGAGTCCCTCGCGCATGATTTATGCCGTAAACATGCAGTGGGCTTTGTCTCGCCTCAAGGGTGGCAGCAACTGCGTCACATAGACTTAACCAATGACTAAAAACGCAGTGGAGAGCCTCCGTTCTATCGTGAAGGCCTATGACGTTCGAGGCCTTGTGGGGGAGCAGCTCACCGAAGAAATGGTGGAAGCGCTCGCCGCTGGTTTTGTTGATGAGATTAACGGTGCAGGGGCAGATATTGTCGTCGGTCACGACATGCGTGACTCTTCGCCCGGTTTTGCTCAGGCTTTTGCTCGTGGTGCCCAGGCCCGTGGCGCAAACGTAGTGAATCTTGGTTTGTGCTCTACAGACGAGACGTATTTTGCATCTGGTTCGTGGAATGCTCCAGCTGCGATGTTTACTGCCAGCCACAACCCAGCTGCTTATAACGGTATTAAGTTCTCTCGTGCAGGTGCTCAAGGAATCAGCTTGGATACTGGCTTGGCCGCCATTCGCGACCGAGCCTGTGACTACCTCGAAAACGGAATTCCTAGCGTTGCAACTCCAGGAACCTATCGTGAGGTTGATGTCCTGGCGGAATACGCCGGATACCTGCGTTCCCTCGTTGCTCTTTCAGGTATTCGCCCCATCCGTGTAGTTGTTGACGCAGGTAATGGAATGGGCGGAATGACAGTTCCTGCAGTATTGGGAACTGCAGCAGGTTTATCTGCTTTGCCTATTGAGATCATTCCGATGTATTTCGAACTGGATGGGAACTTCCCCAACCACGAAGCCAACCCGCTGGAGCCTAAGAATTTGGTTGACCTACAAAAAGCAGTTGTTGAGCATGGTGCAGATCTAGGTCTCGCATTTGATGGGGATGCTGACCGGTGCTTCGTCGTGGATGAAAAGGGTGCCCCTGTCACTCCTTCTGCTGTTTCTGCCATCGTTGCCCTGCGAGAAATTGCACGAGCTAAAGCCGCAACCCCCGATGAAGAAATCTTTGTCATTCACAATCTCATCTCCTCGAACATTGTGAAAGAAACAATTATTGGTGCTGGAGCAACTCCAGTTCGCACCCGAGTTGGCCACTCCTTGATCAAGGATCAAATGGCAGCCACCGGTGCCGTCTTTGGTGGTGAACACTCGGCTCACTATTACTTCAGTAACTTCTGGGGTGCAGACAACGGCATGCTGGCAGCAATGCATGTCCTGGCAGAGTTTGGCCACCAGGACAAGCCACTATCTGAGTTCGCAGCTAAGTTCATGCCCTATGCCATCAGTGGAGAAATTAATTCCACTGTGAGCGACGTGGCAGAGGCAACTCAGCGCGTTCGCAATGCGTTTGCAGCACGTGGCACCGAAGACTCCTTGGATGGCATGACCATCACTGGTACCACTGCCGAAGGCGAAACGTTCTGGTGGTTCTCTGTGCGTCCCTCCAACACGGAGCCCTTATTGCGCTTGAACGTTGAGGCAGGGGATGAGGCAACCATGGTTGCGATCCGTGATGAAGTTCTTGCGCTGATTCGCGCCTAGCATTCCACGCCTAAACTGTTAGGCATGAGCTCATCAACTTCTTCTGCCATTTCTGCTGCCATGAATCTTGAATTCAAAGTCGCAGACATCTCCCTTGCTGAAGCAGGACGTCACCAGATTCGTCTGGCAGAAAATGAGATGCCCGGTTTGATGGCACTGCGTGAAGAGTTTGGGCCCACCCAGCCCCTCAAGGGTGCTCGCATTGCAGGAAGCCTGCACATGACCGTGCAGACAGCTGTGTTGATTGAAACGCTGGTGTCCTTGGGTGCACAGGTTCGTTGGGCTAGCTGCAACATTTTCTCCACCCAGGATGAAGCCGCTGCAGCAATTGCTGTGGGTCCCACCGGAACGCCCCAATCTCCAGCAGGTGTCCCTGTGTTTGCCTGGAAGGGCGAGACCCTCGAGGAATACTGGTGGTGCACCGAGCGCATCTTTGACTGGTCGGCAGAAGCCCAGGCCGCGGGAGAATCTTGGATTGGCCCGAACCTCATCCTGGATGACGGCGGGGATGCAACCCTTCTCGTTCACAAAGGTCGCCAATTCGAACTAGCAGGGGCAGTCCCCGCAACCTCCTCCCAGGACAGCGCTGAATACGCTGTGATTCTTGACCTCCTGCGTAAGACACTGAGCGAAACCCCAACCAGGTGGCAAACCACTGCAGCTGAGATTATTGGCGTCACTGAAGAAACCACTACCGGTGTTCACCGTCTCTATGAGCTCTTCGCACAGCAAGAACTTCTGTTCCCCGCCATCAACGTCAACGACTCGGTCACCAAGAGTAAGTTCGATAACAAGTACGGCATCCGCCACTCATTGCCTGACGGTTTGAACCGTGCCACCGATGTTCTCATCGGCGGCAAGGTTGCCTTCGTCGCCGGTTATGGCGATGTGGGCAAGGGATCTGCTGAAGCATTACGTGGTCAAGGTGCCCGCGTGATTGTCAGCGAGATTGACCCCATTTGTGCCCTGCAGGCAGCCATGGATGGCTACCAGGTGGACACGTTGGAGAACGTCGTTGACCAGGTAGATATCTTCGTCACCACCACCGGAAACAAAGATGTCATTCGTCTTGAACACCTGCTCGAGATGAAGCACCAAGCCATTGTGGCCAATGTTGGTCACTTCGATAACGAAATCGACATGGTTGCCCTGGAAAATCTTCCGGGGGCCGAGAAGGTCGAAATCAAACCCCAGGTGCACGAATGGCGCATGCCTTCCGGGCGAAGCATTCTTGTTCTGTCTGAAGGTCGCCTGATGAACCTCGGCAATGCCACAGGCCACCCCTCATTTGTCATGAGCAACTCTTTTGCCAACCAGGTGCTGGCGCAAATGGAACTCTATGTTCGCCGCGAAAACTATCCCGTAGGAGTTTTTGTTCTGCCCAAGCATCTTGATGAAAAGGTGGCACGACTTCACTTGGACGCACTCGGGGTCACGCTCACCTCCCTCACTCCAGAGCAGGCTGCCTATATTGGTGTGCCAGTAGAGGGTCCCTACAAAGTTGACCATTACCGCTACTAAGCAACGAAGACTAGGCTCTAACCCATGAGTGCACGCATTCTGGTAGTCGATGACGACGCCGCACTAGCTGAAATGGTCGGCATCGTGTTAGAAGGTGAAGGTTTCACGCCCACCTTCTGTGCAGATGGTGCTGAAGCGCTCGCCGCTTTCCGGGAAAGTAAGCCCGACCTCGTGCTACTGGATTTGATGCTCCCAGGCTTTGACGGGATTGAAGTCTGTGGTCAGATTCGTCAAGAATCGGGCATTCCCATCATCATGCTCACCGCTAAGGGGGACGCTACGGACGTGGTTGCTGGTTTAGAAGCCGGCGCAGATGACTACATGGTCAAGCCTTTCAACCCGGGTGAACTAGTGGCACGTATTCGCACGCGTCTTCGCTCCATGGCGCCTGCAGCTGCCACAGCGCAGACTTTGCGTATTGGTGATCTCACCATTGATGTCGATGGTCACGAGGTCAAGCGTGAGGGCAAAGCCATCAACCTCACGCCTTTGGAGTTTGACTTGTTGGTAGCTTTGGCGTCCAAGCCACAGCAGGTTTTCACTCGCGAGATGCTCTTAGAAAAAGTGTGGGGATACCAATACAAGGCAGATACACGTTTGGTGAATGTTCACGTGCAGCGCCTGCGCAGCAAAGTGGAATTTGATGCAGATAACCCCACCATCGTCACGACCGTGCGCGGCATTGGTTACCGTGCCGGAGCTGTGATCTAACGGTGCGATGAAGGTTCGACGTTTCGACTTCTTTGGACTGCCTTCGCGAATAGCGCGATTGTGGCGACGTTCACTGCAGCTACGAACCGTCGTGGTTTCGATGGCTCTCTCCGGTCTTGCCATTGTTTTGGTGGGAATTTACATGTCCTTCTCCATCAGCAACGACCTTTTTGCCTCCCGCCTCGACCAGGTGCTTTCAGAGTCTCAACGTGCACAAGTTGCAGCTCAACGCATCTTTGACTCAGCTGATGCAACCGATCAGGCCTCGATGCAATCGGTCATGAATGCGGCCAGAACCGCCATTCGTGATGCATCATCGAGTGGTTTGGTGGCGGTTTATCGAGTTCCCGACCAAGAACCTAACCCGCTTGCTCCGCAGAACTTTTCCAGCACGGAACTCACCGGTGGTGTGATCAGTCAGGAACTGCAGGAGAAAGTGATCTCCAATGCGGACCAACAGTTTTGGCAGTCTGTCGAATTACCTGTGGCGGGAACGAAAGTTCCCGGCGTTGTCGTTGGCTCGCAGCTCGATATTCCTGGTGCTGGCCTCTATGAACTCTTTATCGGCTATGACTTTGCCCAGTCTGAACAAACCCTTCAATTCATCCAGCAGGTTCTGTGGTTTTCTGGACTAGGTCTGTTGATCATGGTCGGTGCTATCGCCTGGGTGGTCTCGCGCATGGTGGTTACACCCTTGCAAAACGCTGCTGAGACCAGTCAGAGACTTGCTGCCGGTGATTTGGAAGTGCGCATTCCTGTTCAGGGCGAAGATGTTGTGGCAACGTTGGCAACTTCCTTCAATGACATGGCTAGCAGTATGCAACGTCAGCTCACAGAGCTCGCTGACCTGTCGGTTATGCAACAGCGGTTCGTCTCTGATGTTTCTCACGAACTTCGCACCCCGCTGACCACCATAAAACTTGCAGGCGATGTTCTCTTCCAGGAGCGAGAGAACTTCGACGATAAAACTCGGCGCAGTACTGAACTTCTCAATGCGCAGGTGAACCGCTTCGAGAAGTTGCTGTCGGACCTGCTTGAAATCAGCCGTTACGACGCAGGAAGTGTCAACCTCGAGCCAGAACCCACCAACGTTGCAGGTCTTGTTCAAGATGTGGTGGGAACGATGACCACTCTCGCTGAGCAGCACGGCTGCGATCTGTCGCTGATGGCACCCGGTGGTCACTTCGATGCCGACATTGATCCTCGTCGTGTTCGTCGCATCCTGATGAACCTCATTGGTAATGCCATTGAGCATGGTGAGAGCAAACCTATTGAAGTTGCCGTGGACAGCAATGCCACCGCGGTTGCAATTAGCGTGCGCGATCACGGTGTGGGTATGACCACCGAGCAGTTAGAGAATGTGTTCAGTCGCTTCTGGCGCGCAGATCCGTCCCGCCAAAGAACACTAGGTGGAACAGGCCTTGGATTAGCAATCTCACTCGAGGACACTCGCATTCACAACGGTCAACTGGATGTGTGGGCAGCCCCTGGCGAGGGTGCAATCTTCCGCCTAACGCTGCCTCGAGATGTTGATGTGCCCATTGCGGTCTCGCCACTGCCTTTGAACCCCGATGAGCGCCACGACGGGGAGGAGCAATGATGTCTTCCTCGCTCAAGCGTTCATTAGCGGCGCTGTTGTCGTTGTTGTGTGTTGTTGTACTCGCTGCCTGTTCGGGCATTCCTCGCTCGAGTGGAGTCAATCAAGGCTCTGCTGTGGTTCCTGTCGAAAACGACGCCATCGAATTCCTTCCAGCAGGTCCCATCCAGAACGGCAGCATTGAGCAAATTCTGCGCGGATTCATTGAGGCATCCTCGTCACCAGTGAGTGACTACGCGATTGCTCGACAATTCCTTACCCCGGAGTTTGCATCAGCCTGGGATGCCACCACCGCGGTGAATGTTGACTCAGGGCTGCGCACCGTTTCACAAACCGGAGAAAACACAGGTCGACTGGTCTTCGCCCTGACAGCACAAGTTGGTGCTCAAGGTAACTACGCCGAAATCAATCCTGCTGTTTCCACCACCTTTGAGTACACCTTCCAGCAGGTTGATGGTCAATGGCGTATTAGTGCAGCTCCCAACGGAGTGGTCATTGACCGTTTCACTTTTGATCAGGTGTACCAATCACACCCGCTCTACTTCTTTGATTCCACCAACACCATGCTGGTGCCAGATGTGCGATTCTTCCCTGCCGGTGCTTCGGCCAGCACGCGCATCACGAAAGCTCTGCTTGCGGGGCCCTCACAGTGGTTAGCGGCCAATGGTGCCGTGCAGACTTCCTTTCCTGAAGGAACGGCCCTCGTTGCCGACACAGTTCCGGTCACACGCGGCGTGGCCAAGGTTGATTTGAATGCTGCTGCATTGTCAGCGGATCCTGCGGTGATTCGCCGGATGAAGCAGCAAACCTCAGCAAGCCTGCAATCAGTTGCCACCATCAACTCGGTTGATCTACTTGTTGATGGAGCGGTATTGAATAACTCCATCAGTGACTCTGCTAGTGATGTCATGCCACCACCTATTGATTCACGGCCATTGGTACTGACAGCCAAAGATTTTGGATACTGGGATGGTACAAAGATTGACACCTATGGCGCTTTCGCGAACGTCATGATACAGAGCCAACCCAGTGCCATTTCCATTGGCACAATGACAAACATTGCGGCCACGCTAACTTCCCAAGGTGTTTCCCTCGTTCGCAACGGAACTGCTCAACTCGTGGATTCTCGCCCCGGCTTGATTGCCCCCACCGTTGATAACTTCGGTTACGTCTGGTCTGTTCCTGCCGATCAACCCAGCAAACTGCAAGCCATCAGTACTGATGGAAAGATTCAACAGGTCGACACATCCTGGGCATCCGCTGACCGAATTCTGTCATTATCTCTTTCCCATGACGGAACTCAGGTTGTTGCTCTCTTGGAGACCAATGGCAGTTATCAACTAGTTGCTAGCGCCCTAGTCAGGGGTGAAAGATCAATACCTGTGGCCCTAGGTCCACTCTTTACACAAACCCTTTCAGATGGGACTCCTGTTAGCGTGGCTTGGGTGGATGCCACCACCATTGCGACGGTCACCGTCAACTCTGCCGGGATAGGACTTGTCCGTGCCCAAGAAATTGGTGGTCAGAGTAAAGAGCTCAGCTCCATCACTGAAGGGACCCCACAGTCCATGGCTGGGGCCAACACAATTTCTGGTTTACGCGTTCTCACCTCAAGCGGAATACTGCTTTCATTGCGTGGTGGAACCCAGTGGCAAACCGCTGTGAGCGGTGTCACTACCCTCGCTGTTCAGCAGTAGCCACAACTTATCCACCGGCCTGTGTCCTCGGCGCTGTGGTGCATCGCCACAATCTCATACTCGAGGGTATGAGCAGTGAAACAATCCGTGAATGGGTAGCTAACGCGTGCAGAGAGGCACTCTCGTTAGTTCTGCCGGTAAGTTGCGCGGGATGCGGTGAACTCGATTACAACTTGTGCCCTGCGTGCCAAGCTGTGTTGGTTCCTGAACTTCAATACCGTGAACTCTTTGACCCAGTTGCGAAGCTCAGGCTTCCTCTGTGGTATTCCATGGAGCTTACGCAAGTGTCCAGTTCTGTCCTGCATGAATTCAAAGAGCAAGGCAGAACCTCTGTGGCTAAACACCTAGCTAGGCCTTTCGTGTCAGCACTGCAGGCTGCCTATGCAGCTGGCAGTGCTGAAAGTTCAAGCACTTCTGTGCACATCACCTGGGTGGTTCCGCCCAGCAGCAGGGCAAACTTCAGGCAACGTGGGTATGTCCCCATCACGGTCTTGGCGCAGGCAGCTGGTGTGAGACCTCAGCGTTTGCTGGTGAACACTCGACGACGCGTCGATCAATCCGTCTTGGGCAGGATGGAACGTTTTGAGAATATGCGTGGTTCATTTCGAACAAACAAGAACCTTGACGGACGCTCCGTCATCATCCTCGATGATGTTTTGACCACGGGGGCAACCTTGCAGGAATGTGCACGGGCTCTGCGTGCCGAGGGCGCCAACGTCATTGGTGCAGCGGTGTTGGCTTACACGCCAAAAAACTTTCAGGACACTCGCAGAAAAAATGCGTGACATTTTTATCTAAACAGGACTACATTTCAAACAACATCGATTGGCGTGAAAGGACTCGCCCAAAAGTTGGGCGTAAACGCCAACTACGGGAGGTCATCATGGAACTGAACTTCATCGCTCGTCACACCGAAATCACCGACCGATTCCGTAACTACGTCACCGAGAAGGTCGACAAGATTGAGAAGCTGGCAGATCGCCCCCTCGAACTCGATGTAACCGTCAGTAAACATCACGGCGGAAAAGGCCTGGTAGGTGGTGATCATGTGGAGCTCACCCTCGTAGAAGCCGGACCAGTCGTTCGTGCTGCTTCAGACGGCGAGGACAAATATGCCGCCTTTGATCTGGCCATGGGCCGCATGATGGAACAGCTGCGCCGTGCCAGGGATAAGAAGAAGGTCCACCACAACGGCCACCAAAAGCCACTGTCGATTCATGAAGCAAGCGCTGACGCCTTTGCTCAGGTCGATGTCGTTCCTGCCACTCCAGAAGATATTGAGCGGATAGCCAAAGAAGTGCAGGCCACGAAGCCGTCTGCAGCTGCTTAACAGCTGATTCTTGCCCCGCCTCCAGCATCTGTACAGGCGGGGCAAGCTCATTCCCGGTAGCATTGAGGGCGGTCTGCACTTCATGTGCGACCGCCCTTATGCGCATGTCGTTCGTAAGCAGTGCGCACCAGTATTTGGAGAGTTTCAGTGGCAAACATTCTTGACAAGGTCCTTCGCGTTGGTGAAGGCCGAACCCTACGCAAACTAGAAAACCTTGCGAAGGCAGTCAACGAACTCGAAGAGGGATTCATCAACCTCACCGATGAAGAGCTTCGTGCCGAAACCACAGATTTCCGTAAGCGCTATATCGAGGGTGAATCTCTCGACCACATGCTGCCTGAAGCCTTTGCTGCTGTTCGTGAAGCAGCACGACGCACCATTGGTCTGCGCCACTTCGATGTTCAGCTCATGGGTGGTGCTGCACTGCACATGGGCAACATTGCTGAAATGAAGACCGGTGAAGGTAAGACGCTTGTTGCAACCCTTCCTGCCTACCTCAACGCGATTGCTGGTCGCGGTGTTCACGTTGTTACCGTGAACGACTACCTAGCTAGCTACCAGTCTGAACTCATGGGTCGCGTATTCCGTGCCCTGGGCATGACCACCGGTGTGATCACCGCAGGTCAGCAGCCAGCTGTTCGTCGTGAACAGTACCTGTGCGACATTACGTATGGCACCAACAACGAGTTTGGTTTTGATTACCTGCGCGACAACATGGCCTGGAGTGCTGCTGACAAGGTTCAGCGCGGACATTTCTTTGCCATCGTCGATGAGGTGGACTCCATCCTCATCGATGAGGCTCGTACACCTCTGATTATTTCTGGACCTGCCTCTGGTGAAGCCAACCGCTGGTTCACCGAGTTTGCCAAGATTGCCACCACACTCGAGCCCGGTGTTGACTACGAAGTTGACGAAAAGAAGCGCACCGTTGGTGTTCTTGAGCCAGGTATTGAAAAGGTTGAGGACTACCTCGGAATTGACAACCTCTACGAGTCTGCAAACACCCCACTTATTTCGTTCTTGAACAACTCCATCAAGGCGGTTGCCCTGTTCAAGCGGGACAAAGACTATGTCGTCATGAACGGTGAAGTTCTCATCGTTGATGAGCACACCGGTCGTATTCTTGCTGGTCGCCGATACAACGAAGGTATTCACCAGGCCATCGAAGCCAAGGAAGGCGTCGAGGTCAAGGCAGAAAACCAGACCTTGGCTACAGTGACCTTGCAGAACTACTTCCGTATGTACGAGAAGATCTCCGGTATGACCGGTACGGCTGAAACTGAAGCCGGCGAATTCATGAGCACCTACAAGATTGGTGTGGTTCCTATCCCCACCAACAAGCCCATGCAGCGCATTGACCAGCCTGACCTGGTTTACAAAAACGAAGTCATCAAGTTTGAACAGGTCGCTAACGACATCGCTGAGCGTCACGCCAAAGGCCAGCCAGTCCTGGTTGGAACCACCTCGGTTGAAAAGAGCGAATACCTCTCTAAGCTTCTAGCCAAGAAGGGCATTCGTCACGAGGTCCTCAACGCCAAGAACCACGCCCGTGAAGCAGCAATCGTTGCTCAGGCAGGTCGTTTGGGTGCAGTCACCGTGGCAACCAACATGGCTGGTCGTGGTACCGACATCATGCTCGGTGGTAACGCTGAGCACCTCACCGTATCGGAACTGGCATCTCAGGGACTGAACCCTTTAGAAACACCAGAAGAATACGAAGCCGCCTGGGAAGCAGCCTTCTCCAAGGTCAAAGCACGTGTTCAGGAAGAAGCTGACAAGGTTGTTGCCGTTGGTGGCCTCTACGTTCTTGGAACCGAACGCCACGAATCTCGTCGAATCGACAACCAGCTTCGTGGACGTTCAGGTCGTCAGGGTGACCCTGGTGAAAGCCGCTTCTATCTCTCCCTGACTGATGACCTGATGCGCATGTTCAATTCGGGTGCTGCAGAAGCCATCATGACCCGTAGCAACATCCCAGATGACACCGCCATTGAGTCCTCGATTGTGAGTCGTGCTATTCGCTCTGCTCAGTCTCAGGTGGAAGCTCGTAATGCTGAAATGCGTAAGAACGTTCTCAAATACGATGACGTTCTCAACCGCCAGCGTGAAGCAATCTATGCTGACCGTGCTCACATCCTCGAAGGCGATGACCTCCAGGATCGTGTTCACAAGTTCCTTGAAGATGTCATCGACGAGGTTCTGGCTGCTCACACCAGCGAAGGTAACGGTGATGACTGGGACTTCGACGCTCTCTGGGCAGAGCTGAAGACCATCTACCCTGTCTCGATCACGATCGACGAAGTAATCCAGGAAGCTGGCAACAAGGGTCGTGTGAACAAGGAGTTCATGCGTCGCGAAATCCAGTCAGATGCTCTCCTGGCATACAAGCGCCGTGAAGAATCTCTCGGCTCCACCGCAATGCGTGAACTGGAGCGCCGTGTTGTTCTTTCCGTGGTGGACCGCCGTTGGCGTGACCACCTCTACGAGATGGACTACCTCAAGGACGGTATTGGTCTTCGCGCCATGGCTCAGCGTGACCCACTGGTCGAGTACCAGCGTGAAGGCTTTGCCCTTTACCAGGGAATGATGGCGTCCATCAAGGCTGAATCTGTCGGCTTCTTGTTCAATCTCGAAGTTCAGGTCAACGCTGCTGAAGGCGATCCAGAACACCCCAGCATTGCCGCTAAGGGCCTGGGCCAAGCTGACGACGCAAACACTCAGCTGAGCTACACCGCACCGTCAGAAGACGGTCACGTGGAGGTTCGTGACGAGCGTGGACGTGTTGAGCAGGCAGAAACTGCTCGTGCCCAGCAGGCAGCTGACAACGGACGCCAGATTGTTCCCGAAAATAATCGTCCAACCGGTCCAACCGGTCCAACCGTCGGATCTCGTGGTGCGTTCGGTCAGCAGACCGGTGGAGCGCCAGCCGGTAACCGGGCTGAACGTCGCAAGAAGAAGAAAAAGTAACACCTTTTTCTTTCTCCTTGGCAAGTAACTCCAGGGCTAAGCTTCTGCCATGGAGAATGATTGGCTGTTGCTTCTGTGGTTGTCGCCACTGATAGTCGTGATGATCATTTTCGATCTCAAAGCTCGCAATTATGGCAAGAAGGTTCTCCACCTTCCCAAACGTGAATATGTCAGTCTTCTCTGGCTGGCCATTTTTGACCCTGTTTTTGAAGTGCTCTTTATTGGAATCGTGCTCTGGGATGACCTCACCAAAGACCCGCTTCACTGGGCTGCTGGAGGAATCGGTGTTGTTTGTGGCTACATCTTTGCTCGCTATCGAACACGAATTATGTGGGTTCGCCCACTCCCAGAGAAAAAAGCTGTGGTCGTGCGAAACAGCGGAGCCGAGTACCTGGCCTTAGTTTTCCTTGTTGTCGTAAAAACGGTGTCGGAGAACAGCACCTTTTCCAACTATGCGGTGAGCCTCTTAATCACGGCTGGTCTGTTGTTGATCGTGAGCGAATCAGCATTTCGCGTTGGCATGCTCTTTGTTCGATACAACAAAGAAAAACCCGTACTGGTTTAGAGAACGTGGATTGCGGTCGCACGCCACCTTCCATCAATACCTTCGAGCCTGATCGCTATTGAACGTGTGCGGGCTTTGCCATGGACAATTACAACTGATTCCACCACACCATCGGTGGGGTTAGTAATCATGGTGCGGCCAAGACCAAAGGTCGGGCGCACCGCAGGCATCTTCTTTACGGCTCGCGCACGGCGGGAAATATGCACCCGCTTGAGAAGGGTGCGATACACCTCATCGCTGACCCAGCGAGCTATCTGGTCCAGCTCGCGGCAGCCGGCGAGAATTTCCATGACGGAGCGTGCAAGGTTTTCAACCATGGGCTGCGGGTCGGGAAGTGCGCACGTAGCGGTCGGCTGGTACCCAAAGTAGTCATCCTGGTCGAAGAGGGAACTGCGTGTGTTGAGAGCTTGTGCTGGAGTCATGGAAACACTTTGTCACAGTAAATAGACCAAAAGTCTATTTCTCAGGAAAGATGTGGATAACTCCAGCAGATTCTCAGCTTCGGTTCCTACCTTCGCTCACTATGACCTTAGATAACCTCTTTCATGATTTAGAAAGTCAGCTCGAGCGAGAACTGGATGCAGAAGTGCTCAACCGCCTCGAAGATGAGGAGCGCGAGAGACGTTCTAAGCTGACGCTTCGAGACCGCCTGATCGCACTCCAAGGCACTCAAGAGAAAATTACGATTTCACTCAATATGAAGGACGGTCGTGAAATATCTGGCTCAATCAAGAACGTGGGCAAAGACTGGACCGCGCTCGAGGTTGAATACCCACAGGAACTCCAGGGAGCACTCATCATTGCCTTGCAGGCAGTGAGATCACTTCGAATTCCTAACGAACTTGAAAGATTCAGCCTAGGTAATCAGGTTGGCGAGGTCACAGATAGCGCTTTGGAAGCTCTTTCCTCACGCCCCCGACTTGCTCAGAAAGTCAACCTGGCATTCGTAATGCGAGACATTGGCCGCAGACGCAAGCCTGTTTATCTCTACACAGTTGCAGAAACATTCCGAGGAACAATCGATCATGTGGGGCATGACCACCTTGATCTGCGCACATCACAGGGAATGATCATCTGCGCCATGAATGAGGTTCTCTACGTCCGTATCGAATGAGCACTATGAACTTCAGGAAAAAAAGAAGAAGGGCTTCCCGACAAATTCGGGAAGCCTTTCTTGAACGGGAAGCTTTAGAAATCAGTGATGTTGTTAGCTGAGGCCAAAGATGAGTTGTTCCACATCGCGCTGCGACGAGAATTCTCGTATTGCTCAGCAATAAACAGCTCAAGTATGTCGTGTTCTATTCGCCAAGGACCGCGGCTCCCCACTTGGAAAGCTTGAAGCTCACCAGAGTTGATGAGTTCATGCACATCGGTAAGAGAAACTCTCAAGAGTTCTGCTGCTTCGGTCGCGGTAAGAAAACGGTCAGTATTCAAGTCAGTAGAGCCATAATCATTCATGTTCCCAGACTAGGAAAATACGACGCTCAAAAACCTGGCAGAGAACAATCTGTGGATAACTTTCTCGAGCACTTGAACGCTTTCGAGAAGATTCTTCTCATGACTCACACAAAGACACGTCGCCTCGACATGCGACTCTTCATCGGATTAGCGCTCGTTGTGGGCGCAGCACTGGGGGGCTTTGCTCTCGTCACGGCAACAGAGAGCACCACTGCAGTCTATGTTGCCTCAAAAACGCTCACACCAGGCCACGTCCTCGACAAGAACGACCTCGTTCTCACAGATGTAAAGCTTGGTAGCTCTGGAACCTCCTACCTCACCGCAAACGCCTTCACCCCTGGATCTGTGGTCACCAAAGCCGTTGGTGCTGGGGAGCTTGTTCCGGTCAGCGCAGTGGGAACAGCCAAGCATGTTGCCACCACGAATGTGGTGGTCCAGCTTGACGTTCCACTTGCGTCAGAAGCAGTGGTTGGCTCTTCAGTGGATGTCTGGGCATCGATGGCTGTAGGGCAGGGCGTCTTTGGCCCACCATCTGTCATCATCTCTGGTGCTCAGATTGCACACATCACCGAGGCAACCGGTTTGGCAGCATCTAACGGGGGAGTGCGGGTCGAACTCGTGGTCCCACAAAACAAGGTTGCTGCTCTCCTAGAGTCTCAAGCCAATGGTGATGCTCTTTCCCTCGTCCCAACCCGCGGGAAGAGCTCATGAGCCTGCTCATTGCTGTGTGGGGGCCAACGGGAGCACCAGGTCGAACCACCGTTGCCATCAATCTGGCAGCTGAGCTAGCTGAATTGCGGCAATCAGTGCTACTGATTGATGCTGATACCTATGGCGGAGCCATTGCTCCCACACTCGGCATCATCGATGAAGCTGCAGGTTTTGCTGCAGCATGCCGCTTGGCAGAGTCAGGGACACTCACAGCACAGGACATAGAAAACCTCACTCACCCCGTGTCAACCTCAGTAGGAGACTTACGTGTTCTCTCTGGGATAACCAGAACAGACAGGTGGCCTGAGCTCACAGCAGAGCGGGTGAAGCTGGTGTTGACCTGCGCTACAGAAACTTTTGATGCGGTGGTTGTTGATGTGGGGTTCAATCTGGAAACAGATGAAGAGATCACAAGTGATCTCTTTGCGCCCCGGCGCAACGCGGCAACACTCACAGTGTTGAAACACGCTGATTGCATTGTGGAGGTTGCAAGTGCTGATGCACTGGGTATTGCCAGGTTTATCCGTGCCCACGATGTCCTCGTTGACTTGTTTCCGCAGTCACTGCGTTTGATTGTGGTCAATAAGGTCAGACCTGGATTAGATCCCAGAGGTAGTTCTCACGCGGCAGAAACACTGAGCCGTTTTGCTGGTCTGCATGACGTTTACGAGCTCCCTCTGGATGAGAAAGCACTAAATGCGAGTTATGCAAGTGGAAAACTGTTGAGTATGTCGGCTCACACGAGCAAGCTACGCAAGAGGTTTGTTGAGATTGCTGGCGTGCTTTCACACAGCGCGCCTGTTACTGGGCAGAAGAAGAACCGATTCTCTCGTCCAAGAAAGCAAGCGTTTGCGTCAATGCCGTTTGAGCAGCATCAAGATTCAGCCTGAATTGATATTCATGCGGAAGTGGCGGTGTGTAGTCATCCGGCCAGAACAGCTCCGTGACGTTCACGCCTAGTGACTGTAGCTTTGCAGCGAAAGGCTTAGAGTTATCCGCCGTGAGTGGATCAGCATTACCGCCAGAGATATAGGTTGCCGGGAACTTTCCATCCACGTGGTGAATGGTGGACATTTCAGCAACAGCTGCGGAGTTAGCCAGATCTCGGTCTCCTGTGTAGGCCCACAGCGATGCGTCATCACCCCAGCCCAAGATTCCCTTTTGTCCCAGAAGTGACGTCACTTCATATACGCCACAGTTAAGAACAACACCTTGGAGTTGCTCCGGTGAGAGAGCAGGAGTGATCTTCATTCCAGCGGCATAGGAAGCTTTAGTGATGATTGTGGCCAGTTGGCTGGTGAGCTGTGCACCGGCAGAGTCACCAGCGAGCACAATTGCATCAGGATTGATGTGGAATTTGTCTGCGTTCTCCAGCAAAAACTTGTGTGCTTGGTTGAGTTCAAAAACTGCAGTGGGATACTGCGCTTCAGGCCCATAGGTGTAGTTGAGCCCGACAACTGTGTAACCCTTAGAAGCCAATATTTCAAAGTAACTGCGGTCATTGGACTTGTTACCTGAAATCCATGCGCCACCGTGAGTCCAAATCACGGTTCCGAGCGGTTCCGTTGTCCCAGTGGGATAAAACACGTCTAGTTGCGTAAAGCTCGATGGTGTGACGTAAGGCTCAGTTGAGCCTTCGGCATATTGCACATCAAGCACTGAATCAACACCGCTGGTGGGCGCATAGGGTTCCATGATGGCCGCTACTTTTTTCGCGCCATCTTGGAACACCTGGCGAATAATCAAAGCACTGGGCCAAGGGCTTACCGTAAATGCCACAACAGTCACCACCACAATCCCGGCGAGAACAGCTAGTGTCCGCCACAACCACTTCTTACGCATGACTCTAGGCTAGAGGTATGTCGACTCTCAGCAACATCATGGAAGCCCAAGGAATTGGCTCAGCCGCCGATATTGAATGGCTTCACATGCTTATTGGTGACTGGCAGCTCATCGCTGACCTCGCCTTTGCCGACATTGTGTTGTGGGCACCAACCTCTGACGGATCTTTCGTTGCAGTCTCACATGCCCGCCCCTCTAGCTCGGCAACACTGTTTTATCGCGACTTTGTGGGCCAAAAAATTAAAGCGGAGTGGCGTGCTCAGGTCAGTGAAGCCTATGAAACTTCTGCCATTATCGAATCTTCTTCACCTGCGTGGTACGAAGAAACCCCGACACGAGTTCGTGCCGTTCCGGTCGTGCGACGTGTCCGCCAGGGATCAAGCGACCCGGCACCAACAAGCCCTATTGCTGTCATCTCCCTTCACACAAATCTGTCCGAGAGTCGCTCTCCCAGTAGGCAGGAATTGACTTTCAATTCCTGCGCCAATGATCTCTTCGACATGATTGCCACAGGTGATTTCCCAGACTTAGATGCAGCACCCTCACCGAGGCGTGGTGCACCGCGTGCCACAGATGGTTTGATCCGTCTGGATGTCGACGGTGTGGTCACCTTCGCCAGCCCCAACGCAC
This sequence comes from Aurantimicrobium minutum, assembly GCF_002355535.1. NCBI lineage: Bacteria > Bacillati > Actinomycetota > Actinomycetes > Micrococcales > Microbacteriaceae > Aurantimicrobium > Aurantimicrobium minutum. The sequence goes on from NZ_AP017457.1 coordinate 142,558, forward strand.
TTTCTGCTTTCAACCGCATCGGCTTTAATGATGAGCTCGAGGGTGAAACCCTCGCAGAGGTCACTACTCGTGTTTTGACCGGAAAAATCAACGTCGATGAGTCATTACCCGTCGTTGTCACCGGTCGTGCACCGTGGCGGGCAGATATTGAAGCCAGGGGAGTAACCATCTCTCTTCGCACAATCCCTATTCGCCACCTCGGTGAGCGAACCGGAGCGATTGTGCTCTGCCGTGATGTCACGGAGCTTCGAAATCAAGAGATGGAACTCATCACCAAAGATGCAACCATCCGCGAGATTCACCATCGTGTGAAGAACAACCTACAAACGGTGGCATCGCTGTTGCGTATCCAAGCACGCAGAACACAGTCTGACGAAGCACGTGAAGCACTTACCCAGGCAATGCGACGCGTTGCCTCGATCGCAGTGGTCCACGACACGTTGTCTGAGGGCCTGAGTCAAAATGTGGACTTCGATGATGTCTTCAACCGAGTGCTGATGCTCAGCGCTGAAGTTGCCGCCATTCATGGCACCACCGTTCACCCCAGACTTTCTGGAAGCTTCGGTGTTCTGCCAAGTGAATATGCCACCCCGCTGGCACTTGCTCTTACAGAGCTAGTGACCAATGCAGTTGAGCACGGCCTTGCAGGCCGTGAGGGAACAGTCATCATTGAAGCCAACCGCACTGATGAAGCTCTCAGCGTTCACATCGTTGATAACGGAACGGGCCTACCAGAAGGTGAAATCGGTGATGGCCTGGGTACACAGATTGTGAAAACACTCATCCAAGGCGAGCTCAGTGGCAGTATCGAATGGGGCCCAGCTCCTGAGGGTGGTACTGATGTGTCTATTGAAGTTCCTCTGAGGTTTGTAAACCTGTCTTAGCAACGTTGAGAGGCTTTACTCAGCATCTTCGCTAAACTACAAGTGCAATGGATGACCCCCCGCGAGCCCGAAACCACGACATAATTCTGTCTCACTCACGCCGAGAGCGTGGTGGTCTTGGTGGCTAGCGAATGGATTGCATTCGGTTTTGGTCTTTTGCTGACAGTGGGAACCGGTTTCTTTGTTGCAGCAGAGTTTGCCCTGGTCAATCTCGATCGTCCTGAACTTGAGGCGCAGAGGGAGCGAGGCGTCAAAGGTCTCAGCATGACGATCAAGGCGCTGACAATCACGTCAACGCATCTTTCCAGTGCTCAACTAGGTATCACCCTCACCACGCTGCTCACTGGTTTCTTGATGGAACCAGCACTCTCTGCATTGTTGTTCCAGCCACTTTCAGCACTGGGCTGGAATGAGGCAGTCATTAGAACCGTTGCAGGTGTGAGTGCTGTGGTTATTGCCACAGTGCTCTCCATGATTATTGGTGAACTCGTCCCGAAGAACTTTGCCTTGGCAATTCCTCAAGCAACTGCCAAAGTAGTTATCCCTTTTCAAACCGCGTTCACGTTTCTATTCAAACCTGTTATTGCTTTCCTCAACGGATTATCCAATTCGGTATTGCGAGGATTCGGTTTAGAACCCAAGGAGGAGCTCTCCGGGGCTCGTTCTGCTGAGGAACTCTCTTCACTTCTGCGACGGTCAGCTAGTGAGGGTGCTCTGGAAGCTGATACGGCAACCCTGCTGGGCAAGACTCTTGCATTCAGCGAGCTCTCCGCCAGTGACGTCATGACCCCGCGCTTGCGCATTGAATCTTTAGAACCAGGAGATTCAGCTCGAGCAGTTCTTGAGTTGGCCCGGAAAACGGGATTCTCCCGTTTTCCCGTGGCCGAAGACAGTCTCGATGATGTCGTTGGCGTTGTTCACGTCAAGAACGCTATCTCAGTGCCCCGAGAACGACGCAGCGAGGTTCCCGTCTCCGCACTCATGAGTGAGCCATTACGTGTTCCAGACACGATGTCTCTTGATGCACTCTTGGCCGAATTACGTGGCAAGGGCCTTCAAATGGCCATGGTTGTCGATGAATACGGTGGCACGGCAGGAATTGCCACACTCGAAGACCTCGTTGAAGAGCTCGTGGGAGAAGTCGCCGATGAGCACGACCGTTCTCGTGCAGGAGTAGTCTCCACCGCTGAATATCTCTCTTTCCCAGGATCACTGAGACCAGATGAACTCGAAGAGCGCGCTGGGATTACCGTTCCTGAAAACGATAATTACGAAACCGTAGCCGGTTTCGTCATGAGTGAATTAGGTCGTATCCCCGAACAAGGAGACACGGTCCAAGTTCCCGAAGGAGAGTTCAAGGTTGTTCGCATGGACGGACGCCGCATTGATCGTCTTCGTTTCACACCACTACCTCCCAAGGAGGGCGGTGAGAGCGATGAGTGATTGGGCTGGACTGATTTGGCTAGTTGTTCTTCTAGCCGTCAATGCCTTCTTCGTTGCTGCAGAGTTTGCAGTGATCTCTGCGAGGCGCTCTCAAATTGAACCACTTGCTCAAAAGGGCAAAGCTTCGGCAAAGACAGCTCTTTATGCTATGGAGCACGTCAGCCTGATGTTGGCAACCAGCCAATTGGGTATCACGGTTGCTTCGCTGCTTATTTTGAACGTGTCAGAACCTGCTATTCACCACCTCATGGAGTTGGCACTTTCTGGAACTGGTATGGCGCCAGGCTGGATTTCCGCCATTAGCTTCACTATCGCCCTGGTGTTGGTGACGTTCCTGCACGTGATCTTCGGTGAAATGGTTCCCAAGAACGCCTCGTTCTCAGTTCCAGACAAAGCCATCTTGTTATTGGCCCCGCCCTTGGTGTTTATTGCTCGGGTTGTGAAGCCCGTTATCTGGGTGATGAACGAAATAGCCAACGGAGTTCTCCGCCTGTTCAAAGTGCAACCCAGGGAAGAAGCAAACAGTGTGTTTACCCTCAACGAGGTGGCAACCATTGTTTCCCACTCCACTCGTGAGGGAACCATCGACGACAGTTCAGGAACTCTCTCTGCAGCTTTTGAATTCACCACCAAAAAAGCCGGAGACATTAAAGTTTCACTGGACAATCTCGTCACTCTGAGCGAAAGTTCCACGGTCAGTGAGCTTGAACAAGCAGTGGCAAAATATGGCTTCTCTCGCTACGTCATCAGTGATGCACAACACGAACCAATTGGGTATATCCACCTCAAAGACGTGCTCACCTATGACGATGACGTTTCTGAAGCAGGAACACACACTGGTCCCATCAAAACCAAGCGGATTCGACAGCTCGCTTCGGTCAGTGAATCCACTGACCTCGAAGATGTCTTGGCTCAACTGCAGCGCACGGGGATCCACATTGCTCGCGTTGTTGATGCCAATGGAGAAACAACAGGTGTGCTGTTCCTCGAGGACATCATTGAAGAACTTGTGGGCGAAGTAAACGACGCTACGCGTCGTTGGTAGTTCTTCCCCAAATGAACAAGACTGAGAACATGGAACATATCGGCGAATGGGGAGCGGCTGACGCAGCTGCTCACATTCGTATTCCCACGCCACAAGACAACAAGTACTCACATGGGGTTCTCGGAGTTGTCACAGGTTCGGCGACCTATCCAGGTGCTGCTGTTCTGGGTGTAGAGGCAGCCCACCGCACAGGCATTGGCATGGTGAGATTCCTCGGCGAAAAAGAACCTGCATCGTTGGTTTTGTCCAGGCGGCCTGAAACAGTGACTGTTTCTGGGGCCGTCGACGCGTGGCTCGTCGGCTCTGGCATGGAGTCAGACCCATATTTCAATCCCGAGCTGCCAGATCTTGCTCGTGCGTGTTTAGGGTTGCAACCCGTGGTCATGGATGCTGGCGGACTGGCTTTATTGGACAAAGTATCTGCGCCAGCTGTCATTACTCCACACGAGGGCGAACTGGAGCGACTCGTTCCTCAAGGTGAAGACTCCAATGAAGACTGGGCAGCACGGGCAGCTGATGAACTCGGTGTCGTGGTCGTTCTCAAAGGGTTCGAAACAATCATTGCTTCGCCAGAACTTGAATCCGGTGGCAGGTTTATCACTCGGGTGACATCACCAACAACGTGGTTAGCCACAGCGGGAACAGGCGATGTTCTAGCTGGAATCATTGCCGCCATTGTTGCTACGCATAGCCACAATCGAGTTCCGCATCTCACGGAGCTAGCTGAGTACGCAGCTACGGGTGTTTATCTTCATAGTCAAGCAGGACTTCGTGCTGCACAGCAGGGTCCATTTCCTGCGCTAGAAATTGCTGATCAGGTATCACATGTTGTTCACGAACTCATAGCACAGGGCAGTACTTCGTAGTTATGAAGCCAAGAATCTGGGGGAGCTCACCCTTGTTGTGGGCGGTTTTTGTTTTGGTCAGTGTGTGGCTGGGGTGGCAAGGCTATGTTGCTGAAGCAGTCCCATATGGAGATGTCTCTTTCGTCTATGAGATGTGGGCTGCTCAGGCAGCTCAAGGCGCAGGAACCATTGGCGTCGACACTGTGTGGGTTTACCCAGTCTTTGCGTTAGTTCCCATAATGTTGCCCCTACTTGCTGGTCAGGGCGCATACGCTTTGGGCTGGATAGTTCTCGTAACAGTTCTGAATGCTGCTGCCTTCGCGTATTTGCTTTATTCATCAAGGGGGACAACCCGTAACCAGGTAAAACGCGTGGCTGCGTGGTGGTGGCTTGCCTTTTTGCTGCTGTTAGGGCCTATCGCAGTCGCGCGGTTAGATTCAGTCATCACACCCTTTGCAATTGTTGGTTTGCTTGCTGCTTTACAACGTCCGGCTTTAGCTGGGGCATTACTCACTATTGCTACATGGATTAAAGTTTCTCCTGCGGCTCTCATCGCGGCAGTTTTGGTTGCCGTTGATCGTCGGAGAACAGTCTTTATCTCTGTCTTGGTCACCTCTGGCGTGATTGTTGCCATTGCGGTGATCCTGGGTGGGGCAAGTAACCTGTTCAGTTTTCTTGGACAACAAACCACACGGGGCCTACAAATAGAAGCTCCTCTCGCAACTCCTTTTCTCTGGCTTGCTGCGCTGGGGCAGGAAGGTTATGCCGTTTACTACGACAACGCGATTTTGACTTTCCAAGTAATGGGGGAAGGGACAAACATTGCCGCAGATCTTTCCTCGGTCCTTATTGCTCTGGGTTTCGTGGGCATATTGGGCTGGGGAATGCTGCTTCATCGAAAGGGCTCACGTCCTAGCCATGTTTTGCCCGCGGTTGCACTTGCACTCACAATGGTCCTCATCGTCTTCAATAAGGTTGGTTCACCCCAATACATTGGGTGGCTTGCTGCTCCCATCATTGCCGGGCTAGTGATGGAGCGCACACGCTTCGTCGCCCCTGCAGTTATTGCACTCGTACTGGCAGCACTAACGCAAAGCTTTTACCCTTACCTCTATGCGGGTCTGCTCAATGTTCAACCTCTTGAATTGAGCTTGCTTACGCTACGAAATATTGGGGAAGTAGTACTTCTGGCAGTTTCGGTGTGGATTCTTTATGAATCAAAGCCAAAAGCCACGTCCTTGCCTCACATACACGCAGGTAGTGTGGAATTGTGAGCAACATAACCAAGGCAGTTATTCCTGCAGCAGGCTTAGGTACTAGGTTCCTTCCCGCAACAAAAGCTTTGCCTAAAGAGATGCTGCCTGTAGTTGATAAGCCAGCAATTCAATACGTTGTTGAAGAAGCTGTTGGCGCAGGTCTTGCACATGTCCTCATGATTACAGGACGTCATAAAAACGCATTAGAAAACCATTTTGACCGCGCCGTCGAACTTGAAAACCTGCTTATTGAAAAAGGTGACAAAGACCGCTTAGGTGTTGTTGCAGAGGCAACAGGTCTTGCTGATTTGCACTACGTGCGTCAGGGAGATCCGTTAGGCCTTGGCCACGCTATTTCTAAAGCTGAAACTTTTGTCGGCAATGAACCATTTGCTGTCCTACTCGGTGATGATCTCATTGAAGCAAACAGCACTCTCCTCACAGACATGATTGAGATTGCCAACAATCAGCAAGCAAATGTTGTTGCATTGATGGAAGTACCGGAAAGCGACGTTCACAAGTACGGAATTGTTCGGCCAGGAAATCGTCACGACAACGTCGTAGAAGTCTCGGAGCTCGTTGAAAAACCATCAGCAGAAGCAGCGCCCTCGAACTTTGCCGTGATCGGTCGTTATGTATTACAACCAGGCGTTTTTGAGGTGCTCAGGAACCTTAAGCCCGGTCTGGGCGGGGAATACCAGCTAACCGATGCATTGAATGAGATGGCAGCTCACCCAGAATTAGCTGGACCAGTTATTGGCTTGGTCTTTGAAGGCCGCCGTTTTGATACCGGTGACCGACTGTCTTATCTCAAGACAATTGTCGAGCTCGCAAGTGAGCGAGATGACCTAGGCGGCGAGTTCACAGCATGGCTCAGGGGCTTTACCTCGAAGCTGTAATCCCGCACTTAGGCGGCAAGTAACCTGCTGAGTTGTTCTCCAACAAAATCAGACTCGATCAAGAATGCATCGTGACCAAAGTCTGATTTCAAAAGCGCAGGCTCATCGCCGTTGATGTTTCCTGGGATATGAGCAGCAAGTCGTTGTTGGCCAGCCAAAGGGAAGAAGCGGTCACTGTCAATACCAATAATCAGTGTGGGAATCGTGATCGATTCCAGCACTGATTCAATGCTTTCTCGATTACGACCCAAATCGTGGGAGTTCATGGCTTCAACTAGGGTGACGTAGCTGTTGGCATCAAAGCGGCGAGTGAATTTGTTGCCATGGAAGTCTAGATAGCTTGCCACAGCAAAACGGCCACCCTTGCCTAAAGGACTGATATCGCTTTGTGATGAACGATCAAAACGTTCATTGAGCTCAGCGGGTGTGCGGAAGTTCTGGAAAGAAATTCTGCGTGCCAGTGCCAGGCCCCGATACGGGCCCACGCCATCGGCTGCTTCGTAGTAGTGCCCTGCCCGGAAAGCGGGATCGAGCATGATTGCTTCAATCTGAACGGTGTTGAGAGCTATTTCATCAGCACTTGTGGCTGGTGGTGCGGCAAGCACCGCTAAACGCTCTACACGCTCGGGGAACATCGCACCCCATTCGAGTGCATGCATTCCCCCCATGGAACCACCTATAACAGCAGCCCACTTGTCTATGCCAATCACGTCAGAGAACAGAGCTTGGGCACGTGCTTGGTCACGGATTGTTGTGTAGGGGAAACGAGAGCCCCATTCGTATCCGTCCGGTGCAAGTGATGCTGGACCGGTAGAACCTTGGCAGCCTCCCAAAACATTGGGTGCAACAACAAACCACTTGTCAGTGTCTATGGCAAGACCTGGGCCAACAACTTCATTCCACCAGCCAGCTGTGGTGTGACCGCCTCCGGCGGGCCCCACAACATGGCTGTCTCCGGTGAGAGCATGGAGAACCAGGACTGCATTGTCTTTATCTTCGTTGAGGGTTCCCCATGTTTCGTAGGCAATACGAACGTGAGGAAGAGAGCCCCCACATTCAAAATCAAACGGGCCTAGATTGGCAAACTGTCGGTTTCCAGGTGCATCGCCATCGCGCCAAGCACCTGTGACGGGAGGTTTTCCGGCAACAGAACGAACCTGCTCGTCAGTGATGAATCCTGAGGGCAGGTTATCGGCGGAATCTTGCCAATCCATAGTTCATTAAGCCTACTTGCCTGAGAACGTGGGCTTTGACCTCGTCGCAAAGGAGGCAACACCCGCTTTGAAATCCTCGCTAGAGAGAAGTCCTGCTAATTCCTGGGGCAATGCACCCAAAGCTTCTATTTCAATTGCTGCTCGCGCCATTCGCGCATTCCTCAGTGTTGCTTGAACAGCAAGGGGAGCCTGATCGGCAATCAGTCCAGCAAGCTCCATTGCTCGCTCGACCTGTGTTCCGCGAGGGACTACTTCATTGATGAGGCCAATACGAAGTGCTTCCTCTGCGTTGAACGTTTCACCAGTTAGCAAATATCGAGACGCGTTGGCCCACCCAACACGAGCTGGGAAGCGGGTAGTGGCGCCACCAAAAGGCATGATTCCGCGCGTGACTTCCAACTGACCAAAGATCGTTGTCTCATCAGCAACAGAAAGTTCAGATGCCAAAATGAGCTCAACACCGAGAGTGAGACAGGTTCCTTGAACTGCCACAACAACAGGCTTGGAAATAGGCTGAGTGGTGATGCCCCAGGGATCTAGCCCGCCAGCAGGTGTGAGCTGAAGACCTGACTCATTTGCAGTTCCGAGAACGTCTGCGAGATCCAGACCTGCTGTGAAATGTTCACCTGCGGCAGAGACAACTACGACGCGGATATTGTCGTCGCGGTCTGCTTCTGCGTAGGCGAGAGAAAGCTCGGAGAGCATTTGTCGATTGGCGGCATTCATTTTTTCGGCACGGTTAAGTTGCAAATGCCTAACGTGGCCAGTGGTGGATTCAATAACAAGAGGCTCAGCCATGCAGTAGACGCTACTGCATGGCTGAGCCAAGTGATATGCGAAACCCAATGAGTTTCAAGTTGTTGTTTCTTTAGAGTGCTGCCGCAGCGGCCAGACCCTTCTCGAGGTCTGCCTTGAGGTCGTCGATGTTCTCGAGTCCAACAGAAAGGCGAACCAATCCAGGAGTCACACCAGTGGTGAGCTGCTGATCTGGAGTGAGCTGAGAGTGAGTAGTTGAAGCTGGGTGGATCACCAGTGAGCGGACATCACCGATGTTTGCAAGGTGGCTAAAGAGATCCAAGTTGTCAACAAATGCCTTACCTGCTTCAACTCCTCCCTTGAGTTCAAAGGAGAGCACTGCCCCAACGCCCTTTGGGGCATATCGGTTTGCTGCGGTGTACCACGGGCTTGAAGGCAATGCTGCGTAGTTGACGGATGCAACCTGGGGGTGTGCTTCTAACCACTGAGCAATAGCGGTCGCATTTTCAACGTGACGTTCAATACGCAGGCTCAAGGTTTCAATTCCTTGAATAATCTGCCATGCACTTGCAGGAGCGATAGAAGAACCAAGGTCACGCAGCAACTGCACACGTGCCTTGATGATGTACGCAATCGAATCGCCAAGAACGGTTGTGTAACTTGCACCGTGGTAAGAGGGGTCAGGTTCTGTCAGGCCAGGGAACTTCTCAACGTTCTTAGACCATTCAAACTTTCCGCCGTCAACAATGATTCCGCCGATGACTGTTCCGTGACCGCCTAGGAACTTGGTTGCGGAGTGAACAACAATGTCAGCTCCGTGCTCGAGAGGACGGATCAGGTAGGGGGTAGCAATGGTGTTGTCCACGATGAGTGGAACACCAGCTTCGTGAGCAACTTTGGAAACAAGTCCAATGTCCAAGATGTTGATACGGGGGTTACCAATAGTTTCACCAAAGAAAAGCTTGGTGTTGGGGCGAACGGCTGCACGCCACTCGTCAGCATCATCTTGGTTTTCTACGAAGGTAACTTCGATACCGAGTTTGGCCAGGGTGTACTTGAACAAGTTGTAAGTACCACCGTAAATAGAGCTCGAAGAAACAATGTGGTCACCTGCCTCGGCAATGTTAAGCACAGCGAAGGTCTCTGCTGCTTGTCCTGAAGAAACGAGCAGTGCTGCAGTTCCACCTTCGAGAGCAGCTACACGCTGCTCAACGACGTCCTGAGTGGGGTTCTGGATGCGGGTGTAGATATTTCCGAACTCTGCCAGAGCAAAGAGGTTCTTAGCGTGCTCGGCGTTGTTGAACACGTAAGAGGTTGTTTGGTAAATCGGGGTAGCACGAGCGTTAGTTACTGGGTCTGGCTGTGCGCCCGAGTGAATCTGCTTGGTCTCAAACTTCCAGTTGGCTTGGTTGTCACTCATGGTGTGCTCCTTATTTGGGGTAATCAAAACTTGCTTTGACGTTACGCCCAGAAAGAGAGCTACTCAACGGGAAGCGTCACGGGATGTAACAAAGAGCCAATTGAGGTTGGGCTGAACCAGAGGCTTGAACAGTTTGACCACCGGTTTTGTCGACAACGCAACGGTCAACCCAAACGAAAGAATGACTGCAAGCAAGATGTACCAGAAGGGACGTTCTCCATCGAGAACACCGTATTCACGTGAGGGGTAGAGCACGAAGGTGTGAAGTAAGTACACGTACATCGTCGCTTGCCCAAACTGCGTAAACCAGGTTTGTTCTCGAGGAATCAGAATAAGGAAAGCAATGATCATTCCTGCAGCTACAACCATGGCGGCAAGGCGCACAGCGCCGGACCACCATTGGTCGTAGCCAAATGACGCATAGCCTGCGTCATAGGTGATGAAGCTTCTGATTTGCACTTCCCGCCAAAAAGGAACGCTTAACGAAATAGCAACGGCAACGGCCAACATGAAAGCTGTTGCTGCCAAGCGCCAGCGAATGACGGACTGGGAACATATTGCCATCCAGCGCTCGCCAAGATTCCATTGACGCAGCTGCCAGCCGAATACGAAGAAGGGCAAGAAACCTAACACACGTGCAGCGGAGAAAGTTTGATCAATGGGGAAGTAACCTGCTGCGATGGAAATCACGATGCTAATCAGCAGGGGATATTTCAATGCAACCAGGTAGGGCAGAATAATGCGCCAAATAGCTAATGCAAGCAAAAACCATAATGTCCATGACGCTCGAGTCACGTCGAGCCGGAAGTTGCCGTTGTAGAGAAACAGGACTACTGACCAAATGACTTCAAAGATGAGATACGGAACAAGAATGTCTGTGAAGACTGATCTGATTCTGTTGTCATCTGGTGCTGTTCCCTTCGTGAAGTAACCAGAAACAGCAACAAACACAGGGACATGGAAGGCGTAGATAAAGACGTAAAGAGTAAATGCGGCATCATTTTCTCCCACCATCTTGGTGAGAGTGTGGCCAGCAACCATCAAAGCAATGGCACCAAAACGGGCGTTATCCCATAACGCGACCCGTTGTGTGCTCATATTTACTAGCCTAGAACTATGGAAAAGAGTCCCAAGCCACTGGTAATGAACGCAGACGGCATGTTGGTGGAAGACACACGAAGCCCTAAAGAGATCACGTGGGAGAAATACACCACGCTTCCCTTCATCTTCCTGTCCTTTATCTTTCTTCTTGGTTACTCCGTGCTCATTCTTAACGATGAGGTCTTTACTCAGGGAATAGACAAGTACATCCTTGTGATGCTCGGAATTATCTGGGTTACCTTCATCATTGACTATTTCGTTCGTCTCACACTGTCGAACGACAAGCGGGTCTTCTTCAAGCGCAACGTCATTGACCTCATTTCTATGGCAATCCCATTCACAAGACCTTTCCTTCTTTTGATGTATTTATCGCGACTGCGTTGGTTTAGAGGAAAGCAGGGTTCTTCTGTTCGAGCTCGTTTGGTCGCCTATGCTGCATCGTTTGCCTTGATGTATATCTACGTCTTGTCCCTCGCTGTGTATGGTGCAGAACGTAGAGCACCAGGGGCAAGCATCACCAGCTATGGTGATGCAGTCTGGTGGGCAATCGAAACCATTACGACTGTGGGTTATGGTGACATGGTCCCGGTCACCATCTTTGGCCGCATTTACGCCTCATTGCTCATGCTTGGTGGCATGATCATCGTTGGTGCTACGACGGCCACCGTAATTTCCTATCTCACAGAGAAAGTTCAGAGCGTTCACAAGCGAAGTCTTGATCACCAAGCTCACCAAAATTCCCACTCAGGGCATTCAACAGAACACAAAGATGACTCTCAGCCTCAATCTTGAGGAATTAGCCCAATCAGGGGATATTCATCAGAGTTGGGTTGAGCCACTTCAGTCTGTCCAACCAGTTCTACTTGAGATCCAATCACGACTTACAGGTGACCTAGATCAAGGTAGAACGTTCTTTCCTAAGCAACACAACGTAATGCGAGCGTTCACAATTCCTATTTATTTAGTCAAGGTTGTGATCCTGGGTCAAGATCCTTACCCCACGCCAGAAGATGCGGTTGGGTTGTCTTTCTCGGTTTCACCAGAACAAAGCCAACTGCCTCGTAGCTTGAGGAACATATTCACAGAGCTTCAGACAGATATTGGGTGCCCCCAGCCATCCAATGGTGACCTCACCCCTTGGTTTGAGCAGGGCGTCATGCTCTTGAACAGAGTCCTCACGGTTGAATCCGGTACAGCCGGGTCTCATCGCGGAATTGGGTGGGAAGAAGTCACGGCACAAGCTTTATCTACTCTCAACAACAGAAAAGATAAGTCGCTCGTCGCAGTCTTATGGGGCAACGACGCGATATCTGCAAAGCATTATCTGGACAAATCAGTACTTATTGAATCTGTTCACCCCAGCCCGTTGTCTGCTTCGCGAGGATTCTTCGGATCTCGGCCATTCAGCAAAGTCAACAAAGCTCTTGAAGAGCTTGGCCAGACGCCCATCGATTGGGCGTTGCCAAGCTATTCAGCGTTGTTCTAGTCGGTTAGGCTGGGCTCGTGCTTCCAGAGGAATATCTCAAACCGCGGCAGTTGCCACGGCATCTTCAAAAGAAGCCGGAGCCTGAGGCGCCTTTCTCTTTTGAAATCAGAGAAGCCCGAGAGTCCGACCTTCCTGACATTCAGGAAATCTATAACTACTACGTCATGAACTCCGTGGTGACTTTCGATGAAAACAAAATGAGCTTGACTGCGTGGAAGAAAAAGTTTGCCTATCTTCAGAAGCTCAATATGCCTTTCATTGTTGCTGTGTCCCCGGGGCACCAAGTCCTTGGTTACGCACTCGTGACTCCTTGGAAGCAAAAACGTGCCTACAGATTCACCGTGGAGAACTCTGTTTACCTCAGGGCGGCGTCTACAGGAAAAGGTTTAGGCAAAGCACTCATGAAAGAACTGATTTCACGTTCTGAACAGGTTGGCCTCAAAGAAATGATTGCCGTCATCGCGGACGGTGGGGCTGAAGCCTCCCTCAAACTGCATGAAGACTTTGGATTCAAAGAAATTGGGCGCATGGGGCGCGTTGGTTTCAAGTTTGATAGGTGGCTTGGAACAGTAATGCTCCAAAAGTCGTTGAAGTGATGTTTTCGGTAGGTCACACAGCGTGTTTTCAGGGCAATACTGTTAGTTTTCAGATGTGAAAAAGATTTTTTCAATCATTCTTGCTTTACCACTCTTATTTGCTTTAAGCGGTTGCGGAGTAAAGCCCGGCAGCTCAGGTGTGGAGCAAAATCCGACAAAGACTATTTCTGCAGAAGAAGCTGCAGTGACTTCACCAACTCCGATTCCAAGTAGTTCCGGAGGCACAGGAAGTTCCACGCCAGAAACTAGAACCGAGGTTATCTGGGCCGACTATAGTCCTGGTCTCCAATCTGAAATTGATCAAATGACCCAGAGCGGAGACTGTCGGGGTATAGAAACCTTCTTTGGAATGGCTGTTGCAACGGAAGAAAAAATGAAAGCAACCGCTGGTCACGGTAATGAAGCATTTACTGCCTATCTCAATGAAGCCTTAGTCCTTGCAAAGTGCGGGTAGTTGATTAAATAAGAATGTCTCCTGTAAACAGGATCCATTCTTTGTTAAACTTGAGTTAGCTTGCCCGACGTGCGCGTGCTGCTCGGCGCTTGAGGGCGCGACGCTCGTCTTCGCTGAGTCCACCCCACACACCAGAGTCCTGACCGGTCTCAAGGGCATACTGGAGGCACATTTCAGTGACGGTGCAGCGTGAGCAGACGACCTTGGCCTTGTCGATCTGGTCGACGGCTGGGCCGGTGTTGCCTACGGGAAAGAACAGCTCTGGGTCAACCGTGAGGCAAGCTGCGTCGTTACGCCAATCCATGATGGTACTCCTTGTTTGTGGGCATGCTAAAAAAAGACAAAAGAACATTCGGACTAGATTCGAATGACTGCCGATAGTCAGTCCCAAGGTCATTTCCAGAGCGAAAATGCCTTGCCCACCTCGACGTGGGGGCTTATCGACTTAGATAATGGTTACACGCCTTCAAGTTAAGGTCAAGACTTTTTTCACAGAAAATAGGCGATTCAGATGAATTCGGAAGAAAAACCCCTAGAAATAGGTCCTCGTAGTCAAAAAAATCGTCCGGGAAGCGCGCTAGTTGTTTTTCTGGCTGCTTTGGTTGGATGTGAGTCTTTGATTGTATTTGCAGGCGGTTTTTACTTCTTTTCACAACTATTCGTCCAAAAAACCACAAACCTAGCAGGGGCAATCGTCATTATTGTCATTACTTTGCTGATCGCCTTCTGGTTAGCGTTTGTAGGTATTGGAACGCTAAAAGATCAAGCATGGACTAAAGGCGCGATCATTACCTGGCAGATTCTCCAATTTGCTCTGGCAACATCGTTCATCGCAGGATTATCTGCATGGCAGCCGATTGGATGGTTACTCGCTTTTATTGCAACCGTGACAACAGCAACATTTGTGGCTGTTATTGTCCGTTCGGCCCCCGAAAAAAAATCTAGCTCTTAAGCACTCCAACACCACTTGCAACAAGGTGTTCACCTTGGCAAAGGTGCGGTTGAAAAGGGCATTCGCTCACTCTTCCATGCGAATTGCTGAGACCCATTTCGAGCCCATGGCTTTCAGGAAGTTCTTCGAGTACAGAAGCAATAGGCGGCCAGGTTGGTTCTTCTCCCGGGAGGACAGGACGAGCCGCCACCCACTGTATTGCCCGGTCCTGATTAGGGCCAACTTTGAAGGAGTCGATTGTATAACCGCACCCTGCGTGGTCTAGTTTTTCCAAAATGGACGTGATGCCCACCGATTCCCCCATTATTTGTACCATGACTGTCTCTCAAATATAGCGTCCCTGAGTGCGTAAAGTGCACACAATTGGCTTAGGAAGGGAAACTAGTCTGAACTACAGACATTTTGAGGCAAGGAGATCTTGGGGATCTACTTCTAAGGCCTGAGAAATGCTGAAGAAGTTAGACATTGTCGGAGAATAATGCCCGTTTTCAATTCGGTTTATGGTTTTTCTGTCCAAACCAGCTTTGAGCGCAAGATCTGCTTGTGATAGTCCTCTTGACTTGCGAAAAGCGCGAATTGAAGTCGCGAGTTTGTGTTCATAACTTTCGATGTCTTGTGACATCTTTATCAGACTTTCGAGCAGAGGAAATGGGCTGTTATCAGTATGGCGGATAGTTGTTCACATACCTAGTTTCAACATAAGCGAGGCTACGTGACCGGTTGCTTTGACGTTATACAGAGCAAGCTCAATTTTTCCTGACTCATCGATCACGAACGTCGAGCGGACGACTCCCATAACGGTCTTTCCATACATCGATTTCTCGCCATAGGTTCCGTATGCATTGTGAACAGTGAGCTCTGGATCACTCAGGAGGGGAAAGGTCAAGCTTTCAGTAGTTTCAAACTTCTTGAGCTTGGAGAGTGGGTCTTTGGAAACTCCGAGTACGACATACCCCTTGTTTGCAAGTTGACTTAGGTTGTCACGGAAATCACATGCCTGCTTGGTGCAGCCTGGAGTGGAAGCGGCAGGGTAGAAGTAGAGGATAACTTTCTTCCCAGCAAAGTCGCTCAGACTGACAGATTTGCCATCCTGATCGGGAAGGGTAAAGGAGGGTGCAGTTTGTCCAGCTTCAAGTCGTGTGCTCATGCACCAAGCGTATTAGCCATGTGTAATCTCCGCTACCGCTAACAAGCCAGATAAACTGGTCTTCACATTGAAATTAGTTTGTTGAGGTGTTTTTGTGAGCAAGATTCTGGTCACTGGTGGTGCAGGTTTTATTGGTTCAAACTTTGTGCACTATCTCATGGACAACACCGACCATGAGGTTACTGTTCTAGACGCCCTCACCTACGCAGGCAACAAGGCATCCTTGGAGCACCTTCCTTCCAACAGATTCAACTTTGTACACGGAGACATCCGCGACGCTGAGTTAGTTGACGAACTTTTCAGCAAGAACGACACAGTAGTCCACTACGCGGCAGAGTCTCACAATGACAACTCCCTAGATAATCCACGTCCTTTCCTTGAGACCAACATCATTGGTACTTACACGCTGCTAGAAGCAGCACGTAAGTTCGACACCAGACTTCACCACATCTCCACAGATGAGGTTTATGGCGATTTAGAACTCGATGACCCCGAACGGTTCAGCGAATCAACTCCTTACAACCCCTCCAGCCCCTACTCTTCAACTAAGGCAGGAAGTGACCTTCTTGTCCGTGCATGGGTTCGCTCTTTTGGCGTTCGCGCAACAATCTCCAACTGTTCCAACAACTATGGTCCCTACCAACACGTTGAGAAGTTCATTCCTCGTCAAATTACAAACGTCATCCGTGGAATCCGACCAAAGCTTTATGGCGCAGGGGAGAACGTCCGCGACTGGATCCACGCCGATGATCATTCCAGTGCTGTCATGACAATTGTTGATAAAGGTGTAATCGGAGAGACCTATCTCATCGGTGCAGATGGGGAAAAGAACAACAAAGAAGTTGTTGAACTTATTCTCACCACAATGGGACAGCCTGCTGACGCCTATGACCACGTAACCGATCGAGCAGGTCACGACCTTCGTTACGCCATTGACTCAACCAAGCTACGCACTCAGCTGGGGTGGAAGCCCTCACATGCTGACTTTGAATCAGGTCTAGCTTCAACTATTGAGTGGTACAAAAACAACGAAGCATGGTGGGCGCCAACCAAGGACGCAACAGAAGCGTTCTATGCCACTAAGGGTCAGTAAATGACTGAGTTTGGTAAATCACTCTCGATTCAAGAGACCAGCATCCCCGGTCTCTTGATACTCGATTTACCTGTTCACGGTGACTCTCGAGGCTGGTTTAAAGAAAACTGGCAACGCGAGAAAATGCTCGCACTAGGCCTTCCGGATCTAGGACCGGTTCAAAACAACATCTCGTTCAATGACGAGATCGGAACAACTCGCGGAATTCACGCTGAGCCTTGGGACAAATATGTTTCGGTTGCAACTGGAAAAATATTTGGGGCTTGGGTTGACCTTCGTGAAGGTGAAACTTTTGGAGCGGTGTTTACTGCTGAATTAGATCCCTCCAAAGCAATCTTTGTGCCAAGAGGCGTGGCCAACTCCTACCAAACTCTTGAGGCTGACACCGCATATGTTTATCTTGTCAATGATCACTGGAGCCCCACAGCTGAATACACATTCTTAAACCTGGCTGATGAAACGGCTGCTATTCAGTGGCCTATTCCGCTGGAGAACGCACTGCTTTCTGAGAAGGATCAAGCGCATCCTCGCCTTGCAGATGTTGTCCCTATGAAACCTAAGAAAACACTCATTCTCGGGGCAAATGGACAACTTGGTCTTGCATTGAGGAAAGAATTTCCCGATGCGGAATTCGCTAGCAGAACTGAAATTGATGTTTCAGATCCTGCGTCTCTGTCAGCGGTGGATTGGAATTCTTTTGAAACAGTCATCAATGCCTCTGCGTTCACTGCTGTTGATGCTGCGGAGACACCTGAAGGTCGGCAGAATGCGTGGGCAACAAACGTCAGCTGTGTTTCAGAACTCGTCAAGTATTGCAGTGCTCATTCGGTCACTCTTGTTCACGTCTCTAGCGACTATGTCTTTGATGGTACAAAGCAAGGGGAGTACACCGAAACTGATGCACTTTGCCCGTTGGGTGTTTATGGGCAAACGAAGGCTGCAGGTGATGCTGCTGTGGCAACCACACCTCGCCACTACATCCTCAGAACAAGCTGGGTTATCGGAGAAGGTAACAACTTCGTTCGCACCATGGCTTCCCTAGCTGAAAAAGGAATAAACCCCAGTGTGGTCAATGACCAAATAGGTCGACTCACTTTCACAGCTGATCTCGCATCTGCTAGCAGACACTTACTTGAATCTAAAGCTCCTTTTGGTGTCTACAACATGACGAACTCAGGTGAACCAGTAAGCTGGGCAGACATTGCTCAGAAGGTATTTGAGCTAACAGGGCATGACGCTAATCGCGTCACTGGAGTCACAACGGCTGAATACTATGCAGGAAAAGAAGGAATTGCCCCTCGTCCTCTAAATAGTGTTCTTTCGCTCTCGAAACTAGAGCAAACAGGATTTTCCCCAGCTTCCTGGGGCGAAAGACTAACGGAGTACTTGGCTTAATTCTTTCCGTATCCATCAGGATTATGTGATTGCCATCTCCATGCGTCAGCGCAACCGTCTGAAACTGTTCGTTTTGATTTCCAATTAAGCAGTTGGTGTGCCTTTGCCACATCTGCATAGCTGGACTCAATATCCCCTTCTCTTCTTTGGGCGAATTTATAGGGAATTGTTAGTTCAGCAGCCTTTTCAAAAGCGCTATGAAGTTCCAAAACAGACGTCCCAGTACCTGTGCCGAGATTTATGGCTTCGAAGCCTTTCGAATTGAAATTCAGCGCTGCGACATGGCCTTCAGCCAAATCCATAACATGAATGTAATCTCGAATTCCAGTTCCATCAGGAGTGTCATAGTCATCACCGAAAATTGAGAATTCGCTCAATTTTCCTGCAGCAACCTGGCAAATATACGGCGCAACATTGTTTGGTGTTTCTTGAGAATCCTCTCCAATTATTCCGCTGGGGTGAGCGCCAATGGGATTGAAATACCTCAAAGCTATTGCTTGGAATTCAGGATTTGAAACGCAAACCTCTTTGAGAATCTGTTCACAAAAGAACTTTGTATATCCATAGGGATTGGTAATCCCCTCCCCGGTTTTTGCGATTTCACTTACGGGCAATACTTCAGGGTTGCCATATACATTTGCGGATGAGCTGAAAATAAATTTAGGTGCTTTCGGGTCAGAATCCGCATAAATTACTTCAAGTAAGGAAAGAGTTGAATTAAGGTTGTTATCGAAATATGCGAGTGGTTTCGCAATCGATTCACCGACAGATTTATATCCTGCGAAGTGAATGATTGCGTCAATTTTTTCCTTTGAAAAAAGAGACTTCAAAGCTTGTTTATCACAAACATCATTTTCGTGAAATTCAATAGACGTTTCAGTTATTTGTTCAACACGCTTTATCGACTCGAAGCTGCTATTGCTGAGGTTATCAACGACAACAGGTATATGGCCTGCTTCAATAAGCGCCAATACAGTATGTGAACCTATGTAACCAGCGCCACCTGTAACTAAAACTTTCATATTTCCCCGATGACTAATTTGCTTTGAACGTCAACAATAGACGTTGTAGTGAATCAATTCTTTGAGCGCCATTCTTTCCAAGTATTCCACTTGATAGTGACTCGTTGAGATAACAATCCGGCGCATCCTCCAGATGTGAACAACCTCGCGGGCAATCTTCGGCAATTTCTGCCAAATCAGCAAATGATCCCAAAATTTTGTCTGGATTAACGTGCCCTAACCCAAAAGACCTCACACCAGGGGTATCAATGATCCATCCGTCACCAAACGGTGTCTCAAGTTTGAAACATATGCTTGAACTGGACGTGTGGCGACCTCTGCCAGTCACCTCGTTGACGTGACCGGTCGCTCTTTTGGCATCGGGGACTAAAACATTGACCAATGTTGACTTTCCAACACCTGAGTGCCCAACGGCAACAGTGGTGTGTCCAGCTAGTGCTTTCTGGAGATCTTCAACTGGAACTTGGTCAGTTCCACTCCGGAAGATGGGGATATTCAAGCTTTCAAAGTTAGCGAGGAATTCGCTGGGGTCGTTTGTGTCACACTTTGTGACGACCAATAGAGGCGTAATTCCTGCATCGAAGGCAGCAACGAGATACCTATCAACCAAGCGAACCCGTGGCTCTGGGTTCGCGGCTGCGATAACTATGAGTAATTGATCTGCATTAGCAACAATGACACGTTCAACCTCGTCTGTGTCATCAGCACTTCGTCGAAGAACAGTTGTTCTGGGCTCAACACGAACAATGCGTGCAAGGGAACCATGAACTCCTGTTATATCTCCGACAACATTGACGATGTCGCCGACCACAATGGCGTTTTTACTCAGCTCACGGGCTCGAGAACAGGTGACGGGTACTTCATTTATTAGTACGGTGTAACGCCCGCGATCAACACCAGTCACCATGCCTTGGACAGCATCCGCATGGTCTGGACGAGTCTTAGTACGAGGTTTGTTTGCTTTGGGGTTGGGACGTATCCGAATATCGGATTCGTCATATTGCTCACTCAGCGAGCTTTCATCAGAGTCGGAGCTCCACCAACTCATGGCCGTTGTGGCTCCACAAGACTCGACCATAACTCAGGGAACTCAGGGAGGGTCTTTGACGTTGTAGCGATGTTTTCTACCTCAACACCTGAAACCACGAGGCCAATAATGGCTCCCGAGGTTGCCATGCGGTGGTCCTCATAGCTGTGCCACACCCCACCATGGAGATGCGCAGGTTCAATGTGAAGGCCATCTTCTAGCTCAGAGACTTTGCCACCAAGTTTGGTTATCTCTGTTGCCAAGGCTGCTAAACGGTCCGTCTCATGGTGGCGAATGTGGCCAATGCCGGTAATCGTGCTGGGGCTTGAGGCTAATGCAGCTATTGAGACAATAGCTGGCGCTAATTCACCGCCTGTTGTGAGATCGAGAGTGATGCCCGAAATGACCGGTTTGCCAGATGCATCAACACCTCCTGTGACAGTAACTTTCTCACCCTCCCGTGTAACTTGTGCACCAAAAAGTGGCAGGATTTCCAGCAGGTCATTACCCACCTGCGTAGTGTGCTCAGGCCAGCCAGAGATGGTGACACTTCCCCCGGTCACAACAGCGGCAGCAAGAAATGGTGCAGCGTTGGATAAGTCGGGCTCGATCTGAACATCAACAGCAGAGATAGGGCCAGGCTTCACCATCCAGTGGCCAACCTCGGGGTTCTCTACCTGAACACCGCGCTTCCGAAGAACCTCGAGAGTCATCTCGATGTGGGGAAGACTTGGCAGGCGCTCACCAGAATGGGAGAGGTCTATGCCCTGCTCAAAGCGCGCTGCGGAGAGAAGCAAACCCGAGACAAATTGGCTGGAACTGGAAGCATCTATGGTGAGTTTTCCACCCGTAACCGAACCAGTTCCGTGCACAGTAAAGGGCAAAGAGCCACGACCCTCATCGGCAACATCAACGCCTAGCGCTTTGAGAGAGGAGATGGTGGTTGCCATGGGGCGTCTGCGCGCACCCTCATCACCATCAAAAGTTGTGGGACCGAGTGCGAGGGAAGCCACCGGAGGCAAAAACCTCATGACAGTTCCGGCTAGACCGCAATCAATCGTTGTTGAGCCGGTGAGTTCTCCTGGGGTGACTTTCCAATCTGAGCCGAAAGCACCGTCGCCAGGAACCTCTTCAATAGTTGTTCCAAGTGACCTGAGAGCTTCAATCATGAGTCTGCTGTCGCGTGAATGCAGCGGGCGATGAATAATCGAAGGCCCATTTGCTAGAGCGGCAAGCACAAGCTCACGGTTTGTCAGTGACTTCGAACCTGGGATTTGCAGTGACCCAACTACTGGTGACCTAGCTTGAGGAGCTTTCCAGTGCGCGGTTGTGTCCTCGGGAACATCGTTTGACCCATATGGGTCAAATTCTGGCCGGGAATAAGGAGTTGTCTGCATCTGTTCTAGGTTATCGAGGATTACAAAGGAGTGCTCACTATGGCAACTGCGCTGTTAGAAGAACGGGCAGGCGTAGGCTTGTCAGTAATGAC
This sequence comes from Aurantimicrobium minutum, assembly GCF_002355535.1. Taxonomy (NCBI): domain Bacteria; kingdom Bacillati; phylum Actinomycetota; class Actinomycetes; order Micrococcales; family Microbacteriaceae; genus Aurantimicrobium; species Aurantimicrobium minutum. Next base: position 164,082 of record NZ_AP017457.1, read on the forward strand.
TTCTGCAGCCTCTGCCCGTAGCCAACTCTTTGAAGAGCAGGCAATGGAGCACATTGATAAGCTTTATGCGCATGCCATGCGCAAGACTGGCAATTCAGCAGACGCCAATGACTTAGTGCAAGAAACCTATCTCAAGGCATTTGCCGCTTTTGATCAGTTCCAGCAGGGAACAAATATCAAAGCATGGTTGCATCGCATTCTTGAAAATACCTACATCAACCAATACCGCAAGCAACAGAATCAGCCTTACTATTCCCCGCTCGAAGAATTAGAAGATTGGCAACTTGGGGATGCAGAAAGCAGAACGGCCACATCAAGCCGTTCTGCTGAAGCAGAAGCAATTGATCACTTGCCTGCAAGTGCCATCAAAGATGCCCTGCAGGCACTCCCCGAGGACTTCAGAGCTGCGGTGTATTTGGTGGATGTTGAAGGATATTCCTATCAAGAAGTTGCAGACATCATGGAGTCACCAACTGGAACTGTGATGAGCAGACTTCACCGAGGAAGAAAGCTCCTCAGGGAGCAATTAGCTGACTATGCGCGAGAACAAGGTTTTGGAAAGGACAAATAATGGGTGATTGCGGTTGCGAGAAGGCCAAAAAGGACCTTGAAGAATACCTCCACAATGAACTTTGCAGTGAAGAGGCAGCAGATATCCGTGAGCACATGGAAAACTGCCCTGATTGTGCTGATGAACACCGTGTTGGTGTTGTCCTTACTGAAGCAGTTAAACGTGCATGTAAAGAAACAGCTCCCGAGGAACTAAAAAAAGAAGTTTTGAAAAAGTTTCGAAACATGCAGATTCATCAGTAATTGCGGTAGACAGAAATAATTCACTGATTGAATTATTTGTTTTGGAATCTGCAGAGGTCAGCTGACTTGAGTTTGAGAATCTTTTTTTCCAACAAATGCCAACTCAAGAAAGCAAGAAGGTAAGTTGTCGTAGCACAGATAGCAAAATATGGAAGAATTCCGAGGGCTGTTACACCAAAGAATGTTGCTGTTTGTTGAACCGGCCAGCCAAATAGATATACCCCGTATGAGTAATCGTTTCCGCCAAAATTGGGAAGAAATCGGACATTAAGTCCCACCCAAAGAACAAATAATCCAAGGGTAAGGATTCCTAATTGTTCAAACCCAAAGAAAAAATATGTCACCGCTGAGGCTATGAGGGCGGACGTTGGGATCCACCATTTTTTCAAGTCAAGTAAGTAACTTCTTAGGAAAAAAACCAACGATCCCACAGCAAACATGAGGATAAATTTTGCTGACCGGTCATCAACCTGTCCCACCAATGCGGGAATGTTAACAATCTGTAGATAAATCCAGGAAATACCTGTAATCAAACCAAGAATTTTCAGATTCAACAATCTCGTGGCTGCAAGTAACGCGATTCCGACATAGCAGAGGAATTCCCAGTAGAGAGTGTAAAGCGGCCCATTCCACATACTCGGGAAGGGATTGTCAGATAAGGTTCCACCGATACCGATTTGCCCCTGAACCAAGAAGAAATTGTTGAGGATAAATCCAAGAGCAGGAGGATTTGCTGAAGTTAAATAACTAGAGAGCCCTTGTGTTGTCCTCCACACAACCGGGGCAAACACACCTGTAACGACAAGCAAAGAAAACCAATATGCAGGGAATATTCTGATAATACGGTGCCAAATGAATCTTGCACTATCAACATTAAGAGCGCTTTTTGTAATCAGATACCCAGATATAGCGAAGAAACATTCGACCGCTAGAATTCCTAAATTATTGAAATCTCTACCAGGGTCAGTTCCAAATCCGCCCAAAGGCCAAGTGTGAGAAACAAGAACTGTGAAAGCCAGCAGAAGCCTCAAGAATCCAATACTGTTAGTTTTCAACTTTTTCTTTTTTTGAGAAACCAAATATGGTTTCGGATGATTACAATTGCAGCGAAAGAACTCTACTGAGAATTTCAGCAGCTTCTACCGCATGACGCTTTGCAGAACCTACTGCGGGTGATGCCGAGGCGTGGCGTGAAACGTTTCGTAGAACGCGACCTTCAAGCTGTGGAGATACTTCCATCAACATGAACGGCCAAGCACCCTGGTTTGCAGGCTCATCCTGGAACCACACCAACTCAGCGTTGGGGTAGGTGGCAAGAACTGCGTTGAGCTGCTGCATCGGTGCAGGATAGAACTGCTCGAGGCGAACCACTGCAATTTCTGGGTTTGGTGCTTTCTCCAGCTCAGCAACAAGGTCGTGGTATGGCTTGCCTGCAGTCAGGATCACGCGTTTGACTGCATTGCGGTCAAGCTGGCGGGGGTCGTCAATGACAGGTTCGAAGACTCCTGTTGTGAAGTCTTCAACGTTGCTTGATGCACCACGTAAGCGGAGCATTGCCTTGGGCGTGAACACAATCAGCGGCTTGCGAGGTTGTGAGTATGCCTGGCGACGAAGCAGATGGAAGTAGGAAGCAGGTGTCGATGGGCGTGCAACAATCATGTTGTCTTCAGCACAGAGTTGCAGGAAGCGCTCAATGCGTGCAGATGAGTGGTCAGGTCCCTGCCCTTCATAACCGTGAGGAAGAAGCATTACAACTGAGGAACGCTGTCCCCACTTCTGTTCTGACGAGGAGATGTATTCGTCGATGACGGTTTGCGCACCGTCTGCGAAGTCACCAAACTGTGCCTCCCACAGAACCAGTGCATCTTCACGCTGAACGGAGTAACCATACTCATATCCGAGAACGGCGTATTCGCTCAAAAGTGAGTCATAAATCCAGAAGCGTCCCTGGTTTTCGCTGAGGTTCAGAAGGGGCAGCCATTCCTGTCCATTTTCACGGTCATGGAATACTGCGTGACGTTGAACGAAGGTTCCACGGCGAACATCCTGGCCGGTCAATCGAACTGGCTTACCTTCAAGCAAGATCGAACCGAAAGCAAGAAGCTCTCCAAAGCCCCAGTCGATGTCGCCGTTACGGCTCATCTCAAGGCGCTTAGCGAGCAACTGCTGAAGCTTGCTGTGGACAGTGAATCCTTCAGGGACATTGTTGAATGCATCACCGATACGGTGAATGACGGAAATGTCGACACCTGTTGTTGCTGGGGTGAGCACTTCGTTGCTGAGCAAAGCTCCACCAGTGACGGTGTCGTTTGCCCCCACGGTTGTGTGGGTTCCGGTCTGAGCAGCGTGAGTTTCAGCAAATGCGGTTTCCAGCTGTGCCTGGAAGTCAGCTTGTGCTTTGTCGAACTCTTCTTGAGTGATGTCACCACGACCAACCAAAGCCTCGGTGTATAGACGACGAACCGAGCGCTTAGCCTCGATGAGGTTGTACATCAGTGGCTGAGTCATCGAAGGATCGTCACCTTCGTTGTGACCGCGGCGGCGGTAGCAGACGAGGTCGATAACGACGTCTTTGTTGAATCGCTGGCGGAATTCGAATGCCAAGCGGCCTACACGAGCAACTGCTTCAGGGTCATCGCCATTGACGTGCCAAATGGGAGCCTGGATTGTCTTCGCAACGTCTGTTGCATAGACAGAAGTACGAGATGCTTCAGGAAGTGTGGTGAAACCAACCTGGTTATTGATCACAATGTGAACTGTTCCACCGATCCGGTATCCGCGCAGCTGGGACATTTGGAGGCCCTCAAGAACCACGCCTTGACCGGCCATAGCGGCGTCACCGTGAATAAGGATAGGCAAGGTGGTGAATGTTCCGATGGGCTTGAGGTCCTGCTTTGCACGGACGATGCCCTGGAGAACGGTGTTGACAGTCTCCAAGTGAGATGGGTTGGCTGCGAGGGAGACGGGGATGGTCTTACCTTCGGCAGAGGTGAAGATTCCTTCTGTACCAAGGTGGTACTTCACATCTCCAGAGCCTTGAACACTCTTGGGGTCTTGAGTTCCCTCGAACTCACGGAAGATCTGGCCATAGGTCTTTCCAGCAATGTTGGTGAGAACGTTGAGGCGACCACGGTGGGCCATACCGATACCAACACCATCGAGTTCTGCAGTTGCAGCATCCTGGAGGATTTCATCCAAAAGAGGAATAACAGACTCGCCACCTTCTAGGCTGAAACGCTTCTGTCCTACGTATTTGGTCTGAAGGAAGGTTTCAAAGGCTTCTGCCTCGTTGAGCTTGCCAAGAATACGCATTTGCTCATCGTGGCCTGGCTTTTCGTAGGGGCGCTCTACCTTTTCCTGAATCCACTTGCGCTGTTCTGGGTCCTGGATGTGCATGTATTCCAGACCTACTGTGCGGCAGTAGGAGTCGCGAAGGATTCCGAGAATCTTGCGCAGGGGAGCGGTACGTGTTCCACCAATCCCGCCGGTGACAAATTCACGGTCAAGATCCCAGAAAGTGAGCCCGTGAGTTTCAATTTCAAGATCGGGGTGAGTGCGCTGCTTGTACTCGAGCGGATCAATGTCTGCCATGAGGTGGCCACGGACACGGTATGCGTTAATCAGCTCTTGAACGCGTGCAGTCTTGTCGATTGCAGAACCGAGGTTCACGCTGACATCTGTGCTCCAGTGAATGGGTACATAAGGAATACGCAGAGCAGCAAAGATGTCTTCGTAGAAATTCCGTTGACCGATAAGCAACTCGTGCACAATCTTCAAGAATTCACCGGAACCAGCACCTTGGATGACCCTGTGGTCGTAGGTGCTGGTCAGGGTCAATACCTTGCTTACAGCAAGGTCAATGAGTGTTTCTTCACTCGCGCCTTGGAACTCAGCGGGGTAATCCAGAGCACCTGCACCAATGATGCAGCCTTGTCCCTTCATGAGGCGAGGAACAGAGTGAACAGTTCCAATTCCGCCTGGGTTAGTCAGGGATACAGTGATTCCCTTGAAGTCATCTGCAGCCAGCTTGTTGGTGCGAGCTTTGACAACGAGATCTTCATAAGCAGCAAGAAATTCACCGAAAGTCATCGTGTCTGCACGCTTGATGCCAGGAACCATGAGTGCACGTGTGCCGTCAGGCTTGGGAACGTCAACAGCAAGGCCAAGGGTTACGTGAGCAGGGGAAACCAGCGCTGGCTTGCCATCTACCTCGTCGTAGTAGACGTTCTGGCTGGGGAAGGACTTGAGAGCTTGAACCAAAGCCCAGCCAATGATGTGGGTGAAAGAAACCTTACCACCGCGGGTGCGCTTGAGATGGTTGTTGATAACAATGCGGTTATCAATAAGAAGCTTGGCGGGTATTGCACGGACGCTTGTTGCTGTGGGAACAGTCAAAGACTGGTCCATGTTCGCTGCCAAAGTCTTTGGCATGCCCTTGAGGATTGTGACAACGTCCTCTTCCTCAGATTCTGCGGCGGAGAAGTCTTGTGCAATAACAGGCGCGTCTGCAGGAATAGGGGCGGATTGTGCCGGGCGTGAGGTTGTGGTCGCTACTGGTTGAGTCTCAGTGCCTGTTGTTGGGGCGGGTGCAGGTGCTTGAGTTTGCGTTGGTGCTGGAGTAGCGAGGGAGGTGAAACCAGACTTAGCCGCGTATTTCTCAAGGGTCGGCCACCATGTCGGGTCAACTGAATTTTTGTCTACGACGAAGCGCTCGTAGAGCTCCTCGACCATCCATTCATTAGCGCCGAATTCATCGGCTGCACCGCCATTTTCAGTCTGGTTCGACACAGCTAAAGTCGCCCACTCTCCATTGATGTATTTTGTCAATCTTCACAGGATTGATCCGCTAGTAAATCTTAACGCGAAATTTGCAGGCAGATTTTCATTCCTGATTTATTTGTTCTAAATCAGCAAGGACCATCCGCTTTATCATTTCTGGGAATAAAACTCTTGGTTTCCAGCCAAGATCATTACGAATTAACTCTGCATTACCAACAACAATTTTGCTTTCAGTTTTTCTGATTAATGTGGGATCAATTTCTACATATTTATTCCAATCAGAAATTCCGATGCACCCGAATGCAATTTGAACAAATTCTTCAATTGTGTGTGCTTCGCCAGTTGCAATTACATAATCTCTTGGATTGGGGCTCTCAGCCATAAGCCGAAGTGCGTGTGCGTAATCGGGCGCCCAACCCCAGTCACGAGAAACAGTTATGTCTCCGAGCATTATTTTGTCTTGAAGGCCTTTTGAAATTCTTGCTACGCCCTTAGTGATTTTTCTTGTTACGAAGGTTTCAGGTCGTCTGGGCGATTCGTGATTGAACAAAATAGCGTTTGACGCGTTTATTCCACTTGCCTTGTATGAATTCGTGATGACATGTGCTGCAGCTTTAGAGGCACCGTATGGGTTCGAGGGGCTAAGTTTGGATTGTTCTACAATCGGAACACAAGTGGATAATCCAAAAATTTCAGAACTTGAAGCCTGAATAAATGAAATTTTGTGAAAACGTTCAATTTCTATTTTGGAAATTGTGTCGAGGATATTCACCACAGGCATCACGTTTGTATCGAAGGTGAGTAGTGGATTTTCCCAAGAAGTTGAAACAGAACTCACCGCAGCAAGGTTGATAACAACATCTGGAAGTATCTCGTGTATTTTTTTTTGTGTTGCTGCCCTATCCAGCAAGTCAAGTTCATGGAGATAGACACCAGGCATTTTTCCGTGAGGTAACGCTCCGGTTGACAATCCGTGTACTTCCCAGCCGATTTCTGAGAACTCCTGAGCTAGGTAGCTTCCTGTTTGTCCGGTAATTCCAGTAATAAGTGCTTTGTGCATGAGCACTCAAGTTTTCAAATCTTGTTGCTGAGCCACATCGCTCTCAACCATCATTTGTACAAGCTCGGAGAAGGACACCTTAGGCTCCCAGCCTAGAACCTCTTTGGCTTTTGTAGCGTTACCAATCAGAAGATCCACTTCAGCGGGGCGCATGAATTTGGAATCCTGTTTGACGTATTTACTCCAGTCCGATATGCCCACCACAGCAAATGCTTCGTTGAGGAATTCTTTGATCGAATGAGCCTCTCCAGTTGAAACTACGTAGTCATCTCCTTGTGGCTGTTGAAGCATTCTCCACATAGCGTCGACGTAGTCACCCGCGAAGCCCCAATCTCGCTTTGCATCTAGGTTGCCAAGGATAATTTCTGATTGAAGACCGAGATGAATTCTAGCCACGGATTGAGAAATTTTACGGGTTACGAATTCAGGTCCCCTTCTTGGAGATTCATGATTGAACAGAATCCCACTTGACGCATGCATGCCGTAAGATTCCCTGTAGTTGATGGTCATGTAGTGTCCAAAAGTTTTTGCTACACCATAGGGCGAGCGTGGCCACAGAAGAGTGGACTCTGTTTGAGGAACTGCTTGAACTTTGCCAAACATTTCTGAGCTCGAAGCTTGGTAGAAACGCACTTTTTCAATGTCATCACCGGCGAATAAGCGTGTCGCCTCAAGAATGTTTAGAACACCTTTGCCAGTAACGTCAGAGGTAAGGCTTGCATTTTCCCAGGAGTAAGCAACAAAAGAAATAGCACCTAAGTTATAAATTTCATCAGGATTTGAGATTTCTAGGACTCTAACCAAAGATGCCACGTCTGTGAGATCGCCAGTAATTAACTTAACTTCAGGAAGGGTATTCCTTACTAAATCAAGTTTGGGATTGTTCTGACCCCGGATTAGACCGTAAACCTCATACTTTTTGGAGAGAAGAAGCTCTGCAAGGTAAAGGCCATCCTGACCAGTTATTCCGGTAATAAGTGCGGTTGGCATAATTGTGTGTCCTTATAGTTGTAGGTTTCTATACTTTCAGAGCTAGGAATGAAAAATAGGCATTTGAGATTAATGTTTGGATTTTTGTCGGATTCCAGGGACTTAAGCTTTTGATTCGTAGTGGAGTAGAGTCTTAGAGAAGTTGCCGATAGAGTCATGCAATTTCGGCTGCGGATTAATTGAAAGAGGAAAAGTTTTTTATGAAAATGTTCTTCCTCGACATGGTCAATGCACGTGAACTTCTGCTAAATCTGACGCTTCGCGAGGTACGAGGAAAATACAAACGAACTGTCTTTGGTCAATTGTGGTCATTTGCAAATCCACTGGCACTAATGCTCGTTTACACTTTTGTTTTCTCAATTGTTTTTAAAATTCAACCCGCGCCCGGCGATCCAAGTGGATTATCAGCATTTCCGCTATGGCTTTTGTGCGGTCTTTTGCCTTGGCTATTTTTTGCAACTTCCGTCACCACAGGAACAGCTTCGCTAGTAGCAAATGCGGGTTTGATTCAAAAAGTTTACTTTTTCAGAGCTGTTCTTCCGGTTTCTTCAATTCTGGCAGCCGGGTATAACTGGCTTTTTGAAATGGGAATCTTGATTATTGTGCTTTTGCTTTTTGGGGCAAAACTATGGATATGGCTCCCACTAATCATTTTGACAATGGTGCTGCTTGCCATTTTTGCTGCAGGCATCGCAATGATGTTGTCAATTGCAAATGCATATTTCAGAGACGTAGAGCATTTTTTGGTACTGATTCTCCAAATTTGGTTTTTCTTAAATCCCATAATGTACCCAATGAGCCTGGTGCAAACCCAGTCAGATAAAGTTGGACCTCTACTGGGCACAAACATAACCATTTATGATTTGTATCAATGGAACCCTATGGAGCGGTTTATCGTTGTTTTTAGAGAGTTGTTATACGACAACAGGATGCCTTCAGCCGACAGCCTCATCTTTATCCTTTTGGCTTCGTTGATTTCTTTCGCGGCTGGACTGTTAATTTTCAGGAAAAACGAACCCAAATTAGCTGAGGTGCTCTAGTGGCGGCAATCGAGGTCAATAACGTCTCTAAAAAGTTCAAACTTTTTCATGAAAGAAACCAAACAATCAAATCTGCATTAATGAGGGGGAGGATTTCTAAACATGACGAATTTTGGGCACTTCAAAACGTTAGTTTTGAGATTCCAACTGGCTCTACTTTTGGCCTTATAGGTAGTAATGGGTCTGGTAAGTCAACTTTGTTGAAGATTCTCTCAAGAATCTACACACCTACCTCAGGCCGGATAACGTACTCCGGTAAAATGTCAGCCTTGTTAGAAGTGGGCTCAGGATTCCACCATGAACTTTCAGGGAGAGAGAACATTTACCTAAACGGCTCAATTTTAGGAATGTCACGAAAAGAAATCGATAGAAAGTTTGATGAAATCGTCGATTTTTCGGGAGTCGAAGCATTCCTCGATCAACCGGTAAAAAATTATTCTTCAGGTATGTATGTGCGTCTTGGGTTTTCTGTAGCAATTAGTGTCCAGCCAGAAATTTTAATTGTTGATGAAGTTTTGGCGGTTGGGGATGCCGAATTTCAGGAAAAGTGCTTACTTAAGTTCTCTCAGTTGAAGCATGACGGCAAAACCGTTGTGCTTGTTACACACTCGATGGCTTCTGTTGTTGAAATGTGCGACCAGGCGGCATGGCTTGAAAAGGGCGTTCTCCAAACGGTTGGACCTGCAAAGCAAACAGTGAAGAAATACCTTAAATCAATCAAAACTGCCTGATTGATGCGGTTCTAAGACCCACTCAATTTTCAAACCAACCTGCTATGTCAACTACGACATCCGCTGATCCGCCAATTGCTTTATTATCAATGACAATTGTCCCGTCAGAACCAACACGTAAAATCACCATATTTGGGACTATGACATCAGGTACAAAGTTAAGGTTTGAGGTGTTTGGCGGAAATTCTCCTCCAGGATAAGCAGTCAAATTACCGCCGAAAGTTGGTCGTACCACTGTTACATTCACAGCAACTGCAGTAACCCCTGTAGTTGGAATTCCTCCGCGTCCGAGGACTTTTACCTTAAACGCTGAACCTCCAGAAACCCGTCCAGTGTTTTGGTATTGGCCATCAATGGTTGTGTAGTTTGGTCGAGAATCAGCAATTCTCACAGGAGACACAGGGTGATAGTCACCATTGCTTGGTAACCAAGCGCTTACGTCTACCACAATGTCTGTAGCGCCCGATACGGCACCATTTCTAAGAGTTACTGAACCATCCGCTCCAACTTTTACCACAACCATGTTTGGAACAGTTTGACCTGCGACAAAATTCAAATTTGACGCATTTGGAACGTTCTCACCGGTCGGATATGCGGTCAGGTGACCATTTGAGGTTGAGTTAACAGAAGTTACGTTCAGGACAACCGAACCAACTCCGGAAGCTGGAATTCCTGCCCGCCCAAGAACGGGAATTCTTAGGTCTCCCCCGGCAGCTAGTGGCCCAGTTTGTTGTAGTTGGCCATCAACTGTTTGATAACTAGTTCTGGTATCAACAATTCGTGAAGGCGAAAACGATGTAATTGTCCCTGTTGGTGGCAACCAACCAGCTACGTCAACAATTAAATGAGTCTGCCCATTCAGTGCTCCATTGAGGATTGAGATTGTTCCGTCTGAGCCAACCTTTGTGATAACGAGGTTTGGAACAATCTGTCCTGCCACAAAATTAACATTTGAAGAGTTGGGCAAAGTCTCCCCCGTTGGATAAACGGTTAAGTGACCATTTCCACCGGGGTTCACGGCTGTTACATTGACAACTACAGATCCAACTCCTGCTGAAGGCACTCCACCTCTACCCAAGACGGGAATCTTAATTGTCGAGCCAGCTGCTACAGGTCCAACATTCTGTACTCTTCCATCTAATGTTGAGTACCCGGGCCTGGTGTCTGCAATTCTTTCGGGAGTAAACCAGTGAACTGGGGGTGGTGCGTCAAGTGTATTTCCGAACCAGTCATTGAAGAGTCTCCAGAAATTTCTGTTTCCATAAGCTGAGCAAGCATCACCTGTTCCATATAAGTTGTTCAGTGCTGCAGCGTTTGGCTGGTAAGGAGTGTAGTAGTACAGAGCAGCGGTCGCTCTATTTCTGATGAACACGGGCGAAGAGCCGCATGATCCACCCACCTGATAGAGAATGTTTGACCATGCTCCGACGGGGTACCAATTGAAGACACCGGTGCCGTATACCTGCATTTGCCTAGCCGCTGAATAAACCTGCTTAAAAAAACCGGCACTAGCTGTGCTACACGGAGCAGTGTCTGGGCAATTGAACCCAGTAGCACGTTCGTATTGAAGCAAATCCGGGAACGCATCAGTAATTAAAGATTGTTCTTTTTGAATAATTACAATCAAGACTTTTTGGCTGACATTACAAGCATTTCCGACTAACTGGATCATCTGTGCAGCAGTCATTCTTCCAGCAGGAATTGCCTTGCAAATCGAATCAGCAGCTGTACCAGGAACAAAATCTACGTAGTCTTTGAGGCAATTATCTGCATAACGAGTTCGAGTTCCGTTTGAGTAGATGAATATGCCACCTTTGGGTTTACCTGGGTCACCTAATGCGCACCTCGGAACTTTCGAATTTAAGAAATTTTGAATTTCTCCAGCAGACATTGCGTATCCGTTATAAAAAACAGAATCGCTCATGATGAATCCAGGAATAAAGTCTGATCCGACTACTGCTTCTGCTTTTGAAGGTGGAGATAAGAATGAAAGTGCAGTAATCAGGGACAGGGTGGCAGCAATAATTCTCATGTACCGTTTTTTGGGCAATGCTATGCACCTCCAACCTTTCCCTTAACTCTCAACCATATATTGAAAGTCTCAAAATTTGCTGTAAACATGCAGCCTTTTGATTTCATGTAGCCTGAAGTTAACAGGCCCTCGTAGCTCAGGGGATAGAGCGTTGGTTTCCGGTACCAGAGGTCGGAGGTTCGAATCCTCTCGAGGGCACAACAACTCAAAATAGCTAGTGGACAATAACTTCCTCTAAGCAATATCCCAATAACGCAATTTCGGTTTCAGTGCTGGAACAAACCAGATAATCAAAATAGCTATTGTTCCATCGGTAGTAGTCAATCATTCTTGACGTCACAAATGCCCCTATCAAAGGCCGTTTTGGTCGGACTTTCCATAAAGATTTGAGCACTTGCGGAGAGATCGGAAAAGAACTTACGAGGAATAATTCCACGATTTCAATCTCTGGGCCTTCGTCAAAATAAATACTGTTTAGGGGCAAGAGTTTCCAGGAATTGTGGGAGTCTTTACAAAACATCCATGAGCTAAGCGAAAGTTCTGCCGCAAAACTGGGAAGTGTTTCACATATTCCTCTCCACATTTGCTTTCCAGTGGGGTTGTGCTCTGGAACTACGGATGTAAAACGCCTTGTTTGTGCATTCCGCCTTACTTGATTTGTTTTATATATATTTGCAACTTTATTTGAAATTGTGTCTTGGTTTGGATGGAGGCTATGGAAGTAAAGAGGCTGAGGAAGATAGGCCAATTCAAAAACCTCGGAGACCTTGAGAGCTAGATCCCAATCTTGAACTCCAGATGTGCCTTCCTCGAACATTCCCACTGATTCAATAGCTTTTTTGGAGACTATTTTCAAATGAGATGCAATCATGTGATCGAGAAGAATTTCACTATGAGCTTCTCTACCTTTTCTGTGAAATTGGCCACCATATTGAACTAAATTCTCAATTTTGAGCTCATCTTTTTCAGAAACTTCAATTCGATCTGTAAAAACGTATTCTGAGGGGTTTTGTTTGAGGAATTGGAGCACAGTTTGGATAGCGTTTCCCGCCAGCCAATCATCACAATCTAGGAAGGCAATATATTCAGATTTGGAAGCACTTACTCCTGAATTCTGTGCTCCAACAATGCCAGTGTTTTCCTCGTGAAAAATCAGGGTAATAAACGGGTACTTTTCTGAAAACTCTGTAAGTAAAGATTTGATTTCTGGATCACTCGATGCATCGTCGACAATAATTAAGCCATCGGGGAGAACTGACTGGCTAAGTACACTTTGGATAGCTCGCCTAGTTTCATTTGGCCTGTTGAAGACTGGAATGAGTACGTCAATGCTTGCCATTTTGTAATTCAATTCCATATGTTTAGAATTTTTGATAATGTCTCATGACTCAAGTTCTGAGACTTTTCTTGTAATTGTCGTGCATAAAAATCATTGAAATGTGACTGCAGCCTCAAGATGTCTTCAATAGGAATGTCGATCTCCCTTTTCCTCGCATTTTTTAGGATTATCTGGAAAGCCTCTAACCAATAAAAAGCCATTTTTGTTTTGTCTTTTGTCATATTGGAGCCATGAACACGGTAAACACAACCGGTCAAGCCCGTGTAATGCATTGAAAGACTATTTGCTGCTAAATCGCACCAAAATACCCAGTCCTCTTTGGCCTTAATGCCTTCATGAAATGGTATTTTTTCTATCGCGTTTTTTCTAAACAGTGCAGCGTGAATAGGAATGGTTAGTCCTGATTCCCAAAATGAAAAAAAATCTTCCCATTTAAAATCGAAGTTGGCTACCGTTGAAGGTTCTTCACGCCAAAAGTGACTTCTGAAAATATCTGTGTATTCGAAATCATCAATTACAACATCCAGGGCAGGGAATTCTTGAAAAAATTCGAGTTGCTTATCTATGCTTCCGCTAACCAGGAGGTCATCAGCGTCTAGAAATTTGATAAACGAACCGCTGGATTGAATTACGCCTGTGTTTCTTGCAGAAGAGAGGCCTTTATTTGTTTGATTCACTACTCTGATGTTGTTCTGTTGGAGTGAAACTATCTCGTCTAATTTCCTCAAGGTAACAGCGTCTGTTGAGCCATCGTTGACAATGATTATTTCCAAGTCTTGCTTAGAGGAAATAGATGCCGATTTCAGGGAATCACCAAGAAAGTGGCCTTGGTTGTAACAAGGAATAATGACAGATACTTCAGGATTCATATTCAATTTCCGCCAGTATCTTTATCAATTCAACAGTTTCAGATATTTTCTGAGTCAAATTTTTCTGTGGAGCCACTAAAGACATTGTTCCTAAATCAAAATGTAACGACGATTGGAACGATTGGCCTTTTGCTTGTATATCTTGAGTTTTGGTGTCAATTCTGACAATGGGGCTAGCTACTCGCCCCTCCAAAATTCCATAGAGTATGTAGTGAACTAATGGGTTGATTCCCGATAATGAGACATCAGGATTTTGGTAGCAATAAAACTTAGTGTCGAAGTAAGGAGAAGGATTCCTTCCCTCCGTAGCCCCATGTTCCAGAAAATGAGTAGCAGGATCGACATCAGAGCGTTCGATATCCGAGTATGCCCATCTGTACCACTCGGCATCGAAAAAGATAGAATTTTGAATTAATTCTTTGTGTTTCTTTAGTTTCCACGAATGAATTAACCCAAATCTTGTAACTATTTTGTTTTTCAATGTTCGTGTAACTTTCAATTGATTGAAAGAATGCCATTCTCCCTCCTTCCCTGAAAGTAAAGACGAAAAAGATAGAGGAGAGCAGATTACATCTTCATTGAAATTAAACTGCCCACTTCCATATGGTTTTTGTTGACTTTGAAGATGGTCAATCAAATTTGTTGATTCCGTGAGGGCGGTAGTTAAGTCTTCTACCTGTTTTTCAAGTTCGGAATTTCTAACTTTTGTTCTAATAGAATCTCTTTCAACTCGTGATTCCCAAACGAGGAATGAATAGTTGTCTCTAAATCTTGGCTGACCACGTTTTATTCCCCAAAAATATAGGTCATGAGTTGAATGATTGACCGAAAATTGATACTCAGAAAAAACAGACTTTAAGTTTACTACTTTTTCAATATCGGCTTCAGTTAGATTCTTGTAATAATCTGGCCAACCGGCATCCTCTAGAAAAGGGGCATCCTGGATTGTTGTAGCCTTTGTTCCATGTTCTGGCCTGCCAGTTGTGGCGCAAGTAAAAAGAAATAACCCTCCTGGCTTCAACATTCTAATTATGTTTTGGATAGTTTCGGGATAGTGGATGTCATGCTCGAAAACCTCGGTTGAGATGATGACATCCACAGATTCGTCGGGGAGCCCCAATTCGTGACCCTTACAAATTAAGTCAACATTTTTCCCAATCGATAAATCGACGCCAAGATAAAGGCAGTCACTGAAGAGCTCTCGATTACTTCCATTTATGTCGAGTGATCCAATGTCAACAACGAATGTGTTGTAGAAGTAACGGGGATGTAAATTTCTGACTTGCTCACAAAAGTAAGCTTGCTCCTTGTGCGCCATTCGACCTTCCCCCTAAAGTACATTTTATTGTACACACAGAGGTAAACACTATGTAACGTCACTGGGATGGTTGGACCAAAATCTGTTATCTTCCAGCCTTGGCCCCCATCGTTCTGCAATGATATCTAGTTCGTAATAATGCACATGTGCATCTCTGGTTTTGCTTTCGAAATGGAATAGTTCAGCAAACGGGGTCCAATAAACGTCGTATCCCGCCCAACCAACTTTCAAGCACAAATCCACGTCATTGAAGTTTCCGGGTAGAAGCGCCGAAAATCCCCCAACGCGCTTAAACACTTCTCTTGGCATCATTGCGCATGCTGCCGTAACTCCTGAAAGTTCACGTTCTACCAATAGAGCACCTCGTGGACCTTTAGAACCTCGAGGCGCGTTGAGGCCAATGTGCGTTGGCGATCCATGGTAATAGGCATGACCAGCATGTTGGATGGTGCCATCCTCGTAGTACAACATGGCCCCAACCATCCCGGCGTTGGGCAATTGTGCCAATGATAGGAGCGCCTCTAACCAACCTTTTGAAATAACTTCTATGTCATCGTTGAGTAGAAGTATGAATTCACCTTGAGAATGCACGAAACCTAAATTCATTTTCTTAGAAAAATTGAATGCTTCGTTCCACAGAACAAGACTTAATCTGGGCCCTGTAATTTCCTCCAACTCCTGGATTACAGAGGAGTCGTATCCCTCATCAACGACTACTACATATTCAATATTTAGGTGTTTTGTTGTACTTTCAACACTTTCTATTGTTCTAATCAGAAGTGGTTTTTGGTCGTGGGGATCTTTTGTTCCTCGAGTAGGAATAATGATGGAAATAAGTGTGTCTGTCTGTGCAAAACGCCTTGACGGAAATAATTCCGCACTAATTACTTCAACACACTCTCCGCCGTTTGGTTGATCGAGGAAATCATGAATTGTGTTGCGAATGTATTCAGATTCTTGAAGAGTAACTTCCCGTGGCTCCAAGAAAGCCTCGTGAAAAATTTGTGTTTTCCCATGAGATATCACTTTTTTTTGAAGGAATAAACTTAGAGTCAAACTCCACAAACTTGTTGTCCCGAACTTGAAACTTAAACCAGGAATTTCATTGATAGTTTCACGCTTAAATATGACAAAAGGGCCCAAGTAGTTTTGCCCTCGGAGCCTTTCCGGTGAGAACTCTGGTCGTTGCACTTCTCGAGAATCAAAATAAATTACATCTGAATCTTTATTTTGGGAAAGTTCGTCAACAAACTTAGACGTAAATCTAGTTCTTGGGGTAATGGGTTCAAAAATGAAGACAATTCTGTCGCAATCACTTCTTGAAATAGCAGCTTTAATTTCGCTGTTATTTTCATTCCCCAACATTTTCAGCTCTTCGATGTTGACACCACCAACGGTCTTGGACAGCGCCGCAGCCCAATTGTGTATCTTTTTTTTGCTATTTTTCGGAAGAGTATCTTCTATTAGGAAGGTTATTTTTTCTTGGAAAATTGGTTTCATCTACGAACCTTTTTCACGACCCAAGCTGCAGGGGAAAGAACTAATTTGCCTACCTTGTAGGGCCTAGAGTTCTTGATAATGCGAAGATCTTTAACCCCCGCATCAATACTTAGCCGTGCCACTTCTGCTTCGAGCCCAATGATTCGATCCACCAATGCCAGCACTCTTAACTCATCGCTGTGATCCGCATTTATGAAAACCGGGCTCTCTGGCATGATTTACTCCTGATTATTTATCGCGTTTTGACTCTTCGGTTTAATCTTCTATGACAAACTTACCTGTGTGGATACCCTTAACGCCGTAGATACCAGTTCCTGGATTGTTATCCCCTTGTATAACGAAGAAACCGTAATTGGTGAAGTCGTCAAGGAGCTTAGGGCTCAATTCAAGTATGTAGTTTGCATTGATGATGGTAGTGCGGACAATTCAGCAACAATTGCGGAAGAAGCTGGCGCTATCGTCATCAAACATCCAATAAATCTTGGTCAGGGGGCAGCACTTCAGACCGGTATCGAATACGCTCTGCAAAACAAAGAATGCGAATACATTGTTACCTTCGATGCAGACGGGCAACATCAGCTCATCGACGCACAGAATATGCTTTCTCTTGCCCGTGAAAAGAAACTTGGAATGGTATTTGGTTCTCGTTTTTTAGACAGCAGAACGAAACCCGGATTTGCCAAAAAAATAATACTTAAGACAGCAGTTTGGGTTTCAAATCTCATGAGCCCAATCAAACTTACAGATGCGCACAATGGATTGCGGGTCCTAAGTCGGCAAGCTGCCGAGAATCTAGATTTGAAGCAAGATCGAATGGCTCATGCAAGTGAAATAGTCGTTCAGCTTGGAAAGACTCAGTTACCGTGGGCAGAGTATCCAGTGGAAGTGTTGTATACGGAATATTCAAAATCAAAAGGCCAGCCCATCATTAACGCAGTGAATATACTCGTCGAACTGATTGTGAAATGACAATGTGGGTACAAATTGCTCTAATTCTCGCTCTGATTTTTGTACTTGTTTACCTTGTACGATCCAAACCGAGTGCTAAACAGCTAGCAATTGGGCGTCTTGTAATAATTTTTGCAGTCATTTGCGGAGTTGTAGTCATAATCGCTCCTGGCGTTTTGACCAGTTTTGCTAATTTCCTAGGTGTTGGTCGTGGAACTGACTTACTCGTTTACGTACTGATAATCGCTTTTTTGATTAATGCTGTCTCAAATTACAAAAAAAATATTGAAACATCACGAAAAATAACAAAACTTGCAAGGGCGGTGTGCCTTGAGAATCAACATCTTAGGGATGAAATCTCGAAACATACTGCTTCCAAGAGCGACTAGTATCGTTTTTGCCCAGCTTGGAATAACCAAAGTCGCGAATTGATGAAATCTGTTGACGTTGTAATCCCCGTTTATGGAAATTGGGAGACTGTTCGCCAATGTTTGATGTCACTAAATTCTCAATCAACCGAAGTAAGTATCATCGTTGTTGATGATTGCAGTCCTGATGACACGGCCGAGAATATAGTCTCCAGTTTTCCTAATATTCGCCTAATCCAGAATTCGAAAAATCTAGGTTTCGCAAAAACTTGCAACAGGGGAATTGCCTCCGGGGATTCAGACTTAGTTGTTTTAGTTAACAGCGATGTAGTTGCTGATAGATACATGGTTGAAAATCTTCAAAAAACTTTTGAGGAAAATCCTGAAGTCGGCAGCGCTACCCCGTTACTTCTCAAGCCAAATGGTCTTGTTGATGGTTTTGGAATAACAGTTGATTCGACACTTTCAGGTTTTGTTCGTTATTCAGGCAGAACGGTGGAACAATTACGTGAATACTTCCCTCCGGTTTTAGCTGCTTACGGAGCTGTTGCTGCCTTCAGGAGAAAAGCGCTTGACCAGGTTGGATTACTTGATGAAAACATATTTATGTATGGCGAAGAGCTAGATCTGGGTTTACGCCTTATTGCAAGTGGTTGGAAGAGTGAAGCTGTTATAAGCGCAACTGGGGTCCACATTGGAGGGGCAAGTATAGGGCTAGGGTCTCCAGGACAAAGAGAAAAATCTGGTTTTGGTCGCGGGTATATCCTCAAATCTTACGGTGTGCTAAAAACCAGATTTGCTGCTAGGGCTTTGGTTACAGAGGTGCTTGTCTGTATCGCAGACACGATAATTCACCGAGACCTCGCTGCAATACGAGGAAGAATCCTCGGTTGGAAAGTTGGTCGATATGCTCCCGAGAAACCAAAAATCAAGGACATTAAACTTGCCGATATCTCATTCCTGAAAAGTATGAGGTTACGAAGTTCAAAGGTGATGTTTTGAAAAAAACTCTCTTAGCCCTCGCAACGTTGGGCGGCGGAATTTCCTTAGCGATTGTTCCTGCAATTTCCCTTATTGGAGTAACTAAACTATTTACAATACAAGAACAAGGTTTTCTTTCTGTAGCAATCATGTTTGCCACTTACGTTGGTCAAACCGCAACAGCTGCATTGATTGAAGCAAAACTTGCTACTCCAGGTCAGACGGAAGGCATCCGACTTCCTAATCTATTGATTTGGGCTTGCGGTGCTATCGTTTTGCTTCTTTTCATCTGGCCGACAAGTATTTGGTTAATTGCGTGTAGCTTGCCTTTCCTCTTCACAGCTATGGAAGCAGGTAGGGCATCTGCAGTCGCCGCAAGAAGAGATAAAAGAGAGCTTTATGCGTCTTTGACGATTGCGCTTACATCGTTGGTGTCATTGCTGCTGGCATTTTCTGAAATTTCTCAAACTTTTGGAGTTTTAGCGCTTGGGGTATTTCTTGCGACAGTCATACGGAATGCAGGTTTAGGAAACAATAAAATCCAAAGTTCAAAACCAATTTTGGTTTGGGTGGTGGCTGATGTAGGACTGACAGGAGCAGTCTTCCCCGTCATAAATTTCGTTATTATTTCCCAGCTTGGGCCTGAAGCAGCCGTCGCTTTTGCCGCTATTTCAACAGCTTCAGGTGCAATAGGAATTCCTTTGACGTATTTGCGAATGAGGTTGTTGAGCCAACACTCTAAGTTTGAAGTTCTGATTTCTTCGTTCGCAGTATTTCTGGCAGTATTTGCCATTTTCATCGCAAATTGGTGCGGGCTCTTTGAATTGTTCTTTGGTGAAAGCTGGACGGAAGCTGCATCAGTTTCAGCCATATTTTTTGCATGTTTATGGCGAGCAACTGCAATTCTCACGACAATCCCGTTCGCTAAATTTAGGAGGGAAGGTAAAGCTCAGCTCGTCACTCTGGTTCGCCTTTTTTCCAGTTTGGTTATTTTCTTGCTAGCAATTTCAGTTTTACCTTTTAACAATCTTGCATTGGTATTTGTGGCGTTGTTTGCTGGAGAACTTTTTCAATGGCTTTTATTTGAATACTTTGGCAGAAAGGCCCGGACAAAGTGACAACGGTTTTAGTTGATCTCCTTTTTTTCACTGGAACTAGAGGAGGTATGGAGTCATACGTTAGGCAGTTGTACCCAGAGATTGCGAAGCAGAGGCCAAACTGGAGACTTGTTGCTCTTGTTTCTCAAGAGACCAATCTAGACCTTATTTCCTGGTTCCCAGGGGAAATAGTTCAAATGAAGATTCAAAATAAGTCTCCATTTAGATGGGCATTTGGGGAAATCATAAGTGTGAATCGTTTTGCCAAAAAAATTGAAGCCAACTTGATTCATTCCCCTGCAAACATTGGTCCAATATGGGGAAGAACTGCCGTAGTTTTGACTTTGCAAGATTTACTTTCTTTTGAAAAGCCTCAATTGTTTGGCCAACTCACCGGGGTTTTTTTGAGAACCTTAATTCGCATGAGCGCAAATCATGCCAAATCTATTTTGACTATTTCTCAGTTTTCAAAATTAAGCATTGAGAAACACTTATCACCAACAAAGAAAAAAATTAAAGTTTCTGAATTAGCCGGCGGTAGAGTCTCAAATACCCCAAAGAAAGATAATTTCTCTAACCAAAACAGGGCTAAAGCTCAACTTTTGTCGGGAGGGAACAGGCTCCCCCATAAAAACTTTGAAAAACTTATTCAAAGTCTCGCGCTGATACCAGAGCCGGAGCGTCCCCTTCTCGTTATCACTGGAGGCTCGGATAATGACCCCTTGGCGAAGCTAGTTACTGAATTAGCGTTAGAAAGTTACGTCGAATTGAAAAGTTGGATTCCACAAGAGCAAATTGAAGAACTTTACGCAGACTCCACGATTTATGTTTTTCCTACGCTTTTTGAGGGATTTGGTCTACCAATTCTTGAGGCTATGAGCCGAGGATGCCCAGTTATCTGTTCAGACATTCCTGTTCTTCGTGAAGTCGGTGGAGAGGCAGCAATTTATGTGGACACCAACAGCCCAGCCGAACTCGCCAAAGTAATCACTCAGACCCTTAGAGACACCTCAACCCTTGATGTTTTGGCTTCACGTGGAATACAGCGGGCAAGTGAATTCACCTGGGAGCGAACTGCTGAGAAAACCATTACGGTTTTCGAAGAATGTTTACCAAATCAAGAATTTGGTTTACTGAGGAATGAAGGCCACTAGATTTACTGTTGTCAATAAACCACAACCTTGTACTATTTCGTAACTCTTCCTCGTTATCTAGAGCCTTTCTAATTACTGAGGCCAAAGAATCCGCTCTACTTTCCTGAGCCACATATCCGTTTTTTCCAGGAATTATTAATTCTTTAGATGCATTGTCGGGCTCGTCAATAACTACAGATGGTGTTCCCCATCTCGCCGCTTCAGAAACCACTAGCCCAAAGCCTTCGCGCTTTGATGGGTTTACATTTACAGAAGCTGACTGCATTAATTTATGGAGTTCTGAATCGGAAACTTTCCCAAGGAAACGAACCCGCTCTGGATGGCTCAACTTTTTCGATTCTGTGATTAATCCTTCTGTTTCTGGACCAGTACCGACAATATAAAGGTCAATATTTGTTTCAATGAGTTCCGGTTGATCCATTGCTCTGATAAGAATTTTTATTTGCTTGTCTTCGATGTGTCTTCCGACAAAAAGTAAGTATTTCTTATTTGGAGTATGTGGTTCCCAATCTTCGTCATCATGCGAATTCAGATCAACTAAGCCCAACTTAATGAGCCGTTGGCTTTTTCTGTATTTCTTTAACCTTCGAGCTGTGAAATTACTGTTGACTGTAATAATGTCCCCAAATCGAGTGGCAAATGTTTGTAGTCCAAAAGCTATTGCTCCCATTGTGAAACCACTATATTTTTTCCACTGAGAGAGCGTCCAAACTTCAAGCCAATCAGCAATTACTAGAGCTTTTGTGCCCAGGAGTGCAGTTGACCCTGCGATGAGGTTTAACACCGGTGTGGAACTCAAGAACACAACATCATATTTGTTGCGGTTTTTGACAAAAAACCAAAACACTCTCCAGCTAAATGCAAATGCGTTTCTTGGAATTCTTGTTCCTTCATTGTCATAAAGTTCGCCTGACCAAATGCCCTTTACGGCAAATGGGTGCGTATCCTTAGGGACATTAAGGATCCTTGTTATGTAATCTACGGAGTGTCCTTTTTCGACAAGTAGCTCTGAGATTCGTCCATATACACGTTCTGCCCCACCCGTCTGCGCAGGAAAAAGACAATCGAAAACAACTGCAATCTTGAGTGGTTCTGTGGCCATATGACTCATATCCGAAATCATTCTTCAACCCTAATCTGATAATCAGCTCTATAGCCCTCATAGACTCAATGCATGAGGACTTTGTTTTTGTCTCGTTGGAACGCTATTTCGTTAGCCCTTGCAATCGTTGCATCAGCATTAAGTTTGACTGCGTGGAGTTTTGCCTCACCTGTTGGGGCTGGCCCCGACGATGACTATCATTTGGCAAGCATTTGGTGTGGAGGGGGTACAAATGAAACCCTCTGTCAACCCGGAAGAGACCCAGGTGAACGCTATCTGCCTACAGCATTTAGCCAGTCAAATTGTTTTGCCCTACATCCAGAAATAAGCGCTTCTTGCCAGGGGAAAAATTTTGGAATTGACCAAACACAATTCGGGTTCACAACCAGAGGAAACTTTACCGGCGACTATCCTCCATTTTTTTATTTCGCAATGTCTCAACTTGCTGGTGATCACATTGATGTCTCCGTGTTACTCATGAGAGTGTTAAATTGCCTTCTGTTTGTATTCCTTACAACAATTTCATTTTTTGTAATCAACAAAAACCTTCGAATTCCGCTTTTAGTTGGAATGTTGTCTACCATCATTCCTCTAGGCGTTTTTGTAATTGCTTCCATTAATCCAAGTTCTTGGGTCCTAATCTCTGCATGCCTTCTTTGGCCGTTATTGGTGACTTTTTTTTCCGCTTCAGGTAAACGACGTATTTTGGCACTTACACTTTCGTTACTATTAGTCGCTATGGCGTCAGGCGCCAGAGCAGACGGCGGGATCTTTGCAGTTTTAGCATGTGTGGTCGCAATGACGTTGACGTTCTCTAAGACAGGATCTTGGTGGAAGTCTGTTTGGATTTTTGTTGCAATCATCGGTATTTCATTGTTGTCAATTTGGTTTTCACATCAATCAAATGCTGCAATTAATGGTGTCGCTTCTGGTGACGAAAATGTAGATTTGTCTGTTTTGATTACTGCGAACCTCATTCAACTTCCAAGCCTGCTTGTGGGCATTTTCGGAACATGGGGGCTTGGATGGCTCGATACGGAAATGCCAGGTAGTGTGTGGGTCAGCACTTTATTTATTTTTAGTGCTCTTGTGTTTTGGGGTATGGGCTACTTTGACAAGAAAAAAGCCCTAGCTGCGACCTTTTTATTTTCGGCACTGATTGCTTATCCTCTGGCATTGTTAGTTTCGAGTAGTTCTTTCGTTGGTTCTAATGTCCAACCGAGGTATGTACTTCCTCTAATTATCATGTTTGCCGGGGTTGTATTCTTTGGTGCGACAGAAAACATCTCAGCGTTTTCGCATACTCAGGGGATTATTGGCGGTGCCTTAATCTGGATTGCGTTTACAGTCTCACTCCAGGTAAACATAAGAAGGTACGTTACAGGTGTAGACGTAAAGGGTTGGAATCTGAGCAAAGATGCAGAATGGTGGTGGACCTTCGGGCCAACACCGATGGCAATTTGGATTCTTGGTTCTCTCAGCTTTGCTTTACTGGTTTCCGTCCTAGTTGCTAGCTATTTCAGAGAAATAAAAACCGCAAAAGCATACTAATTTTTTCTGTTAACAAATCTGGAAATCTTGCTGAAGAGTCCAGTAAGTCCCTCTTTTTTATATGTGTGTATGGCTGCTGTAACTAGGTACTTGAACCCTACAGGTTGTTTTAATTGTTCTGCCTGGAATTCGAAATTTCTGCCTTCCTTAATCCAAATTTCATTGTCTGAGGCGTGACATGCGTTATTTACAAAATCGACTAGAGGTGAAAAAACTGTATTCCAATAAAATTCTGCTCTTACTTTTTCAATATTTGACCGAAATTTTGAATGTAGTTCCTTGTCAAACAGAATTTTTTCAAGTGCGATTGTCAGGTCAGAGGTGTCTTTGTCTTCGACTGTAATTCCGAGTTGTTTGAGTTCAACTAAATTTGCAAAAAAATCTCCCCTTGTAACAACCATGGGTAATCTGGCCCAGAGGTAGTCGAGAATTCTAGTTCTGAAGGAGAAAGCGGTTTCAACATGTAAGTGATGAGTACTAACTCCTATGTCTGCTTCCAATAAGAAATTAGATCTTTCAGAAAACGGAACCCACGAGTCGTTGAAAAAAACATTAGTGTCCAAAACTCCTAAGCTTCCCGCTAGCTCTTTGGAAGTTTTGACGATATCCATTTCCGTTACGTGAGGGTTGGGATGTTTCGTTCCTTGAAAAAATAATTTGACTGTCGGGTACTTTTTTGAAAGCTGAGCAACAGATTTAATTAATGTTTGTGGATCAAACCAGTCATACAATCCTCCACTCCAAAGAATCACTTGGTCGTTTATGCCGATACCGGGAATAACACCCTTCATAACATTCCGTGTATGAATTGGTTCAACTTCAGATAAACCAAAAGGGACTACAGCAATTAATGAATCGAGAGAGTTGTCCTTTTTGTAAACGTAGGGATTGAGTCGACCGAGCGCAGCTAGCTGGCCAAGCCAGAAATCTCGCTGCCTTTCTGAAGCACAAATGAAAAAGTCTCCGCGAAGCAGCTGGTCATTTAGCACATCTGTTTCACTTTTGACCCTTTCAACCCATTTTTCTGTTGGCAGATTCTTGGCTTGCTCAAGTTGTTCTAGGTGCATGGGGTCGTAGATGTCTGCAACTAATATTTTGTTACTTTTTCTAAGCACTTCGAAAACGAGAAGAGCGTGCCCTTGAAAAATGATTACTTCTGCCCATTGCTCGTGTACCTTGAAGCTTTCATCATCGCCGAACGCGACGTATTCCAACCCAAATGGCACCTCAATTTTTTCAACACTTGTGCATGAAAGAAGTCGAACTGAATTTCCTGCTTGTGTGAGTGAATACGCCATATGCCAGGCACGAATGGCAGGGCCAGCCATACTGGCCCCTATGGGGTCTCCTGTGATGATGAGCACCCGTTTTTTTCCCATGTTTGAAACCCTATCAAGTGGAATGAATTGGCTAGTATTGGATGATGCGCGGAATAATTCTTGCTGGGGGAACCGGCAGTAGACTTTGGCCGATTACCAGGGCAATTTCAAAACAACTCATGCCTGTATATGACAAGCCAATGATTTATTACCCCTTGTCAACACTAATGATGGCTGGTTTGAGGGAAGTCCTCTTAATCACAACACCCGACCACAGATCCCAGTTTGAAGAACTACTCGGAGATGGATCGCAACTTGGGATGCGCTTGGAATACATCACTCAAGATGCCCCAGAAGGTCTTGCCCAAGCATTCACCCTAGGGGAAAATTTTCTTGATGGAGATAAGGCCGCGCTCATTTTGGGCGACAACATATTTCATGGCTCAGGTCTGGGGACATCCCTGAGTAAGCTACAAGATTTAGATGGGGCGAAGGTTTTTGCTTATCAAGTATCTGACCCCTCTTCTTATGGGGTTGTTGAGTTTGATGACAATATGCAAGCTATTTCTATTGAAGAAAAACCGGAACACCCCAAAAGTCATTTTGCAGTTCCTGGGTTATATTTTTATGACGAGAACGTAGTCGAAATCGCAAAACAGGTTCAGCCAAGTGCAAGGGGTGAACTTGAAATTAGTTCCATAAATGCTGTTTATCTTGAGAGTTCTAAATTGTCTGTTCAAGTTCTTGACAGGGGAACTGCATGGCTTGACACCGGAACGTTTGAATCAATGATGCAAGCTTCTGAATATGTCCGTGTTATCGAAGACCGCCAGGGTCTAAAGATTGGTTGTATAGAAGAAATCGCTTGGAGAAACGGTTGGATAACAGATAACGAACTGGTTAATTTAGCCAATCCATTGGTGAAAAGTGGATATGGTAGCTACCTTCTCGGCCTGGTAAATTAACCGCCTTAACCGCATTGTTGCGTTTCTATTTGAAAGAATCCCTTTTTGACACCCTCAGACTTAGCTAGTGAAATTTTAGGAAGTATTTTTCGTTTCCTTGAGCGGTCTGGTCTTGAAAAACCAAGTGTTACCGCTGATGACGTAGTTCTTGAACGCCCCAAGAATCGCGATCACGGTGACTGGGCGTCGAGCATTTCTCTCAAGCTAGCAAAACCCTGGGGTGTCAACCCTCGAGATTTGGCGATTGCCATTGCCTCAGAACTTGAGTCAGTCTCTGGTATCGCCAGCGTCGAGGTAGCCGGCCCAGGATTTATCAATATCCGCCTCAGTGCTGCTTCTGCCGGGGCTTTGGCTAAAACAATCGTTGAACAAGCAGCTGAGTATGGACGTGGTGATTTGTACAGAGGGGTCAAACTCAATCTTGAGTTTGTCTCCGCTAACCCAACAGGCCCCATACATATGGGTGGGACTCGTTGGGCAGCAGTTGGGGACTCTCTTGCCCGTGTTCTTGAGGCTGTTGGTGGTGAAGTCACGCGTGAGTATTACTTCAATGATCATGGTGCACAGATTGACCGGTTCTCACGAAGCTTGATTGCCGCATACCTCGGAGAACCAGCTCCTGAAGATGGCTACGGTGGTGCATACATTCATGACATTGCTTCCAGAGTGGTTGCAGCGTACGGGAACGATCTGACGGTCCTCCCTCGAGAAGAAATGCAAGAGGTCTTCCGCTCCATTGGCGTGGAACTTATGTTCGGAGAAATCAAAGCCAGCCTGCATGAATTTGGCGTGGACTTTGATGTCTACTTCCACGAAGACTCTTTACACGAATCACGTGCGGTAGAACGAGCTGTTGCACGACTTCGTGAACTAGGACACATCTTTGAACAAGATGGAGCAACGTGGCTGCGAACCACAGAATTTGGTGACGACAAAGATCGCGTCATTATCAAGAGCGATGGTCAAGCCGCCTATATTGCTGGTGATCTTGCTTACTACCTCGATAAGCGCGAGCGCGGCTTTGATCGAAACATCATCATGTTGGGTGCTGACCACCATGGTTATGTTGCCCGCATGATGGCAATGTGTGCTGCATTTGGGGACGAACCAGGTGTGAACCTGGAAATCATGATTGGCCAAATGGTCAATCTGGTTCGTGATGGTCAGCCCATGCGCATGAGTAAGCGGGCTGGAACCATCGTGACCCTCGAAGACTTAGTCGAAGCAGTTGGTGTTGACGCCGGTCGCTATGCACTTGTTCGTAGCTCCAGCGATTCCCAATTAGATATTGACCTTGATCTTCTGGGAAAAAAGACCAACGATAATCCTGTGTTTTATGTCCAATATGCTCATGCTCGGACGTGTGCAGTTGGACGTAACGCAAAGGCTTCGGGAGTTCGCAGAGAAGATGGCTTTGCTCCTGAACTTCTCGACCATGAAGCAGAGTCTCAACTTTTGGGTGTTCTTCAAGAGTTCCCACGGATCGTGACTCAAGCAGCCGAATTACGTGAACCACACCGTGTTGCCCGCTATATCGAAGAAGTAGCTGGGTATTACCACCGTTGGTATGACAAGTGCCGCGTGATTCCTCAAGCTGATGAGGAAGTAACCGATTTACACAGAACCAGATTGTGGCTCAACGATGCAACAGGCCAAGTGATTCGAAATGGACTTGGGCTTCTGGGTGTTTCCGCCCCGGAGAGAATGTAATAAGTTCGCCAACTTTCCAGGCCACGCCTAGAATTGAAGCTCACAAGTAATTGCACCGAGTTTCTCTCAATCAAAGTGTTTTTGCTGATCCAGGCACCATTTCTTGATAGGTATTTCTGTGGCTTCTCACCCGCTTGCACCAACGTGGCTCACGGCAGACGTCGATGCCAACGAGCTGGTTGATGGTGTTTGGGCTTCTTCGGTTACTCGGAACAGTGCTGGTGAAGTGCTTGTTGCTGGAGCACATGTTTCTGCATTGGCTCAAGAATTTGGAACACCACTTTTTGTTATTGATGAATCACATGCTCGAAATAGAGCTGTTGAAGTAAGAAACGCCTTTGAATCAGCTTTTTCTGCAGTTGGCACACACGCCAAGGCCTATTACGCAGGTAAAGCATTCCTGTGCACTGAAGTAGTTCGCTGGGTTACCGAGGCTGGTCTCAACGTCGATGTTGCCAGTGGGGGAGAACTTGCTGTTGCGCTCGCTGCTGGAATAGATGCTTCCCGCGTTGGTCTTCACGGAAACAACAAATCCCAAGCAGAAATTGAACGAGCTGTTGACGTCGGTGTGGGGACTATAGTTATCGACTCCTTCATTGAAATCGGTCGCGTTGAAGATGCTGCACGTCGTGCGGGCAAGAAGCAACGAGTACGCCTTCGTGTCAACAGCGGTGTTCACGCACACACCCACAGCTTCCTAGCCACTGCACATGAAGATCAAAAGTTTGGTGTCACCATCGCTGATGCCCCAGATTTGGTTTCAGAGATTCGTTCACACGAGTCGTTGGAATTTGTCGGCCTGCACTGCCACATAGGTTCACAAATCTTTGGGACAGACGGTTTTGCTGAGTCAGCAGCACGTTTGCTCGCACTTCATGCAGAACTGCTCAAGGAAGGCCCTGTTCCAGAGCTCAACCTTGGTGGTGGTTTTGGTATTGCCTATACCCCGGCAGAAAAGCCAACCCCCATCGAAGAAATTGCCTACGAAATTGCTTCTGTGGTCTCTACTCAGTGTTCTCGCTTAGGTATTGATATTCCAGTTATCTGTGTTGAACCAGGACGGGCAGTAATCGGAACATCCACATTCACATTGTATGAAGTCGGCACAGTCAAAGATGTTTCTGTTGACGTCGTAGATGACAACGGTGCTCCCACCGGCGAGTCCGCGATCCGTAAATATGTCAGCGTTGACGGTGGCATGAGTGACAATGCACGCCCAGCTCTTTATGGAGCTGATTACTCGGTTCGCATCGCGAATCGAGTATCTGATGCAGAACCTGCCCTGGTCCGTGTGGCTGGTAAGCATTGTGAATCCGGAGACATTCTTGTTTACGCGGACTATCTTCCTGGGGATGTTAAGCCCGGTGATTTACTTGCAATACCTGCAACCGGTGCTTATTGCTGGTCACTTTCTAGTAACTACAACTATTTGACGAGGCCACCTGTTGTTGCTGTCAAAGATGGTGTTGCCCGCGTTATAGTGCGCGGTGAAACTGAAGAAGATTTGTTAGCGCGCGATATGGGCGTTATCCGAAAGGTAAACACATGATCGAATACCGCAACGTACGTGTGGCATTGCTCGGCGGTGGAACTGTTGGTGCTCAGGTAGCCAGGCTACTGCTAGAACATAAAGAGGAGTTTGCTTCTCGAGTTGGTGCAAGCCTGGAGTTAACCGGTATCGCTGTGCGTAAACTCGATGCCCCTCGTTCAGCAGATCTACCTAAAGAACTCTTCACTACTGATGCAGAATCCCTGATTCTGGGAGCTGACATTGTGATTGAAGTCATGGGTGGCCTTGAGCCTGCCCGCAGTTACATTCTGCAGGCCATAAACTCAGGTGCTGACGTCGTTACTGCCAACAAAGCACTGCTTGCAACTCACGGAACTGAATTATTCGAAGCAGCAGAGCGCGTAGGCGCTCAGCTCTACTTCGAAGCAGCTGTTGCAGGTGCAATCCCCATTATTCGTCCGCTTCGCGAAAGTCTTGCAGGAGATCGTGTCAAGCGCATTATGGGAATTGTTAACGGAACTACTAACTACATCTTGGACAAGATGGATACCGAAGGTGCATCTTTCGAGGACGCGCTTGCAGTTGCTACTGAACTAGGTTATGCCGAGGCAGACCCCACTGCAGATATAGATGCATTCGATGCAGCACAAAAAGCTTCTATTCTTGCTAGCTTGGCTTTCCACACCACAATTCCTTTGGAAAAGGTTCACCGCGAAGGTATTCGTGAGGTCACGGGTAAGACTGTCGAACTGGCCAAAAAAGCTGGATATGTGGTTAAACTGCTGGCTATTTGTGAACGTTTGACCAATCCCAATACGGGTGAAGAAGCAGTTTCAGCACGTGTTTATCCTGCTCTGATCTCTCGTGAGCACCCCCTCGCTTCGGTCCACAAAGCAAACAATGCTGTCTTTGTTGAAGCAGAAGCAGCCGGCTCATTGATGTTCTATGGCGCTGGTGCTGGTGGGCCCGAGACTGCTTCAGCGGTTTTGGGAGACCTGGTCTCCGCTGCGCGTCGTCACATCATCGGTGGCCCTGGCTTGGGTGCGTCCACAAACGCCAATTTGCCCGTGTTGCCTATCAGTGCCATTACTACGCGTTATCACGTGACACTTTCTGTCTTTGACCGTCCAGGTGTTCTTGCTTCTGTTGCTGATGTCTTTGGGCAGCACGGTGTTTCTGTTGAATTGGTTGAGCAGGGAACCTTTGGCAGCGAGGCGGTGTCTGGTGAGGCTGCTCCGACGGCTACGCTAGTTATTGGCACGCACGCAGCTCTTGAGTCTGATTTAGCGGCCACCGTTTCCGCTCTTGCGCAGTTGGACGCCGTGAGCTCAGTGGTTTCGGTTCTACGAGTTGAAGGAGCCTAAGTTGGCACATCAGTGGCGCGGAGTTCTGCCAGAGTATGCAGACCGCCTCAACATTTCTGACGCAACCCCCATCATTACCCTGGGGGAGGGTGGCACTCCACTGATTGAAGCTAAGGCTCTCTCTGCTCGCACAGGTGCTCGTGTCTTTGTGAAGTATGAAGGAATGAACCCCACGGGTTCATTCAAGGACCGTGGAATGACCATGGCCATTTCTAAGGCTGTTGAACACGGTGCTAAAGCTGTTATTTGTGCTTCTACTGGTAACACCAGTGCATCTGCAGCCGCTTATGCAACCCACGCAGGAATCTCGGCAGCTGTGCTCATTCCTGAGGGCAAAATCTCGATGGGTAAGCTCAGCCAGGCTGTGGCCCATAACGCAGAGATTATTCAGATCGAAGGCAACTTCGATGACTGCCTCGATATTGCTCGTGACCTCGCAGAGAACTACCCCGTTCACCTCGTAAACTCGGTGAACCCTGACCGAATCGAGGGCCAGAAGACAGCAGCCTTTGAGGTTGTTGAAGTCCTCGGAGATGCACCAGACTTCCACTTTGTTCCCGTAGGAAACGCAGGAAACTACACGGCTTACTTCCGAGGTTACAGCGAAGAACTCGAACGCGGTGCTTCAACCAAGCTTCCTCGCATGTTTGGTTTCCAAGCAGCAGGTTCTGCTCCGATTGTTCTTGGCCACCCCGTAAAGAACCCAGAAACTATTGCCAGCGCTATTCGTATCGGTAACCCTGCATCGTGGGAGTTTGCGCTTGGCGCTCGCGACACCAGCAAGGGCTACTTTGGCGCCATTGATGACGCGGGAATTCTTGCTGCGCAGCGCATTCTTTCTGCAGAAGTAGGAATCTTCGTTGAACCAGCATCTGCAATCTCGGTTGCCGGTTTGCTCGAGCGTGCTGAGAATGGCCATATTCCAGCTGGTTCCACCGTGGTCCTGACCGTGACTGGTCACGGTCTGAAGGACCCACTATGGGCACTGAAGAAGGCGGATGGTACTGAGGTCACTCCTACCGTTGTTCCTGTGAGCACCGAAGAGGTCGCTGGTGTCCTCGGACTGGTCAAGGGCGCCGCACACTAATGTCTTCTGGGTCTATGCAGGTGCCGGTAGGCAGGGCAGTAACTGTCCGCGTACCGGCTACATCTGCAAACCTAGGTCCAGGTTTTGACACGCTTGGTCTTGCCCTTGGCTACTACGATCAGCTAGACGTTACTGTTCGTCCAGAAGCCGGCGCAACGGTTGAGGTTATCGGCGAAGGTTCTGCTGACTCCGCAGCTCCTGTAGCTACCGATTCTTCTAATCTTGTTGTGCAGTCCATTGCCCATGCTTTCGCGCATGCGGGCGTGGCAATGCCGGGTCTGAACCTCGTTGCCCACAACAATATTGCCCACTCACGAGGCATGGGCTCCTCAAGCGCGGCTATTGTATCTGGTCTTCTCGCAGCAAAAGGTTTACTTCAGGGAATCGCCGAATTCGATGAAGACACACTGTTGCGTCTTGCCACAGAGCTTGAAGGCCATCCCGATAACGTTGCTCCTGCACTTTTTGGTGGTCTGACGATTGCATGGACCACAGAAGAGGGCCCTCGTTGTAAGCGTTTGCTTGTTCACCGTGGTGTTTCTCCACTGGTGTTAGTGCCTTCGTTCACAATGTCGACTAAGCACGCACGCTCACTGCAACCAGAAAGCGTTCCTCACGAGGATGCCATTTTCAATGTGTCTCGCTCATCACTATTAGTTGCAGCACTCACTCAAAGTCCTGAACTACTTTTCGAGGCGACCGAAGACAAACTGCACCAGGACTACCGTGCTGAAGCGATGCCTCAAACAAGTGCACTGGTTAAAGTGTTGCGCGATAACGGGTTCGCTGCAGTAGTTTCTGGAGCTGGCCCATCCATTTTGGTGCTGTGTTCAGATCCAGCTCAACGTGTTGAAGCAGCACAGTTAGTTTCACAGCACGAAGAAACACCCTGGAAAGCACTCATGCTGGCAGTTGATTTTGCCGGAGCAACAGTCGTTACTGCGAAGTAATTTTTAGGTCGTTGCCTTACGTGCTTGGAACCAGAACCGCAACTTCAAGCCAATTCTGATTATTCCTCGCACAGGTGCCCACAAGATTCCTTTGTATTTCACCTGAATAAATCGCATAGCGCTTTCATGGTGAATGCGCAGCATTGTCTTCTTTGTGGCTTTGGTGCTTTCTCCGCCAATGTGCTTGATGGAGACTTCAGGGACATACAGGTTGGTAAACCCTAGCTTTCCTAGACGATAGCCCAGATCTACGTCCTCGAAGTACATGAAGTAGTGGTCATCGAAGCCACCGACTTGTTCAAAAAGCTCCCTGCGAGTAGCTAAACACGCTCCAGAAACCCATCCGGTCGGAACCGTTGAATCTTGCAGGTGTGCTTCGGAGAGGTAATTCTTTGTCCAGGGGTTACCGAGCCAAATATTGGCAAATAATGCATGGCCTACGCCGTTACGGATGGACGGAATGTTTCTGGCTGAGGGGTAAACGCTGCCATCCTCATTGAAAATGCGTGGCCCAGCCACTCCAACTTTCTCCTCGGTTACTGCTTCAGAGAGTCTATGGACTGCAGCTACGTTGAGCTCACTGTCTGGGTTGCACACCAGCAAGGTTGTGAGTTGTGCTTCAAGCCCGGGAACTGCCTTGTTGACTGCTGCTCCGTAGCCCACATTCTTCTCTAGTTTGAGGAGATTAACACCCAATCTGGTTGTCAGCTTCTGCGTGATGTCAATGTCTGCAGAGTTGTTATCAACCACTGTGATCTGGCTGGGGGAGGCAACCGATCGGATAGCACTTGCCAAGAAATCCGCCAACTGCGCACTGGAGTTGTAGCTCACAGTAATGATGGCTACATCAGCGGGGGCAGTAGGTTTCGGGCTCATAAGATTTATCCGCTGTCCAGACTACAAGGGCACACAGAGTCTTTTCGTGAGAACTGGCACAGCAAGCCCTGCTAGACTTCTGATGCACCGGTTGAAGCTACGTCATCACGTAACACACTTCCCGGAGCATTCCCCAGTTCGGTTTCGAACTTCACACATTCAGCACCATTACTTACCTGCATCTCTGTTCAGAGTTGTGGGGCAAAAAACTGGGTGCTTGATACATATAAACAAAGGAGAGCTCATGTCTGAGAACTCATTCGAAGAAACCCCCGCAGCAGAAGCTGCACCCCGCAAGCGCACCTCACGCCGCGCAACCGTAACTGCCCCCGTGTCATCTGCTGATGCAGTTTCAGGCGCTGTATCTGTCAGTGCTTCACAGCACGTCAACTCGGGCGACGCTGGTGTTCCTGCGCTTGCCCCTGCGTTGCAGGCAAGCGCTGAGGAAGCACCACGTCGCGGTCGCGGACGACCCTCCAAGAAGGCAGCCGAGGTAGCTGAAACGTCAGCACCTGAATCAGATTCACCCGCAGAAGCCAGCGAGGCTGGCCCACGTCGTGGACGTGGCCGTGGACGCAACGCTGAAGTAACCGAGAACACAGGTGATGCCGAGCAGAACTCTGGTTCCGCTGAGGGACCTGGCGACAGCGACAACGCTGATGGCGAGCGACCTAACCGTAACCGCAACCGTAACCGCAACCGTCGCGATCGTAACGACCGTGTTGAGGGAGATAATAACCGCAACAATGGCCCCGAGTCTGAGGGCGAAGAACGTAACGATCGTTACGACCGCAACGGTCGTAACAACCGTCAGCGTGACCGCCGCCGCGGTGGCCGCATGGGCGACGAGGTAGAACCAGAAATCCTCGAAGACGATGTCTTGATTCCTATTGCAGGCATTTTGGACGTACTGGACAACTACGCATTCGTGCGCACGTCCGGTTACCTCCCCGGCAACAACGACGTCTATGTTTCTCTTGGACAGGTCAAGAAGTACAACCTGCGCAAGGGTGACGCCATTATTGGTGCAATCAAGCAGCCTCGCGAAGGTGAAGGCTTTGGGCGTCAGAAGTACAACGCACTTGTCAAGATTGATTCCATCAATGGCCAGACCATTGAAGAAGCAGCCGCTCGCGTTGACTTCCAGTCCTTGACTCCTCTTTACCCACAGGAGCGCCTGCGTCTGGAGACCGAATCTGCCAAGATCACTGGCCGCATCATCGACTTGGTGTCTCCCATTGGTAAGGGACAACGTGGTCTGATTGTTGCCCCGCCTAAGGCGGGCAAGACCATTGTGATGCAACAGATTGCTAACGCAATCGCTCAGAACAACCCTGAGGTTCACCTCATGGTTGTTCTTGTCGACGAGCGTCCAGAAGAAGTAACCGACATGGAACGCAGCGTCAAGGGTGAAGTCATTGCCTCAACCTTTGACCGTCCGGCTGAAGACCACACCATGGTGGCAGAGCTCGCTATCGAGCGCGCGAAGCGCCTCGTCGAGCTCGGCCAGGATGTTGTAGTTCTGCTTGACTCGATTACCCGCCTGGGACGCGCCTACAACCTGGCGGCTCCTGCGTCTGGTCGTATTCTCTCAGGTGGTGTTGATGCAGCTGCGTTATACCCACCCAAGAAGTTCTTCGGTGCAGCACGCAACATTGAAAACGGTGGATCCTTGACCATCATTGCTTCAGCACTAGTCGAAACCGGTTCAAAGATGGACGAAGTCATCTTCGAAGAGTTCAAGGGCACCGGCAACATGGAGCTGCGTCTCTCACGTGCACTTGCAGACAAGCGCATTTTCCCAGCAGTTGATGTCAACGCTTCTGGAACCCGCCGTGAAGAAATGCTCATGGGTGCTGACGAGGTCAAGGTCACCTGGAAGCTTCGCCGCGCCCTTGCTGGTCTTGACCAGCAGCAGGCGCTTGAAAGCGTTGTGGGTAAGCTCAAGGAAACAGCAACCAACGTTGAGTTCTTGATGCTGATGCAGAAGTCCAACGCAGGTTCTGCTTCCAAGGAGGACTAATCCATGCTGTCTTCAGTACAAGGCCTTCTCGCCGAGTACGAAGAGCTGCAGGTTCAGCTCTCCGACCCGGCCGTGCACGCTGACGCTGCACGTTCGAAGAAGCTCAACCGCCGTTATGCAGAACTGAGTCAAATCAAGGCTGCCTATGAACAGCTCAACGCGTTAGAAGACGACCTTGCTGCCGCTAAGGAATTAGCCAAGGAAGACGAAGCTTTCGCCGCGGAAATCCCTGCACTCGAGGAAGCTATTCCTGGAGCACAGGAAAAGCTACGTCGTTTGCTCATTCCCCGTGACCCCGATGACGGCCGAGACGTCATCATGGAAATCAAGGGTGGTGAAGGTGGTGCAGAAAGCCAGCTCTTTGTTGCTGACCTTTTACGCATGTACCTGCACTATGCCGAGTCCAAAGGCTGGAAGACCGAAGTCCTCGATAAGACCGAGTCTGACCTTGGCGGCTACAAGGACGTTCAAGTTGCCATCAAAGGCAACTCGAACGACCCAGCGCAGGGCGTCTGGGCTCACCTCAAGTTTGAAGGTGGCGTTCACCGCGTACAGCGCGTCCCCGCAACAGAGTCTCAAGGCCGTATTCACACCTCTGCTGCCGGTGTTCTCGTCTTCCCTGAAGTAGATGAACCTGAGGAAGTGCAGATCAACCAGAACGATCTGAAGATCGATGTGTATCGCTCTTCAGGTCCTGGTGGTCAGTCTGTGAACACCACTGACTCTGCTGTGCGCATTACCCACCTTCCCACTGGAATTGTGGTCTCCATGCAAAACGAGAAGAGCCAGCTGCAGAACCGTGAAGCAGGTATGCGTGTGTTGCGTGCACGTATTCTTGCTCGCCAGCAGGAGGAAGCAGCTGCAGAAGCTAGTGCGGCACGTAAAGAGCAGATTCGTACCGTGGACCGCTCAGAACGTATTCGCACCTACAACTTCCCTGAGAACCGTATTGCAGACCACCGCACCGGGTACAAGTCCTATGACTTGGACCGGGTGATGGATGGGGCTCTTGAGCCTGTGATTCAGTCCTGCATTACGGCGGATGAAGAATCGCGCCTGGCAGCTTTGGGCGACCAAAACTAAAGACTTCTAAGAGCTTGCTATGAAGCTCTAAACTGGACGTCTAGCCTGTGGGTCTTACAAACGAGGTGAAGTAATGAGCGGTTCTGTAGAGCCCATTCTTTTTTCTGTGCCTTGTCGCGCCCCACGGGCACCTGAAAATCTTGCTCGGGTAATTAACTCTGACCATGTTCATGGTGACGGACCGTTTACGAAGTCTGCTTCAACAAAGCTTGTGGAACTGACTGGTTCTCAGACGGTTCTGTTGACCACCTCGGGAACTGCCGCATTAGAGATGGCTGTTCGATTGTTGGGAATCACTGAAGGCGACGAGGTCATCCTTCCCAGCTTTACGTTTTCCTCGGGAGCAACGTCTATCGTCGCAGCGGGTGGAACACCAGTTTTTGTCGATATTGAAGGAAATTCTGGAAATATTGACCCTGCGTTGGTGGAAGCAGCAATTACCCCCAAAACTAAAGCCATCTCTGTGATGCATTACGGGGGTGTGCCTGTTGACATGGATGCAATCATGGATCTTTCACGTCAACACAACATCCCTGTCATTGAGGACAATGCTCACGGTTTAGCCGTGTCGTCCAAATATGGCCGATTGGGAACTATCGGTTCTGTTGCTATTCAGAGTTTTCACGACACCAAGAATGTGCACTGCGGTGAAGGTGGTGCACTACTTATCAATAACCCTGCTCTCGTTGAAGCCGCAGAAATCATGCGTGAAAAGGGAACAAACCGTTCCAAGTTCTTACGCGGGCAGGTAGATAAATACACCTGGGTGGAATGGGGCTCCAGCTTCTTGCCCTCCGAGCTCAACGCTGCTGTTCTTGATGCTCAACTGGATGAGTTTGACACCATTCAAGAGCGCCGTTTTGCAATCTGGAATACCTACAAAAACGAATTGGAATCCTGGGCTAACGACAATTCTGCGATGTTGATGTCTCCAGCAGATGGCGTTCATGCAGCCCACGTTTTCTTTGTTGTCATGCAATCTCTAGAAAAACGTGATGCATTACTTGAGCATCTGCGTTCAAACGGGGTTATTGGAACATTCCACTACGTTCCTTTACACTCCAGCCCAGCAGGAATCAAATATGGACGCACTCATGGATCCATGGAAAAAACCAATGCTTTCTCGGAACGTTTAGTTCGTTTGCCGTTGTGGCCCGGGATGTCAGACGAGCAGGTGAACCGCGTCCTCGATACGATGAAATCTTTCCAGTAAGGATTTTTATGTCGGTTTTCACACGAGCGAAAGACATGCTCAAATATGAGGGTGTGCGCTCAACAGCGTGGCGTGGTGCTAAATGGCTCAACACGCGTTCCAACCGCTTTACTGAAAAACCTTTGGCCCAAGTTTTTCCGCAGGATGTTATTGCAGTTGACTGGACTCAAAAGCGTCACTTTGCTCCAGAGCCTCTTGTTTCCTCAACTGGCCGTCCACAACTCGCTTGGGTGATTTCCCCTCCCGGCAGATCGTCCGGCGGACACCAAAACGCATACCGATTTATGAAATATCTCGAAGATGCCGGTTATGACATCACATTGTTTATTTATTCAGCATCCAAATATCCCAAAGTGAGTCTTGAAGGCATCAAGGCGACACTCAAGACCAACAGCGGATATCCCGAACTGAAGGCGAGCTATCGTCTTTATGATCCTCAAGAAGGAATCACTGGGGATTTTGATGCAATTGTTGCGTCAGACTGGCCAACCGCTTATGCGGCATGGAGATACGACCGAAACGTGCCTCGGTTGTATTGGGTTCAAGATTTTGAACCATTTTTCTTTCCTGCAGGGCCAGATTATGTGGTCGCTGAAAACTCTTACCGACTGGGGTATCAAGGTATTGCGTGTGGCCCTTGGCTAGCTGGAAAGGTCACCGAGGCCGGAGGCATGCCGTGTGCCTTTTACGACTACCAGGTGGACTCGTCGAGGTACACCAGGACCAACGATGCAAAGCGCAATGAAATTCTGTTCTATGCCCGCCCCACAACACCTCGCCGTGGCACAGAATTTGGCCTTTTAGTTTTAGAAGAAGTCCACCGCCGCCGTCCAGAACTTGTGATTAACATTGCCGGATGGGACATGTCCAATGCAGGGCTGAACTTCCCCTTTGTAAATCACGGAACACTCGATATTTCTGAATTACCAGCTCTGTATAACCGCTGTGCTTCTGCCTTGCTTATTTCGCTGACATCGGTCTCTTTACTTCCATTAGAAGTGATGGCTTGCGGCGTTGTCCCCGTGGTCAACGATGCTGATAACACCAGAATTTCTCTCAACAACAATCCAGGCATTGACTTCGTGGCAATGTCACCTGGGCGCATGGCAGAACATCTGATTGCTGCTGTTGACAATAAAAATCAGGTGTCTCACTCTCGCAAAATTGCCAAGGCTATGGAGGGTGGAAGCTGGGCTGGTCCCGGTGAGGTCGTCGTGTCAGTTTTCAATGCAACCTTGGGCTTGAAGAAGAAAAAGAAGTAATGCCCCTCGTTGGTCCTGAAAGCACGCAAGCGGTCGACGCAACCGTGTTCATTCCCACATTCAACGGGGAGAAGTATCTTGACCAGCTTCTCAACTCTGTTGAAAAGCAAAACTTTGAGGGCACATTCGAGATTCTCATTATTGACTCTGGCTCAAGCGATGCCACTTTGGACATCATTGCAGCCCATCCTTTGGTGAGATTAGTCGAGATTCCAGGCTCAGAGTTTGGCCACGGCAAAACACGGAACTTAGCAGCCAAACTGGCTCGCGGCACCTACATCGCCTATCTCAGCCATGACGCCATTCCCACAGATTCAGATTGGCTCACTAACATCACTGCCCCCTTGGATCCTTCCGGGCTCAACTGCGTTGGTGTTGTGGGAAAGCACATCGCTCGCTCTAACTGCTCGCCTTTGCTCAAGTATGAAATTGAGGGAGTGTTCAGGGCCTGTGGCCCTGACGGTGAAACCACCATTATTGATGGTTCTCTCAAAAAGACTCATGAACTCACCCCTGGAGAATTGTTTTATTCTGATGTGAATTCAGCAACACGGCGAGAATTTCTGCTCAACGTCATTGCTTACCGTGATGTGAACTACTCCGAAGACATGGCTTTCGCAAAGGACCTCCTAGAGGCCGGCTATCGCAAAGCGTATGCAGCAACAGCAATCGTTGAGCACTCGAACGACGTGACTTTTTCCGAATACGGCAAGCGTATTTTTGACGAAAATCTAGGCATGCGCAGAGTGGGACAGGGCCGCCAATCACTTTCGTGGGTGCAAGCCAAACTTCGTACGGTGAGAGACATACTTGTTTCGACTTCACGTATCGTGCGAGATCGCGATTACAACTTTGGGCAGAAGCTGAAGTGGTTGCTTGTTAACCCTGCTTATGCCTGGACTAAGTGGGTAAACATACACCGAGCACTGAACATCTCACTCGATGATGAGAAAAAGATTGAGAAGTACTCTCTGGAAGCTTCTAGGGCCTAGTTAACCCGGGCCTAGATAAACATCGCTGGGTCAACCCAGGAGCGTCCGCTGTCATCGACGGCTTCTCCAGGAACAGCAATCATGCCGTTGCGTGGACGTGCAACACCTGGAATACCGACAACCTGCGAATCCGCGGGCACATCTTTGACAACGACAGCATTAGCGCCAATTGCGCTGTTGTGGCCAACTGTAATAGGGCCCAGAATCTTTGCACCAGCACCAATGGTGACGTTGTTTTCAATGGTGGGGTGGCGCTTACCGTGCTCCAGTGAACGCCCACCAAGGGTGACACCGTGATACATCATGACGTCGTCACCGATTTCAGCCGTCTCACCAATGACAACACCCATACCGTGATCAATAAAGAAACGGCGACCAATAGTGGCGCCTGGGTGAATCTCAATACCTGTCCAGAACCTCATCCATTGAGATCCCACTCGGGCAATGAACTTGAAACCGTGATTCCATAACCAGTGGTGCCAGCGGTGTGCCCAGACGGCGTGAAGACCAGAGGCGACCACCCATGTTTCAAACGCTGAACGTGCAGCGGGGTCATGGGATCGCGCATTAGCGATGTCTTCACCGATGTTGAGCATAAGAATTACAAGGCTACCGAAGTTCTCTGTATTCCCTCGACCACGAACAATGCCCACCTGAATTCGCCAAAGGTGGGCATTGTTGTTGCGTTCTGGGAATTAGTCCTTGAAAGGCTCCCACAGTGCAGTGGAAACATAGCGCTCGCCGTAGTCGCACACGATCGCCACGATGGTCTTGCCAACGTTTTCTGGACGGCGTGCAACCTCGTTAGCTGCATAGAAGATGGCACCGGTGGAGATGCCAGCAAGGATGCCTTCTTCAGCTGCGAGACGACGTGCAGTCTCGATGGACTGGTCGAAGTTCACATCAAAGACCTCGTCATAGACGGTGGTGTCCAGGATGGGAGGAACGAAGTTTGCACCAATTCCCTGAATCTTGTGTGGTCCTGGTGCTCCGCCGTTGAGGATGGGGGACTCTTCAGGCTCAACAGCAATGATCTGAATGTCAGGGTTGAGTTCCTTCAAGCGCTGACCGGTTCCAGTGATCGTTCCACCGGTACCGACACCTGCCATGAAGATGTCAACCTTGCCGTCGGTGTCAGCCCAGACTTCTTCAGCTGTGGTGGCACGGTGAATGGCAGGGTTTGCCTCGTTCTCGAACTGGCGAGCAAGAATGGCACCAGGCGTGTTGGCAACGATTTCTTCAGCGCGAGATACCGCACCGCGCATACCCTCAGAACCGGGTGTGAGGACAACCTCAGCGCCGTAGGCGCGAACGAGCACGCGGCGCTCGATGCTCATGGTCTCAGGCATGGTCAAGATGACCTTGTAGCCGCGAGCGGCACCGACGAGGGCAAGAGCAATGCCGGTGTTACCGGAGGTTCCCTCCACGATGGTTCCACCGGGCTTGAGCGCACCAGACTTTTCAGCTGCGTCAATGATTGCCTTACCCAGGCGGTCCTTGACGGAGTTGCCGGGGTTGTAGAACTCGAGCTTGGCGTAAACCGTGGCACCAGCGCCTTCGGTCAAACGGTTGATACGTACCAGTGGGGTGTTACCGGTAACGTCAGTGATGTTGTCATATAGACGAGCCACGATGAACCTGTTTCTCTTGTTGGGGTAGTACTAAAGCGTTCTCTGATTATGTGGCACGTCCACGCAATCTTCCTAGTTCTGTTACGTTCGAAGACAATATGAATTCTTCTGCACACGCCGACGATATTGCTGTCACTGACCTTCGTCAGTGGGCAATATCGACCCTAAGCGCTGAAGGAGTGCCCGATGCAGAGGTTGATGCAGAACTGCTTATCGCCCATGTTCTGGGATTCAGCCGTGGGGAACTTGCCTCCAAAGTGGTGACCGGGTTCACTGTTCCTGGTGAATCAACGCTGCTTATTCGCCAGCTCGTTCAGCGTCGCGCCGGCCGCGAACCGTTGCAGCACATTTTGGGTGTGGCCTGGTTTAGATCCCTCACACTCTCCGTGGGCCCTGGAGTATTTGTGCCCAGGCCTGAAACAGAACAACTGGCCGGGATGGCCATCGATGCTTTGCGTTCCTTAGCGGAACCTTCTCCCACAGCTGTTGATTTAGGGACAGGTTCTGGTGCTATCGCGCTAGCCATGGCAACGGAAGTTCCTCATGCCCACATTTATGCCGTGGAGAAAAGTCCTGAAGCACTGCCCTGGACAAGTAAGAACTTCTCAGCGCTCGGTGGAGCTAATGCTCATTTGGTTCCTGGAGACTTAGCCGGGGATGAACTCTTGGCTACCTACCCCGAGCTAGAGGGAACTGTCGCTGTCGTTGTGTCGAACCCTCCCTATATTCCTGTGGACGCAATCCCTAGAGATCCTGAAGTTCGCCTCTTTGACCCTTCACTAGCGCTTTATGGCGGGGAAGACGGGCTTGATGTGGTGCGAGAAGTCTCTCGAGTAGGCCTCATTCTTGGCCGTCCTGGTGCTCAGCTCATGCTCGAGCATGGCGAGCTCCAGGGGGCAGATATTCGCGGCATTCTCAGTGCCGATGGCTGGCGTGCTACTGCGACACATCGAGATTTGGTTGGCCGTGACCGCTATACAACGGCTACTCGCCCGTAAACTGGCCTTTCTGGGCTAGCTCAAGCAAGAGGAGTTCACTGTGGCAATATCACCGAATATCTCGGTGGCGATGTGCACCTACAACGGTGCCCACTACATCGCAGCCCAGTTAGAAACCATGGCTGCCCAAACCTTGCTCCCTGCAGAAATCGTCGTCTCTGATGATGGGTCAACAGATGGCACTGTTGCACTGCTGAAGAAAACGTGGGAAAAGCTCGTTGAGCACAAAACCATTCTGGGCAGAATCAAACTCACCGTCCTGCAGAACAAAACCTCGCTGGGCGTGACGAAGAACTTTGAGCAGGCCATAGCGGCAACGAGCAAGCAATATATTTTCCTAGCGGATCAAGATGATCTGTGGTTTCCGCAGCGGCTAGAAACCGGCGCAGCACATCTGGAATCTGGTGCAGGTTTTGTTTTTGGGGATGCGGACCTCATCGATGGTGAAGGTGCACCTCTCGGTCACACCCTGTTCGAGGCATTAGCGCTGAAGACTTCAGAACGAGAAGGCATCACTACTGACCCTGTGAACGTGTTGATCAAGCGCAATATTGTCACCGGTGCCACTGCAGCATTCCCACGAACGGTGTTCGAGAAGGCTGCTCCTTTCCCCGAGGGCTGGGTGCATGACGAATGGTTAGCCATGGTGGCAGCTCTGGGCGGAGAAAAGTTTGCCGTGACAGGGCCTCTGATTTCCTATCGGCAACATTCGTCGAATCAAATCGGTGTGAAAAAGAACACCATGGGAACGCGCATGGCCAAACTGCGGGCCGAAGGCACCCAGCGCAACGCACGTCTTCTCAGCCGCATGACGAGCTTGGCTCAGCGTGCATCAGAGCTGGGTGCAGACGCAAGCGCGGTGAAGCTCATTAGCTCAGCACAGAAGTTCCAAGAAGCTCGTTCT
Source organism: Aurantimicrobium minutum (assembly GCF_002355535.1). NCBI lineage: Bacteria > Bacillati > Actinomycetota > Actinomycetes > Micrococcales > Microbacteriaceae > Aurantimicrobium > Aurantimicrobium minutum. Next base: position 207,641 of record NZ_AP017457.1, read on the forward strand.
GCATACCCCAAGAATCGTGTCATTCGCTGGGTCCCCGTTTTGGGACAGGTGTTTACCGGACGTTACTTCCGAGTCAGTAATGGTCCACGAGATGTGTTGCGAGATCTCGTACAGCCACTCTAAGGAAGTGCGGAGCTCTTCACCCGTAAACTGGGTGAGTTATGTCACGCATCTACGATTGCTCAGATAATGCTGAGCTCTTGACCGGAACGCGGCTTGCCAGGCAAGCCGTTGCCAAAGGTCAACTCGTTGTGTTGCCTACGGACACCGTTTACGGTGTCGGGGCAAATGCGTTCAGTCCCGAAGCAGTGCAATTACTGCTCGAGGCAAAAGGGCGTGGCCGTCAATCTCCACCACCGGTGTTGATGCCTTCCGTGGCAACTATGGATGGCTTGGCGCAAAACATTCCCGATGAAGTGCGTGCTCTAGCGGATGCGTTTTGGCCAGGTGGGTTGACGATCATCTTGGAGGCGCAGCCTTCATTGGCCTGGGACTTAGGAGACACCAACGGCACTGTTGCTGTTCGTGTTCCTTCCCACCCGGTTGCTTTGGAACTTCTTGCCGAGACTGGTCCATTGGCAGTGTCCTCCGCGAACCTGACTGGACAGCCCGCTGCGGTAACCGCACAGGGTGCTCATGACCAGTTGGGTGCACGCGTTGAGGTGTATTTGGACGGGGGAGAAGCGTCCGCCGGTTTAGCATCCACGATTGTGGATGCAACAGCGCTTTCTCGAGGCGAAGGCGGAATTCGTATTCTTCGCGACGGCGTGATTTCTGCTGCGCAATTACGCGAGGTCATCGGTGATGTTCTCGAACCGTCGACAGACGTGGTGGGCTAACTCTCATGGTGATGCTTGCACTGATGGCTTTGGCCACCGCCCTGGTGACGTTTGGGTTCTCTTTCGCCATTAGGCGCCTCAGTCTGAAATACAAGCTGTATCCCAAGATTCGTGAGCGCGATGTTCACACCACTCCCACTCCTCGTTTGGGTGGCGTGGCCATGTTCCTAGGAATTTTGGTTGCCTTCATCGTGGCAAGCCAGATTGACTTCTTCCACGTCATCTTTGCCCAGCCAGGACCCGTTCTGGCCATCATGGGCGCAGCATTTTTGATTGTTCTGGTGGGAGTGCTCGATGATCTGTGGGATTTGGACTGGACCATCAAGCTTGCGGCCCAGTTAGGTATCGCAGCACTGGTTGCCTGGCAAGGTGTGCAAATTCTGTCCTTGCCAATCGGCGGCATCACAGTGGGGTCTCCCACGATGTCTTTCCTGCTCACCATCTTCGTGATCGTGCTTGTCATGAACGCCGTCAACTTCATTGACGGACTTGATGGTTTAGTGGCCGGTGTCTCGTTGATTTCCAACGGGGTGTTCTTGATCTATAGCTACTTGTTAGCTCGCGAGACAAGCCCCTCCAACTACTTCAACCTCGCTTCTCTTATCGCAGCAGTTCTTGTCGGAGCGTGTGCAGGGTTCTTGCCTTTCAACTGGCATAAGGCTCGTTTGTTTATGGGGGATGCTGGCTCTATGCTCGTAGGGCTCCTCATGGCCGTGGCTGCTATTGCCGTCACAGGACAAATTGATCCCAGTGCTTTTACTGAAACTGGTTTGGGTAAGTCTCAGCTACTACCTGCGTTTTTGCCCATCATGCTTCCCTTTGCCATCTTGCTCCTGCCACTGGTTGATTTCTCTTTGGCTGTGTTGCGGCGCGTAAGTGCTGGAAAGTCTCCCTTTACGGCAGACCGTAAGCACCTTCACCATCGCCTTCTCGACATGGGGCACTCCCACCTCCAAGCAGTGCTCATTCTGTACACCTGGACTGCCGTGGTCTCTATTGGCTTCCTGTTGTTCTTTATTGTCAAGCCCTATGCCATAGCCATTGTGTTTTTGATTGCGGGAACAATCATCAGCACCGTGTTGACGGTGCTGCCGCTGACCAGACGCCAAAAAGCGGAAGTGGCAATTCAGTCGCTCAAAAACGATGCTGTCTTGGCGGAGTATGACCCACTGGATGCCGCCAGTAACAAGTTTGGTGATGATATTCCTGTCCCCGCAGAAGACGTTATTGCCGGTGCAACAGGCCAGATCAACTTAGGCGAGGGAATCGTCAAGCGCGGGAAGAGTGCTTTGCCGAAATTTGCTGATGAGAACGAGAACAAAGGCTAAAACCATGACTAATCCTGATGTAGCGGCTTCCTTTCCCAGTGGTGGTCGGGCTGTACCCAGCTCTGTTCCCGTTCTCAAGCGGACACTGGCCTATGGCTTCGCTTTCGCCGCAACGATAGCTGTGGTGGGCGGAGTCATTGGCCTTCTGGTTGCTGGACCAACAGCTGCGTGGAGCGCCGTCATTGGTGCGGCCATGGCAGGGGTGTTCCTCGGAATTACTGCACTGAGCATCCTTATCGCCGTGCGCTATGACATCGTGGCGTTCTTTGCGATTGTGCTCGGCGCATGGCTTCTGAAGTTTGTGGCATTTATCGTCGCGGCCATCGCGCTACGCGATCAGCCATGGATTAATCCCACAGCATTGTTCTTGTCGTTGATTGCTGGAGTGATCTCCTCGCTCGTGGTGGATGTGGTGGTCGTGATGAAGACCCGCATGCCGTACGTCTCCGATTTGAAATAACCGTCTTTTTCACTGCTTTTGTGCCAAACCCCAGACATTGTCTGGGGTTTGTTCTTGCCCGTCTTTGCGGGGGAGTTGGGGAGGTCACAAAGAAAGTCTTTCCGCTGACCGGTAAGTGTCGTGGGGATTGGCTCAGCAGCCGATTTTGCCTGTAAAGTCTTGAGTAATCCCTCGCACCAACTGCGGAACAATCAGTCACGTTTCGACAACGAAGCCAAACGAGATTGCACTGCTGGGGGAAACCGCATGTTCGTCGACGCGAGAGCAGAAGCTCCACGCCCCGAAACAGGAGATAGCGCTGCTAGTAAACGCTGTAACCAAGCTCTTCGCCTCCACAGAGGACGCTCCGAGCTTTCACGGGCCATCGATCTACGAATTCTTCCCGCCCGTCATTCTCTTCGACGGCACCCCCTTCGAGATCAACCGCATCATTCTCGTCAAGTTCTTTATGGCGGCGATTCTCATCACCTTCTTTGCTTTAGCAACCCGCAACCTGAAGATTGTTCCCTCCAAGGGTCAGTCACTTGCGGAAATGGCGCTCGATGTTGTTCGCGTCAACATCGCTGAAGACCTGCTGGGTAAGAAAGACGCGAAGCGCTTCCTACCTCTGCTCACCGGTATTTTCTTCACCGTTCTAGCCATGAACATCCCGGGCATCATCCCCGGATTCAACATCGCGGGAACCTCAACCATTGGTTTGCCGCTGGTGTTGGCACTGGTTGCCTATGTTGCCTTCGTTTATGCAGGTCTCAAAAAGCACCCCCTGACATTCCTCAAGGCCTCCTTGTTCCCACCAGGGGTTCCTTGGCCTATCTACGTGATCGTGACTCCGATTGAGTTCTTCTCAATCTTCATCCTGCGTCCGATCACCCTCGCTCTTCGTCTTCTGATGAACATGGTTGCCGGCCACCTCCTGCTTGTGCTGGCCTTCTCCGCAACCTGGTTCTTCTTCTTCGAAATGGACGGCTTCTGGAAGCTGTTCGGAATCGGAACGTTTGCTTTCGGCTTCATCTTCACTCTCTTTGAGATGTTGGTGGCTGTGCTTCAGGCATACGTATTCACCCTGCTTACAACGGTCTACATCCAGCTCGCGCTGGCTGAGGAACACTAACGGCTGAAGCATCCGCTTCAGACGACAACACGGAAGGAAACACTCGTGGACGCAACATCGGTTCTCGCCGAAATCAACGGCAACATTGCCACCGTCGGCTACGGTCTCGCAGCCATTGGCCCCGCTATCGGCGTAGGTATCGTCGTAGGAAAGACCATCGAGTCGGTTGCTCGCCAGCCTGAGCTCGCAGGTCGTCTTCAGGTTCTGATGTACCTGGGTATCGCATTTACCGAGGCACTTGCCTTCATCGGTATTGCTACCTACTTCATCTTCACCAACTAGTCACATTCCGCTCTTTCGACACGGAGACAACATGCTTCAGGCACTCATCGTTGCAGCAGAAGAGGCACCAAACCCTCTTCTACCTGCAACCTACGACCTCGTTTGGTCGTCGATTATCTTTGCCGTCATCCTTATCTTCTTCTGGAAGAAGATTCTGCCCAACGTTTCAGCCATCCTGGAAGCACGCAGTGCTGCCATTGAAGGCAACATTGAAAAGGCAGATGCTGCACAGAAGGAAGCTGAAGAGGCACTGGCAAAGTACACTGCTCAGCTCGCTGATGCACGTGTAGAGGCTGGCAAGATCCGTGACGCTGCTCGCGCAGATGGCGTCAAGATCGTTGCAGAAGCTAAGGAAAACGCCACTGTAGAGGCAGCTCGCGTCACCGCGACTGCCAAAGCTCAGATTGAGGCAGAGCGTCAAACCGCTCTGGTCTCACTTAAGAGCGAAGTGGGCACCCTCGCAATTGACTTGGCTTCTGGTGTTATCGGTGAAGCACTCACTGACGACAAGAAGTCCAAGGCTCTCGTGGACCGTTTCCTGGCAGATCTGGAAAAGTCGGAGAAGGCAGCTAAGTAATGGGTAGCGCAAGCAGACACGCAATCGAAAGCTCTAAGGCAGCACTTGCTGGCTTGGGAGCAAAGGCAAACCTGGCATTGGGCGAACAGCTCTTTGCTGCAGGTCGTGCCCTCGCTGAGTCTGCCCAATTGCGCGCCGTTCTTGCTGACCCAGCCGTTCCCACCGCTGACAAGACCGCCCTGCTGGGCAAGGTCTTCGGCAAGGGACTGGATGCAACATCCTCCAAACTGCTCGGACAGATCGTCTCCTACCGCTGGTCCAACCAGGACGACCTGTTGGCCGGTGTCGAAGAAATCGCTATCCGCGCTGCTGTGTCGGGTGCTAAGAAGAATGAATCCGTCGACGCTGAGCTGTTCGCGTTCTCTCGTGCCGTGTCGAGCGACGCAGAACTCGAGCTTGGCCTCGGATCCAAACTGGGCGACCCCAAGGCGAAGGCAGCGCTTGTTGTGAAACTGCTCAAGGGCAAGGCCTCGGCAGCAACCATTGCTATCGTTTCCTCGCTTGTTCAGCAGCCTCGTGGTCGCCGGATTGGTGCCCTGCTTTCCTATGCAGCAGATATTGTTGCTGACCAGGCAGGTGCCACCATTGCAACCGTGACCAGTGCACAACCTATTGCGCCAGCGCAGTTGACCAGCCTGAGCAAGACTCTGGCCAAGGTTTACGGACGCGAGCTCAACATCAACCTCGTCATTGACCCCGCAATCATTGGTGGCCTGCGCGTGCAGGTTGGCGATGACGTGATCGATGGCTCCGTTTCGTCCCGTATTCAAGAACTGCGACTCCAGCTCGCTGGATAGCTCAAGGAAAGACTTCACAAACCCCTTCAGTCACCCGACTGAGTCAGACAAGGAAAACACAATGGCAGAACTCACGATCAGCCCCAACGAGATCCGCGACGCTCTCAAGGACTTCGTTTCTTCCTACAAGCCCACCAAGGCTTCGAAGACCGAGGTTGGCCACGTTATTGACGCAGCCGACGGTATTGCCCACGTTGAGGGTCTGCCCGGTGTGATGGCGAACGAGCTCATCCGCTTCGAAGATGGCACCCTCGGCCTGGCACTGAACCTCGACGAGAACGAGATCGGTGTCGTTGTCCTTGGTGAATTCACCGGCATCGTTGAAGGTATGGAAGTAACCCGCACTGGCGAGGTTCTCTCCGTTCCTGTTGGTGAAGGCTACCTCGGTCGTGTGGTTGACCCACTGGGTAACCCCATCGATGGTCTCGGTGACATCAAGAAGATTGAGGGACGTCGTGCTCTTGAGCTTCAGGCTCCTGGTGTTATGCAGCGTAAGTCGGTGCACGAGCCCATGCAGACCGGTATCAAGGCTATTGACGCCATGATCCCCGTTGGTCGTGGACAGCGTCAGCTCATCATTGGTGACCGTCAGACTGGTAAGACCGCTATCGCGATCGACACCATCATCAACCAGAAGGCTAACTGGGAGTCCGGCGACGTCAACAAGCAGGTTCGCTGCATCTACGTTGCTATCGGTCAGAAGGGTTCCACCATTGCTGCTGTAAAGGGCGCTTTGGAAGACGCTGGCGCAATGGAGTACACCACCATCGTGGCTGCTCCTGCATCTGACCCCGCAGGTTTCAAGTACCTCGCTCCGTACACCGGTTCTGCTATCGGTCAGCACTGGATGTACGGCGGCAAGCACGTACTCATCATTTTCGATGACCTCTCCAAGCAGGCTGAGGCGTACCGTGCAGTATCACTGCTGCTTCGCCGCCCACCAGGACGTGAAGCATACCCCGGTGACGTTTTCTACCTACACTCCCGTTTGCTGGAGCGTTGTGCAAAGCTCTCTGACGAGCTCGGTGCAGGTTCGATGACCGGTCTTCCCATCATCGAGACCAAGGCAAATGACGTCTCGGCATACATCCCCACCAACGTGATTTCGATCACCGACGGCCAGATCTTCCTGCAGTCCGACCTGTTCAACGCGAACCAGCGTCCAGCTGTTGACGTAGGTATCTCGGTTTCCCGTGTGGGTGGTGACGCTCAGGTCAAGTCGATCAAGAAGGTCTCCGGTACCTTGAAGCTCGAATTGGCTCAGTACCGCTCCCTTGAAGCATTCGCGATGTTCGCATCCGACCTTGACGCCGCTAGCCGTCGTCAGCTGGCTCGTGGTGCACGTCTGACCGAGCTTCTCAAGCAGCCTCAGTACACCCCATACCCCGTTGAAGACCAGGTTGTCTCCATTTGGGCTGGTACCACTGGCAAGCTCGATGAGGTTCCCGTTGAGGACATCCTGCGCTTTGAGCGTGAATTCCTCGACTACCTCGGTCGCAAGACCAAGGTTCTGACCACTCTGCGCGAGACCAACGTGCTCGATGACAAGACTGTGGAAGACCTCGAGAAGGCAGTTGTTGCCTTCAAGAAGGAATTCCAGGTCGGTGACGGTTCTTCACTGTCCTCCGTGGGCAACGAAGAGTTCACCGCTATCGATGAAGACGACGTCAACCAGGAAAAGATCGTCAAGAAGAAGCGCTAAGCGCCCTTCATAGACATCAACCACCTTTAGAGAAACCTCAGGAGAGACATGGGAGCGCAACTTCGGGTCTATAGGCAGAAAATTCGTTCTGCCCAGACGACCAAGAAGATCACGCGTGCAATGGAGCTGATCTCTGCCTCGCGTATTCAAAAAGCGCAGGCGCGAGTAATGCAATCCACGCCATACTCACGTGCGATTACTCGTGCGGTATCTGCTGTGGCCACGTACTCCAACGTGTCACACGTGCTCACCACTGAGCCTGAGCAGATTCGTCGCGCCGCGATTGTGATCCTCACCTCTGACCGTGGTCTTGCTGGTGCTTTCAGCTCTCAGGTTCTGCGTGAATCTGAGCAGTTGGCAGAACTGCTGCGCGAACAGGGCAAAGAGGTTGTCTACTTCCTTGTTGGTCGTAAAGCAAATGCCTACTTCTCCTTCCGCCAGCGTCCTGCTGAGCGCGTTTGGACCGGCGGCACTGACCAGCCTGTATTCGAAACCGCTCAGGAAATCGCGAACACTGTTCTCGAAAGCTTCTTGCGCGACTACACCGATGGTGGTGTGGACGAGATTCACGTCGTTTACAACCGTTTCGTCTCCATGGTTTCTCAGGTTCCCCACGTGGTTCGCATGCTTCCATTGGAAGTTGTTGAAGGCGTGGACGAGCCCGGAGAAAATGAGGTTTTGCCTCTCTACGAATTCGAGCCTGAAGCAGACAAGGTGTTGGATGCACTCCTCCCGGTTTACATCGAGAGCCGCATCTTCAACGCCATGCTTCAGTCGGCTGCGTCTGAGCACGCGAGCCGTCAGCGCGCGATGAAGTCTGCCAGCGACAACGCTGACAAACTCATCCGCGACTACACCCGTCTGGCGAACAACGCTCGTCAGTCCGAGATCACGCAGCAAATTTCCGAAATCGTTGGTGGCGCCGACGCCTTGTCGTCCGCCAAGTAACACAGACTTCCCAAACCAGGTAAGAGAGAAGAAGAGCAATGGCAGCAGCACCAGCTACTAAGGCTAAGACCACCGCAAAGGCAGCACCTGCTAAAAAGGCAGCAGCTCCTAAGGCAACCAAGGCGAAGACCGCAGTCGGTCGCATCGCCCGCGTTACCGGTCCCGTTGTCGACATCGAGTTCCCACACGACTCGATTCCCGGCATCTACAACGCCCTTGAGACCACCGTCACCATCGGCTCCGAGTCGACCAAGCTTGTGCTTGAGGTTGCTCAGCACCTCGGTGACGACCTGGTTCGCGCTATTGCGCTCAAGCCAACTGACGGCCTCGTGCGCGGTCAGGAAGTCACCGACACCGGTGCTCCTATCTCCGTGCCTGTTGGTGACGTCACCAAGGGTAAGGTTTTCAACGTCACCGGTGACATCCTCAACGCTGCACCTGGCGAAAAGATTGAAATCAAGGAGCGCTGGCCCATCCACCGCACCCCACCTGCATTCGACCAGCTCGAGTCCAAGACTCAGCTGTTCGAAACCGGTATCAAGGTTATCGACCTCCTGACCCCCTACGTTCAGGGTGGAAAGATCGGTCTGTTCGGTGGTGCCGGTGTGGGTAAGACCGTTCTGATTCAGGAAATGATTCAGCGTGTAGCTCAAGACCACGGTGGTGTATCGGTATTCGCCGGTGTTGGTGAGCGTACCCGTGAAGGTAACGACCTTATCCACGAAATGGAAGAAGCAGGCGTCTTCGACAAGACCGCCCTCGTCTTCGGCCAGATGGATGAGCCCCCAGGAACTCGTCTTCGTGTAGCACTGTCTGCTCTGACCATGGCGGAATACTTCCGTGACGTTCAGAAGCAGGACGTTCTGCTCTTCATTGACAACATCTTCCGTTTCACCCAGGCAGGTTCTGAAGTGTCGACCCTTCTCGGTCGTATGCCTTCTGCTGTGGGTTACCAGCCCAACCTGGCTGACGAAATGGGTATCCTCCAGGAGCGCATTACCTCGACCCGTGGTCACTCGATTACCTCGCTGCAGGCTATCTACGTTCCTGCGGATGACTACACCGACCCCGCTCCAGCGACCACCTTCGCTCACCTGGATGCAACCACCGAGCTTTCTCGTGAAATCGCATCGAAGGGTCTCTACCCTGCTGTGGACCCACTGACCTCGACCAGCCGCATCATGGACCCTCGCTACTTAGGTGAAGACCACTACCGCGTTGCGACCACCGTCAAGGCCATTCTGCAGAAGAACAAGGAACTCCAGGAAATCATCGCGATTTTGGGTGTTGACGAGCTCTCTGAAGAAGACAAGATTACTGTTGCCCGCGCACGTCGCATCCAGCAGTTCCTGTCTCAGAACACCTACATGGCGAAGAAGTTCACCGGTGTTGAAGGTTCGACCGTTCCACTCAAGGACACCATTGAGTCCTTCGACGCTATTGCTCGTGGTGACTTTGACCACGTTGCAGAGCAGGCCTTCTTCAACGTGGGTGCAATCTCCGATGTTGAAGAGCAGTGGGCAAAGATCCAGAAGGAAAACAGCTAATCATGGCTACTACTTCTCTCCTCCAGGTCAGCGTTGTAGCTGCCGACCAGGAAGTCTGGTCTGGCGCAGCCTCTATGGTTGTTGCCAAGACCAGCGAAGGCGAGATCGGTATTCTTCCCGGTCACGAACCCATGTTGGCATTCCTTGCCGGCGGTGAAGTTCGTGTTACCACTGAAGATGGCTCGAAGATCACCGCTAACGCTGAGGGTGGTTTCCTTTCGGTTGAAAACAACAATGTTTCTGTTGTTGCCTCTGCCGCAGAATTGGTTGGCTAACGCTCAACCTTGCACACGCTGATGCCCGCGGTTGAAGATTCGCTCTTCCTGTGGGCGTTTGCACTTAAGGGATTGTTATGTTGATTCTGTTGCCACCTTCGGAAACGAAGCGTGATGGGGGAGAAGGCGCTCCCTTGGAGCAGCTGCTTGTCGAATCTGCCCTGGCATTCCCTGAACTCAATGCCATTCGTAAGCGTGTGGTAGCGGCTACAGTGTCTCTGGCCCGTCAACCCAAGGTGTGTGCCGAGGTTCTCAAGCTCAGCCCCAAGCAAATGGGCGAGGTTGACCGCAATAAGGCCGTCAAGACCTCACCAACCATGCCCGCTATTGATCGTTACACCGGCGTGCTCTATGACGGCCTGGGGGCGATTAATCTCCCTGCCGAGGCTCGTACTTTCCTCGGCGAACATGTTCTTATCCAGTCTGCTCTCCTTGGGCCCGTGAGAGCTCTTGATCTCATTCCTGCATATCGGCTCTCTTTCGACTCCAAATTGCCTTCCTTAGCCGCTGGAACTCTCAAGAAAGCATGGGCTGAGGCAAGTAGCAAAGCGCTAGCAAAGAAGCTGAATGAAAAGCCTCAAATGGTGCTTGATTTGCGCTCTGAAGGCTATTCAGCTCTCACACCTCTTGCTCCTGCAGAGAACACCGTTTATTTGCGCGTGGTGACCAAGGGGGAAAACGGTCAGTTGCGTGCGCTGAACCACTTCAACAAGAAGGGTAAAGGCGAGTTTGTTCGCGCCCTTGCAAAGGATACTGCGGTCACGTCTTCGCTCGAGAACGTTGAGCAACTCATTTCTTGGGCAGCCACAAAGAATTTCATTCTGGAACCGGGGGAACCTGCCACCCAAGATTGGCCTGCAGAGCTCAACCTGGTGGTTTCTGGGGTTGTTCAGAAACTCTGTTGATTCAACTTTTGGTATTTGCCTGCTCCATGCACAGTTTTGGAATAAACAACCGTTGTTTATGTAAGGCTGCTCAGTCGCCCCAATAAACAGTGCGTGTTCTGGTTTATAGCAGAGATGTGGATAACTCCTGCGGAAGAAAAACTGGAACGGGCATGCTATCTGAATGTCCGATTCCATTTCCCGCATTGTTGGTGCAGTTCGTGCCAAGGCACATGACTCAGCTGCCGCCGGGGCGACCTCTACTGACGATCTTGAAAAGCTGTTACGTAACGAGATAGTTCGTGACGGAGTTCACAATTCAGGGGAGCCACTCACTGATACTGAGCTCCACAGCTTGGCTATGGCAGAACTGGCCGGATTTGGCCCCTTGCAACCCTTCCTTGATGATCCGTCGATCGAAGAGATCTGGATCAACTCGCCTACACAGGTGTTCGTCGCTCGTTATGGAGTTGCTGAACTCACAGATTTGAGCATGACCAATGTCCAGGTTCGCGATCTCGTTGAGCGAATGCTGCAAACGTCAGGACGCCGCGTGGATATGTCGTCTCCATTCGTGGACGCATCACTTCCTGATGGTTCCCGTTTGCACGTGACCATCCCAGATATCACCTCCCAGCATTGGGCTGTGAACATTCGAAAGTTCTCTCATAGTGTCAGGGATCTGAGCGATCTTGTTGAGGGTGGTTCACTCACGCGTCAAGCTGCGGAATTCTTGCGAATGAGTGTTCTTGCGCGGCAAAACATTCTTGTGTGCGGAGCCACCCAAGCAGGCAAGACGACAATGCTCAATGCTCTTTTGCGCAGCTCGCGCGAAAACGAGCGCATCATTACGGTCGAAGAGACTTTTGAGCTCAACTTCGGTGCTCGTGACAGTGTTGCCATGCAGTGTCGACAGGCCAGTTTGGAGGGCACCGGAGAGATTACTCTGCGCCGGTTAATCAAAGAGGCACTGCGTATGCGTCCTGATCGTCTTGTGGTGGGTGAGGTGCGCGAAGCAGAGAGTTTAGATCTGCTCATTGCTCTCAACAGTGGATTACCTGGTGCATGTTCTCTTCACGCCAACAGTGCACACGACGCACTGACAAAGCTCTGCACGCTTCCGTTGCTTGCTGGTCGCAATATTGATGCCAGTTTCGTCGTTCCCACTGTCGCCAGCTGCATTGATGTTGTTGTGCACTGTGAGCTCGACAGATTCGGCCGTCGCCGCGTGAGTGAAATCATCGCTCCAACGGGGCGCATAATTGGCGGGGAGATTGAAACGACAACAATCTTTGAAATCCGTGAAGATGTCCTAGTTGCAACCGGAGAAGCTCCCGCTCGTCTCGACAAGTTCGAATTGACGAATCTCAACCCACGAATAGTCTTGGATGCCGCATGAGACTCTCTTCGCTAGAAATTCTGGGAATATTCTTAGGCGCCACAGCAGGCATCGGAATCTTTCTCATGATCTCAGGCCTGTTATGGCCCAGAAAAGAACGCCCCACTTCCGGCTCGCACACATCGCGGTTGAGTATTTCTCTCAATGAAATTGCTTTGCAGCTGGGGATGAAACCCTCCGTCACCGTTGCGCTAGCTACCGTTTTAGCTGTCATCGCAGGAGCAATGGCTTGGGCAGTAACCGGTGTTTCTGCCCTCAGCGTGGTGATTGCGTTCACGGCAGCATCTCTTCCGTGGATGTTTGCCGCCAGCAGGAGAGCACGTGCAAAAAGGACGTTGCGTAATCAGTGGCCTGATGTTGTGGATGCACTGATTTCTGCCATTCGCTCCGGATCAAACATTCCGGATGCTGTCATCTCGCTGGCAGGGTTTTCATCAAAGGCAGTAAGCGTTCCAGCAGCATTGTTCGCACAGGACTACAAGGTTTCTGGCAACTTCGAGCTCGCAGCCCTTGATCTGAAGGCCCGGTGGGCCAATCCCAACGGTGATCGAATTATTGAAACGTTGAGATTAGGTCGTGAACTCGGTGGCACCGAGATCACGACAGTCCTCGGCTCACTTGGATCGCACCTGCGAGCCGAATCTGCCCTGCGCCAGGAAGTAGAGGCACGACAAGGATGGATTAGGTTGGCTGCACGAATTGGCGTGATGGCGCCGTGGATTGTGTTGTTGCTCTTGTCCACCAGGCCCGAGGCAGCCCAAGCATATAACTCTGCTTCCGGGGTGGTTGTAATTCTTGTCGGCTTAGCCGTCAGTTTGTTGGCATACAAAATCATGACTGCTGTGGGGTATTTGCCAGACGAAAAGCGGTGGTTGGCATGAGTTCATTAGATGCGTGGGGGATTGCCCTCGGTGCTATTGCCGGATTGGGAGTGTGGATTATTCTCACTACTCTGCCCAGCTTTCGCAGTCCCTCACTACAACGTCGAGTAGCTCACCTGGTGGCAGACATTTCTCCCCAGGCATACGCAGACGTCACTGCGCACAGTGCTGCACCGCTTCCACGCTTTGATTTTGGTTTACGTGAAGTACGTCGAACACTGGAAAAGTTCACCGAGCGCTTTGCCGGCCCGGTTGATGGGCTCGAATGTGATCTTGCCCGGGCGGGTTCACTCCTGAGCGTCTCCGAATTTCGTGCCCGTCAAATCACGTGGGGACTGTGGGGTGCAGCTGCTGGTCTCCTGCTCGATGCAGGAGTTGCACTGTGGGTTCAACCGGTCGCTATTGCCTATGTGCTCGTTCCCATCCTGGGCGCGATGGTGGGGTTCTTAGGCGTACGCTATCTGCTTGGCTATGCAGCAAAATCTCGTGTGAAGCGAATCGAAGCTCAGCTTCCTGCAGTCTGGGAATTTTTATCTTTGAGTTTGTCTGCCGGTGAAGGTTTACCTGATGCTCTTTTACGCATGGCCACCATTGGCCATGGTGATGTCACGGATGAATTCCGTGTAGTTGTCTTGGATGTTCAATTGGGCATTCCCTTGGCAACAGCACTTCAGAATCTGAGCCGTAAACTGCGCATCCCCGCGTTATCTCGGGGAATTGAACAGATTTTGGGAGCGCTCAACCGGGGAACACCGGTGTCGGCAGTCCTGCAAGCCCATGCTGTTGATGCGCGTGAAGATGCCAAGCGACGTTTGCTCGAAAGTGCTGGGCAAAAAGAGGTTGCCATGCTCGTTCCGCTCGTGTTTTTGATCTTGCCGGTGACCATCATCTTTGCGGTGTTCCCTGGTTTCCTCGTCATCCAATCCGGTTTCTAATCCGGCACATAGAGAAAGAAGAAAGAAATGAAAAAAGTACTGAACAAAATTGCTCACAACGTGAATGCACGTCTGCATGACGAACAAGGCGATGTTCCCGGTTGGGTTCTCATCACCCTGATGACTGCTGGTCTGGTTGTTGCTATCTGGGCCATTGCTGCCCCTGCATTAGGAACAGTTTTTGATCAAGCTATTTCTCGCGTGGTGAGTTTCTAGGTTTCATCATGAGTGCGTCTCTTCGTCAGGTTGTCAGTGATGACAGTGGTTCGGCTGTTGTCGAATTTGTCTTTGTCGGTATTTTGCTGACCTTTGTGACGCTGGGCGTGCTTCAACTCGGTCTGGCTTTGCATGTGAAAAACACGTTGCAAGATGCGGCCTCTGAAGGCGCTAGATGGGGTGCACTCATTGATTCCACTCCCGCAGAGGGAGTGCAACGCACCAAAGAACTCATCACTACAGCTGTCGGAAAACAATATGCCACCAACGTCAGCGCTCGTGAAGAAAACTGGCTGGGGGCTCCGGCAACAGTCATCACTGTAGAAGCCCCTTTGCCCATGATTGGGCTCTGGGGCCCGGCAACATCGCTGGAAGTGACGGGACATGCTGCAAAAGAAGTTCTTAACTAGTTTGCGCCGCGAGGATGGCTCAGCTTCACTCGAGTTCATCACCGCGGGGATGTTGTTGCTGATTCCTCTGGTGTATCTCGTGCTTGCTGTCTCTGCAGTCCAGGGAGCAACCCTCGCTACCGAGGGTGCTGCCAGACAGGCAGCGAGGGTCTATGTGGAATCCCCCAACCAAGATGTGGCTGTGGCTCGGGCACAACAAGCAATAGATTTTGCCCTTGCGGATTACGGTCTAGATTCCTCACAAGCCAATGTCTCAATAACGTGCTCGCAAACAAACGGTGGCTGTCTCACTCCGGGCTCACTGGTCAGCATTGGCGTGAATGTGAATGTTCCACTGCCGATGGTTCCTGCCGTGTTGAATTTGGATCAGGCAGCCGTCGTGCCAATAAGTTCACAAGCCAGCCAGGTTGTCTCGCGTTTCCATGGAGTGCGATGATGCGACAGATTGAAAACAGAAAGCTGTCCTCAGACGAAGGCTCAAGCCTCATCTTGATTATCTTCGCCGGATTGATTGGTTTAGCTGTGATTGTGGCAACGATGGCAGCAACGAGCTTGTACATCGAGCGCAAGAGACTCTTCACTGTTGCGGACAGTGCTGCACTTATCTCTGCTGAAGCTTTCAACCTCGATGATGTGCAAATGGTTGATGGTGTCGCTCTGATTTCCCTAACGGATACTGCAGTGAAGGCTCAGGCGCAGAACTATCTCACCATTATTGCCGCGGCTGATAGTGCTGGCGTACAGCTGGTTTCAGCGCGAACTCCCGATGGCGTCAGCTCAGAGGTGACGCTGCGTAAAACCTGGCATCCGCCCGTGGTGTCCATGTTTATGCCTGACGGTATCGTCATTTCTGTCACCGCAACAGCACGAACGGTGCTGGGCTAGCTAGAGAATATCTGTGGCGGTGCCAGAAATTTTCATGCGTGAACCACCGATGGTGAGCATGATGGAACTGGGTCGCCCCATATCGTCGCCTTGAAAAATGGTGACGTGGTCACCAACCCCATAAACACCGGTTTCCCGGAAATAGGCGCCGAGGGCCGCTGCTGCCGATCCTGTTGCAGGATCCTCGTAGATTCCCACTGAGGGTGCAGGATTGCGCGAATGCCAACGCCGGCCGTGCGGATCGCCTTCTTCTGGGTACACCAATTGGATCGTTGTCCAGTGATGTTCTTTCATGAGTTCGGCTAGAACATCGAAGTCATAATCCATCGATGCGAGGGTTTCACGGCTGTCGAGCACCAAAATGGGGTGGTGGTTTCCACTAAATCCCACAGCAGGTGTGAACCGAGAATCGAGGGCCGTCTCATCCCAATCGAGGGCATCGAGTAAGTCATAAACAAGGTCTGGGTCTAGAGGTGCCAGCGTGGTGGGGGGAGAGGTTAGTGTTGCCACCACGCTCTCTCCGGCAACGGTTACATCAACCTCAACCGGGCCAGCTTGTGTGCTCAGTTCATAGACGCCATCACCGTATTCACGCCCCAGAACTACACCAGAGGCAATAGTGGCATGACCACAAAAGGCAACCTCCGCTGCAGGGGTGAAGTAACGAATCTGGTAGCTGTTCTCCACATCAGTGTGGGGGATAAGAAACGCAGTTTCGGAATATCCCACGTCTGCAGCAATGCTCTGCATCTGCTCTGTAGAGAGCTCTGTCGCATCGAGAACGACTCCTGCTGGGTTTCCACCCTCGGGGTCGTCTGAGAAAGCAGTTAGCCGAAGTACTGCAGTATCAGCCATGACTACTTCGTGGGATCAGCTTCATGCTGACCGTCGTGCTTTTGGTTGAAAACCTCAGGCTTGAGGGCTAGCTTCTCAGCCTCTTCGTGAGAGACGGTGTGTGTCTCTGGGTTGTGCTTGTGAGCTGCCTCAGCCTTTGCACGACGAGCTTTCACAACGGCTTGGATGTAGTGGTAGATGCTGGGAATCAGAACGATGACGACAACACCAATAAGTACAACGTCGATGTAGTTGGTAACGAATACAGCAACAGGTGGGATGAGGGTGGCAACAAGCCAACCTGCAAAGGTCAGACCAGTTCCCCAGATGATGGCGCCAATGAAGTTATAGAGCGTGTATTTTTTGTAGTTCATTTTGCCCACACCGGCGGCAACCGGGGCAAAGGTTCGAACCACAGGTACAAAGCGAGCCATGATGACGGCTAGCCCGCCGTAGCGAGTAAAGAATGCGTTAGTTCGCTCGACGTTTTTCGTGCTGAAGAAGCCACTTTCTTTCTTTTCAAAAATGCTCGGCCCAAACTTATGGCCTATAAAGTAGCCCACTTCACCACCGACGAACGCGGCTAGAGAAATCGCGGCACACACCCAGAAGATGTTCACACCAAAGAAGGATTCATTGACGGCGAGCACTCCTGTCATGAAAAGCAGTGTGTCGCCAGGAAGTAAGAAGCCAACGAGCAGACCTGTCTCGGCGAAGACGATAAAGGCCACGCCCAGCAGTGCATAGGCACCGAATCCGGCAATGAGGTTTTCAGGGTCCAAGAAGGGAATCAGCGCGGTATGCATAGTGGGTTAAGCCTATAGGTAGTGCTTAAGGCCGGCTCTCAGCTAATTCGAAGATTCCTCGAGGCGATCACGACGTTCAATTATCCAAGTACGAATACTGAAAATGATGGAGGCAAGAATAAAGAATCCAGCAATAACGTACGCTGCAGCCTTGACGCCAGGGATACTTGCCGCGTAGTAGCCGACGAGTGTGAGTCCAACACCCCACGCAACAGCGCCCACAAAGTTGCTCGTTAAGAATTTGAAGTAGTTCATGTTGCCAATGCCAGCAACCCAGGGAACAAAAACGCGAGCCCAGGGGATAAAGCGTGCAATGACGACTGACCACCAGCCGTAGGCATAGTAAAACTTTTCAACCCGAGCGATGATGCGTTTCATGCGCGGCCCGCTCTTTTTATCCAGGTAGGGACGACCCAAGTGTCGGCCCAAAATGAAACCCACCTGATCGCCGATAAATGCAGCAATACCGACACCCAGAGCAAGAATCCAAATGTTGAGATTCTCATTCGCAGCTGTGATCAGCCCTGCCGCGAAAAGGAGAGAGTCTCCAGTGATGAAGGGGATGAATGCCCCGACGAACAGGCCAGTACCTGCAAAAACGAGACCCCACACAACCAGGTAAAAGATGACCACACCGACGTGACTGAGCAGGTCGCTCATTTGGCTATCTAAAGCAGCAGCGTGGAGCATGGATACCCTTTCTGGCACAGCGTCAGGGATGTTGCATTTGTACGGGAGAAGGGACTTGAACCCTCACGCCTCTCGGCACCAGAACCTAAATCTGGCGTGTATACCAATTTCACCACTCCCGCGAGTGTTACCTCATTAGTTTATGGGGGATTGAAACAGTGTGCGAACCGAGGTGGAAATGCTTCGAGGCGAGGCAGAAGCGGTGCTCAGCGTAGAATCTTTCTCGTGAGCAAATTCGTCAAAACCCCATTCACCATCGAGGTTCATGACCTCATGCACCGCCCAGGTGAGCACCGTGAGCGAGAGCTTGATGTTGTCGCTCCCGAGAAAATGGGCGAAGGAATCATTTGCGTTCCCGCGGGTGAAAATATCCACCTTGACCTGCGTTTGGAATCCCTTGGGGACGGCATTTTGGTCTCGGCAGAGATTGAAACAACAGCTTTTGGTGAGTGTGGAAGATGCCTCGAGCCCATCGAGGAAGACCTCGAACTCGAATTTCAGGAACTTTTCGCGTATTCTGTAGACGAAGCATTTGATTATGAGGTTCACGACGACCACGTGGATCTTGAACCTCTAGTCAGGGAAGCGGTCGTGCTCGCACTTCCGTTCCAGCCGGTATGTCGCCCAGACTGTGCTGGTCTCGATCCTGAGACTGGTGAACGTCTGGCTGAACCGTTGGATACCACGCTGACCAAGACGATTGACCCGAGATGGGCAGCGCTTAGCCAGTTGACTGCTTCCGAAGACAACGGTGACACAAGCACCGGTTCACAGAATTAAGCAAGAAGAGAAGAGATAGCCATGGCTGTTCCCAAGCGGAAAATGTCGCGAGCAAGCACTCGCATGCGCCGTTCACAGTGGAAGGCTGAAGCCGCCACCCTCGTCAAGAGCGTTGACGCTTCGGGCAAGGTAACCTACAGCCTGCCTCACCGCGCAAAGGTTGTTGAAGACTCTGCTGGCACCCCACTCTTCATGGAGTACAAGGGCCGCAAGGTAGCTGACGTTTAGTCACACTCTTTAGGCGAGTGAGCATGAGCTCTCCTGCTTCTGGTCATCTGACCGATATCTCGGGTCTCTCGAGTTCACTTGGCATACCCCTGGATGGGGAGCTCTATGAGCTTGCTTTGACGCATCGTTCTTATGCGTACGAGCACGGGGGCATCGCCCACAACGAACGATTAGAGTTCCTTGGCGATGCCGTATTGGGCCAAGCAGTAACCGTGATGCTGTATCGCAACCACCCTGATTTAGTTGAGGGAGAGTTGGCAAAGCGACGAGCATCACTGGTCTCAACGATCGCGCTCGCAGAAGTTGCCCGCAGTATTGATCTCGGTAGCTACATTCGACTGGGCAATGGTGAAGAACTCACCGGCGGTCGCAACAAGGATTCCATCCTGGCAGACACCGTTGAAGCACTATTTGGTGCCGCCTATCTGACCGAAGGCCCCGAAGTTGCCAACGATCTTGTGCTGAGATTGATCGAACCTTTTCTGAAGAATCCTGAACGTTTTGGTGCGGCAATGGATCCCAAAACAAGTTTGCAAGAAATTGCTGCCAAGCTCGGTTCCGATGTTCCCGTCTATTCCGTGCAGGCGGACGGACCAGATCATGCTCGTATCTTTACGGCAACCGTAATGGTCGGAACACTTGTTGAGGCAACCGGGACGGGATCGAGCAAGAAACACGCAGAGATGGCGGCAGCGTTGAGTGCATGGGCCACTCTGAGCGGGAACGTTTCCTAGCTTCATGCCTGAACTTCCCGAAGTTGAGGTTGTGCGTGCTGGTTTAGAACCAGCTCTTGTGGGCGCACGCATTGATTCCGTTCACGTTTTCGACCCACGTTCTTTGAAGCGTCATGATGCCCGGCGTGGAGATTTCGTTGGCATGCTGCAGGGGTCAACTGTTCTCTCTGCAGAGCGTCGGGGAAAGTTCATGTGGTTCCCCTTAGATTCTGGCGATGCGCTCGTTACTCACCTGGGAATGAGTGGACAAGTTTTACTCAGGGACTCTGGTGCGGAACCTGATCGGCATTTGCGCATTCAATACGGAATCACACATCCTGAGCACGGAAAGCGGCTGGTCAACTTTGTTGACCAGCGCATCTTTGGGTCAATGGCCGTGGATGAACTCGTGGAACAATCTTCCGGGCTTGTCCCGGCTCAGGCAGCACACATTGCCTTGGACCCTCTCGATTCTTTCTTTGATGACGAGATGTTCATCACTCGGCTGCGAAAAAAGAGCACGGGTGTCAAGCGTGCTCTTCTAGATCAGACGCTGATCAGCGGTGTGGGAAATATCTATGCTGATGAGTCGTTGTGGGCTGCGAAGATTCATGGTGAACGAAGCGCTGACTCATTGAGCAAAGCTAAAGCGCAAGAACTGTTGCTTGAATTGCGACAAGTTCTGAATAAAGCCTTGGCTGAGGGTGGCACAAGTTTTGACGCCCAATATGTCAATGTCAACGGTCAATCTGGCTACTTTGCTCACAGCTTGAACGCCTATGGACAGCAGGGGAAACCGTGCCCTCGATGTGGTACTTCAATTAGAAAAGTTTCCTTCATGAACCGGGGGTCACACTTCTGTCCCCGCTGCCAGAAAAAGTAGGCTCATGATATGAGTCCTGCGATGCCTGAGACACCATTTATTTCTATTGAGCTGGGCACACTGCAGGCAAATATCTCACGAGCAGCAGAATCAGCACGTTCTTCAGGTTATGCGCTGCGCCCCCATGTGAAAACACACAAAATTATTGAGATTGCCCGAATGCAGGAAGCCGCGGGTGTTCTGGGTATTACTGTTGCCACATTGGGTGAAGCTGAGGTGTTTGTCGCGGCGGGATTTACCGATGTCTTTATCGCCTATCCACTGTGGCTGACAGAAGCTAAAGCTCAGCGACTAGATGCATTGTTAGATCAGGCCACAATTCGACTCGGCGTTGACTCAGCAGAGGCTGGCACCCAATTAGTCAAGATGCTCGGTGGGCGCGCACCGTTGCTGGAACTACTTATTGAACTAGACAGCGGTCACCACCGAAGTGGTATTGAGCCAGAGAAGGTGGGTGAGCTTGGTGCGTACCTCGCAAGCCTTGGCCTTGAGGTTTCAGGTGTCTTTACTTTCCCCGGGCACAGCTACGCTCCTGGAGCGCTGAGCACCGCGGCAGAGGATGAAGCCAATGCGCTGGCCACCGCCCGTGACCAGCTCATAGCTGTTGGCCAAACGGCTGCAATTATCTGCAGCGGGGGATCGACCCCGTCTCTTGCGTCGGCCAATGTTCAGGTCATCACAGAGCAGCGGCCAGGTGTCTATGTTTTCAACGATGCTCAACAGCTTGAGCTGGGCAGTTGCGACTGGGCTGATGTTGCCCTGACCGTGCAGGCAACCGTGGTGAGTATTCGAGGAAATAGAGTCATCGTGGATGCGGGTAGTAAAGCATTGGGCGCGGATCGTGCCGGGTACGCATCTGGCTATGGACGTATTCTGGAGTTTCACGATGCTCGCATCGTTGCTCTATCTGAACATCACGCAACGATTGAATTCCCGGAGGGCGAGCTCCCCAACCGAGGGGATGTTCTGTCGGTCATTCCTAACCACGTCTGTAATACCGTGAACCTCGCAGATCAGGTCTACGTTTTCGATCGCGGGGAACTGGTGGACACCTGGATGGTCGCTGCGCGGGGAAGAAATTCATAATTAATCTCCAATATCTTGATATCGAGATAAATGAGGAGTA
The DNA here is from genome assembly GCF_002355535.1 of Aurantimicrobium minutum. Lineage (NCBI taxonomy): Bacteria > Bacillati > Actinomycetota > Actinomycetes > Micrococcales > Microbacteriaceae > Aurantimicrobium > Aurantimicrobium minutum. The sequence goes on from NZ_AP017457.1 coordinate 229,177, forward strand.
GAGTTCCGGTCATTGGAACCTTCTTTTTCATAGCCTGAAAGGGCAGATATTTCATGAGTCCAGCACGTACTACTGCCGGTGCACCAATCTCCTCTATTGGTCGCGGTATCGCTGTTCTGGGGTGTTTCAACGAGCGTCGTCGCGCGCTGACACTTTCAGAACTGTCCGAAAAATCTCTCCTTCCTATGTCCTCCACCCACCGTGTGGTTGCGGAACTCGTCGCAGGAGGCTTCCTCGTTCGAGGTTCAGACCGCCGCTACCGCATTGGCACACGCGTATGGTCCATTGGGCAGCTTGCACCTGTGAGCGATCAGCTGCGTCATCGCGCACTTCCCACGCTGGCTCGTCTCTACGAGGAAACGGGAGAAAACATTACGTTGGCTGTGCTTGACCGTGGTCAAGCACTTTATGTTGACCGCATCGGTGGTGAGCGCTCAGTACACACCGCCTCACGAGCTGGTGGTCACCTTCCTCTTCACACCACCGGCGTAGGCAAAGTTCTGTTGGCGTGGCAAAGCAATGAAGCTATTGAGAAATACCTCAGCAGGCCACTCACGCGCACCACTCCTTATTCGATTGTGGATCCGGTCAAACTCAAGGCCGAACTGGTTGAAACCAAAACCCGTGGCTATGCCATTGCGCGTCAAGAAAGCACCGCAGGCAATGGCTCGGTAGCTGTTCCCATCCTGCGCGGAGGCCGTTGCGTCGCAGCCTTGGGTATCGTTGCGCACCTGACCCATATGGATATTCCACGTTTAGTTGAGGTGCTGCAACAGGCTTCTGATTCGATTCGTAAAGAACTCGAAGACGACCACTAAACCTGTGGTTTTTTCTGGCTTTTATATCCAGTAAATTTGTTAGCTAGTGCGTGTGCACTGCTGATATTGGGAGCCAAACGACGTGTATCTAAAAAGCCTGACGCTCAAAGGCTTTAAGTCGTTTGCCCAACCCACCACTTTTGCCTTTGAACCCGGTGTCACCTGTGTCGTTGGTCCCAACGGTTCAGGAAAGTCCAACGTCGTCGACGCACTGGCCTGGGTTATGGGTGAGCAGGGAGCAAAGACCCTGCGTGGCGGCAAGATGGAAGACGTCATTTTCGCGGGAACCTCCACACGCGGCCCACTCGGCCGCGCAGAGGTTCTGCTCACCATCGACAACTCTGATGGTGCTCTGCCCATCGAATACACCGAAGTCACCATTAGCCGAACCCTGTTCCGTAACGGTTCGAGTGAATATGCCATCAATGGCGAAAACTGCCGACTGCTCGATGTTCAAGAACTGCTCTCTGACTCTGGTCTGGGCCGCGAGATGCACGTCATCGTCGGCCAGGGGCGCCTCGACAACGTGCTCCAAGCTAGTCCTGAAGATCGCCGTGGCTTCATTGAGGAAGCTGCCGGAATTCTCAAGCACCGTCGCCGCAAAGAAAAGACGGTGCGCAAGCTTGAAGCGATGCAGGCCAACCTCACACGTTTGACCGACCTTGCTACCGAGGTTCGTCGCCAACTCAAGCCATTAGGACACCAGGCAGAAATTGCCCGCGAAGCACAGAGCATTCAGGCAGAAGTTCGTGATGCACGAGCACGTATTCTTGCCGACGATGTTGTTCAGTTGCGCACCACATTAGATGCACACAACAAGACCGAGTCAGAACGTCACAGCGAACGCATCGTGCTGCAAGAACAGCTTGAGCGCACCATGTTGCGAGTGCGACGTCTCGAAGCAGACCAGAGTGCTGATGATGTTGAGTCCGCCCGCAAAACAGTCTTTGCTTTGGAATCCATTCAAGAACGTCTACGTGGTCTCTATAACCTGGCTAACCAGCGCTTAGCTTTGCTAGGTGCGGACACCGACCAGCAACCATTGGGTTCTGGCGTCAACCAGGCCATGATTGAGGGCGCAGAATCTGAAGTTGACGTCATGCGAGGCATCGTCATTGCTGCCGAAGCAGCTTGGCAAGCATCCCAGCAGGCGACTGTGGTCGCGCGCGAGAAGCTCGACTCCATTGATGAGCAAATTTCGGCACAGTCGGCGTTGGTCTCTCAGCACGATCTGGAACTAACCAGCCTGCGGGGAAAGAAAGAGGCTGCAGATTCTGCACTAGCTGCCGTTCGTGGTGAAGTGTTGCGTCAGCAAAATGCTCTCGATGCTGCCACGGAACGTCGCGCTACTGCCGAGCAAAACCTTGCACAGGTTGAAGCAGATTCTGCAGACACCACTGCTGGAGAAACCGGGCTCAATGAAGCCTATGAAGCAGCCCAAGCTGCAGTTGTTGATGCAGAGAGCACCATTGACCGTTTGCGTGATGAGCTCCACACTCTGGAGCGTGAACGCGATGCGTTACAAGCTCGCACTGGTGCCCTCTCCATGGCGTTGGATCAAAAAGATGGTTCATCTGCTCTGGTGAAAGCCAAGCTGTCAGGTATTCAAGGATTAGTTGCTGAACACATCCAGGTGAAATCAGGTTACGAAGCGGCTATTGCTGCCGGACTGGGTTCTCTTTCGGATGCCGTTCTTGCAGATGACATGGATGCTGCAATCTCAGCACTGGCCAATGTTGATCGGGATGATCTCGGCCGAGTTGAAATTGTCGTTGCCGCAAAGCCAGGCACAACCCCCGTCGCACTTCCACAGATTTCTGGTGTTGTTCCAGCCAGCGAGGTTGTTTCGGGTCCTGCTGGTGTGCTCGCACTTCTGGCATCAACTGTCATCGCCGATGATCTTGAAACAGCGCAACAAGCCTGGAAGCAGGGTTTGGACGCAGCCGATTCCAACATCACCATCATTACAAAAGCCGGTGAAGTTCTCACTCGCTTTGTATTGCGCGGTGGATCAGGCTCGAAGCAAAGCCGTATCGAACTTGTTTCTGAGCGTGATTCAGCGCAAAAGCGCCTCGACGAGGTCATTGGCTTGATTGATCAAGCTCGCCTTGAGCTCGCTGATCAGCGTGGAGTTGCCCAGGTGGCCAAGGAACGCTCCACAGCTGCACTGGCTGCACTGCGCGAATACGATTCACAACTTGCCGCCCGTTCCGAAGCACTCAACCGTGCTCGCGTGCAGGTGGAAGCGGCAACAGCCGAATCCGAACGTCTGAGCGCTTCACTTGCGCTTGCTGCCGCCTCCGTTGAGGAAGCAGAACACAATGCACACCGTGCCAGTACCGAGTTGGATGCTGTGGAGTCCAGACCCAGACCCATCTTGGATGTTTCTGCTCGTGATGAACTCTTCGCAGAACTTGAACAGGTTCGCGAACAAGAAGTTCAAGCCCGCTTGGAACTCGAAACTGCTCGTGAGCGCGTTCGTGCAGAAGAACTGCGTGTGGAAGGGTTGCGTCAGCAGCTCGAAGCAGACCGTGCCGCAGCTGAAGAAGCAGCGCGCCGTGCCGTCATTCGCAAGCGCCAAATTGATGCTGCAGCAGGGGTTGCCGAGTCTCTTCCCGCCGTACTGGATTCTGTGGACCGCTCCGTTTCTGAAGCCCGTGTTGTTCTCGCTCAGCGTGAAGCTGACCGTGCTGCCCAAAACCAGGAACTCATTTCCTTGCGTCAGGAAGAATCTCAATTGCGTGAGCGCCTGCACTCGATAACCGAAAACGTGCATGGTCTTGAACTGCAGATCTATGAAAAGAAAATGCAGCTTTCTGCGCTCCTCGAGCGTGCAGGAAACGAACTTGGCCTAGTCGAAGATGTTCTCATCGCTGAATACGGCCCCGACGTTCCCATCGTGGTTGCTCTTGAGGCTGATGCCCCTGCTGATGCTGAACCAGAAACAAAGCCCTATAACCGTGCTGAACAACAAACTCGCTTGGAGAAGGCAGAGCGTAAGCTTGGCCAGCTTGGCCGAGTGAACCCACTCGCATTAGAAGAGTTTGCCGCCCTCGAACAGCGCCACACCTTCCTTACAGAGCAGCTCACAGACCTCACCAATACGCGTAAAGACTTGATGACCATCATCGAAGAAGTCGACAACACGATGCAGACGGTCTTCCAAACAGCGTTTGAGGACACCCAGGCTGCCTTTGCTGAAGTATTCCCCATCCTCTTCCCCGGAGGTTCTGGAAGCATCAACCTCACCAACCCAGATGACCTGTTGACCACCGGTATCGAGGTCATGGTCAAACCCGCGGGTAAGAAGATTGACCGGTTGAGCCTGCTCTCCGGTGGTGAACGATCTCTGGCAGCTGTGGCTTTGCTGGTTGCAATTTTCAAGGCTCGCCCTTCGCCGTTCTACATCATGGATGAGGTCGAGGCAGCTTTGGACGATGCCAACTTAGGTCGCCTATTGGCCATCTTTGAAGATTTGCGCAACTCCAGCCAGCTCATCGTGATTACACACCAAAAGCGCACCATGGAAATTGCGGATGCGCTCTATGGTGTGTCCATGCGCCAAGATGGGGTCTCTGCTGTGGTGGGTCAGCGTGTGTCAGCTCCGGAGAACGCACAAGCGTCCTAACGCGAGTGAGGGATATTACAGAAGATGAATAACCCTGACGAGAACACCCACCTCACCCCTGATGATGAAACTGTCATCGGAGTCAATCCCGATGATGACACCATTATTCGGGTTCCTATTGACGAAACTATTGTGGGCTCGGTTGAGATTATCGAGAGCACGGTCATCGACGCGGCAACCGTGGATGATGCCACCATCGTTGGTGCCGTCATTCCGGTTGAAGATGACACCATCATCACTGTTGATGAAACCGAGATTCCCGATTCCACCACTGGGCAATACAACACCCTCATTGGTTCCATGCTCGATACGTCCCTGGGTGTGAAGCAATTGTTGGGAGATCTCGAGAACATCGAAGAAGAACCTGAAGCCAAGCCTGAACCACAGGAAGAAGTTGTTTCGCAGTTCACCCTGCGCCATATCAATGGAACAAAGTGGTCGCTGACGAAGCCTGTGATTTTTGGAAGGCTTCCCGCGGTGCCTGTGCGATCAGAGCAGAGCGTGACCTTGGCTGTTCTTTATTCACCGGACGGAATTGTTTCCTCCACCCATGCCCGCCTGGAAATGCAAGGTGAGGTTGTGGTCGTGACGGATTTACGCTCCACAAATGGAACCCGCATCATCATTCCGTCTAAGCCAACTGTCTTGCTTGCGCCAGGGGATTCCATGGCCTTGAGTGTTGGCGCAATCGTGGACCTCGGAGACGGTAATAGAATTGAAGTTCTTGGCTAACCGTTTAATGAACCGGTAACGCCCCAATCTTGGAGAACTTCCTGTGACTGCCCTTGGCCAGAACTCAACTGGGACGACTGTTGTCGACCTGAGTACCGGGGCATCTGTCACGCTTGCCTGGGCTGCAGGAACAGATGTGGGAAACCACCGAGCCAACAATGAAGACTCCTATGCGATTGCCTGCCCCGTCTTTGCTGTCGCTGACGGCATGGGCGGCCACAGCGCAGGCGATGTGGCCAGTGATGCTGTTGTGCAGCGTATTGCCGGGCTAGAAAAGCCCGGCTTTGCCGATCTGGACGCTCTCGAAATGGCTTTAGCGCTCTCCGTGTCAGATCTTCGCTCACGCTTGACTGAAGAACAGCAGGGCGCTGGAACAACTGTCACAGGTGCTGCGTTGGTGCAGGAAGCCGATCAACTGCAGTGGGCAATCTTCAACATTGGTGACTCTCGTGTGTATGTGAAGATGGGCGAGACCTTTGAACAGGTCACTGTCGATCACTCGGTGGTGCAGCAGCTCGTTGATGCTGGCACCATCACCAAAGAAGAAGCCGACTACCACCCTCATGCCAATGTGATCACACGCGCTGTGGGCATTATTGACGAACCAATTCCCGATTACGTCGCACTGCCCGTTGTTCCAGGCATGCGTTTATTGCTGTGTTCTGATGGCCTCACTAAAGAGTTGACCGATGTGGGTATCGAGCATTTTCTCTCAGCTGCACCGACTGTTGAAGACGCGGTAACCGAGCTTATGAACGCCGCACTGACTAATAGCGGTCGCGATAACGTCACCCTCATCGTTATTGACGTTATGGCTGTCACGGTGGGGCACACCGAATCCACAGTTTCACCTGCTTAAACTTCAAGTGCGCTGAATTTACGGCGTTATTTGCGTTGAGCACACCAACACTGACCGTGTTGGGGGAAGGTGGACCAGATGGCTAGACGTCTACCCTCAACCCCACCCGTGCTTTCTGGCTTCACATTTGTTCGAGTATTGGGCTCAGGTGGATTCGCTGACGTCTTTTTGTATGAACAGCAATTGCCCAGGCGCAATGTGGCCATCAAGGTTTTGCTCCCCGAAGTAGTCAACCCTCGTGTTCGTGACATGTTCCAATCGGAGGCTCAGCTCATGTCACAACTGAGTACTCACCCAGCCATTTTGAGTGTCTTTGAAGCAGGCGTGAGCTCAGATGGCAGGCCTTATCTGGTCACCGAGGTGTGTAATTCTGGATATGGCGAACGCTTTCGTGCCGAAACTCTCCCGGTAGCAGAAGCACTACGTACCGGAATCAAGATCGCCGCAGCGTTAGAAACCGCACACCGAGCAAACGTCCTGCATCGAGATATCAAACCAGGAAACATACTCATCACCGCATATGGTCACCCTGTCTTGAGCGACTTTGGTATCGCTTCCTCGGTCTACCAAGGAGATAACACAACGGCTGTAGGCCTTTCTGTTCCCTGGTCTGCACCAGAGGTCATCAGAGAAACCACCACCGGCACCACAGCTTCAGAAATCTGGGCTCTGGGTGCAACTGTCTACTCGTTGTTGGCCGGACGCAGTCCCTTCGAAGTGCCCGGGAAAGACAATTCACCAGGACACTTAGCCGGCCGCATTCTCAAATCCAAACCACAACCCATCGGACGCGACGATGTTCCACCCCAACTCGAGGCTCTCCTGCTCAAAGCATTGAGTAAAAACCCCATCGACAGACAACACTCTGCGGTGGAATTTGCGCGCGAACTCCAACAGGTTGAAACCAGTATGGGATTAGCTCAAACACCCCTGGATGTCGTCGGAGACGAATGGGGATCAAACGCCATCGTCATCAACGACAATGACCGCACCATGCTTGCCCCGCTTGATGCCCACGCCAGCCCAAGCTGGCGTCGTGCTGGATATAGCGGAACACCCGCGCAACGCGATGAACTGGCCCTTGTTGCCAGTAAGCGTCGACGCCGACTGCTGTGGAGCGTGCTCGGTTCGGCAGCTGCGCTGATAGCTGTCATCACCACTGTCGTGATCGTGGTGGCGCAATAACCATGCTTCGTCGCTGGTTCGCCACACTGCGGGGAATAAGTCCCCGCAGGCGAACTGTGCTCAAATGGACCGCTTCTCTTGCGGCGCTAGCCATGTTGGTTGTCGGTTCAATCCTGGCAACTGGATACCAAGCACAGCGCGTCAATCTCGATGACGGTGCTGTGTGGGTGACCAACGGGGATAAACAAGCAATCGGTAGAGCCAACACAAAAGTGTTCGAACTCAACACCGTGCTCACGACCGACTCCGCACAAATGGATCTGGTTCAAAACAGTTCACACGTGTTCCTCATCAACGATGCAACCAGGTCACTGGATATTGTCGATCAGGCCACCGGTGACGTCGCTGAAAGCATTCCACTTCCGCAAGATGTCACCTATGCCGCGCTCGCCGGAGACAACGTCATCTTGCATGCACCAGCAACCGGAGATGTGTGGGTGTTGCCTGCGGCAACCCTGTCGAATTTCGATGCGAAAACTCAGCCAGCAAACTTCACCGTCGGAGCGGATTCTGTTGTGGCAGTTTCCAGCACCGGCTACCTTGTTGGGGTCAGTGCCTCGTTGGGTACGTTGTCCACAATCAACACCACCAGCTCAGTTACCCCAGAAATCCAGCAACTCGATGCTGAGCTCACCGCGGGGAAACTCCAGATCACCCTGATTGGGGAACGCTGGGCGGTGTTGGATCAACAAACCGCAACCCTTTACACCCAAGGCCGCATTATTGACCTGAGCTCTGCCTCTTTCGATGTGGGGCAGGCAGTTTTGCAACAGCCCAGCACACGCGGTGTAGAAGCATCAGGAAACAGCATCACCTCAGTTTCTGGTTCCTCCTCGATACTGGTTTCTCACACAGCAGGCCTCGCCGTTATCAATTTAGATAGCGCAGAAATCTTCAGCTCTGTTGCTACAGCTCAGGGCCGTCCCGCATCGGCGGTCATCCACGGTGAGTGTGCCTTTGCTGCCTGGTCAGGTGGAACGGTGTGGTCCAAATGCGGTGCTGCAGAAGAATCCACTGACAATGCGGAATCTATGGCCGGCAGTGCAGAGTTGGTCTTTCGTGTCAGCGACCAGGTCATTGCCCTCAATGATGCGCTGAACGGACTGGTCTGGGCTGTCCAAGGCGGGGTCAGGCTGATCGATAACTGGGATACTTTGCTCGAACAGCAAGCACTAGAGCAACAGGTTGTTCAAACAAATAATGCTGATGCCCCAGAGTTCGCTAAGGATCCGCAACCACCGGTTGCAGTTGATGATGATTTAGGTGCGCGCCCGGGCCGAGTGACCTCGCTTCCGGTTTTGCTCAATGACTATGACCCCAACGGGGATGCTCTGGTTATTGATACTGTTACCTCCATTCCAGCAGCGCTGGGGGAGATCTTTATCAATGCGGACCGCAGCCAAGTCATGGTGCGCCTGGCGCCAGATGCTTCTGGAACCACACAGTTTGACTACAGCATCTCTGATGGTCGCGGTGGACAGGCCTCTGCCACCGTCACACTCAACATCCGTCCAGAGAGCGAGAACTCACCGCCTGTTCAAGCACGTCCAACCCGAACCAACGTGGCAACAGGTGGCCAGGTTATCGTCAACGTGTTGGAGGACTGGATTGATCCCGACGGGGATGCCATCTTTGTGGCCTCGGCAACCGTGGACGCCCCCGATTCCCTCTCTTACACCCCAGCAGGCCGCGTAGCCTTCACCGACTCTGGCCGCGGTGGCGGTGGACTCAAGCAGGTAGCCCTCGAGGTCTCTGATGGCCGAGCCACTGGCTTTGGTGCTGTGCAAATCAATGTTCGAGCACCAGGACAAGTCCCCATCGTCGCTGATGCCTTCGCTGTTATTGCCATCGCTGGACAACCCATCACCATCAACCCGTCACCTCATGTGCGCGGTGGATCTGGAGTGTTGAGTCTGACGGGTGTTCCTGCAGTTCCAGGATTGGATATTGTTCCCGACTTTGCTGACTTCTCCTTCTCGGTCACTGCGTCACGGACTGGTTCCAGTTATGTCACCTATGCCGTCACCGATGGAGACGTCACCGGTTCTGGATTAGTGCGTATTGACGTGATTGACCCGCCGGAAGTTTCTGCTCAACCGATAACTGCTGCGCATGCTGTGTATGTTCCGTTGCAACAGACCCGCACAGTCGATGTCACTGCAACCGACCGTGATCCATCAGGTGGTGTTCTTGTTGTCACGGGTGTGACCAATATTCCTTTTGATTCAGGCATTCAGGTTGAAGTTGTGGATCATCGCATTCTTCGCGTCACCTTGACCAAACCCCTCGATGCGGCAGTGGCATTCGGATACCGCATCAGCAACGGAGTTTCACAAAGCGAGGGCACCGTCACGGTGGTGCAAACACCTGCCCCCACCATCGCGCAAGCGCCGGTTGCAGTCCCCGATGTTGTTGCCGTGCGCGTTGGAGATGTCATCAGTATCCCTGTTCTCGCGAACGATATTCACCCGGACGGCGGCCAGCTCACCCTGGCGGCCAAGCTAGACCAGGATGTTCCTTCTGGTGCTGGTCTGCTCTTTACCTCGGGCAATCAGTTGAGATTCTTAGCAGGCAGCAACCCTGGAACCTACTCGGCGGTGTATCGAGTCAATGCAGATAATGGTCAATGGGCCAGCGGCACGGTAACAATCTCAGTGCGCGCGATAGACCAAGACACTAACCAGGCGCCCACCCCACGCACCGTGACAGCCCGTGCCATGTCGGGGCAAACAGTGAGAATTCCTATACCGCTGGTGGGCATTGACCCCGATGGTGACTCTGTTCAATTTGTCGGCTTAGATACCAACCCCGAAAAGGGCTCAATTGCTGCTGTGGGCAGTGATTGGATTGAGTACGAGGCATCCGCCTATGCCACCGGAACCGACACGTTCAGTTACTCCGTTGTCGATGCATTGGGTGCTCAAGCCAGTGCATCAATCCGTGTGGGTATTGCAGAACCTTTGGCTGGTGGGCGCAATCCTGTCGCGATAGCCGATACGGTCACGGCACGCCCTGGATACACCGTCTATGTTCGTGCACTACAAAACGACAGTGATCCTGACGGACGTCCGCTCACTCTTGTTTCTGTGACCCCACAGGATGACTCTGTTTCCGCAGAGATCGTGGGAGATCTCGTCAAGATCACTGCACCGATGACACCGGGACGCTATGGCCTGGTCTATGAGATCGAAAATGATCTTGCAGGTACTGCTTCCAACTTCATCACTGTTGATGTTCAAACGCAGGCTCCGCTCTCACGCCCTGTGATCTCGGATGCTGTGGTGAGTCTGTCAGATATTTTGGATCAAACTTCAGTAGATGTGAACGTGCTCAAGGGAGCATTCTTCGCAGATGGCCCCGTTTCTTCACTGCGGCCCACAATCGTGAGCGGTTACGGATCCACTGCTCGAGTTATCTCCAGCAACACGGTTCGTGTTCAGGTTCAAGAAACCTCTCAAATCATTCCCTTCACGGTTGCACATCCTGAAGACCCCACCGTGAGCTCCACCGCCTTCATTTGGGTTCCAGGAACCGATGATGCTCTGCCACAGCGCAAGAAAGGTGTCAAACCACTGACTGTCGTCAGTGAACAAACACTGCGCATTGACATCAATGACTACGTCATCGCAGCCTTAGGAAAGACCGTCAAGCTGACCGATAGCAACACCGTGCGTGCCACACATGCTGACGGTTCACGCTTGGTGGTCAACGACACCACCCTGACGTACACCAGTAAAGACCGCTATTTTGGTCCGGCCTCAATTTCCTTCGAAGTCACCGACGGCGACTCGGCAACTTCCCCGGGAGCACACACCGCCACCATCGTGTTGCCGATTACAGTGACACCTCGAGAAAATATGCCACCGGTTATGCTCGGTGCCAACATTGATTTAGAACCTGGTCAAGAGAAAACCCTTGATCTCGTCCGTGTCACGAGATACCCCTACGTCGATGATCAGGATGAACTCGAATACACCGTCAGCGGAGATGGCTCCGGCGTCACTGCCACGCTTAGTGGTCAAACCCTCACTCTCAAAGCAAGCGATGATGCCGTCAAGGGAAAAACTGTTTCCCTCACTGTCACCGTCAAAGACAAGGTGGCTGAGGGTTCACCTGGACAAATTATCGTCAGAATTGTGCCCTCAACCAGACCCCTTGCCATTCCTGTCACGGACAGCATTGTTGCCAAGCGTGGAGAAACCCAAACTGTTGATGTCTTGGCTAACGATCAAGCAACCAACCCCTTCCCAGGGCAGCCGCTCAAAGTTCTTGCCGTGCGAGGCCTTAACAACGGCAACATTCCACCGGGTGTAACGGTGACACCCTCAGCGGATAAATCCACGCTGACGGTCACCGTCTCTGCCAACGCTGACCCCAGCGACACCACGCTGGAATATGAGGTTGCTGATGCCACCAACGATCCAGACCGCTATGTTTGGGGTGTCATCAACATTTCAGTTCAAGACGTTCCCTCCGCGCCTCAAGCACCAACGCGCGCTGCTGGATTTGTTTCAGGAAATCTCACCCTGTCCTGGCAAGCACCGGCAGCCAATAATTCTCCAATAACGAAGTACACCGTCGAAAGCGATGCGGGTTATCGCAAAGAATGCACCTCAACCGTCTGTTCGCTCGATGGTTTGCCCACCGGACAGCGCTTCCGCTTTACGGTGAGTGCAACGAACGCCATCGGCACCTCACTGGTAAGCAGCTGGAGTGAGCCACTGAGTGCCGATGTTATTCCGGCAGGACCTGCACAAGTCAACATCACAACCGCAGGATTTGACCCCGCGCACCCCGAAGGTGGTGGCATCAACGTTTCTTGGAGTGCTGTGGGAACACCCGCAGGAGGCAGCCCCGTCAGCGTCTATGTTGTGACCATCATTGAAGACGGAACAACAGTTCGAGCCACCTATGAACAGCCTGCAAGCGTCACAAGCCTGCCCACGCTGTGGCTATCTCCAGGACACTCCTATGTTGCTCGCGTAACCGCGAAAAACAATGCCGATACCGACACTTGGAACTCCACAACCTCTGGTTCAGTTGTTGCTATCGGTGCACCACAACCTGCAGGTGGATTAGTTGCCACACAAACAGGCGCCCAGGGACAAACAACTCTGAGTTGGAACCCCGTAGGCCCTAACGGAGCGAGTTCGCTCACCTACTACGTCAAGGGAGGCCCCACGAGTTTCAGCGACGGAGCCTGCCCAGCCAACCCAGCAAGTGGCACACAGAATGTGGGAAGTGCAACCAGTTGGGATGACTCCTCCACGAAACCTCTGGGCACCTACTATTACGTTGTTTACGCCACCAACGGCTTCAGTTGTGTTGCACAAACCACTAGCGTCACCATCACTCAGCGCATTCCGGGAGCGGCAAGCTACCTCAGCGCAGAATGTATTGTTGACGGCTCGGGAACCCCCGGCACCGTCTGTAGCTCGAGCAACAACGGCCAACCCTTCACGCTTCGCATCACGTCACCAACAGTGGCATCCATGCAGGGAGCCATCACACTCTGGCAAATCAAAGTCGGAACGACCTGGGTTGATCTCACCTCAGCAAGTGCAACCGAATACCAATTGCCCAGTACTGCGTATTTCCAAGCGGGAGGAACAGGTGGTTCAGGCCAGACTGTTCTTATTCGCGGATGTACAGCAGCAGGGGAGTGTGGTGCTGAAGGCTCCACCTCCAGCGGCACCCCAGCCCCCATCTACATTCCAACCCAGAACTAAACACAGCACCACCCACTGAAAGGCACACCATGAGCATGAAACCCGAACAAGCAGCCGGGTTCCAGAAAGTCTTCGACAAACTGGTCGAAAACGTGGAACAGGTACTCCTGGGCAAGAACCGAACAGTTCGCCTCGCCTTCACCGCCATGCTCAGCGGTGGGCACCTCCTCCTGGAGGACTACCCCGGCACAGGAAAGACCTCCCTAGCTCGGGCCATGGCACAAAGTGTCCAGGGATCCCATTCTCGTATTCAGTTCACCCCGGACCTTCTCCCCGGTGACATCACCGGTGTGAGCATCTTTGACCAGAAAAAAGGCGCCTTTGAATTCCACAAAGGCCCGATTTTCTCCAACATCGTCCTCGCTGACGAAATTAACCGCGCCAGCCCCAAAACTCAGTCAGCACTGCTCGAAGTGATGGAAGAACACCACGTCACCGTTGATGGCGTGACACACCCCACGGGCGAACCTTTCATGGTTATTGCCACCCAGAACCCGATTGAACAAGCAGGAACCTACCGACTACCTGAGGCACAGCTCGACCGCTTCTTGATGAAAGCCTCGTTGGGATACCCTGACCACGCCTCAACTATGCAAATTCTGGAAGGCTCAGCAAAGAAAAAAAACGGAGAACTCGACGGAGTCGTTCCTGCAGAGATGGTGGTCAAGCTCATCGAGTTGGCCAAGACCGTTCACGTGGATGCTGAAATCAATGACTACGTTTCGCGCATTGTCGAAGCAACCCGCTTTGCCCCCGAGGTCCGCCTGGGTGCTTCAGTTCGTGGAGCACTCGCACTGATTGCCGCCTCACGTGTCCACGCTGCATCACAGGGACGACACTTCGTCATACCTGATGATGTTAAAGCGCTTGCCGACTCTGTTCTCTCACACCGCCTCGTGCTCGATCCTGAAGCAGAGTTTGATGGTGTTACTGCGAACAATGTTGTGGGCAAGATTTTGATTGATCTTCCCGTGGGAGCACCTGCCGCCTAATGTTTCTTCGCGTAGTCACCTTCAGAGGGTGGGGTTGGGCTGTTGCAGCCCTACTCTGCCTTATTGTTGGTGCTTCGCTGGGCTGGATTGAACTCATTGGCTTAGGTGTTGCAGGGGTCGTTACTTTCGGGTTCGCATCGCTGTATGCACTCTTCCGCCATGCCCACGAGGTTTCTTTCCATCTTGCGCATGAACGCGTCGTCGTCGGCGATGAAGCGCAACTCATCGTCAGTGTTCGCAACCCCACTTCGCACTCCCTCATGGGATTAGATGTTTTTGTTCCAGTGGGGGACTCTCAGGTTGAAACGCAGGTGGGGCGTCTTCGTAAGAGTGCTCATGAAGACATATCGTTACCTATTCCGACTGAACACCGTGGCATGGTGCAGGTAGGTCCTGCTCGTGTTGTGCGTCAAGACCCACTGGGGTTGGTATCTCGCGAGGTCGTGCATGGCGAACCGCGCACGCTATTCATTCACCCACGCACTATCGGATTACTGAGTATGAGCACAGGTTTCGTTCGAGATCTTGAAGGAAATCCCACGAAAGACCTCACCGATAGTGACCTGTCCTTTCACGCCTTGCGTGAATATGTTCCAGGGGACGATCGCCGCAATATTCACTGGAAATCCACCGCAAAAACCGGGGAGTTCATGGTCCGACAGTTTGAGCAAACTCGTCGCTCCCACCTGATGATTGCCTTGGATACTGACCCAGCTGCCTATGCAGGGGATGATGATTTTGAACTCGCTGTCAGCACGGCAGCGTCCTTGGGCGTTCGGGCGATTCGTGACACCCGAGATCTTTCCGTGTTGGTGAGCGCTGATGCCAGGCCTCAACCAACGGGGCGGCTCAGTGCATTGCGTGAAGCTGCACGCGAGTTAGCTTCCCGCCGCCGCGCTGAAAGGCCGGCAGTCAATCGTGTCCGAGGGCTCTCAACTGTCTCAAAGGATCGTCTGCTCGATGAGCTCTCAGGCATTCATCTCCAGGAGGGAAGCCCCAACATTGTTGAGCTTTCACGTCTAGCTTCTGTACAAGCCGCGGATGTCTCAATTGCTTTTGTGGTGACTGGCCCAACTGTTGAGTCCAAGACGCTTCACTCAGCCTCGATTGCTTTCCCTGCGGGTGTTGAGGTTGTGATTTTGAGCTGTGCACCGGAAGCTTCCCCGCAAACTCGTCGCATGGGGCGCCTCACTGTGGCCACTATCGGACGTCTCGATGACGTTCAGCAGTTGCTGGGTAAAAGGATGACACTGGCATGAGAGCACTCTTTCTCGCTCTCGCAGTAGTGGTCTCACTGGTTCCGTTATGGCCGGTGTACCAAACACCTGCGTTTATTGTCGCTGTGGTCGTTGGTGGGCTACTCGGTGCTCTAATTGCATTAGTTTCTGCCCGCAGATCATGGTCGGTTCTCGCAACCGTCTTGGCAACTGTGGGGGCATATTTACTCGTTGGAGTTCCTGTAGCCATTCCCAGCCAGGCACTTTTTGGCATTCTTCCCACGCTTCAGGGTGAGCTTTCTCTCATTACCGCGGTGGTGCTTTCCTGGAAGCAGCTCGTCACGGTTATGCCTCCCGTGGGATCCTATGAGGCGCTTCTGGTTCCAGCGTTTATTTTGTCGCTCTGTGGTGTTCTGCTCGCCACGGTGTTATCGCTTCGTCTCCCACGTAACCGGGCACGTTCGAACTGGGCAGCAGTGGTCCCGTTGCTCACGCTTGGAACCTCTATTTGGTTAGGTCCTAGCAGAAGCTTTGCCAGCATTGTGGTCACCGTTGGCGTCTTTGTTCTCATTGCGCTGTGGTTTGCTGCAGGGCGGAGCACAAACACCCGGGCAGGATTCAGGTCTTTAGGTGTTGTTGTTCTGGCAGCGGTTGTGGCATCAGCCATTGTTGTTGTAGTTCCTATTACGAACCGCAGTGTGTGGCGCACCGAAATTGAACAGCCTTTTGTTCTTCAAGATGACACGAGCCCACTCTCGGAGTATCGAAACTACGTCACCGGAAATCAGCAATCTGCAGAACTGTTGACTGTGACAGGTTTGGAAGCTGGTCAACGTCTTTCTCTGGCCACGCTCGATAACTACACCGGAGTGCTCTATTCGGTCGGTGGTGTGGCCGCGGACTTCACCAAAATTCCAGGTTCGCTACCAGTTGATTCTTCCTCGGGACAAAAAGTTTCTGCTGAGATCACCATTGATCAACTCACGGGACCCTGGGTTCCACTTCCCGGTGCTCTGGGTTCGCTGTCCTTTACAGGATCCAATGCTCGAAGTTTGACAGATAGTTTTTACTACAGTCGTCCATCTCAAACAGGAGCTCTTATAACAGGTTTGGCCTCTGGCGACAGTTACACCACTGTTGCTCACGAGGGTGAGATGGTCAATGTTGATGCGTTGGCTTCGCTGACACCTGGAGAGGCCATCGTTCCTGCCCCAGCGGTGATTCCAGATGGACTCGATGCTTTCGTTGCCACCACTGCCAAGGGGAAAACCTCAGCAGGTGAGCGGTTACAAGCCTCCCTGACAGCTCTGATGACTGAAGGGTATATCAGCCACGGCGGTCCTGGTGAAGTCCCTAGTGCGTCAGGTCACGGCGCCAACCGCATCGCAGCCTTATTTGCGGCAACTCCCATGGTTGGCGATGCTGAGCAATATTCCACCGCCGCAGCGTTGATTGCAACCCAACTTGGTTTCCCGGCACGGGTCGTGATGGGCTTCATTGCTCCGGAAGGATCCAGTGCACAGTCAGCACTGACCTTCACTGGGGCAGATATGACCGCGTGGATTGAAGTTTCTACAAGCCAGGGATGGGTTGCCATCAACACCAATCCGGCTGAGCGTCCCATTCCGGACGAGCAACCACAAGACCCAACTGAGGTGGCATTCCCACAAACTGCTGCTGACCCTCCTGCCCAGGAAGAACCTCAACTCAACGACAGTGCCTCTGCCGAGGCGGCGCAAGAAGAACAGCCCAACACAGTAGACCCTGTGTTGCAGACTGTTCTGGCCATCATCTCTGGCGTTGCCTGGACACTGCTGTGGCTGGGCATTCTTGCCTCGCCGCTCCTTTCCATCGTGTTCCTCAAGCGCAGACGACGAAACAAGAGGTTCACAGCTGCCACAAGCCAGGAGCAAGTCTTGGGAGCCTGGGAAGAACTCCGGGATGTGCTCGTTGATAACGGCACGGCAGCCCCAGCATCAAATACTCGCCGCGAGATTGCAGAAGAAACAGGAATACACGCAGCAACAGCTGTTGCTGTCCTTGCAGACACGGCACAGTATTCAGGTGAAAAAGTGAGTGAGAGTGAAGTACTGCGTGCGTGGACTGACGTTGATCAGCTCAGCGATGAAATAGCTCGAGAACGCACTAGATGGCAACGTATCCGGGCACGAATCTCCCTGCGTTCTTTCAACATTCCCTGGGCCCGCTTGACCAGCTGGCTTCCCAAGCGCCGGTAACATCGCAGTATGGAGTGTGAGGTTTGTCACAGTGCGTTGCCAGCCGGTGCGCTGTTTTGTGGTGAATGTGGAAGTTCGTTAGCGAGAACACAGAGTGTTCCTGTGGTGCAACCTCGTGAACCTGAGGCATCCATCCCGCCGGCAGAGTCTTTCATTCCTGCCGCAGAACCAGATTCGGTCACCACATCCACCAATATCGTGGAAAGAATTGACGGTAATGACCTGTCAGAACTTTTTGATGCGCCACCTGTAGCAGTTGTTGAACCGCCCCGTTTTGCCACCGAGGCTGAGCTGGCAACCGTGAGTTCTTTCACCATTACTTTGGCAACCGGTGAAAGTGTCGACATCACCCAGAGCGCCCTTCTTGGACGCATGCCCCAACCTGGTGAGGGTGAAGAATTTGAGCACCTCATTGTTGTGACTGATCCGGGCCGGTCCGTCTCAAAAACACATCTTGAGTTTGGTGTTGAGGGTGCTGAACTGTGGATCAGCGACCGTAACAGTGGCAATGGTTCCATCATTCGTGAACCCGGTGTTGTTCCCCGTCGCGCACAGCCTGGAACTCGTTACACGGTCGTTCGCGGAACACGCGTGGATATTGGAGATCTCCACCTCACTATCACCTAGGGCGAGTTATCCCCACACGAGGGTGAATGGAACATCGAGCCAGTATGAATGTGGTGAAGTGCTCGAATGCGTTTCCCTATCTTTGCCCTCCTTGCACCCATCGTCACAAGTGTCATTCTCTGGTTGGTAACAGGCTCTGCCTACACCCTGTTATTTGCTCTGCTGGGGCCCATCATGGCGCTGGCCCAGTTTGCCGATGGCAAACTGCAGGCCAGAAAGTCAGAAAAACTCAAACAAGAAAACGACGACGAGGAAGAAATAACTCAGCGTGCTCGAGAGCTCGAACAGCGCCAAGCTGAGCGTGATGAACTCATTCTGAAATATCCGGCAGCTAGCCAGTGGGCTTTACCCACCAACAATCTCAGACCTGCCTGGGCTGCATCAGCACAGCCAGAGGGAACCCAGCGCCTGATTCGAATTGGGCTTGCGCTTCGTGAGGGAAAACCAGTCGTGGTTGATGCGCATTCAGGGATTGCCGTGTGTGGCGATGAGGTCGAGGCGCGCTCAGCCTTAAGGGCAATGGGTTTCCAGTTGTTGTGGACGTGGGGGCTCTCCGAAGCATCCAAGATGGGGTGGAGCGTTGGTGGAGAGCCGGAACTCGACCAGTTCGCAAGTTCGAATCACCAGCCTGCTGACGTAATCCTTCATCGCGTGGATGCTTCTGAGGTGTTGCCCAGTGGCGTTCGATACCTCCTCACCATTAACAGAGGCAGAGCCGTCCTTCGTGATGTTGTGGACCCACTTATTCGTGATGTGGAGCTTCAGGTTGATTTGCTCACCCGAGCAGAGTCAAACAGAATCATCACACTGCTGAATGCCGAAAGTGTTGCGGCTCAGGCGCGACATACTCCTGTATCAACTATTCCGAGTTCAGTTCCTGCCGTCATCAATAGGTCGTCAGAATGGGAGCATTCTCGGGATTCTTTGCTGGCCTGCCTGGGGAGGAAACATGAACATCCGCTGTTACTGGATCAAGTTCAGGCAGGGCCTCACGCTGTTATTGCAGGAATGACAGGCTCTGGCAAAACAGAGTTCTTGCTGTCATGGGTGCTCAGCCTTGCCTCGATGTATTCGCCACAGCGGCTTTCCCTTCTTCTCATTGATTACAAAGGGGGAGCAGGTTTTTCTCGTGTGAAAGACCTACCGCACGTCGCTGGCGTTCTCACTGACCTCACTCCGCATCAAACCCGTCGAGCAATCTCTTCACTACAGGCAGAGATTCGTTACCGGGAGCACGTCCTCGCCGAGGCGGGTGTTGCAGATATTTCAGAATTACCCGAGAAGGTGGAGCTTGCTCGCTTGCTCATTGTGGTGGACGAGTATCGAGTGCTCGCGGAATCTTTCGCCGAGTGTGCAGCTTTGTTTGTAGATGTGGCAGCGAGAGGGCGTTCCCTCGGGATGCATCTCATCCTCTCAAGCCAGCGAACCGGTGGAGTCATCACTGACGCAATATTGGCAAACTGTTCGCTCAGGGTTAGTTTCCGTGTTTCTGACAAGGCAGATTCGCATACGTTACTTGGTGTTGAGGATGCCTACAATCTGCCCCATATTCCAGGTCGCGCC
This sequence comes from Aurantimicrobium minutum, assembly GCF_002355535.1. Classification (NCBI taxonomy): domain Bacteria; kingdom Bacillati; phylum Actinomycetota; class Actinomycetes; order Micrococcales; family Microbacteriaceae; genus Aurantimicrobium; species Aurantimicrobium minutum. The sequence goes on from NZ_AP017457.1 coordinate 248,764, forward strand.
CTCATCCAAGGAACTGAGGTCCCGCTCACTGAATTCCAGGCAGCTAGAACCACTGATGAAGACCTCCATGCAGTCTTGAAAAAGTCTCAACGCTGGCTTGATGAGAAACCGTTATGGGAACAGCATGTGCCGTGGAAGCCAGAACTACCGCGAGAGATTGCATCCTCTGAGATGCCACCACCTCTTGAAAACTCAGCCTGGCTGGGGATACTCGATATCCCAGAAAATCAAGCTCAGGACTGGACCCCGTACATCCCACACCAAGACGGAAACCTCCTCGTTACTGGTCCTGCACGTTCAGGAGTGAGTTGCGCAGTGGCCTCACTGCACTCCCAATTAGGTGGCTTGGTGCTGCGAGATAGTGAGATTGCGTGGGACGCTGTCGTCGAGGAGCCAGAGTCTCTCCTTCGAGAAGGATCAAAGGTTTTCATTGAAGATCTTGATCATCTCCTCGATTGTTTTGGCCTGGAACATCGTGAGCAATTTCTTGCTTCACTGATGAAATGTGTACGGCTTGCGCCCCAACGCAACACAGTTTTCGTTATTGGGAGTAAAGAAAACCCGCGCGGCACTCAAGCACTGGTGGATTTGTTCCCGATGCGACTGCAGCTTCTCAGCGCATCTGAGCCAGGTCGGGGCCTCTGGCGGGGCCATCAGATTCAACTCGTCCATGGTGGTGACCTCCAGCCTGAGTCAGGTCAGTGGGGAGAAATGATCTGTGAAGAAGAATGTTCGTATGCGGTGATTACTCACCGCAAAACTTCCCTCATCAGTAGTTTGACCAAGGCATACGGGGATCGGGTGAGTGCGCTGAAATCAGCGTTGAACGTCTCTCCTTCTGTCAACTTTCCTATAGTTATTGGCACACCGGATGAGTGGATGCTCAACCACGCTCAACTCGCCGAAATGAGAGAAGCAGGACTTCTCATTCTTGACAGATGTTCACCAAGCGAGATACGCGGATTACGTCTGAAATCAGGGTTATTCCCTCACTCCGAGAACGACACAGCCCTCGTGGTTGAACCTGATGGCTCCACCACGAGGGCTGTGTTGAGAACTTAGGCGAAGATAGCGTCCAAGTCGCTGTATTCCATGCCTACAGCAGTTGCTACAGGAGCGTTGGTGACAGCACCAGCGTGGGTGTTGAGACCTAGGCGGAGTGAGAGGTCTGCCTTGAGTGCTGCGTGCCATCCGTTGTTTGCAATGGAGCGCAGGTAAGGCAGGGTAGCGTTCGTCAATGCGTAGGTGGAGGTGTTGGGCACCGCACCAGGCATGTTGGCTACGCAGTAGAACAGAGAGTTGTGCACCTGGAAGGTGGGCTCTGCGTGAGTGGTTGGGTGGGTGTCTGCGAAGCAACCACCCTGGTCAACAGCGATGTCAACGAGAACACTGCCTGGCTTCATGCGTTTGACCAAGTCGTTGCTGACGAGCTTGGGTGCCTTTGCACCGGGTATGAGGACAGAACCAATGACCATGTCAGCTTCAAGACAGGCCTTCTCGATTTCGAAGGAGTTCGAAGCGATGGTCTTGATGCGGCCGTCATACAGGGCGTCGAGCTCGCGCAGGCGGAAGAGGTTGGTGTCCAAAACAGTTACTTCTGCGCCCATACCTGCTGCAACCTGAACAGCGTTGGTGCCAGCAACACCGCCACCGAGAACAACAACCTTTGCAGGGTGGGTTCCAGGAACGCCGGGAACCAGGAGGCCAGGACCGCCGTTGGGCTTGAGCATGACGTTCGCCCCCAAGATGGGTGCAAGACGACCTGCAACCTCACTCATCGGAGCAAGCAGAGGTAGCTGGCGGGTGGGAAGCTGAACGGTTTCGTATGCAATAGCGGTGACTTTGGAGTCAACCAGTGCCTTGGTGAGCTCTGGCTCAGCAGCAAGGTGGAGGTAGGTGAAAAGTACGAGCCCCTCACGGAAGTACTTGTATTCGCTGGCAATGGGTTCTTTAACCTTGAGCAGAACGTCTGCTGCTGCCCAAACTTCCTCAGCAGTTGCAACAATCTTTGCGCCAGCTGCTTTGTATGCCTCATCGGTGATCGAGGAGCCGACACCAGCTCCAGACTGAACGAGGACTTCGTGTCCGTTACCAACAAGTTCGTGAACGCCTGCGGGGGTAATTGCAACGCGGAACTCGTTGTTCTTGATTTCGGTTGGTACTGCGACCTTCATGGGATCTCCTGAATCGAGCTCACCCCTCGTTGGGTGAGTACTCAACTACTTTATCTTTTCCAATGACGAAATCGAAAGTATTTTTATGAAAATCATACGGATTTCGTAATTTCATTGGTTGAAACCGATGGTTTCCACGTAATGGCAAACAAAACACTCTGTGGGGTTGTGCGCCGAATAAAAAGCATCAAATACTCAATTCGACCAGCGCGCTTAGTGCTGATAATGTTGTCTTTCGGTTCGGAACACAATTTCGAACCAACTGCACCTCTAGCTCAATTGGCAGAGCAACTGACTCTTAATCAGTGGGTTCCGGGTTCAAGTCCCGGGGGGTGCACAAACATTCAGACCACCTCTCGCCAGGTGGTCTTTTTGTTTCCCTGGAAGAGATGGTCTGAATGATTGGACTAGGGGAGCACTATCTGAGCTTGTGAGCTCACAGTGCTGCCAGTGAAATTGTTAGTCAACATCAGGTTTGAAATCTGTGAACCCAGCTGCTGAGCAATTCTGTCCTGCTCATTAGTTGTGTTTTGCTCACCCTTGTATCCGGCAGTTGCAAAAGCAGTATCAGCATCAGATTTGGTCACAAAAAGCTGTGTCGTCAGTACTTCGGAACCGTTTTCCCAAATTTTGACGTGGATGTGCACGGTTCGCCCCGGATACCATCCAGGAAAAATCGTCTGGAATGTGACTTGCCCTTTTTCATTCGTTGTTTTAGTGCCTCGAAGGAATGTTTTATCGCCGCAATCAGCACAACCTTCCTTGGGATCAGTTACTCCTGAATATTGACCTTGGGCATTGGCATGCCAGATATCTACACGTGCATTGGGAATTGGCTGGCAATTCGTGTCTACCACGGTCAATGTCAACGTCATTGGAAGTCCAGCTTGTCCTTCTGTGATGTCTGAACGAACGAAGTCACCAGATTTGTAATAGGGACCTTCTGTGACAGATGGAGATGCGGGGACACTTCCTTCACAGTTCACAGCGTTGCCGGAGGTATCAACCGTTGTGGTTGATTTAGTGGAGGCCGAGACAGCAATGGTTGCAGGGCTTGTGTCCATTGATGCCGTTGTTGAGCATCCTGCCAAGGCAAGGACAGTCAGGAGGGAGCCGGTAGTGGCGAGGGTAATTTTCTTCATGCTGCCCACGCTAAGAGGATTTCCTATGTCTGGGCTATGAAAATCTGATGGGGAAATTATGAGTTTTCCCAATACGGAATTCAAACAGCAACTAAGGTGTTTTATAACGAGGATTTGTTTTGTGCACCTAATAGAACCTCAAAGGATAGGCGTCTTCACGTGCTGAAAATCACTAGAAATTCAATCTCAGTTGCCGCGATTTGTGCGAGCTTCGTGATGACTTTCACCGCTACGCCCAGCGTTGCTGCACCCGCACAACCCTGTTCGGTTCAAGTAATCAGCTCGGGTTCATTGACTTGCACTCTCGATGCTGGGCAGACCATCTCTTTTGTGATGAAAGCAGGAAATGGTGGAGCCGGTGGAAACGGCGGGGTCGGTGGTAGTGGCTCAGGAGCGATGGGCGGAATTGGCGGCCAAGGCGGGACTGGAGGTGTTGGTGGATCAGGAGCCAAGTCTGATTTCACCTACACGAATAATTCTGGTTCTGTTCAGTCTTTGAGATTCGTTGTTGGAACTAGTGGCTCAACTGGCGTAAACGGCACCAATGGTGCTCCAGGTGTTGCTGGTACTAGCGGAACTTCTGGTGGTGACGGCTTATCTTCTGTGTTGAGCATTAGCTCGGTCACGATCTACGAAGTCTTGCCCGGCCTTGGCGGAACTGGTGGAACTGGAGGTGCTCCAGGCGGTCCTGAAATGAACATGGGATTCACTGTACCTGGCGCGCCTGGCATCCCCGGAGTCAACGGCATTGCTGGCTCCAACGGTACTGGCGGAACATTGACTACGACTTGGCAGGAAGCCTCTTTCATTTCAATCACTGCTATCAATAGCCCACAGCCAACTGCTTCAGCGACGCCTGCACCAGCCACAGAAAACAATTCTGGTTTGGCAACCACGGGAGCTGATTCAGCTCCGGAAATATTCCTATTCGCCACTGGCGGTCTTGGCCTCATCGGAATTGGAATTTTGTTGGTTCGAAAAAAACTAAGCGGCACCAACGCCTAGTAGTGAACCAACTAGATACGTTGCAGTTACTGCAATCGCTCCAAAGAAAAGTTGGCGCAGAGCACTCTTCCACCAAGACTTCCGGGTAAACCGAGCAGCGATACCTCCCGCAACCAGTAGGCCGACACCTCCTGTTGCGAGACCAAGCCACAAAGATTCAAATCCGAGAGCATAGGGAATCAAAGGAATAAATGCCCCGGCTGCAAACATCGCGAAGGAGGACATCGCTGCAATCCACGGAGAAGGTTTGGAGTCGGGATCAACACCCAGCTCCTGCGTGATGTGAATGCGCGCAGCTTGTTCGGAGTTTTGGTGAACCTCTGAAGCGGCGAACTGCGCGGTCTTCTCGGTCATACCCATTTCGATGAAGTTAAGCACCAACTCGTTTTCTTCACCTTGCGGGTTTCGAGCGTGAGCTTGACGCTCAATCTCTAACTCTGAATCGACCTGTTCATTTGCTGTCTTGACCGAGGCATATTCGCCCAAAGCCATCGAGAACGCACCGGCAACTAGACCAGCAGCGCCGGTGAGGACAACTGTTTGAGGGCTTGCTCCTGCGGCGCCGATACCCGCAATGAGGGCAATGTTGGAGACAAGTCCGTCCATGGCGCCGAATACTGAAGCACGCAGCCATCCACCTGAGAGATCAGGGTGAGAGTGATCGTACTCGTGGGGGTCAGCACCCTTAAGGGGAGTCGAAATCATGGTTAGAAGTCGTAAGGCTCGTTCTCGAGCTCGTCCTGCTGGCTTTCCTTCACCACATCAGCGACGGCTAGGGCAACAGAAATTCCCCATCCCAGCCACACAAGAATCAAACGCCAGTCGCGAGGGCCACGCAATGTGGCACGCAGTGCCGTAAAGCCGCCGAAGAGGGCACCGAGCACACTGGCATTGAATAAAAACTTGCGCATGTCTCAAGGTTACCGGTTCGTCGGCACGCCCGCGCCTTTCGGCTGTTTTCCCAGGTGCCCCGCCTAGGCTCAATACGTCATGATTCGTTTTAATTCGGTCACCAAGAAATACGCAGGTTCTTCTCGTCCTGCCCTCAACGGGGTTGATTTCGAGATTCAGCGTGGCGAGTTTGTCTTCCTCGTTGGTGCCTCAGGTTCAGGTAAGTCTTCCTGCCTGCGTTTGATGATTAAAGAAGACAAGCCCAATGCAGGATCTATCCACGTTCTCGGTCAGGACCTTGGGTCGATTTCCAGTCGCAAGGTTCCCTATTTCCGCCGAAACTTGGGCGTGGTTTTTCAGGACTTCCGTCTGCTTCCCAACAAGACAGTTTTTGACAACGTCGCATTCACCTTGCAGGTGATTGGTAAGTCTCGAGGTTTCATTCAAGAGGCTGTTCCCGACGTTCTTAAAATGGTTGGTCTCGCCGGTAAAGCTCAGCGTTACCCTCACGAACTTTCTGGTGGTGAGCAGCAGCGCGTAGCGATTGCGCGCGCCATTGTGAACAAACCCGCACTTCTTCTAGCTGATGAGCCAACAGGTAACCTTGACCCTGCCACCAGTGCAGGAATTATGGCTCTGTTGGAGCGCATTAATGCTGGTGGAACCACCATTGTGATGGCGACGCACGCGGCAGACTTCGTTGACCGCATGCAAAAACGCGTGATTGAACTTGTTGCTGGTCAGATTGTTCGTGATGAGCGTGAATCTGGCTATGGAAACACGGCAGCCCTTCCCATTGTGGGCGCTGACGCCACCATCAACTCCACTGGCGATCACACAGCTGCTGCCGCAGCTGCGATGGCGGCAACGACGCGTCCACAAGGTATCATCACTGAGTCGCAACAGCCTCAAATTATTGAGACAACTGACATTGTTGTTCCCACTCCAGTATTTGATCCGGTCGATGAAATCACCATGGATGCTGTTCCTGAGATCCCTAGCGCCTATGACACCGGTGAGATTGATGACTTGGGTGATTTGAACGAACTCTTTGGCATGAATGATTCGCGCCCTGTTCCTCGTCTTGACCCTCCTGCGTTTGCCGATACTCCGGCAACGGAGCAAACAGAATCACTAACGAAGCCTGGTGTTGATCTCAATGCTTTGCCGCTGACAGAGCGTTTGCGTATTCAGGCGCAACAACGTGCAAAGAAATCTGGCAATGATGACCAGAATGTGGGGCCTGTTCGATGAGGTTTGCACTGGTCTGGGCAGAGGTTGCTAATGGTCTCCGCCGGAACTTCTCCATGGTTGTTTCGGTTATTTTGGTGACCTTTATTTCGCTGACCTTTGTTGGTACAGCAATCCTGATGCAGATGCAGATTGGCCAGATGAAGAACTATTGGTACGACAAAGCACAGGTTGCTGTGTACCTCTGTACTGAAGTCTCAGCCGGCGAGAACTGTATTGATGGGGCAGCTACTGAAGCTGAAGTCCAAGCAGTAGAAGAAACTCTCTCTTCAGAAACGTTGTCCCCATTTATTGACAAGTACTACTTCGAAGATCACGAACAGGCTTACGCGAACTTCCAAGAACAGTTCAAAGACAACCCTGTTGCTGAATATGTCACTCCGGAACAGCTCAACGAAACCTTTTGGGTAAACCTCAAAGACCCTTCGCAATCTGCAGTCCTTGTTGAGGCGTTATCGGCACAAAAGGGCGTAGAAGCTGTCACAGATCAACGCAGTTACCTGGATCAGATTTTCTCCATTCTCAACTCTGCGAGCTACACCGCCATTGGTGTTGCTGGGTTGATGCTGATCGCAGCTGTGCTTCTGATCGCAACAACTATTCGTCTTTCTGCTTTCTCGCGGCGTCGTGAACTGGGCATTATGCGTCTAGTGGGTGCCTCCAACCGCTTTATTCAAACCCCGTTCATTTTGGAAGGTGTGTTTGCTGCATTGGTGGGGTCGATTATGGCCGGTGGCGCAATCATTGCTCTCGTTCATTTCTTCGTACAGGGTTACCTGGCAGTCAACATCCCACTGACCTCCTTTGTGGGACTGAGCGAGGCATTCTTTGTCGTGCCAATCTTGGTGGTCGTGGGATCACTGCTGGCAGCGATCTCAGCCAACTTCGCTATCACGCGATACCTCAAGATTTAGACCCAGCATGGGGCGCGTAAACTAGGACTTTGCGCATGAAGCTTGAAGGAGGTGTGCAATGCCGAAAGAAAAAGGTCAAAAGGTTGTTGCCACCAACCGTAAGGCTCGCCACGACTACAACATCATTGACACCTATGAGTGCGGCTTGGTGTTGTGGGGGACAGAAGTAAAGTCTCTGCGCCAAGGCCGGGCATCGCTGACAGATGGTTACGCCTTTATTGAAAATGGGGAAGCGTGGCTTGATGCCGTGCACATCCCTGAATATCACCAGGGAACCTGGAACAACCACACACCCAGGCGTAAGCGTAAGCTGCTGATGCACAAGCAGGAGATCACCAAGCTCGCTAACAAAGTGAAGGAGGGCGGTTACACCCTCATTCCCTTATCGCTCTATTTCAACGATGGTCGGGCAAAAGTTGAACTTGCCCTGGCTAAGGGTAAAAAGGAATACGACAAGCGCCAGGCCCTGCGCGAACGCCAAGACAAGCGCGAAGCAGACCGAGCTATCTCTGCACGCAAACACTTGGGCGAGTAAACTCACAGCTCACGGGAATAATTATTGTCAGGTGCGCGTTGTACACTTCAACTGCGCAATAAATACGCGCCAGAGCGAGCTTGACTCGTTTTCACAACTCAACAGCGCATGATGTGACAACGCACTCTCATGGGGATGATCGGATTCGACATTGCCTGCGAGCGAGAGAGAAGCGGGTCGAGGATGCACAGTTATCTCGTAAACGCTCTGTGCAAAATATAGGTGCCAAATCTAAGCGCGCCGACTTCGCCCTCGCTGCCTAAGCGAGCCTGAAGTCCGTCAGACCGGACTAGATCCCGATCCGTGCTCTGGCGTCATCTAGGGAACTAGCTGCAGTGTTATGCCTGAGGGCACTGTGGGACTCTTACTCAGACTGGGCTCGTCGACTTAGATGCTGGTAACAAAGGTCGGAGCCAAGTAGAACGCCTCTAATCAGCTACACCCGTAGAAGACTCACAATCCCAGCAGTGGACGGGGGTTCAATTCCCCCCATCTCCACCACTTGTGAATGTCACATCATGCGCTGTGAGTAGTGAAGAAGCCCTGCAGTGCAGGGCTTTTTCTGTTTCAATAGGGCTATGTCTTCACCGCAGGTTGTTCAGTGCACGTTAGAAGAACACGGTGAGGCAATTCGTGAGATTCTCAATGATGCAATTGTGAACTCAACTGCCCTGTTCGATTATGAACCGCGCACACAGGCAAACATGGTTACCTGGTTTGAGGCGAAAAGGGTAGGTAACTATCCCGTCATCGGTTTGATCAATGACGAGGGTGTGCTGATGGGCTTTGGCAGTTTGGGAAGCTTCCGGCCGTTCCCCGCCAATAAATACACTGTGGAACACTCGGTGTACGTTCACAAAGACTTTCGTGGGCAAGGCTTCGGTAAACAACTCTTGGAGCTGCTCATTGATGCCGCGACAAAGCTGGAATTCCACGTCATGCTCGGAGGCATTGACGCTTCGAACACGGCTAGCATTCACCTGCACACCCAACTAGGGTTTGTGCACGTGGGAACCCTTCCTGAAGTGGGATACAAGTTTGGTCGTTGGTTAGATTTGGCGTTTTATCAGCTCACGCTTCCCACGCCAGGCAACCCCAGCGATAGCTAGCCGTTATAGCGCCCTTCACGGTGGTTCAGCGCGAGGATGAAGTTGAACACAAATGCTCCCACAGCCGAGTAGAGCACAATCACAGGCGAGGCGACAAAGAAGGCACCTGCCACAATGGCTAGATCAATGACCAACTGAACATACCCTGCACGCCAACCATATTGCTCCTGAGCGATGAGGGCCACAACGTTGAAGCCGCCCAAGGATGAGCGGTGACGGAATAGTCCCAACACACCAATACTGGCCACTACGTTGCCGACAACTGCACCGAATAGCGGATCAATATCCAGGGGGCCTAAGTTCATTGCTGTGAGTTGAGTAAACAGTGAAACTAAGACAATTGCGACGAGACTGCGCAACGTGAAGTTCCATCCCTTTTTCCAGACAGCTAAGGGAAGAAAAGGGATGCTGGCTAAAATCCACACCACACTAAACGACAGAGGTGTGGCATAGCTGATGAGTAGGGCCAGACCCGCGATACCGCCTGTAACAACGTGGCCACTGTCCATGAGGAATACCCCGACGGAGGCGAGGAGGGCGGAGGCAGAAATGCCGACAATATCGTCTAAAAGTGAGTGACTCTGGGCATTTGTGGTGCGGGAGTCATCAACAGATGTGTTGTGCACACGTCAATTTCAACACAGCGTTTTTGCTCTTACTATTCGCTCACTTCAGGAAGTATCCGAAGGACCAGATTGTCTCTGTTTACTTTCGCTGCAGAACTTCAATCTGACCAAACTTCTTCACCGGTTCGTAGTTTTCGGTGATGTAATTCGCCACAGGTTCGTTCGTGAAATACAGGTCTGTAGAGCGGTCATTCAGAACAATGTAGGGAGGCTGATTTTCTTCCAGCTCTGCGAGGAAAATGTCGTTGAAGCCGAACCCAAAGTTGTCGCGGTAATCAAGCAGGAGATGGCTTGCAGAAATGAATCTGCTGGCCGATTGACGGCCCGCTAATTCGTAGAAGGTCGCACCGTAGTCATAGGCAAAGACTTTGTCACCTGGCTGTGTGTGCTCGTATACATACTGAGCTGCCTCAGTGTATTCAATGGCTTCCTGCTTTGTCACACCGGTGTAGTTGTTGACCAAGAAACGCAAAGAAATCAGGCCATTGACCACAATCGTGCCAATGAATATCAGGGTCAGAAGGACTTTGGTGACCTTCTTGAACGAGGTCATTCTAAATAATCCGTACATCATCACGATGGTGATGAAGGGCATGATGATGAGGAGGTAGTAGCTATAGAACGAGCCAACCGCTGCAATTAAAGCCAGGCCGACCAGCATGGACAGTACGGTTACTTGGTATGCCTGTGTTCGGTACTGGGTTTTGACATCTCGTAAAAACACCGCAAAGAAAATCAGTGCGGGCACGAGCATTGCTGCGGTAATCACAATCAGCAGAATGTTGGCGCTGACTTTTCCAGCCCAGGCACTTGAAGCGTATTTCGCCGAGAAGGAGAAGGACGCCACCATGAAGTCTTGGAAGGTTCCTTGGGCAGCAAAGTATCCCAGCCAGAGCGCTGACACGACGAGGATTGGCGCGATGAAGGCAATGACATGCCACACCAGGTGTGGTTTCTTCCAACCATGAATGAGGAGAAGTAGCCCAACTACTCCGCCAAGCAAAATGAGGTTGCCTTTGACCCAGAACAGGTTTGCGGCAAAGAAACCGGCGAGCGCAATCCAACCCCAGGAGCGGTTGTCTGAGAACTTGAGGTAACACAGGATCATGGCCAGAAGGAAAATTAGGCCGAGGTTTTCGGTGGTGTTCCCATTCGAGGCAAACTGTGACAGGTTGCGAATGAAGACATAGAGCAACAGGGTGAGCTGGATAGCACGTTGGGGATCAACGGTGGAGCGAATAGTTGCCAGTAGCTGTGGCATAAAGCGTTTGGTGACGAAGTAGAACAGCACTGTGTCCACTATGGCAAAAAGTGTGAACCAGATGCGGTGCAGAACGATGTTGTCGCCCAAGAGGGCTGCCATGACGCCGTTGTAGAGGAAAATCAGCGGTGGTTTGTGATCCCACGCATCAACATAAAGTTGCCCACCATCAACTATCCAGTTGTGTCCGACGTAGTAGAAAATCCAGTGGTCACTATCGAAGGGGTAGCCCCAGGTAGCTAGGCGCCCTAAGGCAAAAACAATGATGAGTGTGATCCAAAAACGCAGAGGAGAGCGCGTAAAAAACTCAACAAACTTAGATGTTGTCCAGTTGGGAGTTGAGATGCTCACGAGGTCCTTACATTCCTAAGGGAGCCAGCGCTAACGCTGAGACTTTCTAAAGACAAGCGAATCATAGAGAAGGTAATTCCAGACCATCGAAACGACGGTGGCAATCAATTTGGCCACCACGATGCTCGCTTCGCGAGAGAGCATGCCTTCCAAAACGGGTACAGCCAGAACCAACACGATGGGTTGTAAAACCCACAACCCCACCAAGGTGACGAGTAAGAAGCGCACGGCCTGGGAACGCTTTTTGCCGGTGGAACCGAAGGTGAAGTTTCGGTTGGCGAAGAAGCTAAATGTGAGGGCAACGCTAGTGGAGATAAAGTTGGCCACCACCAGAGGCAAGCCAAACGTAGTCAAGCTGAGGAGAACGATGAAATCAATTGCCGTGTTGGCTATGCCAACGAGAATAAACCTCAGCGGTTTTGTGGACTTCTTCACTTTTTACGCGAACCGCGAGAAGGATCAGTGTTCAGGTTGTTCTCTCCCACTAGGTAGGTGGGACGGTTCTTGGTTTCGTTGAAAATCTTGCCAATGTATTCGCCAATGATTCCCAAAGACATCAGTTGAACACCACCTAAGAACAGGATGGTTGCCATAGTCGAGGGGTAACCCGACACATCAGGGCCGTAGATGATGTTTTTGATAATCACTTGCAGCAAGTAAATAAATGCAATCAGTGAGACCAAGAATCCGAGCACGCCTGCCACACGTAATGGTGTGGTCGTGAAGGAGGTAAGTCCGTCAATAGCAAGGTTGAACAAGCGGAAATAGTTGAACTTAGTTTTTCCCGCAGCTCGCGGAGCGCGGTCGTATTCGATGGCGTATTTGCGGAAACCAATCCAGGAGAAGAGCGCTTTGGTGTTCCGTTCAGTTTCCCTAAATTGCTTGAGAGCATCGATGCACGCTCGGTCAAGCAGGCGGAAGTCACCGGTATTGGGCTGGATCTCAATGCGCGTCGTTGTTTGAAGTAGGCGGTAGTACATGGTCGAGGTGACCTTTTTTAGCCACGTCTCGCCACGACGGTTTATGCGTTTGGCATAGACGTCTTGGTAGCCCTGTTTCCACAGCGCGATCATTTCAGGGATGAGTTCTGGAGGATCCTGTAGGTCGGCATCGATGACGATCACGGCATCAGAGTCGACATGGTCAAATCCTGCCAGCAGAGCCTTTTCCTTACCGAAGTTTCTACTCAGGGCGAGATAGCGAACACGGGAATCCTGTGAGGCGTAGTTTTTCACGATGCTGACGGAGGCATCTTTGGATCCGTCATCAACAAAAAGGTAAACGAAATCACAGTCTTTGATGCCGCCGGTTACCCTGTTGAGCTCGTCGAAAAGAAGTGGAAGAACCAGTTCCTCGTTGTACATGGGAACCAGGATGGTGACAACTGGTTTCTTCTTCGGAGGCATAAGCCAAGGTTACCGGAGGTCACCTTCTTCGCTCGTGAAGCCCGGGGCCTCATTTCGCTAAAAATACGCCGGTGTGGGGCTACATTTCACGGCTTTCCAAGTGGTACTTTGGGCGTAGTTGAGCGTATAAAAACGTGTGCGCTCGTTACGAAAGGGACCCACCTCATGGGATACAACCGCCTCAAGGCATTCGAAGAAACTGGTTATGTCGTTCTCGACAGCTATGACCAGGCCGCTGACCCGAAGGAATGGCTCGACATTGAGTATGTCGATTGGAAGTCCTCCGGTGTTACTCGTTTCGCTCCACTGGCTTCTGCCTTTGGTGAAATTGAGTGCAATGGTTTCTGGAACCACACCCCTCCCCGCACCGATAAAGACGGTGTGTGGATTGATTCCCAGGTAGCGAAGGCGCCTATCCTCACCAAGCGTGCGCAGGAGCCCGGAGCTAACGTTGGCCGTTGCCGCGTGATTGAGCTGCAGCCCAACAAGTACTCTGACGCCCTGTACAACATGCACCAGGACGACAACAACCGTCTCAACCCAGACGGAACCGGCTGGATTGTTCGTGGATTCTTCAACCTCTCTGACAACCCAGACTCGATGATGATTTTGCGCGAAGACCGTATGGACCCTTCGACCGAGATTCGTATTCCTCTTCCTGCAGGTGCCCAGCTGATTGTAGACACTCAGCGCTTCTGGCATGCCGTATGGCACCAGGGTGACGAGCCACGTTACTGCCTGATCACCTCATGGGAATCTGGTCCAGAACTTGACGCTTACGTCTCCAAGTACCACGGTAAGCCTCGAGTTGAGAACTACCCACTGGATGCAGACTTCATTGCTGCTGGCCAGAAGGAGTTCGAACGTCGTCTCGAAGAGCGTCGTTTGGCACTTCTTGCCCAGGGCATTGTCGAAGAAGGCGTGAAAGACCCTGAAGCGGAGAAGATGTAATTCTTCGCCCGTAACATTAGTGAGCCCCCGAGCAATGCTCGGGGGCTCACGTGTTGAGAAAAGGTTTTCTTTACTGCGGTAGAGCAGCTTCGATGGCCGCGATGATGGCAGGATCATCTGGTTTGGTCGTGGGGCGGAAGCGCTTAATCTCGCCTGAAGGAAGAACAAGGAACTTTTCAAAGTTCCACATCACCGGTCCAGCCTTACCTGATGCGTCCTTGGCTTTGACCAGCTCAACATATAGCGGGTGGCGTTTGCGTCCGTTGACACTGACCTTCTCAGTCATGGGGAAGGTCACACCCCAGGTGGTGGAGCAGTATTCGGCGATGTCATCGCTCGTCTTGAGCTCTTGCAAAAACTGGTTAGAAGGCACTCCCAGCACGGTGAAACCGCGAGAACCATACTTCTCTTGAAGTTCCTCGAGCTGCTGGTATTGGGGTGAAAGTCCACAGCGGGAAGCTACGTTCACCACCAAAACAACTTTGTCGGAATAAGCTCCGAACGTTGTGGGTTTTCCATCAAGAGTGGTCAAGGCTATGTCGTTGAGGCTCATATTCACAGGCTAGCTCTGTGTGAACAGTGAAACAATGGAGAAACTATGACTCACAGTATGCCCTCAGAGAACTTGCCGATAATTCACGACGGCATTATTGACCCACCCCATGATGTTGAGGTGCTCTCTGCTGATGAGTTCAAGCTTGCTTTCCGCAACCACCCAGCTGGTGTTGCTATCGTGACCGCTGATGCGGGCAACGGGCCCGTGGCGATGACTGTCACCAGTGTGTTTTCCGTCAGTGCAGAACCACCCCTGTTGGTCTTCTCTGCCTCAGCGCAATCTTCTGCAACACCAACCATCACCGAAGCAAAGACTGTCGTGGTTCATCTCCTTGGAGCGGATCAACTCCACCTGGCCAAACTGGCAGCAACCAGCGGGGCCAATCGCTTCCCAGAAGACATTCCCTTGGAAAAGCTTCCTACCGGTGAAACCGTCTATTCCGAAGCTCATGCGTGGATTCGAGGCCGGACAGTCAATAAACTCAAGGCGGGAAATTCCACCGTGTTTTTGATTGAAGCTCTTGAAGCGAAAACCCCAGAAGCAGGAAGTGCAGAACTGGACGCCAGCTCTGCTCACCCTCTGGTCTACCACAACCGCACTTGGCACAAACTCGACAGCAATTCGAAGCTCGAGGCATGAGTCGGTTTAGCGAAAGTATCCGTTCGCATCTACTGGAAACTTTCTCCGGGGATACGCAGGGCACGCCCTATTGGGTGAAGAACATCGAAGAGGGCGACAATGTCGGTTTCTTTGGCCCAGGATCAGCATCGTGGGCAGTGCACGGTGGCATGCCTACCATGGTTGCCGGTATCCGGGCCCTGCTGATGCAAACATTGCACCCGGGCGCCATGGCTGGAGTTCACGACTGGTCACGTTACAAAGAAGACCCCTTGGGGCGTCTGGCTGGGACAATTCAGTGGCTCATCACGGTCACCTTTGGCGACACTCAGCTCGCTGAACACGAATCTTCCCGGGTGGCTAAGTTCCACGATCGTGTGAAGGGCACCTATATCGATGCGCAGGGAATAGAGCGCACTTACTCCGCTGGAGATCCAGAGCTGTTGTATTGGGTGCATGTGGTGTTTACGGACGCCTTCTTGGGCTGTCACCAAGCATGGGGAGACCCTATCCCGGGTGGTGCTGACCAGTATGTTTCTGAATGGTCCATCGCAGGAGAGCTCGTTGGCGTAGCAAATCCACCGCGCTCGGAGAAAGAACTCATTGCCGCATTGCACAAGTTCAACACCGATGGTGTACTCAAGCATGACGAACGCGTTGAGGAAACAATTGCTTTCTTGCGTAAGCCACCACTGCGTCGCAGCATGATGCCTTTTTATCGCATCATGTTTGCTGGGGCAGTGGAAAGCATCCCTGACGAATATCGACAGATTTTGGGCCTGAAGAAACCCTGGTGGCCAGCATCCTGGCTCACCGGAGTCATTCTGAAAATGCTGAGGTCCCTCTTAGGGCCCTCCTCAACCTCAGAGGATGCAGCTCGTACCCGAATTGCCCGTTTGGAAGCTGAAGGAAAACTAGCGAGCTAGTTCAGCAAGCACGGCAGCGTGAAGAGCACCATTGGTAGCAAGAGCACTCCCGTGCCACACATCCGCGTGGCCGTCGATAGACGTGAAAGTTCCACCTGCTTCAGTCACGATCGGCATCAAGGCAGCCATGTCATAGGGCTTGAGATCAAACTCTCCCGCCACATCCAAGATGCCCTCGGCAACCATCATGTAAGACCACATGTCACCGTAGGCACGTGTGCGCCACACTTTCCGGCTGAGCCCAACGAGCTCATCCAGGTAGCCTGCCTGGTCCCATTGCTGCAACGAGTTGTAGCTGATGCTGGCATCAGCGAGCTTAGATACTCCGGAAACTTCGAGACGGCGAGGTTCTGCCACGGCAACCATGGGTTGCTCGAGAACATTCGCAAGATCATCGGGGAGGGGAATGTTTGCCAGGGGGTCGTGAGATTCATCAACCCACGCACCATTACCCTTTGAGCCCCACCATCGTTTGCCCAAAGCTGGTGCGCTCACCACGCCCAGCACAGGTTCGCCATCTATGGCAAGGGCAATCAGAGTTGCCCAGACAGGAACACCGCGTAAAAAGTTCGACGTGCCATCTATAGGGTCAATGATCCACTGGCGGTGAGGATGATCTGCCGTTGCAGTGGGGTGTTCAGAAACGGTTCCTTCTTGTTCACCAAACTCTTCACCCAGCATGTAGTCCGAGCCGCGCTCGCGAGCAAGAATGTCGATAATGGCTTGCTCAACAGCGCGATCTGCATCAGTGACAGGAGTCTTATCTGGCTTAGTCGTCACCTCGAGATCGAGGGCGAGATAGCGTGCGCGAGAAATCTCATCAGCGGCATCAGCTAGTTGCAATGCGAGCTGGAGGTCTTCATTGAGGGTGTAGTGGCTTCTGGTCACGCTTCCACGATACCCGGCTTGAAAAATAAGAAAGCCCTTCCGGTGAAGGAAGGGCTTTCTCTTTTTGTTGCGGGGACAGGATTTGAACCTGCGACCTCTGGGTTATGAGCCCAGCGAGCTACCGAGCTGCTCCACCCCGCGTCGGTAAATCAACTTTACCACGGTCCGGAAGGTCCACAGACCACGGTCAACATCACAGGCGTAGTGTGAAAGGTATGACAAAGCCTGAACACACACTGCGCTTTCTCGGGGGAACTGAGACGGTTACGGGAAGTAAGTACCTGATTGAAACCGGTGGCAAACGCATTCTGGTTGATTGTGGCCTGTTTCAGGGATACAAGTCTTTACGCGAACGCAACCGCGAGCCCTTCCCAGTGCCGCCTGACACTATTGATGCGGTCTTGCTCACCCATGCACACTTGGACCATTCAGGATATGTTCCCGCGCTCGTGCGTGATGGTTTCCGCGGCAACATCATCGCCACGACAGGAACTGCAGAGCTGTGTTCCATTTTGCTTCCAGACAGTGCCCACCTCTTGGAGGAAGAGGCTAACCATGCTGCGCGGAAGGGGTTTTCCAAGCACAACCCACCCAAGCCCCTCTATACGGTGCAAGATGTGGAACAAGCCCTGTCGCAGTTCCGGACTGCAGAGTTTGATGAAGTGCTCGAGGTTGTCCCAGGTGTGAAGGCCACTTTCCTTCCCGCCGGCCATATCTTGGGTGCATCCCAATTGCACATCGAGGTTGCTGGAACCAGCCTGCACTTCACGGGAGATATGGGACGGCAGCATGACCCGCTGATGAAACCTCCTCGAGCTTTTGAGGGTGCAGACATTCTCATTACTGAATCCACGTACGGCAATCGCAGTCACCCCAATATCGATCCCGAGAAAGAACTTGGCCCTGCACTCAAGCCCACGCTTGATCGTGGCGGTGTCGTTGTCATTCCCGCCTTTGCCGTGGGAAGAACTCAGGGACTGATGCTTCATATCTGGCGTTTGATGGATCGTGGCGAGATTCCTAGCGTACCTATCTATGTCAACAGCCCCATGGCGGCGAGTGCAACACGGATGTATCACAAGCATCAAGATGAGCACACGATTCCTGCTGACGAATTTGAAGCCGTCTATGACGTCGCCCATATGGTCGGCACCGTTGAAGAATCGAAGAAGCTCAATGAACGTCACGGCCCCATGATCATCATTGCTGCCTCCGGCATGATGACCGGTGGTCGAGTGCTTCATCACCTGGTTGCTTTTGGGGATGATCCCAACAACCTCATACTTATCTCTGGCTATCAGGCAGGGGGAACCCGAGGGGCTCTCTTAGCTGGAGGAGCAACCTCACTAAGAATTCACGGTCGAGATGTGCCTATTCGCGCGCAGGTGATTCAGCTTGAGAGCATGTCAGGCCACGCAGACGCGGATGAGCTTGTGCAATGGATGCACACTGCCCCACGCGCACCCAAAATGACCTATGTCACCCACGGTGAAATGGATGCGGCTGACCGCATGCGTTTTCGGATTGCGTCCGAGTTGAAATGGAATGTTCGGGCACCCGAACATGGCGAAACCATCGACCTTTCGAACCCGCAATAAAGGTGAAGACAAAGTAGCCTAGAGCTATGGATTCCGGCACTCTGTACCTCGTCGTTGCGCTCTCGCTAGTGGCGGATGTGATTCTTTATGTTGTGGTTGCTCGAGCCGCATCGGGCAAAGTAGGGCCCAACGCGTGGGCGGGTATCCGAACAAAAGCTACCCGTAAGAATGAAAAAACATGGTTGGCTGCTCACGTGGTGGCGTACCCCATCATGCGGGATACCGCTTTGGCCAATGCAACCTTGATGATTGTTGCCCTTTTCTTGCCCACGCAATTTCAGACGTATCTCGTCCAGGTTGCACTGGGAGCATTGCTGGTGGGTGTGATTTTTGCCGGTGTTCAAGGCCAGAAAGCCGCGAAAGCTGCCGACAATGACTAAACCTTCCGGCTTGTCACACGATGCCCTCTGGCCCCGAGCTGGCGGATGGCCAGCGCCTTCTGAATTGCCCGCGGGAACTCGGATTGATGTTTCCTTAGTCGGTGTTCCCGCTTCACAAACTTCATTGAGCGCAACTAATGCTCACGAAACTCCAGATGCGATTCGTTCTGCACTGTTTCGTTACTCTCCTGCACTCATGCAGGATCGCCGCCTGCCTGAGAAGGGTGTGCGCAATAATCCAGACATTGTGAATCTGGATGAGCTCACCGTGGCAGATTTTGGCAATGTTTCCGAGCCTGATTCTCCGGCAGGTGAAGCACGAACTATTGCAGTGATGGCGGATGCCGCCAAAGCCTCAGAGCTGGTCATTGCTCTCGGTGGCGATAACTCTGTCACAGTAGCTGCTGCGCTGGGGGCATGGGGGAGCGACCTCTCGACTGCAGGTTTGATTACTTTAGATGCCCACTATGACCTGCGTGATGGGGTGAGCAATGGCTCACCCGTGCGCAGGCTGATTGAGGCAGGCCTGAATCCTCAACGCATTGTGCAAATCGGCATTCAAGACTTTGCAAACTCAGTTGCCTATGCTCGCAGGGCTCACGAGTTAGGTATCACGGTGATTCACCGTGATGAACTTGCCCGACGACCTCTCGCTGAGATTATGAGCGAGGCACTCGCTATTGCCGGTGCTGCAGGCGGCCCTGTCCATGTTGATCTGGATGTGGACGTGTGCGATAGATCTGTTGCCCCGGCATGCCCAGCTAGTGTTCCCGGCGGTATCAGTGCCTACGAACTGCGGCAAGTTGCCCGCATTGCTGCGGCTCACCCTCAGGTTCGCTCGCTCGATCTGACCGAGATTGATGCCACCACGGATACGCCAGACGGCAGAACTGTTCGCCTCGCGGCACTGTGTGTACTGGAAGCACTCGCAGGCGTTAGCCAGCGATAAGTTCACCGTCTTTCCAGACCCGGCCAATCAAGGGGACACCGGGACGATAGGCAAGGTGAATGTAGCTGGGTGCATTGATCTCGGCTATGTCTGCGCGCATTCCTACCGAGAGCCTGCCTACATCATTGCGGCGCAGAGCCTGTGCTCCTCCAGCAGTGGAGGCCCACAGGGCTTCTGCTGGGCTCATGCCCATTTCCCGCACCGCAACGGCAATACAAAACGGCATGGAGGAGGTGAAACTAGAACCTGGGTTACAGTCCGTGGACAGGGCAACGGTCACCCCTGCATCGATGAGGGCACGGCCCGAAGGGTAAGGCTGTTTGGTTGAAAACTCCACACCAGGAAGTAAAGTGGCAACTGTGCTGGAACCTGCCAGGGCTGCGATATCTTCCTCGGTGAGATAGGTGCAGTGATCTACAGAGGCAGCACCAAGCTCAACTGCCAAGGCAACACCTTCACCGGGGCCAAGTTGTGACGCGTGGACACGAGGTTGGAGCCCGGCATCTATTCCGGCAGTCAAGATACGCCTGGTTTCTTCCACCGTGAAAGCGCCTTTTTCGCAGAAGACATCAATCCACTTGGAATGTGGCGCACACGCAGAAAGCATGTCCCCGGTGATGAGCTCAACATACTCATCACGGGAGTCGGCAAACTCTGCAGGAACAACATGTGCACCTAAGAAGGTCACTTCCTCAGTGACTTCACTGGCCAGGCGCACCAATCGTTCTTCAGTTGCAACGTCTAGTCCATATCCGGACTTGATTTCGATAGTCGTGGTGCCCTGAGAGTGCATTTCTTTGACCAAGGCGGCAACGTGCTCGCGCAAACTTTCTTCGGAAGCAGCACGTGTTGCCGCAACGGTTGAACGTATGCCGCCTGCGGCATATGGTGTTCCTTCCATGCGTGCAGCAAACTCTGCAGAGCGATCCCCGGCAAAAACGAGGTGAGAGTGAGAATCGACAAACCCTGGAATGAGCGTGTTTCCATGCACATTGACCACAGCGTCAATGTCGAAACCGCCACCGGTTTCTGCATCCGCTGCCTTGCCGACCCAGGCCACAACACCGTTGTCAACGATCATTGCGGCGTCAGGGATCTCCCCGGTGGGGGAGTCCGTTCCGCCGGCACGTGCCGCTTCTTTCGGATTGTTCGTCACGAGCAAACCGATGTTGGTAAAAAGCGTACGAGACATGATGGTGAGCTTACTTACCTGTTAGTTTTCCCACATTGGAACACGCAGACCGCGCTCACGAGCGACCTCTTCGGCACGCTCGTAACCAGCATCGACGTGACGCATCACACCAGTACCGGGGTCATTGGTGAGAACGCGTTCGAGTTTCTGGGCCGCCAGTTCGGTTCCATCGGCAACAGTGACCTGACCACAGTGGATGGAGCGGCCAATACCAACACCACCACCATGGTGTAAAGAAACCCAGGTAGCGCCGGAGGCTGTGTTGAGCAGGGCGTTAAGCAAAGGCCAGTCAGCGATGGCGTCCGAACCATCTTTCATGGCCTCGGTTTCGCGGTAGGGGGAAGCAACCGAACCTGAGTCGAGGTGGTCACGACCAATCACGATCGGTGCCGAGAGCTCACCAGAGGCGACCATTTCGTTGAACTTCAGGCCTGCCAGGTGGCGTTCCTTGTAACCCAGCCAGCAGATGCGGGCAGGTAGCCCCTCGAAGTGAACCTTTTCGCCTGCCTTGGTGATCCATCGCTTGAGGTGCTCATTCTCGGGGAAGAGTTCCATGATGGCTTTGTCGGTCTTGGCAATGTCTTCGGGGTCGCCGGAGAGAGCAGCCCAGCGGAACGGTCCGTTACCCTCGCAGAAAAGTGGGCGAATATAGGCGGGCACGAAGCCGGGGAAGTCAAAAGCGCGGTCATAACCACCGAGCTTGGCTTCGGCACGAATGGAGTTTCCGTAGTCGAAGACGATGGCACCAGCATCCTGGAACTCAACCATGGCCTTGACCTGCTTCGCCATTGCTGCACGAGAGTGCTCAGTGAACCACGCAGCATCCTGTTCTGCTTTCTTGTGCCATTCCTCTACAGAGACACCTTCAGGAAGGTACGAGAGGGGGTCGTGTGCACTAGTTTGGTCCGTCACGATGTCGATTGGAACTTTGCGTTCTAGCAACTCAGTGAAGACATCAGCTGCATTGCCAACAATTCCCACAGACAAGGGAGTCTTGGATTCCTTAGCTGCCAACACACGAGCAATCGCGTCGTCGAGGTCGTGGGTCATCTCATCGAGGTAACCGTGTTCGACACGACGCTGGAGACGTGTTGCGTCCACGTCTACGATGAGCACAACGCCATCGTTCATGGTGACGGCCAGGGGCTGTGCGCCACCCATGCCACCGCAGCCACCAGTCAGGGTGAGAGTTCCAGCGAGAGTTCCACCGAAGTGTTGGCGTGCAACAGCGCCGAAGGTTTCGTAGGTTCCTTGCAGAATTCCTTGGGTTCCGATGTAGATCCAGGAACCTGCGGTCATCTGGCCGTACATGGTGAGGCCTTCGGCCTCGAGGCGGCGAAATTCTGGCCAGTTTGCCCAGTCACCCACGAGGTTGGAGTTGGCAATGAGCACACGAGGAGCCCACTCGTTGGTGCGGAATACACCCACAGGCTTACCGGACTGAACCAAGAGGGTTTCATCAGAGTCGAGTGTCTCGAGCGTGCGCACGATGGCGTCATAGGCTTCCCAGGTACGGGCAGCTTTACCGGTACCTCCATACACAACAAGCTTTTCAGGGTGTTCAGCAACCTCAGGGTCAAGGTTGTTCATGAGCATGCGCATGGGCGCTTCGGTCTGCCAGCTCTTGGCGGTGAGTGTGTTTCCGCGTGCGGCACGAACGGTGCGTGGTCCTGAGGTCATGAGGGTCTCCTTGGGCTTATTGATGGTGCTTAGATCAGTGGGGTAGTTGCGGCAGCCTGAGCTACGGCGGTGACACGGCCAGAAAGGGTGAGCTCGGCAGCAGTTTCAATCTCGGGGGAGAGGAAACGGTCTGCGCCGGGGCCAGCAACACCGTTCTTACGCAGTTCTGTGATGACAGCGCCGGTAACGGGACTGGGTTGCAACGGAGCACGCAGGTCAATACCTCGTGAGGCTGTCATGAGTTCAATGGCAATGACGCGTGATAGTGCATCAACTGCTTTACGAAGTTTGCGTCCGGCATGCCACCCCATTGAGACGTGGTCTTCTTGCATGGCGCTTGAAGGGATGGAGTCTGCCGAGGCGGGAACTGCCAACCTCTTCATTTCTGAAACCAAACCAGCAGCTGTGTATTGAGCAATCATCAGACCTGAGTCCACACCCACTTCGTGAGCGAGGAAGGGAGGCAATCCTTGATTGCGTGAGCGATCGAGGAAGCGGTCGGTGCGGCGCTCACTCATTGATGCAACATCAGCGGCGACGATGGCGAGGAAGTCCAATACATAGGCAACCGGTGCCCCGTGGAAGTTTCCATTGCTTTCCACCCGGCCATCAACTGTCAGCACGGGGTTGTCTACTGCTGAGGCGAGTTCTCTATTGGCTACGAGTTCTGCGTGAGCGATAGTGTCCCGAGCTCCACCGTGAACCTGGGGCGAACAACGTAGTGAATAGGCATCCTGCACTCGACCATCTTCAGGCCCTGCATGCGAGTGCACGATGGGTGAGTCAGCCAAGATGTTGCGCAGGTTGGTCGCAGATTGTCCCTGGCCTACCTGGGGGCGCAGGGCGTGCAAATCGGCAGCAAAGACCTTGTCGGTTCCCATCAATCCTTCGATGCTCATCGCTGCAGAAATATCAACAGCGGTCATCAGCATCTTGAGATCTGTAATGGCCAGTGCCAGCATGCCGAGCATGCCATCCGTGCCATTGATGAGGGCCAAGCCTTCTTTTTCTTCCAGCTTGAGGGGAGTGATTCCTGCCTCTGAGAGCGCTTGGGATGCAGGCATCAGAATGCCCTCAGCGTTGCGCACGTCACCTTCGCCCATCGTTGCTAAAGCACAGTGGGACAGTGGAGCAAGATCACCCGAACAGCCGAGGGAACCGTATTCGCGAACCACGGGTGTAATTCCGGCGTTTATGAGGGCTGCATACGTTTGAGCAACGATAGGGCGCACACCGGTGCGGCCGGTCATTAGGGTCGACAAGCGCAAAAGCATCAGTGCGCGAATAACTTCACGTTCAACTTCCGCCCCAGAGCCTGCTGCATGAGAGCGCACGAGTGAAGCCTGGAGTTGTGCTCGGCGGTCGGACTCAATAAAGGTAGTTGCCAGGGCACCAAAACCGGTGGAGATGCCATAGTGCGGGTTGGGGTCTGAAGCCAATGCATCGATGACGGCGCGAGATTGTGCAACCCCCTCGAGTGCCTTTTCATCGAGCACAATGTGTGCGTCGTAACGCGCAACAGCAACGACGTCGTCAATGGAAATGGCACCAGTACCTACAGTTACAGAACTCATGTACTGATTTCACACTGAAAAGATTGCGATAAATACGGCTAAAACACCCCTTGTGTCTGATATCACAGACAAGGCATACTGGGGTCGTGAGTAAAGTTCCCGCAGCCGATTCGACACTGCGTATTTTGGAGTTCCTTGCCCACCAGCGAGGACCCGTTCCCGCACAAACTATAGCGACGGCTTTATCTTTACCGCGGTCATCGGTGTATCAAATCTTGACCGTGCTCACCGAGCGTGGCTTTGCACTCCACATCCCAGAAGAGCGCCGTTATGGTTTAGGGCCAGCAGCTTTTGAGCTCTCCTCCTCTTACTCAAGGCAGCAACCTTTGACCCGACTGGGTGCACCACTGCTGGCCAAACTGGTCGACCACATTGGAGAGTCTGCACACCTGGCTGTTCTGCACGGAACCGATGTTCTCTATGTCGTCGAAGAGCGAGCTGCCAGACGCCCTTCACTCATCACAGACGTGGGAGTGAGACTACCTGCACACCTCACGGCCTCTGGCCGTGCTTTGCTTTCGGCTTTACCACCAGCACAATTACGAGCACTTTATTCAGATCCAGTTGTTTTTACCCAACGAGAAGAACTGGGATTGGCAGGACCGCAAAGCTATCGAGAACTCAAAGCTCTGGTGACCCAGGTGGCCCAACAGGGCTATTCCACTGAACGCAGCGAAATCACCGATGGTCTTGCCTCCATTGGTGTGGTGGTCAAAGACCACCTCGGCTGGCCTGCAGCAGCTATTGCGGTGACCTACCCCGTTCCTGTTTCCGCAACCGAAGAAGATCTCCAGATGCGAGTTGAACAACTCCTTCCCGAAATCAAGACAACAGCTCAGGAACTGAGCCGCCGTATTCACGGAGCGAGTTAAGCTACACACATGGTTGTTGCGTATCTTTTGCTAGCCGTGGCCATCGTCAGTGAAGTTATCGGGACTATTTCACTGAAAATGAGTGACGGCTTTACCAAGCTTGTGCCCACCATTTTCGTGATTGTGGGATACCTGGGCGCATTTACTGCGCTGGGTTTAGGGCTCTCAAAAGGTCTCAGCATGGGTGTGGCATACGGTATCTGGGCAGGATGTGGCACTGCTCTTGTTGCCATCATGGGAATCTTCCTCTTCAGGGAAACCATCAACGTCTGGGGTTTCATTGGACTTGCACTCATCATCGTCGGAGTGGTCATGTTGGAAATGGGAAGCTCGCACAGCTAATTACGCTCTGGGCGACATGCCCCGCTCCCACATTGACCTGACAGCAAAACAGGCGCACACTTAATACAGACCTCGACCGGTCAGGCTCGAAAGCCCCGACGGTCGCCCTTCAACAAAGGAGACCATATGGCAACCGCGAACATCAAGCTTGAGACCCCTTCCGCAACCGTAGGTGGCGGCGAAGAGGGCGGCTGCTGCGGCGGCGCGTGCTGCGGCGGCAAGTAAGCATCAACACAGCGCAAAGAGCTCGACCTCGATTGAGGTCGAGCTCTTTTCTTGTCTACTCGCAGACCACGCCGTCTTTGTCCCTGTCGCGATACCACTCATATTCGGGGTCAACGCCCTGAACATAGGGGCCTGCACCGTTTGCTTGTGCGAGAGAGCAGGTTCCATAATTCGGGTCAAGAACTCCGTCAGAGACGGGAGCAACCTGCTCAGGGGCAGCACCTGCCGTAATGGTGGCTTTCTGTGGAATCTCCACGGCAACAGAAGCGCATTCGTTCAAAACAGATTGCAACGCCATGCGTTCTAGGGAGTCCACGCTCAAACTCCAACGCCACTTCACTGCAACCCAAGTGGCGGCATAATCACAAAAGTATCCTCGTGCCGGCGGCATCCACCTTGCAGGATCTTGATCACTTTTTGATCTGTTAGAACTTGCCGTTACAGCAACCAGTGAAGGACCGTAGCCCAGGTCATTACCAAATTGGACCCGTGTGGCACCATCCCAGGCATAGGCGCCAGAGACCCATGCCTCATTCAAGGGCACAAAGTGGTCGATATCCAGACTGCCCGCGTCGGTCAACTGAGCTCCGTCATAGACCGAGACCCAAGAACCAGTGGTGACGGTGCAGCGCCCGCGGGTGGAGACAGTTGTTTGCGACTCCATCAGCAACACTTCAGCGCGGGTGTTGCAGCCATCTCCATCAGCATCAATCCAGGCATTGAAGTAATCGCGGTCATATCCGGTGTGTGAACCCGGTGAATCGTCTTGAGGAAGTTCAGCAAGCATCGCGACAAAAACTGACGTGGTAGCCGAAGCAGACTGAGTCAGGTCAGGGGAAGCGGTTGCCGCTGACGAGGGAGTTTCCGTGGGAACGGCAATACCTAAGGGTGTGGGAGTGGCGTCTAATGCTTGCTCAAGAGAATCCACAGTGACCGCAGTTTGCATAGAACGCACAGCATTGACAGAGGAAGCAATGGAGCCCACGACTAAAACAAACAAGCAAACGAGGCCAATGACAAGCCAGATACGTTTGTTCTTCTGCACGCGCACTCCCTCCCTCTATGACGGTACCAATACTCAGGCGTAGAGTCAGCACATGGCAAAAAAACGCGCGCTCGTTACTGGTGCAACCGGATACATCGGTGGACGTTTGGTTCCCAGGCTCCTCGAGGCAGGTTTCACTGTTCGTGTTCTGGTGCGTAATGCGGACAAGCTCAAAGATGTTCCCTGGCGCTCACAGGTAGACATTGTCGAAGGTAACCTCCTTGATCCTGAGATTGTCACCGAGGCATGCAAGAACATTGAAGTTCTCTACTACCTCGTTCATGCCATGGGCGAGAAGGGTGATTTTGAGTCGAAAGAAATCACCGGAGCACACAACGTGGCCCGCGCAGCCAAAGAGTGTGGCGTCAAAAGAATTGTTTACTTGGGTGGGTTACACCCCTCCAAAGGCGAACTGTCTAAGCATCTACGTTCGCGAGCTGAGGTCGGAGAAATACTCCTCGAATCAGGTGTTCCCACGGTTGCACTTCAAGCCGGTGTGATTATTGGTTCGGGTTCCACCAGTTTTGAAATGATTCGTCACCTCACTGATGTTCTCCCCGTTATGACTGCACCGAAGTGGGTGGGGAATCTCATTCAGCCAATCGCTGTCCGAGATGTCATGTACTACCTCATCAAGGCAGCTGATTTGCCACCGAGTGTGAACAGGACACTGGATATTGGTGGTCCAGATGTTTTGAAGTATTCGGACATGATGAATGGTTATGCCCTCGAAGCTGGCATGAAAGAACGCGCTATTTTGCGTCTTCCTGTGCTCACTCCCTACCTAGCTAGCCAATGGGTCAACCTAGTTACCCCCATCCCCAGAGCGCTCGCAGTGCCCATCATTGCGTCACTGCAGCATGACTGCATCATGAATGAGCATGATGTCGACCAGATCATTCCGCCCCCAGCTGAGGGCCTCGTGCCCTACCGTCGCGCTGTGCATCTTGCCCTGGGCAAGATGCAAGAAGGTGACATTGAGACGAGCTGGCAAAACGCCAGTGTCTACGGTGCCCCCAGTGACCCTTTACCCTCTGACCCTGAGTGGGCCGGTCACCGGGTCTACCTGGATATCAAAGAGCGCGACTGTGCGGCACCAGCAGAGGACTTGTGGGCAATCATCGAGGGCATCGGTGGTGAGAACGGCTGGTATTCCTTACCTATCGCGTGGGCTGCTCGAGGTTTTGCCGACAAGCTTGTCGGCGGTGTGGGTTTGCGCCGCGGACGCAGCAACCCAGAAAAACTTCGCGTAGGGGAGTCGGTCGACTGGTGGCGTGTGGAGCGCATCGACCACGGGCGCTTCTTGCGTTTGCGTGCAGAAATGAAAGTTCCCGGTTTGGCCTGGCTGGAACTCAGTGCAGAACCGCAACCAGATGGAACTTCCCGCTATCTCCAACGCGCTATTTTCTTCCCTCGCGGTTTGGGTGGCCGGTTGTATTGGCTGTCGATTCTGCCCGCACACGGAATCATTTTCAACGGTATGGCAGACAAAATCACCGCAGCTGCCGTCAAAAGGTATCAAGAGCGAACAGCACAATAAAACTCTGTGCTCATCCTTAACTGTTTCATAGCGTCCTCATAGGGAGCGCGTGCAGTGTGTACTTATCGGCCCCAAGGCCAGAGGATCCCAACCCCTCAGCAGAACACACAACACGAAACGAAGGAGGCATGCAGATGCCCAAGAACGACAACAACGACAACGTAGAAATTCCCGCAGAATTCACCCCCGCTGCGCCCGAAGCAACTGCAGAGCAGGCTGAGAACGTGTCTCCCATTGAAGAAGGACGCAAGCGTCGTCTTGGTACGGGTGCCATCGTGGGCATCTCGGCAGCAGGACTTGTCCTTCTTGCTGGTGTATTTGGTGGCGGAATGGCTGTAGCTAATGTGATTGATCACAACAACCGCCCACCAGCTGGCATGGCTGAAGGTCTAACCGGCCAGCTTCCTGGAGATGGCGGTCACATGGATGGCGACCACGACGGTGACGGCCCTCGCGGCGGTCACGAAGGTAAGCGCGGCCACGGTCCGCAGGCTGGTATGGCCGGCGGAGCACAGGGTGGACTTGAAGCCGATGGCTCAATGCCTGGAAATGTTCCTCACGAGCATGATGCAAACGGTAACGACATCATTCCTGAGGGTTACCCCACCACTACTCCAGCACCCACAACAACGAACTAGGAGTTCCCATCAGATGGCCACCTCAACTGAGGCGGCCATCTTGGTTTAAACAGGAATATTCTGAAACTACAGAGCGTTGAAGGTTGTGAGGAAAGAAGAAGCTATGGCTGAGAAGACCACCTCCACCGTCGTTCTGGGTATTGAGGGAATGACCTGTTCCAGCTGTGTTTCTCGTGTTGAAAAAAGCTTGGGCGAACTTCCCGGAGTTCACGCCGCCGTCAATTTGGCAACAAACAGCGCCAAAGTGGAATATCCAGAAGGTGTAAGCGCGGAAGATTTAGTCAAGCAGGTAAGCAAAATTGGCTACACCGCCACCCTTCCAGCCGCAGATCAGCACAGCCATATTCACCACGAACATGGCAGTAAGCCGGGGAAGATTTCACTGCTGGAAAGACTGGTCATCGCCATAGTTCTGTCGGTTGCCGTCATTATTTTGGCAATGGTTCCCGCGTGGCAATTTAGTTACTGGCAATGGATTTCTCTGTTGCTGACCACGCCGGTGGTTTTTTTCTGTGGCTGGCCATTCCACCGCTCAACTTTTTTGAACCTGCGTCATGGCATCCTCACGATGGACACACTCATCACGATGGGAACCTTCGCCGCTTACTTCTGGTCGGTTTATGCGCTCTTTTTTGGTGCGGCGGGCATGGTGGGGATGCATCACACTCTGGAGCTCTTTGCCTGGCAGTCAGACCCCACACACAACATCTACTTTGAAGCAGCAGCTGGCGTCACCACGTTCTTGCTTCTGGGACGATTCCTTGAGGAGCGCTCGCAGCGCAGCGCCAGCGCTGCACTGCGCGCATTGAGTGAGCTCAAAGCTACTGAAGCTACCATCCTGGTTGACGGTGTTGAGAAAAGAATTCCTGCAGACAAGCTAGCTGTTGGTGACATATTCATCGTCAAGCCAGGTGAGATTATTGCCACCGACGGCGAGGTCATTAATGGGCAAGCTGCCGTTGATGAGAGCTCACTCACCGGTGAGTCTCTTCCGGTGGATAAAAGTCCAGAAAGCGCCGTCACGGGCTCCACTATTGTCTTGGATGGTCGACTCACCGTCAGAGCGACCCACGTCGGACAAAACACTCGCATGGCTCAGCTTGCGACACTTGTTGAGGATGCACAGCTGCATAAGGCCGCAGTCCAAAAGCTTGCTAATCGAATTTCTGCAGTCTTTGTCCCCATCGTGATTGGTTTGGCTGTGATCACCATCTTGGGTTGGTGGATTGCAGGGGCCCCAGTGACCGTGGGATTCACGGCAGCCATTGCTGTCTTAGTTATTGCCTGTCCCTGTGCCCTTGGTTTGGCTACCCCCGTGGCTCTGATGGTGGGAACCGGTCGAGCCGCCCAAATGGGAATCATCATTTCTGGCCCTGACGCGATAGAGAGCTCAGCCCGAATCAAGACCGTGGTCTTGGATAAGACAGGGACTGTCACCACTGGCCAGATGAGCGTCACAAGTATTCACACCACAGGTGCACACCATGATGTGCTCAGAATCATTGCAGCCCTCGAAACCCATTCGGAACACCCCATTGCTCATGCCATCGTGTCCAAAGCAGAAGGGCTCAAGCTTCCTGCAGTCTCAGAATTCTCCTCTGTGGCTGGTCAGGGTGTCACCGGTGTTGTTGAGGGAGTAATAGTTTTTGTGGGAACACAAGACTGGATGGAACAACACCAGCTGGTTCTCTCAGACACTCAAGCCGTTCAGCTCGAGACCGCTCGGCACACTGGAGCAACCACAGTGTTAGCTGGCTGGGACGGAAAAGTGCAGGCCATTGTGGCAGTTGCAGACACCATCAAAGACGATTCTGCTGCAGCGATTACCCGCATCAATCAGATGGGGCTTGAAACAATCCTGTTGACAGGCGATCACGAAGACGCCGCCCATCACATAGCAGCACAGGTCGGTATTTCACGTGTCATCGCAGGAGCGACCCCAGAGAGCAAGTTGCAGGTCATCGCTGATTTACAGAAGCGTGGCGGAGCAGTGGCCATGATTGGTGACGGCGTCAACGACGCCGCTGCGCTAGCTCAGTCAGATCTGGGAATTGCTATGGGCACGGGAACTGATGTCGCCATTGCAGCCAGCGACATCACGTTGATTCGTGGAACGCTCACTGCTGCCGCAGATGCGCTTTCGCTCTCGCGCAAAACACTGCGGATCATTTACGGAAATCTCTTTTGGGCATTCGCCTATAACGTCGCAGCAATACCGCTTGCAATGCTGGGATTCCTCAATCCCATGCTTGCGGGAGCAGCAATGGCGTTCTCAAGTTTGTTCGTTGTGCTCAATTCACTGCGACTTCGCAGGTTTGCACGTTAGATTGAACTAACTGCTCAACGCAATACCTCGCCGACTGTGAAGTCGACCTGACTTACAGAAGTGGCGATATGACACTTAGTTCTATCCTCGGACCTATTCGTTCAACGAAAACCCGTGATCCCAACTCTCAGCCGATAACCAACAGTTACGCCTCGCTGATGAAGGCGGTCACCGCCGCAGGGCTCATGGAGCGTTCGAGAACGTTCTATATGTGGCTTGCTGCCGGGCTCACTCTGGCCATGGCTGGACTCATCACGGGCTTCGTGTTGATTGGCCAATCGTGGTTCCAGCTCCTTATTGCAGCAGGGTTGGGCATTCTGCTGACACAAATAGCTTTCATTACGCATGAAGCGTCACACCGTCAAGTTTTCAAATCAGGTAAAGCTAATGACTGGACCGGACGCATATTGGCTTCTGGTGTGGTGGGAATCTCCTATGCCTGGTGGATGAACAAACACACCAAACACCACATCAACCCCAACACGGTGGGTAAAGACCCCGACATTGAGTGGGACACCATCTCGTTTCAGGAAACAGATGCAGCTAAGCAAAAGGGTTTGCTGAAGTGGATTACGCAGCGCCAGGGATACCTATTCTTTCCACTGCTCACCCTTGAAGGCATCAACTTACATGTGCGCTCAATTGGCACCTTGTTTAGCAAGGGTCGCCTTGAAGGCCGTGCTGTAGAACTTTCTTTGATTGCCCTGCGCCTCACCGCGTATGTAGCGGTCGTGTTCTGGTTCCTCCCCCTCGGGATGGCTTTTGCTTTCCTCGGAGTTCAACTCGCCGTTTTTGGCGTCTACATGGGAGCATCGTTTGCCCCTAACCACAAGGGAATGCCCCAGATTCCAAAAGAAAACAAGGTTGACTTCATGACCAAACAGGTCATGACCTCGCGCAACATTAAAGGTTTCGGTGCGACTGCCTTCATGGGTGGCCTGAACTACCAAATTGAACACCACCTTTTCCCCAGCATGGCCCGACCTCACTTGAAAAAGGCGCGCATGATTGTGCGTGAGCACTGCGCTCGCGAGGGAGTTCCCTACGCTGAAACTTCGCTCATGCGTTCGTACGCAATTGTGGTGGCTTACCTCAACAAGGTTGGTTTGGCTGCCCGGGATCCCTTCGACTGCCCCGAAGCAAGCCGGTTTAGACGTCGATAAACTGCTGTACATGGCAAAAAAGTCTGCTGAACCTGAGCTCATTCGCCCGGGAATTGTTCCCGGTCTAGCCGGAGTCATCGCCATGTTTGTTGGCATGGGGGTCTACGGAACAGATTGGTACATCACCGTACTTTTCGTGGTGAGCATCTTGGCGGCAATATTGGCAGTATTCTCTTGGCAGTCCATTAACAGCAAACGCTGGCTATTCACGCCTCTCTTTGTTGCCATCGCTATCTACTGGAATCCGATCTACCGCCTCACAGACGGCATCACTCCAGGAATTCAGTGGTGGATGCTTCTCCAGGTCGCTGCGGCTGCCGTGTTCTTCCTCGGTGGCTTCATGATTAAGACACCTGCGGGGAAGTAGTAGACTAAATCCCGCACCACCAGACTTCTCTCGTCGCCGGCGCTAACGCGTGATGCGTGACGAAATCTCTGACAGGCGCAGTTTGGGGCAATACACCAGCGAAATCTCGCCGTATTGCTGTCGTTTCTTAAGTCATGGAGACCATGTGGCCCGCACAGGCACTCGTCGTAACACCCTGGATAACTCTGGGTTAATCCCTATCCTCGCTCGCAAGGTTCGCGAAGTTGAGGCCAAGGCACAAACAGGTAAGAAGGTTGGCCCAACCAACCGCACCAAGTTTCAGGTCATCGCATTTCTCGTCCGTGAGGAGCGTGCACGTGTCAAAGCTGACACTAGCCTCACTGATTCAGCACGTGCAGAACAGCTCAAACGCCTTGATGGTGTGGCGACCATATTGGCAAAGACTGCTGCGCGCGACACCTCGCTGATTCAACTTCTCGAAGTAGACCACGCCACCAGTCCTGTGGCGCAGAAAATGCGCCGGGACTGGCTTGTCGAATCTGGTGCGGAAATCAACCCCGAAGATCTCATCATCACCACTGAGGTTGCCAAGCCTGTTGAAGAGTTTGCGCCAGAACTGGCAGAGAAGCAGGTCCTTCCGCAGTCAGTGAAGGCTCGTTTGAAATCAAACCCTTTCCTTGAACCAGATTTCAGCAAGGTTTCCACCGGATCTATCCCTGTTCTTCGTTTATCGAACTGGGAACTGTTGGGTCCCCTGTTCAAGTCATTTGAGACAGGTGCTGGTGGGGGATCTGCCTGCATGGAAATGCCCAAGGTTCCCAAATTTGACCGCTACTCGCCTCCCGGGCGAGAACTCATGCCCCACCAGATTCGTTTTATCGAGAGCGTTCGTGAAGGCCACCGTACGTTCCTGCTCGCCGATGAACCTGGTTTGGGTAAGACTGCACAAAGTTTGATCGCAGCCTCCATGGCAAATGCTTTCCCCCTGTTGGCCATCGTGCCCAACGTGGTGAAAATGAACTGGGCTCGTGAAGTTGAGCGGTGGATTCCTGGCCGCAAAGCCACCGTTATTCACGGTGATGGCACCGATGTTGATGCTTTCGCTGATGTGTTTATCGTCAACTATGAAGTACTTGATCGCCACCTATCGTGGATTGGCCAGATGGGCTTCAAGGGAATGGTTGTTGATGAGGCGCACTTCATTAAGAACCTTTCTTCACAACGTTCCAAGCACGTGTTGGCACTTTCTGAGCGGATCGTGGCGCGCACTCCTGGCCACAACCCACTGCGTATCGCGCTGACAGGAACGCCTCTGATCAATGACATTGATGACTTCCGAGCTATCTGGAAGTTCCTCGGCTGGATTGAGGGAGAGAAGCCTTCGGCTGAACTCACCGCCAAACTTGAAGCAACAGGCCTCACCCCAGCAGACCAAGGCTTCTATGCTGCAGCGCGAGAGACTGTCATCTCCATGGGGATTGTTCGCCGTCGCAAGATTGACGTGGCGAAAGATCTACCGGCCAAGCGTGTGGTCGATCTTCCTGTTGAACTCGATGATGAGCTGGGTAACTCCATCAAGGCTGCAGAGGCAGAACTGGCTCACCGTTTGCTCGAGCGTTACAAGCGCTTGACCGTCTCCGGAAACTTCCGCGGCTCCACCGCAGAACTGATCCGTATGGTGGCGCAGCAAGAACTTGACGAGTCTAAAGGCCAGAAGACCGGAGATAACGTCTTCACCATGGTTCGCAAGATTGGTCAGGCCAAGGCAGGACTTGCTTCCGACTATGCCGCCCAGCTTGCTCGCTCAGTCGGCAAGGTGGTCTTCTTTGCCAAGCACATTGACGTCATGGACACGGCAGAACGCGCGTTTGCAGCTCAGGGAATCAAATCTGTTTCTATCCGTGGTGACCAGTCCACTGCTGCACGCCAAGAAGCAATTGATGCTTTCAACAAGGATGATTCTGTCCAGGTTGCCGTGTGTTCGCTCACCGCTGCTGGTGTTGGCTTGAACTTGCAGGCCTCCTCGAACGTGGTCTTGGCTGAACTGTCCTGGACTGCTGCAGAGCAGACCCAGGCTATTGACCGTGTACACCGTATTGGTCAAGAAATGCCGGTTACGGCTTGGCGTATCATCGCAGCTCAAACCATCGACGCGAAGATCGCAGAGCTCATCGATAGTAAGCGTGGCCTTGCGGCCCGTGCACTTGAGGGCGAAGAGCTTGAGCCTGGTTCACAAGACTCGATTCAGCTTGATGCTCTCGTTCACATTTTGACCCGTGCAATCGAATCTCAATACGCATAGCCTGTAGTCATGTTTGATTGGCTGGCCGCTGTCGGAGCGGGCCTTCTTGCTGGAGGTGCCCTCTTTGTAGGCGCGCTCGTTGCGTGGTTTATCAACGTTCCATTCAAATATGTTGCCAGCGTCATGGCCTTTGGTGCCGGCGTGCTGATTTCTGCATTGGCCTTTGATCTTGTTGGTGAGGCAGTTACAGAGGTGGGGCTGTGGCCAAGCATTTCTGGCTTTGCTGTCGGTGCTGTGATTTATGTCTTCGTGAATATCTTCCTTGATTACAGAAATGCACGTAATCGCCGTGGAACCGGTGAGCAACCGGGAACCGGAGTAGGTATTGCCGTGGGAGCGCTCTTGGATGGCGTTCCCGAGTCGCTCGTTTTGGGATTATCTATGGTGGGTGGTCAGGGCGTGAGCATTCCCATCTTGATCGCTGTTGTTATTTCGAACTTTCCCGAGGGTCTCTCCAGTACTGCTGAACTCAAAAAAGCTGGCCGTTCACCCCGTTTTGTGTTCATCCTTTGGGGCGGAATTGCCCTGGCCGCGGCCTTGTCTAGCCTCGCTGGTTACACGATTCTTTCGGATATGCCTGCAGAAACCACCGGCTTCATTACCTCGTTAGCTGCCGGAGCAATGTTGGCCATGGTTGCTGACACCATGATTCCTGAAGCATTCCGTAAAGCTCACAACTACACAGGACTTCTGGTGACTTTCGGTTTCCTCACCAGCCTGGTAATTCACACCATTGCCTAGCTGTTAGTGCTCGTCCCAGAAAGTGGCGAGTAACTCGGCTGATGTGTGGGAACGATCTGCGTGAGCAGAATGTCCGGCATGTGCAATAACCCAGTAGTCGGCCTCAAGTTCTTCAGCCATTTCCCGTTGCATCGGGATTGGCCACGCGTCATCGTTGGCGCCGTGGGAGACCAGAACGGGAACGCCGGTGGCCTTGAGCTGTGCAGTTTTGTTGACCTGGTTGGCCAGGATAGTGATTCCTGCCTCAAGTTGTGCTGGGTTAGTTCCCATCAAACGGTCGTAGTAGTACTGCTCAACCAGGTTTAGTTCACCCTTGATATCTGCATCAGGATCCAATCCGGCTGCAATGCGGGTGGAGAGATAAAAAGCACGGGGGCCATATTCCAGCAGGGCGTGGCGCTGGGATTCTATATCACCACCCATACATTCAGGGCCGGAGTTCCACATTGTTAGGGATGCAAAAGCTTCGGGTTTCTGAAGCACTGCCTCAATAGAAACAACTCCACCGAAACTGTGGCCCAAGAGGTGAACGCGCGGCCCCAAGTTCATTGTGGTGATGAGTTCGTGAACATCAGCGCCAAGTCTTTCCAGTGAATACTCACTGACATCGCTTGGTCCTTGAGAAAGTTGTTGTCCACGTTGCGAAAAAGACACCACGTTGTATCCGCGACGGGCAAGAGGTTCGAGGATGCAGTTGAAGGTGTCTGCCGAGCTGGTGTATCCAGGAACGAGGAGAGCGGTTCCTCGAGCTGGCCCAATAGCGTCGATGCGGATAGTGGCCAGTTCGTATCCGTCGATTGTGACGTGTCCTCGCTGGGCTTGCTCGGGGAGCTGCTTATCTGGAGTGATTCCCTGTAATTCAAGGTCAATACCGTTTGCGGGACTCGAAAAACTCATGGAACCAGACTACGTTAGGCCGACAATCACCACATGTAGGGGTTGAGTTGCAAGAAATTCACTTCAAGTAGTGGTTAAGACTTTCCGGCAAAAAACTCTAGGCAAATTCTCAGCCACGATATTGTGAAAGCTGTAGTTCCCTCATCCCTACTTCAAAAAGGAGAACGGTTTGTCGTCGTCGACCACCGAGAAGCCGAAGTCTGGCTTCGCAGCAACACTCGATCGCTATTTCGAAATCACCAAGCGTGGATCCACAATTGGTACCGAATTCCGTGGCGGTCTCGTCATCTTCATGACGATGGTTTACATCATCATCCTGAACCCCATCATCTTGGCATTCAGCCCCGACGTTAACGGCAACGTTATCGGTGGCGGATCCGCAGAAGCTTTTGAGTTCGCACCACAAGCCGTAGCTAGTGCAACAGCTCTGGCTGCTGGTCTGATGACCATTGCATTTGGTTTCGTCGCGCGTTTGCCATTCGCAATCGCAGCCGGACTGGGTATCAACTCATTCCTCGCGGTCACCATCGTGAAGGATGTCACCTGGCAGGAAGCCATGGGTCTGGTCGTCATCGACGGTATCATCATCCTGATTCTCGCCGTGACAGGTCTTCGAACCATGATCTTCACCGCAGTTCCTCCTGCATTGAAGACCGCAATCACCGTTGGTATCGGTCTGTTCATTGCATTCATCGGTCTTGTTGACGGTGGTCTTGTTCGTCGCACCGACGCAGGTCCAGTTCCCGTCGGACTCGGTGTTGGAACTGATCACGGAATTGGTCTT
The DNA here is from genome assembly GCF_002355535.1 of Aurantimicrobium minutum. Lineage (NCBI taxonomy): Bacteria > Bacillati > Actinomycetota > Actinomycetes > Micrococcales > Microbacteriaceae > Aurantimicrobium > Aurantimicrobium minutum. The sequence continues at coordinate 285,944 of NZ_AP017457.1, forward strand.
CCCACCACCATCTTCATCATTGGTGTGCTCACCATTGCCGTGCTGATGGCTCTGCGTGTTCGTGCAGCAATCCTGATTGGTCTGATCTCAACCACCGTCATCGCAATCATTGCGGAGTCAATCTTCAAAGTTGGTGGAAAGTTCGTCAACGGTGAGTTCGTCACCCCCTTCGGTTGGGACACCACCATTCCAGGTCTGCCAACCAGCATCTTTGCTGTTCCCGACTTCTCCACAATCGGTGAAGTAGACCTGTTCGGATCGTTTGAGCGCATTGGTGCACTTGCTGCAATGATGCTCATCTTCACCCTTGTGTTCTCGAACTTCTTCGACGCCATGGGCACCATGACCGGTCTGTCCAAGCAGGCTGGCCTTGCTGACAAGGATGGAAACTTCCCACGCCTGAAGTCCGCACTGGTTGTTGAAGGTGCTGGTGCCGTTGTTGGTGGTTTCACCTCAACCTCTTCCAACACCGTCTACATCGAGTCTGCTTCCGGTATTGCCGGTGGTGCTCGCACGGGTCTAGCTAACATCGTCACCGGTGTGCTGTTCCTGGTTGCAATGTTCTTTGCACCTCTGACTTCTGTTGTCCCCATCGAGGTTGGCGCTGCTGCACTGGTTATCGTGGGTGCACTCATGATGTCTCAGGTTGTTGACATTGACTGGAAGGACTGGAGCATTTCGTTCCCTGCCTTCTTGACCATCATCATGATGCCTTTCACCTACTCCATCGCAAACGGTATTGGTATTGGCTTCATCACCTGGGTTGTCGTCCGCGCATTCGCAGGTAAGGGTAAAGAAATTCACCCCATCCTCTGGATCGTTGCAGCAGGATTCGTGCTGTACTTCCTCTCAGCACCATTGACTGCAGCTTTCGGCGGCTAGTCAAGAGAAACCAGAAGTGGGGAGAGCCAGTGGCTCTCCCCACTTTGGTTTAACTTCTGATGTGGATAACTCAGGAACCACCTGAATCTTAATCAGTAGGTTCTCAGAATGCGTTTATTACCTGTCCTTGCGATATCTATTGCATCACTCACTCTTGTTGGATGTTCGACCACAACACCTGAGGCAATCCCAACTTCCTCCGCAGTTGAACAAGCTCCGGCTTTTGCATCGGATGAAGAAGCACTCGCAGCGGCACAGGCCGCGTATGCGGAGTATCTGTCAGTCTCTGATCAGATAGCTCGAGATGGAGGGGCTAACCCTGAAAGGTTGAAGCCTTATGTAACGAATGACCAGTTTCAACTAGACCAGCAAAACATCGCAAAATTCAGAGATTTAGGTTTTCATTCTGAAGGCGTCTCGACCTTCGACAACTTCCATGTAGCAAATTCAGATGTGAACACATACAGCGCTTATCTGTGCGTTGATGTATCAAATTCAAAATTGATTGATTCTAGCGGGAACACAGTTACACCTGAAGGCAGAGAAGACCGTTGGCCTTTGCTGGTAAGTTTTGATTTTTCAAACCCCGGTAGCGTCCTAATTAAAGGCAGTGAGACATGGGCCGGAAAAAATTTCTGCTGATTTCAGTTTTGATATTCAATTCAATCGCATTTCCACAATCAGCTCTAGCTTCGAGTAGTTGTTCTCTCGCAGCAATTCAAACTGGCTCTTGCTCAGGCGCTCAAACTAACAACAACTCTGTTGACGTTTGGTCACGGTCGACAACTCCTGGTGGAAGTTCAGAGGTTGTGACTCCTGCGGGTAGGACAAATACAGCCACTCGAAGTGGAAAGCAGGTTCCGTACTATCCCAACGGAACTATTACTTTCAACTGCATGGCTCGTTTAGCGACGGTAGCTAGTTGTAGGTCTCAGCCGAAACCTCCTGCAGTCACTCCTTCGAGCTATAACCCCATCACATTGCAAGACCTGGCCAACTTTCTCCCTCAGCAGGCTTCACTTGCTTCTCAACCTCGCGGATGGACTGTTGTGAATCTTGATACCAACTTCATTGCTGGGGCATCTACGCACGTGGTGGGAGGAAGTTTATTTGGCCGCAGTGCTGAGGTGAGGTTCACTCCGCATGCGTATGACTGGAACTACGGCGATGGTTCAACAAACAGCTCAGCTGTTCCTGGCGCTAGATGGGATGTACTGGGAGTGAGGGAGTTTTCTCCCACAGCGACTAGTCATGTCTATCGTCAGGAGGGAAGTTTCACCACCACTGTTATAGTTCGATATGGAGCTGAATATCGAATTGCTGGGGGAGCGTGGATTCCGGTTTCTGGTGAAGTGTCGAGCGCTGCCACTGCAGTGGTGACCACTGTGAAAAGTGCGGATACGGTCCTTGCCGCACGGGACTGCAGTAATGCTCGTGGTTCTCAAACCTGTCCATAGTTGGGTGCAGTAGCGTGAGGGTGTGACGAGCTTCAGCCCTCAGGTTCTCTCCCTTATTGAAGAAATACAAAGCCACGCTGATCCTGTTGTTGCCGAACACTCTCAGCGTTATTTCAAAACAGGTCCGGGTGAATATGGTGAAGGCGATGTCTTTATCGGGGTTCGTGTTCCTGTTGTGCGTGCGGTGGGAAAGAACTTTCGTGATCTCTCACCAGCAGAGATTGTCGAATTAGCTCAATCGCCCATTCACGAACTTCGCTTGTGTGCAGTTCAGGTTTTAGCTGGACAGTTCAAGAGATCTAAAAATCTTGTTCAGCAAGGCGAACTCTTTGATGTGTATCTCTCTCTTGTTGCGCAAGGACGGGTGAACAACTGGGACTTAGTTGATTCGTGCGCTCCCTATGTTGGTGGATATCTGACCTCGATTGATAACTCCATGGATCTACTGAGAGAGCTTGCCTCTTCAGCCAATCTGTGGGAGCGACGAAGTGCTGTGATGTTTACGGCCGCTTTGATCAGACAGGGTATTTTCGATCCCACTGTGAGATTGTGTGAGATGTTGCTGGGGGATAGCCATGATCTCATTCACAAAGCCACGGGGTGGATGCTTCGCGAGGTGGGGATTCGGGATGTGTCGGTCTTACGCGGTTTTCTCGAAAGGTATGCGGCAACAATGCCTCGAACAATGTTGAGATATGCCATCGAAAAGCTCAGTGAACCAGAACGTAAACATTATTTGGGTATGAAGTCACTGTTAGCCTAAAGAAGCGTTCCGCTGAGTTCATCGCGCTGAGCAAACACTCAGACAACACTCAGCCAGGGCATAGCAATCCCACAGATTGATAGGTAATGCTGATGGGACGTGAAAGGAGTTTCTCGCATGACCGAGAACAACGATAAAGGTATACCAGAGTATTTCTTCCCCAAAGTTGGAGAAGGTTCAACACCACCTCCCGCTGCGCCTGCAGCGGAGCAGGTGATTCCTGAAACCTTTGTTGGCCCTGCACGTGTTCAGGCTGACAAACAAAGCAAAGCTCTGCCACTTGTTGCCGTTGCCGTAGCCGCCGCCCTCGTTGGAGGTATCGCAGGTGCTGGAGCAGCTGTCTTCTTCACTGGCCAAAACTCCACAACCGCATCTTCTTCTGCCGTCCAGGGCATCACTATCAATGACACCGATGAGGTCAATGCAGTTACTGCTGTAGCTGCCAAGGCCTCGCCAAGCGTCGTCACTATTTCTGTTACTGGAGATGCCGGTGCTGGAACTGGTTCAGGTGTGATCTTGAACGAAGAGGGCTACGTCCTCACTAATAACCACGTGGTGACCTTGGATGGTGCATCGAATACTGCAGACATTACTGTCCAGGACAATGAGGGCAATATCTATCCCGCGACCATCGTCGGAACTGACCCCACTGTGGACATGGCAGTTCTGAAAATCAAGGGCACCGGTCCATTTATTCCCATTGAATGGGCTGATTCCAGCAAACTTAATGTGGGAGATCTGACCATTGCGCTCGGTGCTCCGCTGGGCCTAGCAGGAACGGTTACTACCGGTATTGTTTCCGCACTCAACCGCTCCATTCAGGTTGCAAGCTCTGCAGCTCCTGATTCTTCAGGATCCGATTCAGGTAACTCTGGAGAAAGTGAAAACCCCTTCAACTTTGACTTTGGTCAAGGTCAGACACCATCTCAAAGACAGTCACAGAGCGCAGCAATTTCTATCCCTGTGATTCAAACTGACGCCGCAATCAACCCTGGAAACTCTGGCGGTGCTTTGCTGGATTCCAAGGGACGTTTGATCGGAATTAACGTCGCCATTGCCAGTGCTGGTGGTGGCGAGGCCGGAAGCATCGGTGTGGGCTTTGCTCTGCCATCAAACCTGGCCAAGCGCGTATCCACTGAATTGATTCAAAACCAGAAGGCCTCTCATGGACTTCTCGGCGCTCAGGTATCTGATGCTGCTGCCAAGGATGGGAGCAACGCTGTTGGTGCATACATCGAGGAAGTAGTTGATGGTGGTGCAGCTCAAAAGGGTGGCATCAAGGCTGGAGACATTGTGACCCAGTTCAACGGTGTCCGTATAACCGATGCCAATGATCTCACTGCACAGGTGCGCACTGCCCCAGGTGGGTCAGACGCGACTGTTGTGATCAATCGTGGTGGTAAGACTCAGACTCTGAAGGTGCAGCTCGGTACCCTCAACTAAGGGCGCAGAAGGCCGAGGTCTTGATACTCTAGAACTCGGCCTTCTTTCAAAGGACCCCATGTCTGCTCTTGGCTCAGCGCCCATCCCATCCACACCTTTACCGGGTGTTTCTTATGTGATGCCAGTGCTCAACGAGGTCACCCACATTCGTGCTGCCGTGCAGAGCCTGCTGGAACAGGACTATGCAGGCCCAATGGAAGTCACCCTTGCTTTAGGGCCCAGCACAGATGGCACCAACGAGCTCGTGGCGCAGATGTGTGCTGAAGATTCACGCATTCACTTCGTCGACAACCCGGCAGCAGCAACACCGGTGGGAATGAATCTGGCGATTAAAGCCTCGCAATACCCCATCGTGATTCGGGTTGACGCTCACTCTGTCTTGCCCTCGGACTACGCCAGCATCGCAGTGGAGACCCTGTTACGCACGCAGGCAGATAACGTCGGCGGCATCATGGACGCCCAAGGCACGACACCTTTTGAAAAGGCTGTTGCTAGGGCATACGACACCAAAGTCGGTCTGGGCGGAACACCCTTTCACGTTGGGGGAAAAGAAGGCCCTGTTGACACTGTTTATCTGGGTGTTTTCAACCGGGAGAGCCTGCTCACAGTGGGCATGTTCAACGAAGAAATTCGCCGCGGTCAAGACTGGGAACTTAACCGTCGATTCCGCGATGCTGGTGGCCTGGTGTGGTTTACCCCCAAACTCAAGGTTGTCTATCGCCCACGAACCTCAGTGAAGGCGCTGTTGAAGCAGATGTATTCCACCGGTTTATGGCGCGGTGAACTTTCCCGCCGGTACGGAAGTGGCCTGCGCTACTTTGTTCCGCCCATCATGGTTATGGCAACCATCCTGGGAATTCTTGCTGGTTTATTCGGTTTTGATCTCGGCTGGGTAGTTCCCGGTGTTTATGTTGCCTTTGTTGTTCTTTCCACGCTGGTTTATGGACGGGGAATGGGGGCCAAAGCAATGCTGTGGTTTCCCCTCGTACTTCCCTGCATTCACTTCGCATGGGGTGTAGGTTTCATCATGAGTTACAGCAGACTCACCTCGAATATCGCCGGCAAAAGCGGAAGGTAAGAACGTGGAGAAACCCACCTCTTTAGCTCAGCTGCGCGAGGTTACACAGCCACCAGAAGTTCGCACACGAGCTAACGCAGAGCACTGGGTTGCTCACTTGTATTTGCGTGACCTCTCTCCCTATGTCACATGGATGTTGCTCAAAACTCCCATTTCAGCCAATGGTGTCACTAGCCTGATGATCCTCACCGGGTGGGCAACCGCTGCTGCCTTACTCATTCCTGGAATATGGGGACCTGTCCTGGCGCTGATGCTTGGCCAATTGCAAATGCTCATTGACTGCTGTGATGGAGAAGTGGCGAGGTGGCGCAAGACAAAGAGCCCAGCAGGTCACTTCCTCGATGCAGTGGGTCACTACACAACCGAAGCATTGATTCCCCTTGCTCTGGGCTTGAGGGCGGCAGGATTTGCTGATGGAAGCCGGCCCATCGACTGGATGTGGGTAGCACTGGGTGCATTCCTGTCCATCGTGATTATTTTGAACAAGGTACTCAACGATTTGGTGCGGGTTGCCAGAGCGATGTCTGATTTGCCCAAGTTGGCCGACGCCAAAGGCGCCAATGCACCCCTGCCGGGCATGGTTGCACAATTGCGCAGAATGGCACGTTTTGTTCCATTCCACCGGATCTATCACTCAGTTGAGTTGACCATTATTGCTTTCGTGGCTGCACTGGTGGGAATTTTCGTGGGGCAGCTGCTCATCAGCCAAATCTTGGTTGCCGTGCTCCTACCACTGTCAATTCTTGCAATCATTGGTCACTTCATCGCCATTATGACGAGCTCACGTGTCAGGGCTGCTTAGTCGCACAAACTTCGGCGCCAGACCAAAAGTGGGCGTCGTGGTGCTGACCATGGGTGAACGTCCAGAAGAGTTGCGCCGAGCTGTTCGCAGTGTGCTTGCACAACGACTCGTTGAGCTGGATGTTGTTGTGGTCGGTAACGGCTGGCGGCCCGAATTCCTCCCCGGGGGTGTCAGAGGAATTTTCCTCCCAGAAAATGTGGGTATTCCTGCAGGCCGTAATGCTGGAGCTCGCGAGGTGAGCGGGGAGTACATCTTCTTCCTCGATGATGACGCTGAACTTTCGGACGGACTGTTCCTTCACAACGCACTCTCGCTTCTTCAGGCTGATTCAGACTTGGGCCTGATCCAACCTCGAATTACTGATCCGAGTGGTGAGCAAACTCCCACTCGATGGATTCCTCGGCTGCGCAAGGGCGATCCGAAGGTCTCCAGCTACGTGTTTTCGGTATTGGAAGCAGCTGTGGTGATGCCGCGACGAGTATTTGACGATATAGGTGGCTGGGGAGATCCCTACTTTTATGCCCATGAGGGTATCGAGTTGGCATGGCGCACCTGGAACGCGGGAAAGAAAGTGTGGTACTGCGGTGATCTGGTTGTTCACCATCCGGTGACAAGTCCAACCCGGCACTCCACGTACTACCGCCTCAATGCTCGCAATCGTGTGTGGCTGGCCAAACGTAATCTTCCCTGGGTGCTCGTTCCCTTCTATGTTCTCTCCTGGACAGGGGTTCAGCTGGTGCGTTCAGTTCGTCAACGCGGCGCTGGGTTAGGTGCATGGTTAGGCGGTTGGGTTGAAGGCTGGCGCACGAACCCAGGTGGTCGTGTGGGAATGCGATGGTTGACCGTATGGCGAATGACCCGCGCTGGTCGTCTCCCCATTCTCTAATTCACACACGTGGCAGGTTAGGTTTAACGTATGGGTTTGTTTCAAGATGCGCGCTCTGCGGCAACATTGCTCAGCAATGCTCTGCAAGGGCGTTTACGACGCAAAGAACTTGCGAGTAAGTTAGCTCAGCAGCCTGAATTTACCCCCGGGAAGTTCAAAGTCGGCCTCTACTTTGCCGACGGGGAAGTCAACCTCTATCAGGTGCGTCAGTGGTACAAACCTCTAGAAGTCCTGGCCAAGACATGGCCTGTCGTGATCTTGAGCAGGAATACTCTCGGGGCTCTGAAGATGTTAGATGAGTCGCCTGTTCCCGTTGCGTATGTTCGAACCGTCATTGATTTAGAAGAGTTCATCGCGGACCAGGATTTGCGCGTCATTCTTTACGTCAATCAGAACGCGCGAAACTTCCAAATGTTCAGATACGGTCAGCGTTGGCATGTGTTCATCAACCACGGTGAATCCGACAAGATGTACATGACCACTAACCAGTTCAAAGCCTATGACTACAGCCTGATTGCTGGGGATGCGGCACGTGAGCGCTTAGGTCGTGTGCTGTGGGATTACGACTTTGATAAGCGCGCCATTGCCATTGGTCGGCCACAAGCAGACCATTACACCGGCACGATTCCATTTACTCCGGATGAGCGCCAGGTTGTCTTATATGCCCCCACCTGGGAGGGGGATCGCCCCGCGGCAGCATACGGCTCTGTCGAATCGCACGGCCTCGCTCTCGTCGAAGCACTTATCGCCACAGGTCGTCATCGCGTGATTTATCGCCCGCATCCACGAAGTGGGGCAGTTGATTTTGAATACGGTCAAGCAAACGACCAAATCAAATCTCTCCTGCGCAGAGCTAACTCACATGACCCTCAGGCCAAGCACATCATTGATGAGGGCGCAGAACTTGGATGGCAACTCTCGGTTGCTGATATGGCCATTGTTGACATTTCAGCGATGGTTTATGACCGTTTGGCTGCAGGGAAGCCACTGATCATTACTCGCCCGGTCAACCCCGATGCAGAAATTGATGAGGGCGGATATCTCAGCGATTGTGAATGGCTGGATGCCACAGCAGCCGGAAATATTGTTACCCAGATAGATGCGATCGAACACGATCCTGCAGCCCAAGAACGCTTAGCTCGATGGTGCAAACACTACTTTGGTGACATTACCCCTGGTGTTCCTACGCAGCGTTTTCATGACGCGATTGCCCACCTGATGAACGAGTGGGAAAAGCAAGCCGAATTACACGAAAACGACGGCTAATTCTTCGCAGTTTTCCAGAAGATATCCCGGAGAGTGTCGGTGCCTGACGATAGCGTGGAGTCATGGCATCAACGGGGTTTATTCAGCGTGAAATAGCCCCTGCGCGCCCATTTCTTCCCGATGACGTCCAAGCCCAGATTCTTGCCCTGCCAGCAGACACATCTGCCGTAATCGTGGGTGCACCCGGTACAGGTAAAACAGCCACCCTAATGGAACTTGTGGCTGCCCGAGTCGCAGCCGGAATGAACCCAGACAACATTGTTGTGTTAAGTCCCAACCGCATCGCGGCAGGTCGCCTTCGCAACGCGCTAGGACTGCGCCTTGGGATCGCAACCAATGGCGCATTGGCAAGAACACCCGGGTCGCTCGCATTCGCTCTCGCTCAACAGCAGGCGTTCGCTGAAGGCCTAGAGCCTCCACGGTTACTCACCGGAAGCGAACAAGACAGCATCATTGCAGAACTTCTAGCCGGTCATACCGAAGACGGTACAGGGCCACAGTGGCCAGACCCTCTCGTACCAGAGGTGCGTGCTCGCCGAGCATTTCGCAGCGAGCTTCGTGACTTGTTTGCCCGTGCTACAGAAATGGGGTGGGGGCCTGAAGAGTTAGCGCAGCAAGGTCAGACCCGCCAGCATCCTGAATGGGTTGCTGCTGCAGAATTTTGGAATTCTTATCAGCAGGTTATCGCCGGTTTTCGATTCAGTTCCTTTGATTCTTCAGAACTGCTTTCTATGGCCGCAGGGGCAGTTGCCTCTGCGGAGGTGATGCCGGATGTTGAACTCATCCTGATTGATGACGCTCAAGAAATTACCGCCGGAGCGATCAGGCTCCTGCGAGCCTTTGCTCAACGCGGAATCCCCATCATCGCAGCGGGAGATCCCGATATAACCTCAACCGGTTTTAGGGGTGCAGTTCCTAATTTCTTGGGAAGATTCGGAATCGAACTCGGCATTAAACCAACCCAAGTGTCGAGCTTTGTGTTGCCTCGGGTCTACCGTCACGGGCCGACTGTTCGTTCTGTGGTGAAAAAGATGACCGAAATGGGGACGGCAGAATCAGGCGCTCAACGTCAGGCAATTTCGGCTGAGGAAGATAGCTCAACGCATCCAGTTGTGGTTCTGGAGCGAGGTTCACGCACCGCCGAGATGACCGCTCTAGCCCTGCAGCTGCGTGAAAAACACATCCTTGGCTCTACTGCCTGGTCGCAGATGGTTGTCGTGGTGCGAACAGGTGCCTTAGTGCCACAGGTTGCCAGAGCCTTGGCTGTTGCCGAAGTTCCTACCCGCACGTTGCTTTCAGAGCGCTCACTCAAAGAACACCCCGCTGCATTGGATCTCATTGCGGCAATCGCCGTTGCAATGGGCCGCTTGGAACTCAGCCCCGCTGTGGTCGCAGATTTACTCACCTCACCTATGGTCGGGCTTACCGCACTGGAAGTGCGCCGAGTGCGGCTTGCATTGCGTCACGAAGAATTAGCATCAGGGGGCGTGCGCACTGGTGAAGAATTACTCACGAATGCTCTGAACCAGCCCGCTGATTTGTTGACGTTGGACTTTGGACCTGCACGCCGCGTGGCACGTTTTGCAGAAACACTCCGCTTGCTTCGCGAAGGAATCGCTGCCGGAGAGTCCATTGAGGAATTGCTGTGGACTGTGTGGGATCGCAGTGGTTTGGCCGACACCTGGGGTTCTGAAGCGTTGAGTTCTGGGTTGATTGCTGATGACGCTCATCGCAACCTCGACGGAGTCATGGCACTGTTTACTTCTGCCAAAAGGTATGTCGAGCGCTACCCAGACAGGCCTGCATCAGAGTTCATAGCTGAGCTTTTGGATGCAGATGTTCCCGAGGACACCCTCGCACCACAAGCCGTTCATGATTCGGTGTTGGTGTGCACTCCATCCGCGTTGATTGGTACCCAGTTCAGTGTTGTCGCGCTCGCTGCCGTGCAGGAGAATATCTGGCCTAATCTGCGGCCCCGTGGCTCTCTTCTTCACGCACAAGAATTAGCGTCAGACTCGGTGGGCGTTGAGATGGACTTTGCTGCTGCCAGGGCAAGCGTTCTCGATGATGAATTGCGCATGTTTGCCCTCGCTGCCTCACGTGCCACCACATCGGTGGTGATGACGGCTACCGCCAGTGATGATGTACTTCCCTCCCCGTTCTTGCGTCGCGTTCAAGCCTTGATGGGTGTTACTGGGGCTAGTGCCTCTGCAGAACGAAACACGTTGGCAGAATATCCCTTGACGCTTCGAGGCATGGTTGGTTCACTTCGTCGCGCATTGACGAGCGAACTTAGGAAGTCTGAGGGTTCGCCTCGTGTGCAGCAGTTGGCCAGCGCACTTGCCAAGCTTTCTCAACAGGACATTCCTGGAGCTCACCCACAGAGTTGGTATGGATTGACCTCCCCATCAACCCTCGAGCCGCTATATGACCTCACTCAGCCCGAGGTTCGTGTTCCAGTATCCCCATCCAAGTTAGAAACGTGGGAGAAAAACCAACTGGCGTGGTTTATTGAATCAGTTGTGGGTCGCACCTCGAGTTCTGCACAAGGCATTGGAACCATCGTGCACAAAGTCATGGAGGATGCTGGAAACAATCCTGAACTTCACATTGACACTGAATCGCTTTGGAGTGCAGTTGATGCCAGATGGCATGAGCTCAGCTTTGATGCACCGTGGCTGAACGAGGCGGAGCGTCGTCGAGTACGGAAGATGGTCGCTGCACTGTCGGAGTATCTGCAGAACTTCAACGCTGATCAGAAAACGCTTCTGGCCAATGAAGGTGGTTTCACTCTCGAGCTTGGTCAGGCCACCGTGCGTGGATACATAGACCGGATTGAACAGGATGTCCAAGGCCACGTGGTGATTGTCGATCTCAAGACAGGAAAGTATTACCCAGCAGCTAAAGACATTCCTGAACATGCCCAATTAGCCTGTTACCAGCTGGCTTTGAGCTCACAGGTCCTCGAGGATGTTCCTACTGATGCACCCATCGGAGGAGCCAAGCTCATTTACCTCACCAACGGTGTCAAGGGGAAGCTCTACAGGGAAATTGTGCAAGAGCCCTATGACGAAAAGGCTTTAGCGGCTATCCGGGAGCGCATAGAGCTTGCGGCTGAGGGTATGGCAGGAAATTCATTTACGGCGCCTGTCGTGATCAAAGAAGCCCTCGGAGATCCGCACTCACGTTATGAATTCCGCATCCATACAGTTTCGGCGGTGTCCGCGTCATGACAGAGATGAGAATCAGTGCACTGGAACTAGCCCAGAAACTGGGTCAGCCCGCACCTACCACGGAGCAGCAGGCCATTATTGAGGCACCGTTGGAGCCAGCACTGGTCCTTGCTGGTGCAGGCAGTGGCAAGACGGAAACGATGGCTAACCGTGTGGTGTGGTTGGTCGCTAATGGCAAGGTTGCAGTCCACGAAATTTTGGGTATGACCTTTACCCGTAAAGCTGCAGGTGAACTTGGTGAGCGTATACGAGCGCGCATTGCCGCCCTGGTGGAAAAGAAGATTGTGCCATTGGAGATTGACGATCTCGAACAAGCCACGGTTACGACGTATAACTCTTTTGCTAACCGCATTTATTCGCAGTACGCCGTCCTGATCGGCCGGGACCCAGATGCTACGGTGCTCGGTGAAGCTGCCGCTTGGCAACTGGCGCGCTCGATCGCGCGGGAGGGAACCGGAGAGAATCTCGCAGATTTAGACAAGAGTCTGGATACTCTCACCGAGGCCATTTTGCGACTGTCACGAGCCATTGCCGACAATGTGGCCGATGTTCACGAGATTGCACGTTACGCACGTGCTTTAGATGCGCACACCGTAGACATGCCCATAGATCCAGGTTCTCGCAAGAGCGCTCCGGTGGACGCTTGGCTGAAGGTGCGCGAAGTTGGTCTCACTCTTCCGGTTCTCACTGATTTAGCCGCGGAATTTGCTGCTGCTAAGCGACGCCAAGGATTGATCGAGTTCAGCGATCAGGTTGCGTTGGCCTTAGAAATCTGTCAACGGTTTGACGCCGTCGTGGCAGATTTCCGCAGCCAGTTCAAAGTCGTGCTACTGGATGAGTATCAGGACACTTCGGTTGTTCAGACACAGTTACTGAGCCTGTTATTTGCCAATACCCCCGTGATGGCGGTGGGAGATCCTCACCAGTCAATTTATGGTTGGCGTGGTGCTTCAGCAGACAATATTGAACAGTTCGGTGCCGCCTTTGCCACTAGTTCTGATGCGGTTGCCACCTACTCGCTGTCAACCAGTTGGCGTAATCCTGTTGACGTACTCGTTGCAGCTAATGTGCTGGTGCGACCTCTCAACGAGAAAACCCGAATTCCGCAGCAGCAACTTCAAGCACGCCCCAATGCAGACCAGGGAGAGCTCACCCTGAGTGTGAGCGAAACAATTCTTGATGAAGCAAAAGAGGTGGCAGCGTGGTTGGCTTCGAGAGTGACGGCAGAAACGTCTGCAGCGCTGTTGTGTCGATCTTTGCAGGGTATTGACCCCTTCAAGAAAGCGTTAGAAGCGGCAGGTGTTCCGTATCACGTCGTAGGGTTGGGCGGCCTTCTTGACGAACCGGTCATTGTTGATGTGGTGTGCACATTACGTGTGCTTCACGATGCCACTGCAGACTCTGAATTAGTGCGTTTGCTCACCGGTGCGCGGTGGGCACTTGCACCCAAAGACATTGTGGGCCTGAGCGACATTGCAAAGTGGATGAGCGCACGTGATCACCGTCAACAAAAACTCTCCCCAGAAATCCGTGAAGCTTTGCGGGCCTCCGTTGTGTCCGAGGATGGGTCATCACTGGTTGATGCCCTTGATTTTGTTGCCACGGCACCTGAAGGACATATTGCACTGGAATTCCTCAGCCCAGAAGCACGAACTCGATTGAAGCACGCAGGAACGCAGATTGCTCGCCTACGTCGCCGGGCAGGTGCAGATTTACGCGAACTCGTCACCATCGTTCAGCAGGAACTACTCCTCGATATAGAGGCGGTGGCCAACGAATCTGCCTCGACTGCGCTGGCGAGCTTAGAAGCATTCATGGAGCCGCTTTCTGCTTATGTGGATGGCGAAGATCGAGCAACCTTGGGTGGATTCCTCAGCTGGTTGACCGAGGCAGAGCGTCGTGAACGACTCAGCCCACAATCTGCACCTGCGGAACCGGGAACCGTCCAAATCATGACCATCCACGGTGCAAAAGGTTTGGAATGGGATGTAGTTGCCATTCCTCGTATGGTCAAAGATGAACTCCCCGGCAATAGAACACGTGCTGAGCATTGGCTTGGTTTTGGGCGCTTACCCTTCCCTTTCCGCGGCGATGCCGCCCACTTGCCTGTTTTTGACTGGCAAGCTGCCTCAACCCAAGTTGAACTGGGGGAACGTTTTGAACAATTCCAAGAAGCTGTTCGCCAGCGCTATGACGATGAACAACGCAGGCTTGCCTATGTTGCCCTCACGCGTGCCAAGCACAAACTCTTACTCTCAGCATCCTTTTGGGCATCTCAAGTAAGTGCACGCCCACCGGGTATTTTTCTTCAAGAACTTGCCGCTGCTGGTTTGTTTGCCCAGGAACTTCCAGAAGCCCCGCAGAATGAATCCAATCCTTTAGAAGGCCTTGAAGAGACGATTAATTGGCCGCTGGATCCGTTGGGAAGTCGACGCGCCATCGTTCAACGCGCTGCTGAGGCTGTGCACGCGGCGAGTGTTGAACTTGCAACGCCTTGGGATTCGGATATTGAGTTACTCCTTGCAGAACAGCAAAACCGTCAATCTGCTGATTCTGCAGTAGTGATCCCCGAACGCATTCCTGCATCGCGGTTTAAGGACTTCATAGAAAATCCTGAAGCTGTAGCTAAATCTTTACGCAGGCCTTTGCCTGAACGCCCCTACCGGGCAACAAGCTTGGGAACGCTCTTTCACTCGTGGGTCGAACAACGTTCGAAGACGAATTCGCTACCGGATTTTGTTGATGCAACAGCTTTTGAACTTGATGGTGTTGATGAACTTTCACGTGTTTCGCAAGATGAGCACACCTTGGCCCAGCTGAAGCGTATTTTTGAACAATCAGAATGGGCCCAACGCAAACCTGTTGCCGTGGAATTAGAGGTCAACGTCCCCTTTGGAAACAGCATCATCATTTGCAAGATTGATGCCATTTATGAAGTCGAAGGCTCTCAGGGAACCCGTTTTGAGATTGTGGACTGGAAAACCGGTAAAGCACCCAAGGATGCCGCCGACCTGGAACTCAAGCAGTTCCAGTTAGCCCTCTATCGCATGGCTTATTCTCGCTGGTCGGGTGTGGCCCCAGAAAATATTGATGCAGCCTTTTACTTCGTTGCCGAAGACACCGTGGTCAGGCCTGAACGGATTTACTCTGAGAGTGAACTGGAAGAACGCTGGTCGTCGGTGACAGGTTCCATGCCGCGATAGCGACCTGGTGTGGCATCCCCTGGAGTTTCATCCAGTAGCTCAACAACTTCGGTGACCGTCAACACAGGAGCGGTGTCAGTTCCAATTGCGTTGGTGTTCTCCTGGTGGACGCTGTCAACCAGGCGATCGAGCATGTCAATGGCGTCATCAACGATTTCTGGACTCTTTTGCTCAACCCCGTGAAGCAACCACTTGGCTAGTTCCAGTTCTGAGTAGAGCGTTGCACGCTGGCGGAGCTTAGGGTCAACCAACGAGTGGCGAGAGTCGCCATAGGAGCCAAAAGCAATGTTTTGTGCCTCGATGGGGGCGTTAATAATCCAATGCATATCTGCAGCAGGGTCACCAACACGCAGCGCAGCCCAGCCCAGCACCCCAGCGACTGAGTCTGTTCCCGCGATGAAGGAATCAGCACCGAGTGAGCCATGAATCACAGTGGGATCAAACATCCACAGTGAAGAATCATCGACTGCCTCTTGCCAACGGGCAGATAGAGCAGCAGGCAAAAGAGCGGTGGCTTGTGCTCGGGAAACAAGCTCACGAGTCTGGCGCTGAACATCCTGCGCGCTAAAGGTGGGCAAGCCTGCATCTGAAACAAAGTGCGTGGGCAGCGAGTGGATAGAGGCAATCGCTGTTCCGATAGATGTTGGCAAACCCGAGTCTGGTGTGAAATCGGACAGGGTCAACTGGTCTCCGTGCAGGAATTCAAAAACAAGACCAAACGTTTTGCCCAAGGGAGCGCGCCCGACCAAGGTCGGAACATCAAAGCTGAGACGGGAGCGGATACCGGCGGTCATCGTTTCAAGCGCATACTTTTCCGCACCCAGTTGAGCTTCTGCTTCAGCAGAGTTAGGAACCCGAACGATAAGTTCACGGCCAGCTGCGTCAGTGACGATGGCGGCAAAGAAATCACCATGCATTCCTGTGGAGAAAGCTTGGGCTTGTACTGGGTCAAAACCGGGCACAGCAGCCGTAGCCAACGCCGCTAGAGTGATATGTGATCTGGCCATGAAATACAGGCTAATTCGAGGATGAGCTTGTGGCCTCTAACGCCACGCATCCAATACCCGACTAATCCTGCAAATGAGCACCATGACTGACGAGTTTATTCATCGACTTTCGCTCTCTCGTCATGCCATTAATCGCCGCGCAGAGCTTCGTGCTGACGCTCAGGCACTGAATTCTTTGCTGGAAAACGATTCATCGCGCGTTGTTGTTTTTAGTCAGGGCAAGGCCCTCGTTCAGAGCAATGCCCTGGTGAGATTCTCCACATCTCAAGTTTTTGAGCAATGTGGTGTCTCTTCCGCTGAGCTGCTCTTCTTGGGAATTGCCGAACAAGAAGGCGAAAAAGCTTATTTTGCCCTCGCATTAGATGAGGTTCATGCTGAGGGATTGATATCTGAGGGAACCCAGTGGGGGGATCTCAAAGTTCTCGGTCATGAACTCAGCGATTTAGACGCTGGATTGTTCACCCAAGGCTTGGCATTGATCAACTGGCATGCCTCACACAAGTTCTCACCGAAAAGCGGCCAGGACATTGTTGCCGCTCAAGCTGGCTGGGTGTTGCATCATCACGACGACCCTTCGCATCAAGTCTTCCCTCGCACCGACCCCGCCGTGATCGTGATGGTCACAGACGATAAAGATCGTTTGTTGCTAGGCAATAATGCGCTGTGGGAGCCGAATAGATTCTCTCTACTCGCTGGGTTCGTGGAGCCTGGAGAATCTTTGGAAGCTGCCGTTATTCGTGAAGTTTTTGAAGAATCTGGGTTGAAAGTTATCAACCCCACATACTTGGGCTCACAGCCGTGGCCATTTCCTCAATCACTCATGCTCGGTTTCCGTGCACAGGTCGCACCAGGTGTTGATCCTGATGTTCTGGTTGCTGACGGAGAAGAGATTCTTCAACTCAGGTGGTTCACCCGAGAAGAGCTTGTGGGAAGTCTCGACGAGATCGTTCTTCCAGGCCCCGTAGCTATTGCCCGGGTCATCATTGAAGAGTGGCTTGGACATCCTCTAGATCAGACTTCCTCGTGGCGAGGCACATCGTCATGAGTAAAAACTCTGTCTCTAGCGCTGAAGAGCTTCTGACAGGCCTTGATAATGATCAGCGCGTCGTCGCCGAGGAGCTTCGGGGTCCTGTCTGTGTTCTTGCCGGTGCTGGTACTGGAAAAACTCGCGCCATTACGCACCGCATTGCCTATGGAATCGCAACGGGAACATATTCACCTGATCGGGTTTTAGCTCTGACCTTCACCAATCGCGCCGCCGGTGAAATGAGAACACGGTTGCGCCAATTAGGAGCAGGCCCGGTTCAGGCACAAACTTTTCACGCCGCAGCACTACGTCAGCTGGGTCATTTCTGGCCTAAGTTTGTTGGGGGAGAAGCGCCCAAAGTTTTTGAATCAAAGTCGAGGCCGCTTGCAGAAGTGGCCACCAAACTTGGGTTGAAACTTGATACAGCAACCCTTCGAGATTTGGCCTCTGAAGTTGAATGGCGAAAGACCAGCAATCTCAGCCTCTCCAGCTACGAAAAGAAAGCCTATTCTCGAGCGATGCCAGGCAACCTTGCCATCGACGATGTTCTCGCGGTCATGAGTGGCTATGAGGATCTCAAGGACTCTCGTGGACAGATTGATATGGAAGATGTGCTGCTTCTGACAGCAGGCTTGCTTGAAACAGAAGCGGCGGCTGCGATGGAAGTGCGCGAGAGATACCGTTTTTTTGTCGTGGATGAATATCAGGACGTCTCACCCTTGCAACACCACTTGCTCGATCTTTGGTTGGGTGATCATCGTGATCTGTGCGTGGTGGGGGATGCAAGCCAGACCATTTATTCCTTCACCGGTGCCACCAGTGATTACCTGTTGAGCTTTGGCACGAGATTCCCCGATGCCCAGGTGGTGAAGCTGGAAACCAACTATCGATCAACTGCTCCCATAGTTTCTGTGGCGAACGCGCTGATGCGCGATCGCCCAGGCGCTCTCACGCTCACGGCGGCACAACAAGGCGGAAGCACTCCCACAGTGACGGCCTATCCCAACGATGCGGCAGAGGCTCGGGCTGTGGCAAACAAGATAGCCTCTGAGATTGCTGCTGGTGCCCAACCTGAAAACATCGCAGTGTTGTATCGCATCAACGTTCAGGCTGTTGCTCTCGAACAGGCGCTCTCTGATCTGGGAATCAGCACAACTATTCACGGTGCTCAACGCTTTTATGACCTACCCGAAGTTAAGCAAGCCATTCTTGCCTTACGTGGAGCATCAGTTTCTGTCGTGGGTGAGCCGCTGTTTAAGTCAGTAAGCGATGTGCTGCGTTCGGTGGGGTGGAGTCAAGAGGCTCCCCAAACCACCGGTGCAGCACGGTCAAAGTGGGAGGCTCTCAATGCCCTCATGGTGATGGCAGATGAAGCACCCACGGGAACCACCTTCCGAGCTTTCACCGATGAACTTCTCGCCCGTCAAGCAGCCAAACATGAGCCCACCCTGCACGCTGTCACCTTGGCATCAGTGCACTCCGCAAAAGGCCTGGAGTGGGACAGCGTTCACGTCATTGGGCTTTCGGAAGGTCTCTTTCCGATTAGCTATGCACAAAACCTTGAGGCCATTGCTGAAGAGCGCAGACTTCTCTATGTTGCAATGACTCGCGCTAGGAAGCAGCTTTCACTCTCGTGGGCTCAGCAGGGGACTGGCCGTGCGACGAACCGAGAACGATCACGTTTCGTGGCAGAGCTTGGCATGCACAATCTGGGTGCAGTAAATACTCCGTAGTGCTGATTGCTCTAGTACTGGCAACTAGCGTGAGAATCTGATTGCTTCTGAGGCTTTCACGTTCAGGGTTGTGTATCCATCTGCCGACAATGCTGGCCACTTCTGAACACAACAGTGGATTCTGTAGCGGCGAACAGACGTTGATGAGCTGAGAAGCGATAGCAACCCAGGCACTATCGCTGTCGTGTCTGTGAAGTTCTATTCAGTGATAGCAGGGACTGTGTTGGGGTTCTGGATGACGAGGGGATATGACCGGTCCGATATCAATGGTGCGATCGCCAAAGACAATTGGCAGGTGAGGAATCTCTCTGCGCAGCCAGTCACTGGTTCGGTGTGGCTCCAGCACAAAATCTCCCACCACGATGGCCAACTCACATTTTCCTGCCGTGAGAGCACTGGCGCGAATAACTCGATGCCCCATCCCAATCAGCATCAGACCCAAGCTGTCTATGAAGGGGCCAGACCCATCCAGTGCTATCCGCAAACTTGGTTGGGGGTCATAACTCCCTAACGCTGGGCTGAGGGTTGAAAGAAAAGAGTCGGCTTGATCTTTGCTCAGCCCACACTCTTCAACCACAGCATCCAGCGAAGCGTCGCTGATTCCCGCCTGCAAAGCAGCAAGCAATCTTTCCTCACCGGGATAAACCCGTTCCACAATTACCTCAGCGGGAGAGGTGCCTATTTGGAATGAGGTGGGTGTGCGCCACAACAGGGGCAGATCAGAATTGAGTTTGTACATGCAGCGAAGAATGCTGCAAAAACAAAATCACTGCTGCGAATCATCCACAGGTGGGATATTTCCATCCAACAAATCAGCCAGAGCGCGGTCCATCTCATCCGGCTCTGCAACCTCGCCACGAGCGGATGCTTCCATTCGTGCTATCAACGCAGCAGGGTTATCGAGGTCTTCCGCGGTGGGCATCAAATCAGGGTGAGACCACAGAGCATCGCGGGCTTCCGCACCCACAGCATCAGTGACCTGTTGCCATAACATGGTTGCTTCACGCAGACGTCTGGGGCGAAGCTCCAAGCCAACCAGTGTTGCAAAGGCAGATTCTGCAGGGCCTCCCGATGCGCGGCGGCGACGAACGGTCTCGGCGAGTGCACTGGCACGAGGCAGTCGTGTTGTCGCAGAGGAGGTTACAACATCGACCCAGCCTTCGATCAGAGCAAGTTGTGTTTCTAAACGGCCCAGGGCAGCAAGCTGTTCTTCAGATTTTGGCGGGATGAGTGCACCGCTGGAAAGTGCCTCTTTGAGTTCGTCGGGGTGTTGTGGATCAAAGTTTCCAGCAATGTCTTCGACCCGTGAGAGATCAATGGTGATGCCTCGAGCAAAATCTTGAATCGAGGAAATCAGATTCAATCGCAGCCAACGGGCGTGACGAAAGAGTCGGGCATGAGCAAGTTCACGCACAGCAAGATAGAGATGAACTTGATCCATGGGGATATCTAAGCCCGCACCAAATTCATCCATGTTCTGAGGCAGCAGCGCAGCTTGACCCTCATCGAGGAGGGGAATGCCGACATCTCCACCAGAAACTACTTCTGTAGAAAGTTGACCAACTACATGGCCTAGCTGCATAGCAAAGAGAGTGCCACCGATTTGTTTCATGAGCTGGGATGCCCCTGCAATCATGCCTTTCATCTCTTCAGGTGCTTGATCGGTGAGGACACTGGTCAAAGCGTTGGAGATACTGTTGGCAACAGGCTCGGCAAGTTGTGTCCACAGCGGCATGGTTTGTTCAATCCACTCCAGTCGTGAAATTAATGCTGGTGTGGAGCTCAAATCAGAAATGCTGGTCGCTTCAGCTAGCCATAGGTTTGCCACGTGGAAAGCCTGGTCTATTTCTGCTCGTTGAATTGCAGTGACAGGCTTCACGGTAGACAGAGCATGAGATTTAGCCTGCTCCATGGCCATGTTCCAGTTAATTCCTTCACCGGATGCACCGGCATTCATGGCTGCTTGGAATTGGTGCATGATGTTGGCCAGGCTGGCTGGATCATTGGGCAGACCCGCGGCGGCAGCCAACTGGCTCGCGTCTACGCCCTCTTTGCCAGAGAGAATATCCCGGATCATGTCGCGAAATTCGTCCTCGGGAGTGCGTTCGTTATCGTCCGCCATGGCCCATCCTTCTGCTTGGTATTTCAACGCTAAACCCCGGTTCCTGTTTTTCCTCTGAATTTCTGCAGAAAACGCGTGCGCTGGGCGCGAACATGGGGGAAATACACAGCATTAACTGCCACGCTTGTTGTAGTTCACCGTTTGCTACTTGGAAAGGGATCCACAGCTGTGACACTCTTCCATGCAGACGAGCAAGGGTTGCCTGAAAACGGCCGTAAACCTCACAAAACTAAAGCACAACGCCGACGGACACTCGGTGTCACCTTTCTTGTGGGCTCTCTAGTCCTCGCAGTGGGTTTGGCTGCTGTTCCCTCTGCCTACGTCATTGAACAGCCCGGCCCCTGGTTTGACACCTTAGGTGCTGTCTCAATTCCGGATCCTGACAATGCAGATAAGAAGATCAAAATTCCTTTGATCACAATTGATGGTGCTGAAACATACCCCACCCCTGGTGAACTAGACCTTCTCACTGTTTCGGTGCTGGGTAATCCGGAACAAACTCCGTCCTGGATTGAAGTTGCCACAGCGTGGTTCGACCCAGCAAAAGCGGTAGTGCCCCTGGAAGCCATTTTCCCCAAACAAGAAACCAAAGAAGAACGAGAAGCCTCCAACACCGCACAGATGGCTAATTCGCAGCAAGACGCTATTGCTGCAGCTTTGACCAATCTGGGGTATGACGTCATCGTGGGTGTTGAGGTTATTGGTTTTACCGATCAATCTCCAGCCAAGGATGTGCTGTCAATTGGGGATGTCATCACAGCTTTCAATGGCACTGCAGTTGAGAGTGTCCCGCAGTTGCGTGAACTGCTCAAAGAAAATGGCACACAAACACCTGGCACCGTCAGTTTCCTTCGCAATGGAGCAGCTCAAGAAGCCCAGATAACCCCCATCGATGTTGACGGCAACACAGTTTTGGGAATTGGTGCCACAGCAAAATATGACTTCCCCTTTGAGGTTAAAATCCGTCTAGATGATGTTGGTGGCCCCAGCGCCGGAATGATGTTTGCGTTGGGAATTATCGACAAACTCACTCCAGATGAGATGACCGCAGGAAATCACTTTGCTGGAACGGGAACCATTGATGCCCAGGGAAATGTGGGCCCCATTGGTGGTATTCGCCAAAAGCTGTATGGTGCCCAAAAAGCCGGAGCCGACTACTTCCTGGCACCGGTTGATAACTGTGACGAAGTAGTAGGTCACGTTCCTAGCGGAGTCAGTGTTTTTGCGGTTTCCACGCTGGATGAAGCCATTAACGTCATCAACTTTGTAGAAATTCACGGGGATAAGGCGGCAGCAATGAATGCTGAAATGAACATGTTCCCCACATGCCAGAATTGAGTCCATAACAATGAGTGAGGTTACTTCGTGAGTAATGCATCAACGTCTCCAGTACGACGCCTGGGCAACCGGGGGCCTGTAGCGATCACCGTCGGTATTTTGGTGGTACTGCTCGTGGTGTTCTTCGCGTTCGCCAGCGTCTATGCAGATATCCTCTGGTACGACCAGCTTGGCTTCCTCAACGTCCTCACCACGCAATGGTTTGCAGCCGCCGGTTTCTTTGTTGCTGGGTTTATTGCGATGGCGGTACCTGTATGGCTCTCGATTGAAATTGCCTACAGAAGTCGTCCTGTTTATGCGCGACTAAATTCTCAGCTGGATCGCTATCAGGATGTCATTGAACCCTTACGCAAACTGCTGACCTGGGGTGTTCCCGCCCTTTTGGGTGTATTCGCTGGTCTGTCCACCGCGACCCGCTGGCCGCTAGCAATGCTCTGGTTCAATGGTGTCCCCACAGGAACTGTGGATCCTCAGTTCAAGATGGACATTTCCTTCTACCTCTTTGATCTGCCCTTCTTCAGAGCAGTAGTTTCCCTGTTCTCGGCAATTGTGTTGCTGTGTGGTTTGGCCGCACTCATTACCAACTATGTATATGGTTCGATCGCGATTGTTCGTCGCGAGCTACGTGTTGCCAAGGCAGCTCGCATTCAGCTGGCCATCACTGCCGCAATCTACATCGCTCTTCAAGGTGTGAGCATTTGGCTTGATCAATATGCAACCTTGAACAACGACACCGGCTTAATCACAGGCGCTGGATACACAGATGTAAACGCAACCATCCCTGGACTTCAGATCCTTTCACTGATTGCTCTTCTGGTTGCTCTTCTCTTCATCGTTACCGCCTTTACTGGCCGTTGGCGTCTGTCTCTGATTGGTACCGCAATGCTCGTCATTGCCGGTCTTGTCCTCACCATGGGTTACCCCTGGGTGATGCAGCGATTTGTCGTTGACCCTTCCGAGCGAAGCCTGGAAGCTCCCTACATTGCCCGCAACATTGAACTCACACGTGAAGCGTATGGAGTTGCAGATATTGATGCATCTCCCTACAACGCCACAACGGACGCAACTCCTGGGGCGTTACGTTCTGATGCTGAGACCACAGCAAGTATCCGCATCATTGACCCTGCACTTGTGAGTGCCTCTTTTGCTCAGCTCGAGCAGTTCAAGCAGTACTACGCATTCCCGGGTGAGCTTGATGTTGACCGCTACACCATCGATGGAAAGTCCCAAGACTCTGTTGTAGCAGTCCGTGAGCTCAACCAGGCTGGTGTGGGAAGTAACCAGAGTTGGTATAACAACACCCTGGTGTACACCCATGGTTATGGCCTCGTTGCTGCCTACGGAACAGAACGTTCCAGCGACGGTCAGCCTGTCTTTCTGCAAGCCGGTATTCCTTCCACCGGTGAGCTCGGAGAATTTGAGCCGCGAATTTACTTCGGTGAGAACTCTCCGCTGTATTCCATCGTGGGTGGAACCTCCAGCACTAAGCCAGTTGAACTCGACTACCCTGCAGCTAGCGGAGAAAACGAACAGGTTTACAACACCTTTGCCGGTGATGGTGGACCCAAGTTAGAGAACGTGTTTAACCGTCTTGTCTATGCACTGAAGTTCCAAAGCGAAGAGATTCTGCTTTCGGACGCTGTCACCAATGACTCACAAATCATTTATGACCGTGATCCTCGTGAGCGCGTTCAGAAAGTAGCTCCATATCTGACCTTGGATTCTGATCCCTATCCCACTGTGGTTGATGGTCGAATCCTGTGGGTAATTGACGGTTACACCACGAGTGCAAACTATCCCTACTCCAAGATGGAGAGCCTCTCGGCTGCCATCAGTGACCAGCCACAACCCGCAAGTGCGTTTGTGCTCGATAACGTCAACTACATCCGAAATTCAGTCAAAGCAACAGTGGATGCCTACGACGGTTCAGTCACACTGTATGCATGGGATGAGGAAGATGCTGTGTTGAAGACATGGCAGAAGATTTACCCCTCAAACATCAAGCCCATCAGCGAGATGTCTGCTGATTTGATGAGCCACGTTCGATACCCCACGGACCTGTTTAAAGCACAGCGTTCCATTTTGGGGCAGTACCACGTTACTGACCCAGGCTCCTTCTACTCAGGTGACGACGCTTGGGTTACCCCCAACGATCCCACCGAGGCATCTGACGCAACCAAGTATCAGTCGCCCTATTACCTGACCATGAAGGTTCCTGGTGCGGATGCTCCTGCCTACTCGATTTACTCCACCTTTATCCCTAAGGCAACAGGTACATCAAGCCGTAACGTGCTGACCGGTTACCTTGTTGCCAACTCAGATGCGGGAGCTGAGGCAGGAAAGAAATCAGAGGAGTATGGAAAGCTACGCTTGCTGACACTTCCCAAAGTTGTTACCGTTCCAGGTCCTGGACAGGTTCAGAACAACTTCAACGCTGACCCTGACGTGTCGAAGGAATTGAACCTGTTGTCACAGGGTTCGACCAACGTGCTCAAGGGAAACCTGCTGACACTGCCCGTTGGTGGTGGTCTGCTCTATGTCCAGCCGGTCTATGTTCAGTCCACTGGTAACACGAGCTACCCGCTGTTGAAGAAGATCCTTGTTGCCTTCGGTGACCAGATTGCCTTCGAGGACACACTGCCGGAAGCTCTCGATGTTCTCTTCGGCGGCAATGCGGGCGTTGACCAACCCACTAACGAGGGTGCACAGCCACCAGAGAATGACCCTGCGGGTGGTTCTGGCGGTAGCACGGCAAACCCAGAACTGACCAAGGCACTTCAAGACGCTCAAAAAGCTCTCACAGACCGTGAAGCTGCTCGAGTATCTGGAGACTGGGCTGCCTATGGTGCGGCAGATGCTGCTTTGACTGATGCACTCAGCCGAGCATTGTCAGCCTCAGGGAACTAGGTTCTTTTTCCGAGGTAAATACTTCGGAACATAAACCAACATCATCACAACGCCGATAAGCCCGGCAACACCGGTGACGGCAGATGCCACAGCCAGTGACAACGCTGCCGTGAGTGCAGAAATACCCAACGGGGCTAGTGCTGCGCCGGAATCAGTGATGAAACGCCATGCACCCAAGAAGGGTGCAGGGTTGTCTTTGTTGGCGAGGTCTGAAGCTAGGGTCAACAGAATTCCTGAACCGATGCCGTTACCTATGGCGAATAAGAAAATCGTGATGACAAACCACAGCACGTTGGTGGGCAGATCATGTGTGGGTGCCAAGGCGAGCAAAGCCACCGACATGATGATCATGGAGGGGACAATGGAGGCAAGCCGTCCCCACTTATCCATAATCTGACCGCTGGTAAAGAACAAGGCAAAATCAACCGCTGTTGCTAAACCGATAATCAACGCGGTGTCTGAATCTTTGATTCCGATACTGACCGCCCACAATGGGAAAATCACGGCACGGCCCGAACGCAAAGCCATAACCAAGGCAGAGGCCACGCCCAGCTTAGCGAGTACTGCTTTGTTCTTGTTAATGGTGGCCATGAGGCCGTGAGTTTCTTTCTCGACTTCGATTTCCCCCGGATACAGAGAAACCCCTGATTCATCTTTGACGCGCGTCAGCTGCCCAAATGTTTTCTCAGGATCTGGCATAAACAGCAATACCGCACCTGCGGAGAGAGTGAATGCTGCCATCAACCAAAAGGCAGCCAGTGGATTATTCGTCAGGGCAAGAACTCCTGCCGAGAGGAATGGGCCCATCACCGCTCCTGCGCGGAACATTCCCCCCAAAGTTGAGAGGGCACGGGCGCGATAGTGCAGCGGCACAAAACTCGTCAGAAAGGCATGTCTAGCCAGAGCGAATGCGCTGGTTGCTAAACCGATCAGGAAAATTCCTGCACCAAGAATGAGGGGCGTTGTGGCAGCCAGAGCTAGTGCAGTTCCCAGCAACGCGACGAGGGTGGACCACAACATGGCCATGCGTTCGCCTATGCGGGAAATGATCCATCCGCTGGGGATATCTCCGGTGACTATGCCGAGGGTAAGCATCCCCGCAACCAATCCTGCTGTCGCAAGATTAGCCCCAACATTTTGAGCGATAACCGGAACGATGGGGATGAATGCTGCTTCACCGGCAGCAAATAGCAGCGTGGGAAGGTAGACCGGAAGTGCTGCTTGACGCAGCTGAAATGGGGCACCGGAAGAAGTCATGTCTAGCCCAAGCCTACGCCCAGGACTCGGCCGGTAGGCTGGAGGCATAATGCTTGATCTAGACCTCACCGAGAATATTCGTGCACTGCGCTCGACTTTTGCCGATATCACCTCAGTCGTTGATGTTGATCGTTTGAACGCTGAGATTGCTCGATTGAGTGAGTTAGCGGAAGCCCCAGATTTGTGGGACGACACCGCGTATGCCCAAAAAATCACGAGTGAACTCAGCCACCGCCAAGCAGAACTCAACAAGCTCAACAGCATTACCTCGCGCCTCGACGACCTGGAAGTTTTGGTCGAATTAGCCAACGAAGCAGGAGATGAAGACTCAGCCAAAGAGGCACAAGCTGAACTGGAATCCATCACTGCGGTTTTGGGTGAGCTCGAAGTTCAGACTCTGCTCAACGGTGAATATGACTCATATCCAGCAGTGGTCACCATACGTTCAGGTGCCGGCGGAGTCGATGCTGCAGACTTCGCTGAAATGCTGCTGCGAATGTATCTGCGCTGGGCAGAGAAGCACAACTACACCGTCAACGTGCTTGACACCAGCTATGCCGAAGAAGCCGGCATCAAATCTGCAACTTTCGAAGTGGATGCGCCATATGCTTTCGGAACATTGTCGGTTGAGGCTGGAACGCACCGTTTGGTGCGAATGAGCCCGTTCAACTCGGCAGGTAAGCGACAAACTTCCTTTGCCGCCGTTGAAGTCGTGCCCTTGATGCCTGAGTCTGCTGCGATAGAAATTCCTGAAAATGATATTCGGGTCGATGTCTTCCGTTCGAGCGGTCCAGGTGGCCAGTCTGTGAACACCACCGATTCTGCGGTGCGCATTACGCACTTGCCAACCGGAATCGTGGTGAGCTGCCAGAACGAGAAGAGCCAAATTCAAAACCGTGCCGCTGCTATGCGCGTGCTCACCTCACGTTTGTTATTGCTGCAGCGTGAAGAAGAAAACGCAAAAAAGAAAGAGCTTGCTGGAAACATCACAGCTAGTTGGGGAGACCAGATGCGCAGCTACGTTCTTGCTCCCTACCAAATGGTCAAAGATTTGCGTTCCGAATATGAAGTCAATAACCCCACCCACGTTTTTGACGGGGATCTAGATGGCTTTATTGCTGCGGGTATTCGCTGGAGAAAGTCAGCAGAAACTCGCTAAAGCTTCCCAGCTGCTTTGCGTGCAAGCAATTCTTCGGCCACTGCCGTGTCGCTGAAGGGAACTAGGTCGTCTCCGACGACTAAATATTCTTCATGCCCCTTCCCGGCAATGAACACCACATCACCAGTGGTGGCGTGAGAAATTGCATAGTGGAGGGCCTCGCCACGATCACGGCGTTCTATCACGGTGTCGGGAACCTGAAAACCTGCACGGATGTCTGCAACAATCTTGTCGCCATCCTCGTAGTGCACATCATCATCAGTGACAATCACGAGATCAGATGCGCTTTCCGCAATGGCGGCCATCTCGGGGCGCTTGCCGGCATCCCGGTCGCCTGTACAACCAAACACGGTGATGATCCGTTTGAAGTTGTAATCGGCCAACGCAGCTAAGCCCTGCTGTAAAGCATCGGGGGTGTGAGCGTAATCAATGATGACCAGTGGGGAGTCTGGAGTGGGCTGAATCTTATTCATGCGGCCAAAGACGGGAGTTAACTGTGGAAGCACGTCCACGATCTGGTGCGCAGTGAATCCTTCGGACAGCAAAATGCCTGAGGTGAGCAGCAGATTGTCTACGTTAAATCTGCCCACTAGCGAGCTCGACACGGAGGCAATTTCTCCCTCAAACTCGATGTCACACGCTAAACCGCTCGCAGCGAGCTGGACATTGTGGGCTGTGATGGAGGCCTGGGGATGTGCTGCAGAGCTCACACCCAGAACGGCACGAGTAGGAAGGTAGGTGTTGAACATCTTTTCGCCGTAGGCATCGTCGATGTTGAGAACAGCGGCAGGTGTGCCAGCGAGCTCAAAGATCTTCTCCTTGGCTGCTGCATAGGCTTCCATCGTGCCGTGGAAATCAAGGTGGTCACGGGTCAAATTGGTAAACGCTACCTGTGCGAAACGAACTGCCCCGACGCGGTGCTGCTCGAGAGCGTGTGAACTCACCTCGATGCCCACATGCGTCACCCCGGCGTCAACAAATGAAGCCAAGGTTTCATGAACCTGGCTGACCGACGGCGTCGTTAGTCCGGTGGAAACGAGATTCTGGCCATGAATACCAACGCCCAGTGTGCCAATGCTTGCACACCGCAATCCCAGATGATCCCAAGCCTGAACAAGTAGCTGAACCACAGAGGTTTTCCCGTTCGTGCCGGTTACCCCTACGATGGTCAGATGTTGGGAGGGAAAGCCCCAGAAAGCGTCAGCAATGCGTGGTAGTTTCTTCCAGAGGTGAGGAACAGAGATGACCTCGCCGGAAAACTGAAGTCGCTGCGCAATTTCAAGTGCTTCTTTGCTCCACTGCTGATCAACCACAACGGCGTTGGCGCCATTACTGATTGCTTGCTCAAGGAACTCATGGCCTGACATACCAGTGCTTCCCATAGCAACGAACACATCACCGGGTTGGATGTGACGAGAGTCTTGAACGAGGCGGTTACCTTCAAGCACCTGGTGACCCCATGCCGAGTCAACCTCTGCGAGGCTCAGGCTACGGGGTGTTGCGGTCATAGTGAAACAGTCTGCCCTAAATGCAAGCGGGCAAAATCGAGGGTTTCAACCAACAGGCTCAGCCGTTCTTCCTCGGACTTGGCTTTGCGAGTATTGACCTCAGCTACCACGTGGCCATCCCACTCCTGGGCGGCCAGATGTTGCAAGACCTCAGCTACGGGCTGTTTGCCGTAACCGGGAAGCAGGTGCTCATCGAAAATACGGTTGTCATCTGCTGCCGCAGAACCATCAGTGAGGTGGACATGGCGCAGGCGCTCGCCGTATTCCAATGTCAGTTCCATGCTGTCGTGGCCAGAGAGAGCCGCGTGAGAGAAATCGAGAGTAATGGCATCACAGTCGAGTTCACGAGGGTCTGGTCCCGGCGCATAGGCCTGCATCTGGGAGTTTCGAACCTTCCACGGAAACATGTTTTCAACGGCGATAGTGATGCCGGTGTTCTCGCTGGTTTGCCGAACGATGTCCAAAAACTTATCGGCATACGTGGATTGCCAGCGGAAGGGCGGGTGAACCACAACTGTGCTGGCACCGACGTTTGCGGCTAGTTCAGCAGACTTTTCTAGCTTGATTTGAGGATCACGACCCCAGACAAAGTGGGTGAGAAGTAAGACGGGAGCGTGAATAGAGAGCACAGGCATCTCGTAGGTGTCGATCAGCTTCTTGAGGCCATCGACGCTTTGGGTAACAGGTTCGCGCGTGACCATCACTTCGACCCCGTCATAACCGGCTAAGTTCGCAAATCGAAAGCCATCTTCACAGGCCAGGGGGTATACGCAGGAAGCGCTCATTCCAACTTGAATCATTTGTTCCAGCCTAGTTGCCCAGGCTGGGTGCTGTGGGGGAGTTCTCACCATAATGGCTGGGAATTAACCGGGAGAATTGTGCGGGAATTATCTCAGCCTGTGAAGGCCGTAGACTTAGAGCTATGCCAGAAAACGACATGAAACCACGTAGTCGCGACGTCACAGACGGTATAGAAAAAGCCGCCTCTCGAGGAATGCTTCGTGCTGTCGGCATGGGAGACGAAGACTGGAGCAAACCACAGATTGGTGTTGCCAGCTCGTGGAATGAAATCACCCCCTGCAACCTCAGTCTCGACAGACTTGCACAGGCCTGTAAAGAAGGCGTGCACTCCGGCGGTGGGTACCCACTCCAATTCGGAACAGTCTCGGTTTCAGACGGTATTTCCATGGGCCACGAGGGAATGCACTTCTCTCTGGTATCTCGTGAGGTAATTGCTGACTCGGTTGAAACCGTCATGCAGGCAGAGCGCCTCGACGGTTCTGTTCTCTTGGCTGGATGTGACAAGTCACTTCCTGGCATGTTGATGGCTGCTGCACGTCTGGATCTGGCCTCTGTCTTCCTCTACGCAGGATCTATCGCCCCAGGTTGGGTACGTCTTTCTGACGGCACCGAAAAGAATGTCACCATCATCGACGCTTTTGAGGCTGTGGGGGCCTGTAAGGCCGGCACCATGAGCGAAGAAGACCTCGATCGCATCGAACGAGCTATCTGCCCCGGTGAGGGTGCGTGTGGCGGTATGTACACCGCCAACACCATGGCATCCATCGCTGAAGCACTCGGCATGAGCCTGCCAGGTTCTGCAGCTCCACCGAGCGCAGACCGCCGCCGAGACTACTTCGCTCACCGTTCAGGGGAAGCAGTCGTCAACCTTATTCGTCAGGGAATCACTGCGCGCGACATCATGACCAGAAAAGCGTTCGATAACGCTATTGCCGTTTTGATGGCCTTTGGTGGATCGACCAACGCCATTCTTCACCTCCTAGCTATTGCGCGTGAAGCTGACGTTGATCTCACTCTGGATGACTTCAACAAGATCGCTGACAAGGTTCCCCACATCGGTGACCTCAAGCCCTTCGGTCAGTACGTCATGAACGATGTAGACCGTGTTGGTGGTGTCCCTGTCGTGATGAAGGCACTTCTTGATGCAGGTTTGATGCACGGTGATGCCCTTACCGTCACTGGAAAGACACTGGCAGAAAATCTCGAAGAGATGAATCTCATGCCACTTGATGGTGAAGTTATCCGCACGCTAGATAACCCCATTCACGCAACCGGTGGAATTTCGATTCTGCACGGAACTCTGGCTCCCGAAGGCGCTGTGGTGAAGACCGCAGGGTTTGATTTGGACGTATTTGAAGGTCCTGCCCGTGTATTTGAGCGCGAACGTGCCGCAATGGATGCCCTCACCGAAGGCAGCATCAAGAAGGGCGACATTGTCCTCATCCGCTACGAAGGCCCTAAGGGTGGCCCCGGTATGCGTGAGATGCTCGCCATCACCGCTGCCATCAAGGGTGCGGGACTGGGTAAAGATGTTCTACTATTGACAGACGGACGATTCTCAGGCGGCACAACCGGACTGTGTATCGGCCATATAGCTCCCGAGGCAGTTGACGGTGGACCCGTTGCCCTCGTGCGCGATGGTGATCTCATACGGGTCGATATCGCAGCTCGGACGCTCGACTTACTCGTCGACGAATCAGAGCTCGAAGCTCGCCGAATCGGCTGGGCTCCGCTCCCTCCGCGTTACACCAGGGGTGTACTTGCTAAGTACTCCAAGCTGGTTCATTCCGCATCAGAGGGTGCGATTACTGGGTAACGACGCCCGATCACTTTTCGCTTTCTCACATTAAGGGATTCACGATGTCTACGGAATCACTCCCCACATCCGCGCCTAGCGCTTCCTCCACTGCGCCAGAAATGACTGGTGCAGAAGCTGTTGTGCGCTCGCTGGAGCTCCTGGGTGTAACAGATGTATTTGGTCTGCCCGGTGGCGCCATCCTTCCGGTTTATGACCCATTGATGGATTCGAAGAAACTGCGCCACATTCTTGTTCGTCATGAGCAAGGGGCTGGTCACGCAGCACAGGGTTACGCTTCGGCAACTGGAAAAACTGGTGTTTGCATCGCGACCTCTGGTCCAGGTGCTACAAACCTGGTGACCGCGATTGCAGATGCCTATATGGACTCTGTTCCGCTTCTGGCGATTACCGGTCAGGTGTTCTCTCACCTGATGGGCACCGATGCCTTCCAAGAGGCTGACATTGTGGGAATCACGATGCCCATTACCAAGCACTCTTTCTTGGTAACCAAGGCAGAAGACATTCCTGCCACTATTGCTGCGGCGTACCACATTGCATCCACAGGACGTCCTGGCCCTGTCCTCGTTGACATCACGAAGGATGCTCAGCAGGCACTTGCGCCCTTTGTGTGGCCGCCTAGCATTGACCTCCCTGGCTACCGCCCGGTAACTAAGGCACACGGCAAGCAGATCCAAGCAGCAGCTGACCTGATTGTTGAAGCCAAGAAGCCCGTGTTCTACGTCGGTGGTGGAATTATCCGCTCGGGTGCCTCCGCTGAACTACTTGAGCTTGTGAACCTCGTGGGTGCACCAGTAGTAACCACGCTGATGGCTCGAGGCGCATTCCCCGACAGCCACGAAAACAACCTTGGTATGCCAGGTATGCACGGAACTGTTCCTGCTGTTCTTGCTCTGCAAGATGCTGATCTGTTGATTACTCTAGGTGCGCGTTTTGATGACCGTGTGACCGGTAAAGCTTCTCTGTTTGCACCTAATGCCAAAGTTATTCACGTTGATATTGATCCTGCAGAAATCGGGAAGATTCGTGCTGCAGAAGTTCCCATCGTGGGAGATCTCAAGGACGTAATTACCGACCTCATTGAGGTCTACAAAGACACCCCTGGAGCGAAGAAAGCTGACTTCAGTGAGTGGTGGAGCACCCTGAATTCTCTGCGTGAAGAGTACCCTCTTGGCTATGCAGAGCCCACAGACGGCTTACTAGCGCCTCAGCACATCATTACGCGCATCGGTGAACTTTCTGGCCCAGAAGCCATTTACACCTCTGGGGTTGGACAGCACCAAATGTGGGCAGCACAGTTCATCAAGTATGAGCGTCCTAACGCCTGGCTGAACTCTGGTGGTGCAGGAACCATGGGTTATTCCGTACCTGCAGCCATGGGAGCCAAGGTGGGTGAACCCGACCGTGTGGTCTGGGCAATCGATGGTGATGGTTGCTTCCAGATGACCAACCAAGAATTGGCTACCTGCACTATCAACAACATCCCCATCAAAGTTGCGGTCATTAATAACTCTTCATTGGGTATGGTTCGCCAGTGGCAGACCCTCTTCTATGACGGTCGTTATTCCAACACTGACTTGAACACCGGTCACGACACCATTCGTGTTCCAGATTTCGTCAAGCTTGCTGACGCCTATGGTGCCCTGGGCATTCGCGTCACCAAAGAAGAAGAAATCGACGCCGCCATCAAGCTTGCTCTTGAGACCAACGACCGCCCTGTGGTGATTGACTTTGTCGTCAGCGCAGATTCGATGGTGTGGCCGATGGTTCCGCAGGGAGTCAGCAACAGCTATGTCCAGTACGCCAGAGACCACGCTCCGACGTGGGATACCGACGAATAAGGGGGAGGAAAGACTATGAGTACCCACGTTCTAAGCCTCCTTGTTGAGGACAAGCCAGGTCTACTGACTCGAGTTGCGGGCTTGTTTGCTCGTCGTGGATTCAACATTGAATCTCTTGCGGTAGGTCACAGCGAAATCGAAGGCCTCTCGCGCATCACCGTCGTGGTGGATGTCGAGAACCTTCCGCTGGAGCAGATCACCAAGCAACTCAACAAACTCATCAACGTCATCAAGATTGTTGAACTGGATCCAGACCAGTCCGTCATGCGCGATCACATGTTGATCAAGGTTCGTGTTGATAACTCAACTCGTTCGCAGGTTCTGGAGGCAGTGACGCTCTTCCGTGCTCGTGTTGTTGATGTTGCAAATGATGCCCTGGTGATTGAAGTCACCGGTAACGGCGCAAAGATTTCAGCATTCCTCAAGGTACTTGAGCCCTATGGAATCAAAGAGATTGCACAGTCTGGTGCGATTGCGATTGGTCGTGGAAGTAAATCCATCACCGAGCGCGTGTTCAAAAACTAACGATTTATAGATTTTCTAAACCTACAAACAAGGAGAAATGACAAAGTGACTGAAATTCACTACGACAAGGATGCTGACCTCGAGCTCATCAAGAGCAAGAAGGTTGCAGTTATCGGTTACGGCTCTCAGGGCCACGCACACGCACTCAACCTTCACGATTCAGGTGTTGACGTAGTGGTTGGTCTGAAGGCTAACTCAAAGTCAATCGCTAAAGCAGAAGAAGCTGGCCTCAAGGTCATGACTACTGCTGAAGCTGCTGCATGGGGTGACGTCATCGTCATTCTCGCTCCAGACCAGGTTCAGCGTCACTTGTACGCAGATGACATTGCTCCGAACCTTTCAGCAGGTAAGACCCTCATCTTCGGTCACGGTTTCAACATCCGTTACGGATACATCACCGCTCCTTCGAACGTCGACGTTGCTCTCGTAGCACCAAAGGGCCCAGGTCACACTGTGCGCCGCGAGTACCTCGCAGGCCGTGGTGTTCCTGTCATCGTTGCTGTTGAGAACGATGCAACCGGAAACGCGTGGGAGACTGCATGGTCTTACTCCAAGGCAATCGGTGGTCTGCGTGCCGGTGGTATCAAGACCACCTTCACCGAAGAAACCGAGACTGACCTCTTCGGTGAGCAGGCTGTTCTCTGTGGTGGTGCATCACAGCTGGTCATGTACGGTTTCGAGACCCTCGTTGAGGCTGGGTACCAGCCTGAAATCGCTTACTTTGAGGTTCTGCACGAACTCAAGCTCATCGTGGACCTGATGTGGGAAGGTGGCATCGCCAAGCAGCGTTGGTCGGTTTCCGACACTGCAGAGTTCGGTGACTACGTTTCCGGCCCACGCGTAATTGACCCATCGGTCAAGGAGCACATGAAGGAAGTTCTCGCAGACATCCAAAACGGTGCATTCGCAACCCGCTTCATCAACGACCAGGACGCTGGAGCTCCCGAGTTCCTCGCTCTTCGCGAAAAGGGTGCTTCTCACCCCATTGAGGCAACTGGTCGCAAGCTGCGTGAATTGTTCGCATGGCGCCCCCAGGACAAGGACTACACCGAGGGTTCTGCAGCCCGCTAGTCATTAGCAATAGAGAGGATGCGCCGCGCGCGTCACACATGAGTACTCATGAAGATGATGCCCTCAGTTGGGCAGGCGACGAAGATCGCCTGGTCACTGGGGCACCACAGAGTGCCAAACGTGATGCACGCGGCGCATCTTCTGTTAATTCCTCCACAAAAGAAGAAGCGGATGGCACCGACGACAATGTTCAGACTGGCCTGAGCTCGATTGCTCTGGTTGGCTTTGGCATCTTTGGTGGCATTTATCTGCTGTACAGCGTTGCATGGCTGATAACTGCTCTGCGTAATCCCACGCAAATAGCTGACCCACTGGGTAATGGCATGTTTGTGTTGGGATTGTGGCTTGCAGTTGCCGCACCTTCACTCTGGTTTGCTGCCGTGCTTTATCTTGGATCACACAGCTCGGTTTCCAAGCGAATGGTGTTCTTGCTACTTGGAGCGTTTGTACTCATTCCCTGGCCATACCTCGCTTGGGCTGGTTAGGCATGGAACAGAAAATTCGTCGCGGCATAACGGGCTGGATCATGGTTGCCATCTTTGCCCTGTTCTTTGCCTATGACGTGTGGGAAGGTATTGGCAACTTCTTTGGTGTGCTTTCGCAAAGCTTCAGTTTGGGTATTGGGCTGAGTGTCTTTGGATGGTGTGCCATCATCCTCGGAATTCTTGCACCCCTTGTTTTGTTTTTTCTGGCGTTGTGGGTCTCAAGAAAACAGAAACTGCTCCCAAGTTTTGTCATTTTCATTGTGGCTTTGAGCGTGTCAGCAGTGATCGGTGTGGACCTGGTGTTGGGCACCAACGCTTTCCTCATTTTCAGTGTTAGTTAGGGCAATTTCGCCCGAAAGTGCTCGGGTAGACTTGAGTCTTCTCGTGCGAAAAGTTAGTTAAGGAACCATTTCTCGTGTCAAAGCCTGTTGTCCTCATTGCCGAAGAACTTTCTCCTGCAACAATCGAAGCCCTCGGCCCTGACTTTGACGTCCGTGTTGTTGACGGAACGGACCGTCCAGCACTCTTAGAAGCTGTTCACTCTGCCAATGCAATTCTGGTTCGCTCGGCTACCCAGGTTGATGCCGAAGTCCTTGCTGCGGCCCCTAACCTCAAGGTGATTGCTCGAGCAGGCGTGGGTCTCGACAACGTTGACATCAAGGGAGCTACGGCGGCTGGTGTCATGGTGG
Source organism: Aurantimicrobium minutum (assembly GCF_002355535.1). Lineage (NCBI taxonomy): Bacteria > Bacillati > Actinomycetota > Actinomycetes > Micrococcales > Microbacteriaceae > Aurantimicrobium > Aurantimicrobium minutum. The sequence continues at coordinate 322,243 of NZ_AP017457.1, forward strand.
TTAACGCTCCCACATCGAACATCATTTCTGCTGCAGAGTTGACCTGCGGACACATTCTCAGCTTGGCTCGTCACATTCCGGCTGCGCACGCAGCTTTGGCTGAAGGTAAGTGGAAGCGCAGCGCCTACACAGGAACCGAACTCTACGAAAAGACCATTGGAATCATTGGTCTGGGGCGTATTGGTGCGCTCATTGCAGCTCGTATGCAGTCCTTTGGCACCAAGGTTGTTGCCTATGACCCCTACGTCACCTCTGCTCGTGCACAGCAACTCGGTGTTCAACTGCTCTCGTTAGATGAGCTGATTGAAACTGCTGACTTCATCACTATCCACATGCCGAAAACTCCTGAAACCACAGGCATGATTGGCAAGGCACAGCTCGCTGCCATGAAACCCACTGCCTATGTCATTAACGTGGCCCGTGGTGGACTCATTGACGAGGATGCCCTCTATGAAGCACTCACCAACAACGTGATTGCTGGTGCTGGTTTGGACGTCTTCGTTTCTGAACCACCAACTGGTTCACCACTTTTGGGTTTGCCCAACGTCATCACGACTCCACACTTGGGTGCTTCAACGGATGAAGCTCAAGAAAAAGCCGGAATTTCTGTTGCTAAGTCTGTTCGCTTAGCACTCAGCGGCGAGCTTGTCCCAGACGCCGTCAACGTTGCCGGGGGAGTCATCGACCCGTATGTTCGCCCTGCGATTCCTTTGGTGGAGAAGCTTGGTCAAGTCTTCTCTGGTTTAGCTCACACCAGCCCGCTGACTTCTGTCGATATAGAGGTACGTGGTGAAATCACACAGTTTGATACCTCGGTTCTCAAGCTTGCTGCCCTCAAGGGTATTTTCACCAACGTGGTCAGCGAAAGTGTTTCTTATGTGAATGCACCATTGCTTGCTGAACAGCGCGGCATCGAAGTTCGCGAATTACGTGAAGAAGAATCTCCCGAATACCGCACTATGCTGACCATTCGTGGAGCACTCAGTGACGGAACCCAAGTTTCTGTCTCTGGAACTCTTGCTGGTATCAAGCAGGTTGAGAAAGTTGTTGAAATTAATGGCTACGAGGTTGATGTCCCCATCGATGATCACCTCATCGTGATGCAATACATCGACCGTCCCGGAATCGTTGCCGTTTATGGCAAAGAATTCGGCGACGCCAAGATCAACATCGCAGGTATGCAGATTGCCCGCCAGAACCTAGGCGGAAAAGCACTCTCCGTACTCACCGTTGATTCACCTGTTCCAGCTTCATTGCTCGAAAAGGTTCGCGTTGCTATCGATGCAGATGTCATGCTCGAAGTAGACATCACCGACTAATTATCATTTCTGCTCAAGGAAGTCTTATGTCACGCACACTCAAGCTCGCAGTTATTCCCGGGGACGGCATCGGCCCAGAAGTTATTGCCGAAGCCGTCAAAGTGCTGGATGTCGTTGCACCACAGGCTGACCTTGTGGTTGAAAAGACCCAATTCTCGTTGGGCGCTGATCGTTACCTCGAAACCGGTGATGTTCTGAGCGAAGACGATCTGGCTGCCATTTCACAGCACGAAGCTATTTTGCTCGGAGCTGTCGGAGGTAAGCCTGGAGATCCCCGCATTCCTGCCGGGATCATTGAACGTGGTCTGTTGCTCAAACTTCGCTTTAGCCTTGACCACTACGTGAACCTGCGTCCCACAACGATTTTCCCCGGAGTGACCAGCCCACTGGCGAATCCTGGAGTAGTTGACTTTGTTGTAGTTCGCGAAGGCACCGAAGGTCCCTATGTGGGCAACGGTGGGGCTTTGCGTCAGGGCACCGAATTCGAAATTGCCAACGAACTATCGGTCAACACTGCCCACGGTGTTGAGCGCGTTGTGCGCTATGCGTTTGAGTTGGCCGCGCAGCGTGAGCGTAAAAAGCTCACCCTGGTACACAAGACAAATGTCTTGGTAAACGCCGGATCATTATGGAGCCGCATCGTCAACTCTGTGGCTACCGAATACCCTCAGGTTCAAGTGGACTACCTGCACATCGATGCTGCCACGATCTTCTTTGTCACAGATCCTGCACGTTTCGACGTCATTGTCACTGACAATCTGTTCGGAGATATTCTCACCGATCTGGCAGCTGCAATTAGTGGTGGAATCGGTCTGGCCGCCAGTGGAAACATCAACCCCACCAACGCGTTCCCCAGCATGTTTGAACCAGTACACGGCTCAGCTCCCGACATTGCTGGTCAGCAAAAAGCTGATCCCACAGCTGCAATTCTCTCTGTTGCTCTCATGCTTGATCACTTTGGATACTCCGAGGCAGCTGCCCGCATCAATGATGCGGTGGCAGCTGACCTCTCAGAACGTGGGACTACCATTCGTCAAACCAGCGACATCGGCGACGCAATTGTTGCCCGACTGTCTTCGAAAGATAAGGGAAGATCATGAGCACTGAAACGTCGTCGTTTCCGCTGAACTTCGCACTCACGCCCTCAACGTCGGCACGTGCTGAGGCTGCGCGTGAGGAAATTCTTGCTGACCCCGGTTTTGGTAAGCACTTCACAGACCACATGGTTTCCATTGACTGGACCATTGAACAGGGGTGGCACAACGCGCATGTCCAGCCCTATGGCCCACTCACTCTCGACCCTGCAGCATCGGTGTTGCACTACGGCCAAGAAATCTTTGAAGGGCTCAAGGCCTACCGTCACGCCGATGACTCCATTTGGACTTTCCGTCCCGAAGCGAACGCTCTGCGTCTGCAACGGTCAGCGCGCCGGATGGCGCTACCAGAACTCTCAGTTGCCGATTTCATTGAATCCATCAAGCAGCTCATAGCTGTTGATGGCACGTGGGTGCCCTCTGCGCCTGAGACCAGCCTCTATCTTCGTCCGTTCATGATTGCCAACGAAACCTTCCTCGGTGTTCGTGCTGCGCACAAGGTTGGCTACTACCTCATTGCTTCTCCTGCAGGTGCATACTTTGCTCAAGGTGTTGCTCCGGTGAAGATTTGGCTCACCACTGTATATTCCCGCGCGGGTAAGGGTGGAACCGGTGCAGCAAAGTGTGGTGGAAACTACGCCTCATCGCTGCTTGCTCAGGTTGAGGCTTATGAAAACGGATGCGCACAGGTGCTATTCCTTGATTCAGAAACCCACACCAACGTGGAAGAACTCGGTGGCATGAACGTCTTCTTCGTTCACAAGGACGGCAAGATTGTGACCCCCAAGCTCACCGGAACCATTCTCGAAGGAATCACCCGTGAAAGTGTCATTACTTTGGCGCGCGATCGTGGCCTCGAGGTTGAAGAACGTACCGTTCCTATCTCCGAATGGAAGGAAGGCGTTGCCTCCGGTCAGATTACGGAAGTGTTTGCTTGCGGCACTGCAGCAGTGATCACTCCTATCGGTCAACTCATTGGTGCCAATGGTCTTGCTGTGGGAAACCCGGATGCTCCAGCAGGGGAGCTCACCATGAGCTTGCGCAAGGAACTGACGGACATTCAATATGGCCGCCTTCCTGACCGTCACGGATGGATGACCAGGCTCGACGCATGACAACCAATTACCCCTTCTCCACGGCCACCGGAAGTGATGTCCGTGTTCGCTTTTGCCCCTCGCCGACCGGAACTCCTCACGTGGGGCTCGTTCGTACTGCTTTGTTCAACTGGGCTTATGCGCGTCATACCGGCGGAAAGTTTATTTTCCGCATCGAAGACACTGATGCTGCCCGTGACTCAGAGGAAAGCTATGAGCAAATCATTGACGCGCTCACCTGGTTGAACTTGGACTGGGACGAAGGTATCAACGTGGGCGGACCTCACGGCCCCTACCGCCAATCCCAGCGCTCAGAAATCTACAAAGAAGTCATTGAGAAGCTCAAGGCAACCGGCCGTGTTTATGAAAGCTTCTCAACTCCCGAAGAGATCGAAGCGCGCAATATTTCCGCTGGTAAAGATCCCAAGGTTGGCTATGACAACTTTGATCGCAACCTCACTGACGAACAAAAAGCTGCTTACCGCGCAGAAGGTCGCCTGCCTGCACTGCGTGTTCGCGTGCCAGACGAAGACATCACTTTTGATGACCTGGTGCGTGGAGAAATCACCTTCCCAGCTGGGTCTTTCCCTGACTTTGTCGTAGTTCGTCCCAACGGTGATCCGCTGTATACCCTCGTGAACCCTGTGGATGATGCAATCATGCAGGTCACACACGTTCTGCGTGGCGAAGATCTACTCTCCTCAACTCCTAGGCAGATTGCTTTGTATCACGCACTTATTGATGCGGGATTTACAACGCATATTCCCCGTTTTGGTCACCTCCCTTACGTCATGGGGGAGGGAAACAAGAAACTTTCCAAGCGTGATCCGGAAGCAAACTTGTTCCACCACCGTGACCGCGGATTTATTCCAGAAGGCTTGATCAACTACCTTGCATTGCTGGGATGGTCACTATCCCACGATAGGGATGTGTTCACCATCCAAGAGATGTTGAAAGCATTTGATGTGGTGAACGTGAACCCCAACCCAGCGCGTTTTGATCAGAAAAAGGCGGACGCCATCAATGGCGACCACATTCGACTGCTTTCCCTGGAGGACTTCACCGCTCGCATGGTTCCCTATCTTCAAGCGGGGAACGTTTTGAGTAATAACCCCACAGAAGAACAGCTGAAGATTCTTGCTCTGGCTGCCCCCTTAGTCCAAACACGAATGAACGTATTGAGTGAAGCGCCCGATTTGCTTGAGTTCTTATTCACACCCGCATCGCAGATTAACTATGCGGAAGATGCACTCAAGGGTCTTCCAGAGAATGCCGGTGAAATTGTCGCTGCATCGGTGAATGTTCTTGAGCTTATTCCTGAGTCAGAGTTCACTCATGACAAGATTCAGGCAGCTCTCAACGAAGCGCTCATCGAAGGTTTGGAACTCAAACCACGTAATGCTTTTGGTCCTTTGCGAACAGCTATTTCGGGACGCCGCATTTCTCCACCGCTGTTTGAATCAATGGAGATTTTGGGCAAGAAAGACACGATTGAACGTCTAGTTCGTTTCAACGAACGCTAGCCTTGCTGAGTTTGTTTAGCGTGGCCCTCGTGGGTTAGGCTAGGGAGTCGGTTCAGGGCTTAGCCCAGACCCGGTGGGGTATGGTGTAATTGGCAACACGGAGGTTTCTGGTACCTTTGTTCTTGGTTCGAGTCCAGGTACCCCAGCAAGTAAGACCCTCGCTTCAGCGGGGGTTTTTCTCGTTAATTCATGCCAGCATTTGAGGGGTTTTTACCTCAAATACGCACTCGATCGAGCTCAATTTACTGGTTAGAAGGCGTGTTTTGGTCGACATGTATCGGTGACACCTATCGTGGAAAAGCACACCCGCTTTTGAATCGAGGAAACACATGTCTGAAAAAGTAGACGTCGAAGAACACAGCATGACTGCACGTGTTCTCGCTGAAATCTGGGGAACATTTGTTCTCGTATTGGGCCTTATTGGTGCCGCTATTTTTGCTGCAGGATTCCATGAAGACACCAACGGGGTTGGCATTCTTGGTGTTGCCTTAGCCGTCGGTATTGCGGTTTTGGCTGCTGCCTATTCAGTTGGCCGCATCTCTGGGGCGCACTTCAACCCTGCTGTGAGCGTTGGTTTGGCTTTCGCTAAGCGCATGCCGTGGAAAGACGTTCCTGCCTATGTCCTGGCTCAGGTAGTTGGTGGCCTGTTGGCAACCACGCTGATCTACCTCATCGCTACCGATGGCCCTCTGGGATTCCTCTTGATGTCGACTGAAGCCGGTTTTGCCTCCAACGGTTATGGTGAAGGTTCACCTGGTGGATTTGGTCTCACTGCAGTCATCCTTGCTGAAGTTTTCTTCACTGCACTGCTTGTCTGGGTTGTTTTAGGAACCACTCACAAGCTTGCCGTCGTGGGATTTGCCCCCTTGGCAATTGGTCTCACCCTGACACTCATCCACATTGTGACAATTCCCATCAGCAACACCTCGGTCAACCCAGCGCGTTCGCTGGCAACCGCTGTCTACGGTGGCGCATTCCCCATGTCTCAGTTGTGGGTATTCATCGTGGCTCCTCTTGCTGGTGCAGCGCTGGCTGGTCTGACCTACCGGGTTATGCTCAACCGCAAAGGTGACTAATTAGCTCAAACAGAGATGCCCATTCCGATTCCGGGGTGGGCATCTCTGTTTAAGCGACATAATCAAAAGGTGAAACTTGGCCAAGGCCACATTGTTGTGGCAATAAACCCGACATCATCATTTGGTGCACACGCTGACGCTGGAGCTGCGACGGTTGATGCTCTTCTCAACGCGGGTTATGAGGTTACTGAGCTTCGAGCTGAAGATTTTCACTTGCTCACCGGTAAGGTCAATCGAGCTTTGGCCTTGACCCCAGATGCACTGATTGTGGTCGGTGGAGATGGCATGGTGTCACTCGCGGTCAATGCTGTTGCACAAACATCTATTCCTTTTGGGGTGGTTCCTGCGGGCACCGGAAACGACTTAGCGCGAGGTGTTGGTCTGCCTGTTGGAGATATTCCCTCTGCGACAAACAGGCTTGTGGAAGCTCTGACGCGTGAACCGCAACGATTAGATCTGGGGCGGGTCACTTCTAGCGATGGAACACAGGTTCGCTGGTTTGCCAGCATACTTTCTGCCGGCTTTGATGCAGTGGTGAATGAACGGGCCAACACCATGAAACGACCCCAAGGCAAGAGTCGTTACATCATCGCGCTCCTGCGTGAGTTGTTCTCTTTCAGGCCAGTGGATTACAGCATCACTATTGATGGTGTTTCATCTACTCAGAAAGCCATGCTTATTTCTGTGGCAAACAACACAAGCATGGGTGGCGGGATGAGGGTGACACCGCAGGCAAGCATGCAGGATGGCCTACTGGATGTTTTTGTTTTGAAACCGCTGTCGAAATTGCGGTTCCTGAGACTGTTTCCTCGCGTTTTTGCCGGAACACACATCACAGAACCTGAGGTCAGTATCCAACAGGGCACACACGTAAGAATTGATGCAGAAGGTATCGTCGCTTATGCCGATGGGGAGCGCCTGTGGGCATTGCCTGTTGAGGTTGACGTTGTGCCTTCAGCAGTGCGAATTCTGCTCTAATTCAGCCATCGGATTATGTAGCAAACGGCCATATGTGGCATTATTGACAGGTCGCAACGGCCCCATCGTATAGCGGCCTAGTACGCCGCCCTCTCACGGCGGTAACGCGGGTTCGAATCCCGCTGGGGTCACAATTGCAAAACCCTCACCTTCGGGTGGGGGTTTTGTTTTTCTGTGAGGTACTTCTCAATCCGAAAGCACCTGTAGCCTTGTAGCACTATGGATGGTGCTCTCCCCGCGTGGTTTGAAATTGGTTCGCTCATTGTCTTAACGGCAATTTTGATTGCAGACCTGCTTATTATTTTCAAGAGGCCCCACGTTCCCTCCATGCGCGAAGCCTCATTATGGGTGGGCTTCTATGCTCTGCTTGCCGTGTTGTTTGGTTTGGCCATTCTCGCGATCGGGGATGCTGAACATGCAGGCCAGTTTTATGCTGGTTGGCTGACCGAATACAGCCTGAGCATCGACAACCTCTTTGTCTTCGTTATCATCATGAGTCGATTTGCTGTACCGAAGAAGTATCAGCAGGAAGTGCTCATGGTGGGAATCATCATGGCGCTGGTTTTGCGCGCCATCTTCATCGTTTTGGGCGCTGCCCTCATCGAGAACTTCTCCTGGATTTTCTACATCTTCGGTGCGTTCTTGTTGTACACCGCATGGCACCAAGCTTTCCGTTCGCATGAAGATGAGGAAGAAACCGAGAGCAAACTTATTGCGTTCCTTCGCAAGCGCATCACGATGTCCCCAGAGTATGACGGCGCAAAGATTCGTACCGTCCACAACGGCAAAAAGATGTTTACCCCCATGATTGTGGTGTTTATCACCATCGCCATCACGGATGTCATTTTTGCCTTCGACTCCATTCCTGCGATTTTTGGTATCACAACCAGCCCATTCCTTGTCTTTGCAGCCAATGTGTTCGCATTGATGGGTCTGCGTCAGCTCTACTTCTTGCTCGGTGGCCTCCTCGACAAGCTGGAATACCTCAAATATGGAATCGCGTTCATTCTGGGATTCATCGGCGTCAAGCTGGTGCTTCACGCTATGCACGTCAATGAATTGCCCTTTATCAACGGGGGAGAACCCATCGCTTGGGCGCCAGAAATCAGCACGGTCACCTCACTTCTGGTCATCGTTTCAGCAATGGCTGTTGCCACGATTGCCAGCGTGATCAAGATGCGCAGGGTTGAAGCAGCCGAGAACAAGGTAACCACCGGTTCGAAGTAGAATTACAAGGTGAACAAACCTAGAACTCTCGCGGAAAAAGTGTGGGACGACCACTTGGTCGTAAAGGGTGAAGACGGCACCCCTGATTTGATTTATATCGACCTCCACCTGCTGCACGAAGTTACTAGCCCTCAAGCCTTTGACGGTCTGCGCCAAGCTGGTCGACCTGTCCGTCGTCTCGATCTCACCATCGCAACTGAGGATCACAACACCCCCACCCTGGATATCGATAAGCCCATTGCTGATGAAACCAGCCGAGTCCAGATTCAAACCCTGCGAAACAATGCCGAAGAATTCGGTGTGCGACTGCACTCACTCGGTGATGTTGAGCAAGGAATCGTTCACGTCGTCGGACCACAACTTGGTTTGACGATGCCAGGCATCACGGTGGTCTGTGGTGACTCACACACCTCCACCCACGGCGCCTTTGGGGCAATGGCTTTCGGTATCGGCACTAGCGAGGTTGAGCACGTTCTCGCTACCCAGACACTGCCACTGAAGCCGTTCAAGACCATGGCCATCAACGTGGAGGGAACCCTCAAGCCAGGCGTCACCGCAAAAGACATCATTTTGGCTGTCATCGCCAAAATTGGTGCTAACGGCGGGCAGGGATACGTTCTTGAATATCGCGGTTCCGCGATTGAAGCACTCTCGATGGAAGCGCGAATGACCATCTGCAACATGTCCATTGAGGCAGGAGCTCGTGCGGGAATGATCGCCCCTGATCAGACCACCTTTGACTACCTTGAAGGTCGTCCTCACGCTCCACAGGGTGCTGACTGGGATGAAGCTGTTGCCTACTGGAAGACGTTGCCCACCGATGAAGGCGCTGTCTTTGATGCCCAGGTCACTCTCAACGCGGATGAACTCGAACCATTTGTTACCTGGGGCACTAACCCCGGTCAGGGCGCATCGCTCAGCGGCGTTGTTCCCTCGCCAGATGATTTCTCAGATCCCAACGAGCGTATTGCTGCACAGCGTGCACTGGAATACATGGACCTCACCCCGGGCACAAAGCTCAAAGACATTCCTGTTGATGCAGTCTTTATGGGGTCATGTACTAACGGTCGCATTGAAGACCTTCGCGCCTTTGCTTCGGTAATTAAGGGCAAGAAGAAAGCTGATGGCGTTCGAGTAATGGTTGTGCCTGGTTCTGCTCGAGTTCGCTTAGAAGCAGAAGCTGAAGGCCTCGACAAAATCATTACCGACTTTGGTGCAGAGTGGCGCTTCGCTGGTTGCTCAATGTGTTTGGGTATGAACCCGGATCAACTCGCGGTTGGGGAGCGCTGTGCCTCGACCTCGAACCGTAACTTTGAAGGCCGCCAAGGTAAGGGTGGTCGTACCCACCTCGTATCACCATTGGTTGCTGCTGCCACCGCAATTCGTGGCACGCTCTCAAGCCCCTCAGACGTGGAAGGCTAACCATGGAAAAATTTACTTCTGTGACCGGTGTTGGTGTTCCACTTCGTCGAAGTGCAGTGGATACCGACCAAATCATCCCTGCCGTCTACCTCAAGCGCGTAACCAAGACCGGCTTCGATGACGCACTCTTTGCAAACTGGCGTCAGGATCCAGACTTCATTTTGAATCAACCGGCGTATCAAGGAGCGAAAGTTCTCGTTGCGGGTCCAGACTTTGGCACCGGCTCTTCGCGCGAACATGCTGTGTGGGCGCTTCGTGATTACGGTTTCGACGCTGTGTTGGCACCCAAGTTTGCTGATATTTTCCGAGGAAACTCTGGGAAGCAGGGTTTGTTGACTGGCGTGATTTCTGAGGCGGACTGCGAAAAACTCTGGGCAGCTTTGGAAGCGCAGCCGGGTATTGCCATGACTGTTGACCTAGTTGAGAAGAAAGCCACCCTTGGTGATCTAATTGTGTCATTCGAGGTCGATGACTACATTCGTTGGCGTTTGCTCGAAGGCTTAGACGACATCGCGCTAACCTTGCGTAACGAACAAGCCATCAATGATTTTGAAGCGCGCCGTGAATCCTGGCGCCCTAAGACCCTTCCAGCGAGGCATGCATGAACACTGTTGCAAATGATGCGCGAGCCGCAGGCGCGCGCGTAGGCCTCTCTGGGGACACCATCACGATTAATGGTGGATCTCCTCTCACCGGTCGTATTGAAGTCAAGGGCGCAAAGAACCTAGTGACTAAGGCCATGGTTGCTGCACTGTTGGGGGAGAGCCCAAGCGAGCTGCGCGATGTGCCTGACATCAGTGATGTGCGCGTAGTCAAGGGACTGCTTGAAGTTCACGGCGTCAAAGTTGAGCACAACGTTTCTGAAGGTATTCTTCTTCTCGATCCTGCAGGTGTTGAATCTGCACACATGACAGATATTGATGCGCACGCTGGCTCTAGCCGTATCCCAATCTTGTTCTGCGGTCCATTACTGCACCGTCTTGGCGAAGCATTCATCCCAGATTTGGGTGGTTGCCGTATCGGGGACCGTCCCATCGATTACCACCTGGAAGTCCTCGGAAGTTTCGGTGCAGTCATCGAGAAATTGCCAACTGGTATCCGTATGACTGCGCCAGATGGTCTCACTGGCACCAAGATTTCTTTGCCCTACCCCAGCGTTGGAGCCACCGAGCAAGTTCTGCTCACAGCTGTTCGAGCTAAGGGCAAAACTGAACTTTCTGGCGCAGCCATTGAGCCAGAAATCATGGACCTCATCAACATCTTGCAAAAGATGGGCGCCATCATCTCTGTTGACACCGACCGTGTCATCCGTATTGAGGGTGTGGACAAGCTTCAGGGGTATACCCACCGAGCATTGTTTGACCGCAACGAAGCAGCGAGCTGGGCTTCAGCAGCCCTAGCCACCGGCGGAGATGTTTTCGTTGGCGGAGCTCAGCAGGCAGAAATGTTGACCTTCCTCAACATTTTCCGCAAGGTTGGTGGTGCGTTTGAAATCCACGATGACGGTATTCGTTTCTACCACCCCGGTGGAGAACTCAAGCCCGTCGTTGTCGAAACTGACGTTCACCCCGGATTTATGACGGACTGGCAGCAACCGCTGGTAGTGGCACTGACAAAGGCTAACGGTGTCTCTATCGTGCACGAGACGGTCTACGAACAGCGCTTTGGTTTTGTTGACGCTTTGGTCAAGATGGGCGCCAACATACAGTTGCACAGCGAATGTTTGGGCGGGCACCCGTGCCGCTTTGGTCAACGGAACTTCCTCCACTCGGCAGTAATTTCTGGACCTACCGAGCTCCACGGTGCAGATATCGAAGTTCCCGACCTGCGCGGTGGCTTCAGCCACCTCATTGCTGCTCTCACTGCACAGGGGACTTCTCGCGTGAGCAATGTGGGAATCATCAGCCGTGGATATGGTGACTTCATCACCAAGCTGCGCCAACTCGGTGCCGACTTCGTTATCGAGGGCGAGTAACCGCTCGTGAGTGAACGCAGCAAGCCATCCATTTTTTGGCTTTTTGCCCTCTTTGCCCTTCCAATCATGGGCTTGATGGTCAAATTTCGGCTTCATGACCGCGAAAAAATGCCTCAAACCGGTGCAGCAATCATTACGCCCAATCACTACTCCAACATTGATCCGGTAGTTATTGGCACAGCGACCTGGTATCTCGGACGCTTGCCACGATTTATGGCTAAAGCAAGCATTTTGAAAATTCCGGTACTGGGTTGGATTTTGTTGAAGTCTGGCCAGATTCCTGTTGAACGCGGTGGTTCTACCCGCAGTTCTGCTGCACTTAACGCGGCGAAAGAACTTGTTGCTAAAGAACGCACCGTCATCGTGTACCCAGAAGGCTCTCTCACCCGAGATCCCGACATGTGGCCTATGCGAGGAAAAAGCGGCGCTGTCCGCCTAGCTCTGGAACTTGATATTCCGATCATTCCAGTAGCGCACTGGGGTACCCAACAACTCATGGCGCGCTACTCCAACAAATTGAATGTGTTTCCTCGTCACACCATTGACGTCAAGGTAGGTGACCCCGTCGACCTGAGCGAATTCGTGGGCAAACCTTTGGATAACAAAACTCTCACTGCCGCAACAAACAAGGTGATGGACGCCATCACAGCTTTACTGGAAGACTTGCGTGGTGAGAGCGCACCAGAGGTTCGCTGGAACCCAGCAGAACACAACCAGAGTGAGACGGGGCGGTTTTGAGTAAGAAACCTGTATTTCCTCCCGCACGTAAGGTTGCCGTTCTCGGCGCCGGCAGTTGGGGAACCACGTTTGCCAAGATCCTTGCTGATAGCGGCAATGATGTGATGCTGTGGGCACGCCGCGAGGACCTTGCTGCTGATATCAATGAAACTCATCGCAACAGTGATTATTTGCGTGGTATTCGCCTTCCTGCCAACCTGGTTGCCACCAGTTCCATGGCAGAAGCAGTTAAGCAAGCAGAGCAGGTTTATCTTTGTGTGCCAAGTCAGACACTGCGTGAAAACCTTGTGCAACTGGCACCCCTCCTTCGTGAAGACCAGATTGTAATCTCCCTCATGAAAGGCGTGGAGAAGAAAACTGGCCTACGCATGAGCGAGGTGATCGCTGAAGAGTTGCCCATCAGTCCAGATCTGGTCGCGGTGGCATCAGGACCCAACCTGGCACTTGAAATTGCGAAAGAGCAACCCACAGCTGCTGTTATTTCCAGTGAGTCGCTCGACACGGCAAGCGTGGTTGCACAAACAGTCTCTAACCGTTACTTCCGTTGTTTCGTGAACACAGATGTTCCTGGAACCGAATTTGGTGGGGTTCTCAAAAACCTCATTGCCGTTGCGGTGGGCATCGTTGATGGTGTCGGGTATGGAGATAACACCAAAGCTTCAATCATCACCCGTGGTTTGGCTGAGATGACTGACTTTGCTGTTGCTTATGGGGCTCAACCCGAAACCCTGGCAGGTCTTGCCGGCCTGGGTGACCTTATCGCCACCTGCGAATCCCCGTTGTCACGAAACAACACTGCAGGACGCCTTCTCGGTCAGGGATACACCCTCAAAGAGGTTACAAACCAAATGCAGCAAACGGCAGAAGGCCTTGCTTCGGTTGCACCCGTGCTGACTCTGGCACGTGCGCGTGAAGTCGACATGCCTATCGTCGAGCAGGTCAGTCAGGTTTTGGCCGGTACGCTCGACCCCAAGGACATTGCGCCTCACCTCACTACTGATACGGATGAGCCTCAGGGCGAAAGGAGCCTCGATGACTACCAAACTCGTGGTGGCGGTGTTGTTTGGGGGGCGCTCAAGCGAGCATTCAATCAGTTGCGCGACAGCCCGGGGAGTTCTTCAAGCGATTGACCGTGATCGTTACGACGTGCTGCCAATCGGGATTACCCGTGACGGAGCTTTCACCCTAGCCAGCGCGAACCCCGACGATTATGTCCTCATTCCGGGCCAGCTTCCTGAAGTTGAAGATAATGGCACGCGCATTATCTGGCCAGATTCTGCTCATTCAAACGAATTATGGCTCTCCGGGGATGGACCAGACCGTTCCCTCGGCAATGTAGATGTCGTATTCCCAATTTTGCATGGACCCTACGGTGAAGACGGAACCATCCAGGGCATGCTCGAGCTGTATAGCCTTCCTTATGTGGGTTCAGGGGTTTTAGCTTCGAGCTTGGGCATGGATAAGCACTTTACCAAGACTGTCCTGCAAGCTGCTGGTATCGAGGTTGCTCCCTGGCGAACCATCAAGCGTTATGACTGGCATAAGCGTCCTCAAGCTATTCGCGCCATGGCGGAACAAATGTCTCTTCCTGTTTTCGTCAAACCTGCCCGAGCTGGCTCGAGCGTGGGAGTGGGAAAAGTCTCCAACTGGAATGAGTTTGCTCAGGCCATGGATGAGGCATTCCTGGAAGACGATCACGTTCTGATTGAAGCTGGAATTGTTGGCCGCGAGGTCGAGTGCGCAGTTCTCCAAGGAATGCCAGGTGAGCCAACGCGTGCTTCGGTTGCTGGAGAAATTGTTGTCTCAGGTCGCGATTTTTATGACTTTGAAGCTAAATATCTTGGCGCTGAAGGAATTGATTTAGTCTGCCCCGCGCAGCTGAGCACAGACGAGCTTGCTGAGCTCCAGCGTCTGAGCATCCGTGCCTTCGAAGCAATCGGTGGAGCAGGTTTGGCGCGAGTGGACTTCTTCCTCACCGAGACCGGTTTCGTTCTGAATGAAATCAACACGATGCCCGGATTTACGCCCATCTCGATGTTCCCCAGGTGCTGGCAGGAAACCGGGCTGAGTTATTCAGATTTGATTGACGAACTTATTCGAGTGGCTCTCGCGCATCACGCGGAAGACTAGTCAACATGGACTTCCGTCCAATTGCTGCCGAAGACATTCCTCAGCTACTTGAGGCAACCGTTGATAACGTCAACTGGGGCGGCACAGATCGACTGACAGTCAAGGACGTGCTCGATAATTCTCGCTTGTCGCAATATGCCACAGGTTTTCGTATAGATCGGGACTGGGGTTTTGCAGCTGTTGAAGAAGGAAAAGTAATCGGCCTGGGGTGGGTCCAATTTTTTCAAGAAGAATCCCCTGGATATGGATTCGTTAGTTCAGATATTCCTGAACTCAGTATCAACATTGATAAGGATTTTCGAAGACAGGGTTTTGGCACCCAACTGCTTGAGGTCATCGTAAATCACGCGCGAAAAAAGGGTTGTACATCAATCAGTTTGAGTGTTGAAGATGGAAACCCAGCCATCAAGCTGTATGAAAAGTTCGGGTTCCGACCTGTCAGTCGCGAGGGCAATTCCCAAACAATGATCTTGTCAATTTAGTTCTTAAACACATCCGTGATGTCAATGCATTGAGAAGTTTTTGGAAGCACACTCACTGCAGGCCCTAGGTCTACAAGTGTTGTCGTTCCGCTGACAGCCTCAGAGTCAATCACAACCTCTACTGCGGGTGTGCGGCCATAAGTTGTGTAGCGGTACAACGGTGCTTGGCTGTCGTCTTCAATCCAGTCCACGTCATTGATGGATACACAGGGCAGTGTTGTGGGGCCGGGAACTTCCACGCCACAGGTGAGTAGAACTGCTGCGGGGGTGCCCCACGCACCTGTAGCTTGCGCATTGGTTTCACGCTTAGCTAAATCAGAGACAGTGTCGGGCAAACGTACGGTCACGTTGGCGCATTCAGGATTGTTGGAATCCTCGGCAGGTTTCATAGGGACTACTCCGGCGCAGCCGGATAATCCCAGCCCAAGAACGGCGGTAACTGTGACAAACCCAAGGAGTCGAATGCGAATATTCATCCTCTTCAGGCTACCGTGAGAGGGTGAGTGATTTTCCTGAGAATGCGACCCTGGGCCAAATGCCCGAGTCGGCAATTTTGGCGCGTATTTTCCCCAAGCTCCCTCACTCAGATTTCACCATCGTTGGACCAGGCGACGATTGCGCTGTCATGCGCGCCCCTGATTCTCGGTTTGTGATCACCACCGACATGATGGTTCAGGGCCCTGACTTTCGACTGGAATGGTCCACCCCGCATCAGTTAGGTATCAAAGCTGCAGCAACAAATCTTGCTGATGTGGCAGCGATGGGGGCTGTCCCCACGGGACTCCTTGTTTCCATTGCGGCACCGCCAGAAACGACTGTCTCATTCCTCGAAGCCATAGCCGAGGGATTCCACGACGCGTGCCTCGAGTTAGCTCCAGGGTGCGGGGTAGTTGGAGGTGATCTGTCTGTCTCGACAGTTGTTGTGATTAGTGTGAGTGCTTTTGGCGATTTAGAGGGACGAGAGCCCTTGCTGCGCTCATCAGCACAACCCGGAGATGTTGTTGCGGTGAGCGGTCGTTTAGGCCTTGCTGGGCTCGGCTTAGAAGCGCTATTCGCTGGGACACAGGATATTCATCCGCTTCTGCGATCTGCACAATTAGCCCCCTGGCCACCCATCTCTCAGGGTAAGGCTGCTGCAGTTGCTGGTGCACGCGCGGCCATGGATGTGTCCGATTCGTTAGTGATGGATGCAAGTCGTATTGCTCATGCAAGCAACGTCGTCATCGAACTCGACGAAGCAGTCCTCGATGGCCTCGCTTCTCGCTTAGCTATAGAGGTTGGGGTTGATGCCGCTCATGCCAGACAAGCAATGCTTTTCGGTGGTGAAGATCACGCCTTGCTCGTGACCTTCCCTAGTGATCAGCCATTGCCGCCAGGATTCGATGCTCTCGGCGTTGTTCGAGCCAGAGTAACCGGTGAATCACCACACGTGAGCATGGGCGGGGCAGCTGTTGCAGAAAATGGATGGAACCCCTATCAAAACTGGAATGGTGAACTCTCGTGACGCGAATCATTTCAGGATTTGCCGGTTCACGAGAGTTAAAGGTTCCCAAGACAGGCACGCGTCCCACCAGTGATCGTGTTCGAGAAGCAATCTTTTCTGCTTTGGAATCCAGAGAGCTCATCACACAGGCCCGAGTTTTAGATCTCTATGCCGGTTCAGGAGCACTCGCCCTTGAGGCTCTCAGCCGTGGGGCAAGCCATGTCGTTATGGTGGAGAAAAACCCTCAAGCAGGGGCGTTACTCAAAGCTAATGCCGAACTCATTCGTTCTTCAGGCAAGCTTCCCAGCTCCGCATGCAGTGTTCATCTGGCATCTGTGATGAGCTTTCTTTCGACCTTTACTGGCGAGCCCTTCGACATTGTGTTTATTGACCCACCCTATGAACTCAGCAATGAAGAGATAACGGAAGTATTGAGGCAGCTGATTCCTCTGCTTGCCTCTGAAGCTGATGTTGTTCTGGAGCGCAGTACACGTAGTGGTTTGCCAGAAATACCTCAAGGATTAAGTCTTGATAAAAGCAAGGCCTATGGGGAAACGACTATCCACTGGCTCTACCAGGCATAGTCACTGGCCAAACATAGACTGAGGTCTATGCCACATTCTGATGCTTTGCTTGATGCGCAGCTGGAACCCATTCTGGGATCAAAGAATGCGACAGCACTCAAGAAGGCATTTGGTTTTCGAACTGTCGGGGATTTCCTCTCTCACTATCCCAGGCGCTATGCCCGCCGCGGAGAACTCACGGCCATCACTGATGTGCCACTGAATGAGAACGTCACGATTGTCGCCGAAGTTCTTGATGTGAGAGAGCGGCCTATGCGCGCTCGCCGAGGGTCGCTTTTGGAGGTGCGCATCACGGATGGTCGCTCCGGTGGCATCATCACGCTGACCTTCTTCAATCAAGCCTGGCGTGCAAAAGACCTCAAGCCGGGCGTTCGGGGAATCTTTGCTGGGAAAGTGGGCGCCTATCGAGGTGCATTACAACTTGCGCACCCTGATTATGAGCTCTTTGATGCTCAGGAAAATCCTGAATCCTCACAGAGCGAAGCAGCGAGATGGGCTCTGCTTCCTATTCCGATCTATCCAGCAACCAGCACGCTAGCGAGCTGGCAAATAGCCAAAATGATGAATCTGGTGCTGGAGCCACTGCGTCACGGCGCCGTGCTTGCCGATCCAGTGCCGGAAGAAATTCGCGCCAAGAGATCGCTACTGCCGTTGAGCGAGGCAGTGTTAAAGATCCATCAACCAGAGATAGATGCTGACTGGAAGCACGCTCGCGAAACTTTGAGATTCCACGAGGCGTTCATCCTCCAGGCCACTCTCCTCGAACAGCGTGCACAGGCACAAGAACAAGCTGCCACACCTCGGCCGCACCACGCCGGGGGATATCTTGACCAGTTGGATGCGAGGCTTCCTTTCACCCTTACCACTGACCAGCTGAGAACTGGTGAGGAAATCTCTGAGGATATGTCCTCTTCACACCCCATGAACCGACTCGTACAAGGGGAGGTTGGTTCAGGAAAAACATTGGTTGCTTTGCGTGCAATGCTGCAGGTGGCCGACAGCGGCGGCCAGGCAGCATTACTGGCTCCAACAGAGGTGTTAGCTGCACAACATTTACGCTCGATTGTCACCATGCTGGGCCCAGATCTTGCCGCCTCAGTGATGCCCACCTTGATCACGGGTCAACTTCCTGCAGCAGCAAAACGACAGGCTTTACTGCGCACAGTCTCCGGGCAAGCGCGCATCGTGATTGGTACACACGCACTGCTGAGCGACAAGGTCGAATTCTTCGACTTAGGTTTGGTGGTCGTGGACGAACAACACCGTTTTGGTGTTGAACAACGGCAAGCCTTGCGTCTAAAAAGTGACCTCACTCCTCACGTGTTAGTACTCACCGCAACGCCAATTCCACGAACCGTGGCCATGACTGTGTTCGGTGACCTCGATGTCTCTGTGATTGCAGGGCTGCCTGAAGGTCGTGCGGGCATCACGAGCCATGCTGTGTCTCTGGCAGAACACCCCAATTGGATGACCAGAGTCTGGGAACGTGTCGAGGAAGAGATTGCCTCAGGAAGACAAGCTTTTGTGGTGTGCCCAGCAATCGATGCCTCTGGAGCTCCCGAGGATGATCCTGATGCTCTCATCGAGGAGCAAGAACAAGAGTCCGATGATGAAAAGCCCCCCAAGGCTTCAGTGGAAGCAGTCGCTGCTTTGCTTGCTGAGCACCCCCTGCTAGGTAAAAGACGGATTGCTCAACTGCACGGGCGAATGAGCAGTGAAGACAAAGATATTGTCATGCAGGCATTTTCTGCGGGCGAGATTGATCTCATTGTTGCCACCACAGTAATTGAGGTCGGAGTCGATGTACCTAACGCCTCGACCATGGTGGTTCTCGATGCTGACAGGTTCGGTGTTTCTCAGTTGCACCAATTACGTGGTCGTGTTGGTCGCGGAGGAGTTCCCGGGCTGGCGCTTTTTGTCACCCACGCACAACCTGGCACAACAGCCCACGAACGTGTAGATGCCGTTGCCAGCACGCTCGATGGGTTTGAGTTAGCGCGCATAGATTTGGAGCTGCGCAGCGAAGGTAATGTTCTGGGCACCAACCAGTCGGGTGGCCGGTCTTCGTTGAGATTGCTGCGCGCGGCACGAGATGGGGACCTTATTGCACAAGCCCGCGAAGAAGCCGCACAGATCATGGAACATGATCCTGATTTCTCACAACACGTGCTCCTCAAAGAAGCAATCGCACGTCGGCTCAGTGAAAGTGAACGCGATTTCTTGGACAAAAACTAGGAATTTACACACCAGCGCTTGCCAAGATGCGTAGGCTGGAGACATGCGCAGGATCGCCGTAGTCCCTGGTTCATTTGACCCCATCACACTGGGTCACCTCGATGTCATTGCTCGTGCCACGAAGCTATTTGATGAAGTGCACGTGGTCGTGGTGCACAACCCTGATAAGCACGCCCTTCTTCCCATCGCACAGCGCGTAACGCTCATCGA
This sequence comes from Aurantimicrobium minutum, assembly GCF_002355535.1. NCBI lineage: Bacteria > Bacillati > Actinomycetota > Actinomycetes > Micrococcales > Microbacteriaceae > Aurantimicrobium > Aurantimicrobium minutum. The sequence continues at coordinate 341,813 of NZ_AP017457.1, forward strand.
AGAAGCCATTGAAGAAGCTGCTCTTGGTGAAAATGTTGTTGTGGCTTCGTGGAGCATGGGGTTGCTTGTGGACTACTGCTCAGATGTGGGTGCAACGGTTCTGATTAAGGGCATCCGCACACAAACAGACATTACCTACGAGACCCCCATGGCCATGGTCAACAGAAACCTTGCGGGTATAGAAACTGTTTTCCTTATGCCTGAACCAGGCCACTCGTATGTTTCAAGTTCACTGGTTCGCCAGGTAGCTTCACTGGGTGGAGATGTTCGTCCCTACGTGCCTCACGTCGTGGCCAACTATCTGCAAGGTCCCTAATACGCTGTATCTATGGCAGAAAAATCACGCTGGTCATTAGGCGCAAAGCTCAAAGGTCTCTTTGGGCGTGCAGCAGAGTCAGCTGAACCCGATGAGGACATCTTCGATGATGTTCCCTCTTTGCCTCGTAATGATGAGGTCGAACGTGATAACGAACCAGTAGTTCAACCCGTTGCTGAGGTAAAACCTGTTCAGGAAGAAAAACTAGCTCCGGCTAAAAAACCCGCACCAAAGCAGCAAGCTGAACCAGATTTGGTTGCTGAGCCAGAGCCTGCAGTTCCTGTTGAAGAACCAGTTGCAGTTCAGCCTGAGACAGTCAGTGAGCCCGAACCTGTCCCAGATCCTGCGCCAGAAATTGTTGAAGAACCAGCAACCCCTGAGCCTGCTGTCGTTGAAGAACCTCAGTCAGAGGTAGTGACACAGACCCCCAAAGAAAAAGCAGTGGCAAAGACCACTGCCAAGGTTTCCCGTCGCGTCACCATCGATGAGAACACCTGGGAAGAACTTGAGGAGACTCTCCTTGGCGCTGATTTTGGCCCAGACATCACCGAAGAGCTTATTGAAGTTATGCGTGCCAACGTGGCCAGGTACAACACCAGTGATCCTGATGACTTTGTACGTTTACTTCGAGAAGCTATCGAAGACCGCTTGAACAAGTTCGACACGACCCTCAAGCTCAGTGAACGTCCTGCTGTCATTTTGGTAGTTGGAGTCAATGGTGTGGGTAAAACCACCACCATCGGGAAAGTAGCCAAGTACATTGCCAACGCGGGCAAATCTGTTGTCGTTGGTGCTGCAGATACTTTCCGCGCTGCAGCAGTAGACCAGTTGGCCACCTGGGCGCAGCGTGCGGGCGTTGACGTCGTCAGACCACAAATGGAAGGCCAGGATCCTTCAGCGGTGGCATACCAAACTGTTGAATGGGCCATTAACCACGGTACTGAGATTGTCATTATCGACACCGCAGGTCGTTTGCAAACCAAGAGCGGTCTGATGGATGAGCTCTCCAAAATCCGCCGTGTTATTGAAAAACAGGCGCCCATCTCTGAAGTTTTACTCGTGCTCGATGCCACAACCGGCCAAAATGGTTTGTCTCAAGCAGAGGCATTCCTTGAGCACGCAGGCGTAACCGGTTTGGTGCTCACCAAGCTGGACGGCTCCGCCAAGGGTGGTTTTGTGTTGGCAGTTCAAGAACGCACTGGTATTCCTGTGAAGCTGGTTGGTAATGGTGAAGGTATCAATGACTTGATGGGCTTCACGCCACATGCCTTCGCAGCTCAGCTCGTTGGCTAGGCTAGAGGGGTTATGGCAACCTTTGGAACTCTCTCTTCACGACTAACAGAGTCGCTCAAGAACCTTCGCGGCAAGGGAAAACTTTCTCCTGCTGATGTTGATGGCACACTTCGTGAGATTCGTCGTGCCATGTTAGACGCAGACGTATCACTCAACGTTGTTAAGAAGTTCACGAACGACGTTCGTGAGCGTGCACTCAGCGATGAAGTGAACAAAGCCTTGAACCCTGCGCAGCAGGTTGTTCAGATTGTCAATGAAGAACTGGTTGCGATTCTTGGTGGCGCTCAGCGTCGACTGGAATTCGCCAAGAAACCACCAACCATCATCATGCTTGCTGGTTTGCAGGGTGCCGGTAAGACAACCTTGGCCGGAAAGTTGGCTAAATACCTCGCTAAAGACAAGCACACACCACTCTTGGTGGCCTGTGACCTTCAGCGCCCAAATGCTGTTCAGCAGCTCGAGGTCGTTGCCAAGAATGCTGGTGTTGCGGTTTATTCACCCGAACCAGGTAATGGTGTCGGAGACCCGGTCAAGGTCGCCAAGGATTCGATCAAGTTCGCTAACGACAAGCAACACGACGTGGTCATCATTGACACCGCAGGTCGCTTGGGTGTCGATGCTGAACTGATGAAGCAAGCTGCAGACATACGCAAGGCCACCAGCCCAGACGAAGTTCTGTTCGTCATTGACGCCATGATTGGTCAGGATGCGGTTGCCACGGCACAAGCATTCCAAGACGGTGTTGATTTCACCGGTGTTGTCCTTTCCAAGCTCGATGGTGACGCCCGTGGTGGTGCTGCGCTGTCTGTTGTCTCTGAAACTGCACGACCCATTCTTTTTGCTTCAACCGGTGAAAGTCTCGATGACTTCGAGCCTTTCTATCCAGACCGTATGGCCAGCCGTATTCTCGACCTCGGTGACATTCTCACCCTGATTGAGCAAGCTCAAGAAGCTTTTGATGAGAAAGAGGCAGCGCAACTTCAAGAGAAGTTCGCAACAGACTCTTTCACTCTTGAGGACTTCCTCAAGCAGATGCAGCAGCTAAAAAACATGGGCTCCATGAAGAAGATGCTGGGTATGTTGCCCGGTGCTGGAGCTATGAAGGAACAGCTGGATAACTTCGATGAACGTGAGCTCGTTCGCACCGAAGCCATCATTCAGTCCATGACGAAGGCAGAGCGTCAGAACACCAAGTTACTTAATGGTTCACGTCGTCTTCGCATTGCCAAGGGTTCCGGAATGACCGTCACTGATGTGAACGCGTTGGTTAATCGCTTCGAGCAAGCAGCCAAGATGATGAAGACCGTTGCCAAGGGTGGAGTTCCACAGATCCCTGGAATGGGCCCCATGGGAGCAATGGGGCACGGCGGCAAAAAGCAGCAAGCAAAGAAGAAGGGTTCCAAGTCTGGAAACCCTGCCAAGCGAGCTGCTGAAAACGCAGCGTTAGCCGCTGCTGCATCCAAGCCTGGTGGGGGAGCAGGGTTTGGTTTCCCCAAGCCAGCAGGTAACGATGGTCCTACCCCTGAAGAGCTTGAAGCTTTACAGAAAATGTTGGGCAAAGGCTAAATATTTCAGAGAATTACTCACAATAAATCCCCGCAAATACGGGGATTTTTTGTTCTCTGCGTAATCTGACGTAACTCAGTTACGTCACGTTTCTTTTCAATTCGCAGCCATCATTGTGTTCTCCCTACTGTGAACACATGGCCTCCAACCTTTCCTCATCTCATGCCGTGACCAACACGGCATTTGAGGTGCGCTTTGAGGGAGTCGGCCGCAGTTTTGAGGCGGCGAACCCTCGTCGCAAGGATTCTGCTGAGACCCGCACCGTACTTCGAGACATCAACATCACAGTTGAGCCAGGAGAACTCGTTGCCATTCTTGGTGCTAGTGGCTGCGGTAAATCAACTTTGCTCCGCATCACTGCCGGGCTCGACACTGGATACACCGGAAATGTGAGTATCGATGGAACCCCAGTAGAGGGCATTGATCCTCGTTGTGCTTTTGCTTTCCAGGAACCCCGGTTACTTCCATGGCGGACAATTGAGCAAAATGTTGCTCTGGGACTCCCGCATGGTCTTGACAAAGCAGCAGGTGAGAAACGGGTTGCTGAACTACTTGAACTCGTCGGTCTAGCACCTTCCTCACATTTACGCCCCAGAGAAATTTCTGGTGGAATGGCTCAGCGAGCGTCACTGGCACGCGCACTAGCCCGCAACCCTGGAGTTCTCTTATTGGATGAACCTTTTGGTGCACTCGATGCGCTCACCAGGCTCAAAATGCAAGATTTGCTTCTCGACATTCACGAGGCAGCACCCACAACAGTGTTGTTGGTCACGCACGATGTCGACGAAGCCCTCCAATTAGCTGACCGCATTGTTTTGCTGGGACGAATGCCCGAGGAGCCCGGTGCGACCATTACGGAACTGGTGAAGGTTCCAGGTGGCCGACCTCGCGACCGTGGCTCCGCAGAACTAGCTGAACTCCGAGCGCAACTGCTTGGCGGCCTGGGTGTCGATCGTCATACGACGAGTACCTTCAGCATCTAAAACTTCTTTGTTCAGTACCTAAATCCGAAAGATACAAATCCCATCATGAAGAAAAAATCCCTACTCGCTTCAGTTACAGCCAGCATTGCAACCCTTGCTCTCGTGCTGACTGGCTGCGCGAGTGAGCCCAAGCCTGTTGTCACCGAAGAAGCTACTGCGGTTGTTGACCGTACCGGTGAAACCCTCAACATTGACTTCGCGACATACAACCCGCTGTCTCTCTTGATCAAAAACTACGGCTGGTTGGAAGAAGAACTTGCTGAAACCGGAATCAAGGTCAACTGGGTTCAGTCCCTGTCCTCAGCTGACGCTAACGCAAAGCTACTTGCCGGTGCTCTCGATGTTGGATCTACTGCTGGTTCTGCCGCGCTTCTCGCACGTGCGAACGGTTCACCAATTAAAACCATCGAAATCTACACCCAGCCTGAATGGGCCGCTCTTGCTGTTGGACCAGACTCCAAGATCAAGGACGTTGCTGATTTGGAAGGCAAGAAGGTAGCTGCACGAAAGGGAACCGACCCCTACTTCTTCCTGCTCCAGGCACTCGAGGAAGCTGGCGTTGACCCAGCAACTGTCACTATCGAGAACCTCGCTCACGCAGATGGTAAGACCGCACTGTTCAACGGTTCAGTTGACGCATGGGCAGGCCTTGACCCCATACTTGCTGGTGCGGAAACCGAAGGTGCACAGCTGATCTACCGCAACGTTGATTTCTTGAGCTACGGCTTCCTCAACGCCACGGAATCCTTCATCGCTGACAAGCCAGATGTGGCTCAAATCGTGACCAACGTTTACGAGCAGGCACGTCAGTACGCAATTGCTAACCCTGACGCTACCTACGCAGTTCTTGCTGCGGCATCTGGTCTGTCTGTACCCGTTGCCAAGAAGGTCATCACTGAGCGCACACTCATCGATATCAACCCCATTCCTGGAAAGAAGCAAACCAAGCTCCTTAAGGGAATTGGCAAGGTCTTTGTTGCTAACGGTGATGTAGCTACCCAGGCGCAGGTCGATGAAGCTCTCAAGACTCTGTATGACACCACCTTCATCAAGAAGTCCTACAAGGAAATCGACGTGAAGGCTACTGAAGCTGCAGAAGCACAGTAAGTCAGAGTTTCACTAAGGAATACGAAGCATGAACGCGACGACTGATCCCACACCCAGAGCACAGACTCGGGGGAAGAATGCCCACAAGGGTGGGGGATCAGTTCGTCGTGCTCCTTTGACGTCTACACGAGCTGGTCGAATCCTCATCAGCTCGATTTTGCCCCTGGCAATTTTGTTGCTGTGGCAAATTACGACCATGCTGGGAGTCTTCACGGTAGGTCAGCTTCCCTCACCGGTGATGGTGTGGCAGGCATTTATTGACCTCATTCAACGTGGGCAGCTTGGGCCCTACATTGGCATTTCAGTTCAACGCGTACTCCTCGGCTTTAGTATTGGTGCCACGCTCGGTCTGATCTTCGGGGCCATTGTTGGACTTGCCAAGGTATGGGACTACTTCTTTGGCTCTACCTTTGGCGCAATTCGCGCTGTTCCGTCCCTGGCTTGGGTCCCGTTGCTGCTGTTGTGGTTGAAGATCGGCGAAGAATCCAAAGTTACGCTGATTGCTATTGGTGCATTCTTTCCTGTCTACACAACAGTTGCCGCGGCACTTCGTCACGTAGATAAGCAATTAGTGGAAGCCGGTCGAGCATTTGGTTTATCTGGCTATCAACTGTTTAGAACTGTGCAATTACCGGCAGTAGTTCCTTCGGTTATTTCTGGTTTGCGCCTGGCCTTAGCTCAATCGTGGCTATTCCTGGTTGCAGCGGAATTGATTGCATCCTCGGCGGGACTTGGATTCTTACTCCTGGATTCTCAAAACAATGGCCGCACGGACAGGGTGATCCTTGCAATTATCTTGCTTGCTGTCTTTGGTAAAACAACAGATGCCCTGTTGGGATTGTTCGAGAAATGGGCAGTTCGACGCTGGGCTTAAAGCCCGTCAGGCAACTCCTTTAGAATGAGCTCATGGCATACGAGGTAGAAAAAGACGACGAGCAATGGAAAGCAGAGCTTTCTGCTGAGGAATACGCAGTTCTTCGTCAAGCAGCGACAGAGCGCGCATGGTCTGGGGAGCTTCTTGATGAAGATCGTGCCGGAATTTACACCTGCAAAGCCTGTGGCAACGAACTCTTCACTGCCGGCACCAAGTTTGACTCAGGCTGTGGCTGGCCTTCATTTTATGAATCCGTTCGCCCAGATGCTGTAGAGCTTCGTCCAGATCACTCTCTGGGTATCGAGCGCACCGAAGTGTTGTGTGCCAAGTGCGGCTCTCACCTCGGTCACGTCTTCCCCGATGGCTTTGGAACACCTACTGGTGACCGCTACTGTATGAACTCGATTTCATTGAACTTCGAGGCCAAGGATAACTAGTCCCTACGCGCGTATTACTCGCACGTCAGCTGCTGTGAGGGCAGTGTTTACTTTCAACTGCTCTGGCTGAGGTTCGGTTGTTGCTGTTGTGGTGACAGCAGTGAGAAGGTGCGAGGTAGCTCGGGAGAGGCCACGATAGGCTGCTTCAGCAGCGGCAGCTTCCGGGGATGTTGCATCTAAGCCCAGCGCAGCAAGTTGGTCGATTACAGCACCTGCGGCCAGGAGATCCTCTGTCGTCACGCGTAGCTGGCCATCACGAGAAGAGCCTGCAGCAACGACCGCAATCAAGATGCGTTTAGCTAGTTTGACCTGCAGGTCAATAACCCACTGTGCCACGGCGTGTGCCGAGGTGAGATCTGTAAAAACAACAACTGGGCCCTGGGGGAGAGAGTTCAGATCGACGTCGCTTCCGGGTTCTGTTATGGCATCGACCCAGACGATGACGTCTGCATCGGCGCCAATGGCATGGGCACCGGTGGTGGCCCAGTCAAAGCGAACTTGGTAGCGAGTTTGTTCCATAGCAACATTCTGCCGGAGGTAGAACGCTGTCACTTTTTCGTGTGACGCAGTATGACATCCCTGGTGTGCGCCAACTCTGTGACTTCCATAACCTTGGAGCTATGGCAGATCGCGAATACGGGTTCAAAACCCGCTCTATCCACGCAGGTAACATCCCTGACTCAACAACTGGTGCCAGGGCTCTTCCGATTTATCAGACCAGTGCATTCGTTTTTGATGACACCTCTGATGCCGCTGCGCGTTTTGCACTGCAAAAATACGGGAACATTTACTCGCGCGTCTCCAATCCAACGGTTGCCTCCTTTGAAGAACGCGTCGCCAGCCTGGAGGGAGGTCTTGGCGCTGTCGCGACTGCTAGTGGGCTCTCGGCGCAGTACATCACCTTTGCTTCCCTAGTTGGGCAAGGAGATCACATCGTTTCATCCGCAAACCTTTACGGCGGATCCATTACACAGCTTGATATCACCCTGCGTCGTTTTGGGGTGGAGACCACGTTCGTGCAGTCAGCTAACCCTGAAGACTACGCAGCTGCCATTACCGAGAACACGAAGCTGATCTATGCCGAGACGGTGGCAAACCCCTCGGGTGAAGTCGCTGATATTGAAGGTCTTGCCGATGTCGCTCACGCTCACGGGATTCCTTTGATTATCGACTCCACCATTGCTACCCCCTATTTGTGTCGCCCGATCGAATGGGGCGCAGATGTGGTCATCCACTCTGCGACTAAATTCCTCGGCGGACACGGCACAACACTCGGTGGTGTTGTCGTGGAATCAGGCCGATTTGATTGGAACACCGACAAGTTCCCCCTCTTTGATGAGCCAGTGCCCTCCTATGGTGGATTAACCTGGGGTGGCAACTTTGGCGAATATGCCTTTTTGACTCGACTCAGAGCAGAACAACTCAGAGACATCGGGCCTGTTCTTTCTGCGCAGTCCGCCTTCCTGCTTGCTCAGGGTGTCGAAACGCTGCCCTATCGAATGCAGGCACACATCGACAATGCTCGTATTGTTGCTAACTGGTTGGCCCAAGATTCCAGAATCGAGTTTGTGAACTGGGCAGGCCTTCCCAGCCACCCTCACTATGAGCGTGGACTGAAGTATTTGCCTCAAGGACCTGGATCCGTCTTTAGTTTCTCTGTCAAGGGTGGGCGTGAAGTAGGCAGAAAGTTCATCGAATCTGTTGAACTTGCCAGCCATGTTGCCAATATTGGTGACGCAAAGACTTTGGTGATTCACCCTGCTTCGACAACCCATGCGCAACTGACCGACCAGCAGCTTCTCGATGCGGGTGTTCTTCCCGGTATTGTCCGTTTGTCTGTTGGTATTGAAGATGTCGATGACATTATTTATGACCTCGATCAGGCATTGACCAAGGCTGTGGAGGGCAAATAATGGCTGAAGTTATCAATGCGCAGCTCGCGAACGGCCTCAGTTGTGAACTGCCTGCCAATTCACCACTTGCTAAGTTACTGAAGTCCCAGCGCACCTGGCTTGGTCCGGATGCTAAAGCCCGCCAGCGCATCCTTAATAATGCTCAATCTGTTGCGATTGTTGGTGCATCTCCTAATCCAGCACGTTCGAGCTACTTTGTTGGCACATATTTGCTCTCGTCAAGTAATTACCGGGTGTATTTCGTGAACCCCAATGCCGATGAAATTCTTGGCCAGAAGGTTTATCCAGACCTAGCTTCCTTGCCTGAAGTGCCTGACATTGTGGACGTATTCCGCAAGGGTAGTGATATCCCCTCTGTCATCGATGATGTTGTGGCTATTGGTGCCAAGACCATCTGGGTTCAGCTGGGAATTTACAACGAAGAAGCAGCTCGCTACGGCGAAGAAAAGGGCCTCACCGTGGTGATGGACCGCTGTATCAAGGTGGAGCACGCCCGTTTCCACGGAGGATTGCACCTGCTCGGTTTTGACACCGGTGTGATCAGTGCGAAAAAGCAGGAAAGATAAGTTTCTCGATTAGCCAAAACCTGGTGAAACCTGCCAGAATAGGAAGTCGAGTTTGATTCATATCCGACCCTCTAATCAGATATGTCTTGAATCCCTAGAGCTTGTACCGAGTGTGCCCCCACGCTCACGGTCGTCAGTTCATCCACTACACATCACTCACAGGAGAATTGTGGCTGTCAAAATCCGTTTGAAGCGCCTCGGAAAAATCCGTGCGCCTTACTACCGCATCGTCGTAGCAGACTCACGCACCAAGCGTGATGGTCGTGTTATCGAGGAGATCGGTAAGTACCACCCCACTGAGAACCCTTCTTTCATCGAAGTTAACTCAGAGCGTGCTCAGTACTGGCTCTCCGTTGGCGCACAGCCAACCGAGCAGGTTGAAGCACTTCTGAAGCTCTCCGGTGACTGGGGAATCTTCAAGGGCGACAAGAATGCCAAGAGCACCATCAAGGTTGCTGAGCCTAAGGCCGCATTCGTTGTCGACACCAAGAAGAAGCCAGTTCTCGTTCCAAAGACTGAAAAGGCACCTAAGAAGGAAGAGGCAGCTGTTGAAGCTGCTGAAGAAGCCGTCGTAGAGGCCGCTGCTGAAGAAGCCGTCGTAGAGGCCGCCGCTGAGGAAGCAGTAGTCGAGGCAGTTGCAGAAGCAATCGTCGAAGAGGCTGTAGCCGAGGCTGTTGTCGAAGAAGCAGCAGCTGAAGTTGTTGCCGAGGCAGAGGAAATCGTTGAGGCTGCTGAAGAAGCAGCTGGCGAGGAACAGGCCTAACAAACATGCTCGCATCAGCAGTCAAGCACCTCGTCAAGGGAATCGTTGAACACCCTGATGACGTTGAGGTTGCTGTGCGTTCAAACAATCGTGGTGAGGTCCTCGAGGTTCATGTGAACCCCGAGGACCTTGGCCGCGTTATCGGCCGTTCTGGCCGCACTGCTAAGGCCCTTCGCACTGTTGTGAACGCCTTAGCTGATGGTCGCAAGGTTCGTGTCGACGTCGTCGACACCGACGCCTAACGTGACCGCTGAATCCAGGCAGACCCAACTTCGCGTCGGGCGTCTGACAAAGGCTCACGGCCTCAAAGGCGCAATCAAAGTTGAGCTCTACACTGACGAACCTGAGAAGCGCTTTGTTCCCGGAGCTGTTTTCTCACTTCAGGTTCCTGAAGAGTCACCTTGGCACGGTAAAAGTATTGAGCTCGTTGAACTGCGCTGGTACAACTCACACCCCGTAGCTTTTTTCAAAGATGTGCCCGATCGCACGGCTGCTGAGTCACTCATTAAAGCAATCTTGTGGGTGGACCATGACACTTCTGTTCTTCCTGAAGAACCAGAGGCCTGGTATGACCACCAGCTCACTGGTTTGAAGGCTGTCCGTGATGGTGTTGAAGTAGGCACGATTGCACGTGTTGACCACCTTCCCGCGCAAGACCTCCTCGTGGTCAAAACTGCACAGGGTGAAGTGATGGTTCCATTTGTGAAGGCAATTGTTCCTGAAGTGGATATTGATAAGGGGATCGTGACACTCACCCCACCAGGAGGCTTGTTCGAAGAGCTTCCTGAAGATGAGGATGACGAACTCACTGAGGGCTCTAGCGAGGCCTAATGCGCATCGATATCGTCACAATTTTCCCTGAGTTCTTTGCAACCTTGGATGTGTCGCTCCTAGGTAAAGCTCGTCAGTCAGGCCTCATCCAGACGCATGTGCATGATCTGCGTGATGTGACCACGGATAAACATCGAACAGTCGATGACACTCCATACGGTGGTGGCGCTGGCATGGTGATGAAGCCAGAGCCTTGGGGGGACACCCTCGATGCCATCCTGGCTGATTCAGAAAGCTCGCAGCGTCCTATTTTGATTGTTCCTTCACCTGCGGGGGAGCCCTTCACGCAAGCCGTGGCCAAGGAACTCTCGCACGAGGAACAACTCATCTTTGCCTGTGGACGATATGAAGGTATCGACCAGCGTGTGAGTGACCACTTTGCTACACGAATGACAGTACGCCCCATCTCTTTGGGAGACTATGTTCTCAACGGCGGAGAAGTGGCTTCTCTAGCCATGATTGAGGCTATAGGGCGTCTTATCCCAGGTATGGTGGGCAATCCTGACTCTCTCGTTGAAGAAAGCCACGAGGACGGTTTGCTGGAATATCCCAGCTACACCAAGCCTGCAGTCTGGCGAGATCTCGAAGTACCTGAAGTATTACTGTCGGGAAACCATGCGGCAATCGCTGCATGGCGACACGAACAACAGCTAGAGCGCACCAAGCGGATTCGGCCCGATTTACTTCCTGAGTAAATTTCTGGCAGAATTGTCACTTGTGCCGTTTGTTTCACCCTGCCACAGGGGGCACTGAAACTTTCATCACAGCACACTCTCTTTTCATCATTCACGTATGAGACCTGTGGCTTGTACAGATTGAGATACATCATGCACATTCTTGACGCTGTAGATGCACCATCGCTGCGTAGCGACATTCCAGAGTTCCGCGCCGGTGACACCGTAAAGGTTCACGTAAACATCATCGAAGGTAACCGTTCTCGTATCCAGGTATTCCAGGGTGTCGTTATCGGTCGTTCCGGTGAGGGCGTTCGCGAAACTTTCACCGTTCGGAAGGTTTCTTTCCAGGTTGGCGTGGAGCGTAAGTTCCCAGTGCACTCCCCAGTTATTGACCACATTGAGGTCGTATCTCGCGGTGACGTGCGTCGTGCAAAGCTGTACTACCTGCGTAACCTTCGCGGTAAGAAGGCGAAAATCAAAGAGAAGCGCGACTTCTAAGACCTTCATCAAGATAACCCCCACAGTGTGGGGGTTATCTTTTTGCCCTATTTCGGAGTTTCACCAACTCCACACAGGCTTTTGACGGAATCGGCAACCTAGACTTGAGCTGCAGGGGAGTAGTAACCACATGACTGACACAACAACACAAACACGCCATCCGTGGCGTTCTGTGTTGTTTTTTCTCCGCGATGTCTTGGTAATCTTCGGAATCGCCATTGTTGTTTCCTTTGTGGTGAAAACTTTCCTCATCAGGTCATTCTTTATTCCCTCGGCTTCGATGGAACAAACGCTCATGATTGACGACAGAGTCATTGTAAACGAGCTTGTTCCCCAGGTTGTCAGTGTTGAACACGGTGACATTGTCGTATTCAAAGACCCAGGAGGTTGGCTACCAGCAAGGCCGCCTGTTGAGGTCAGCCCAACTCAGGCAGGCGTGGAGTGGGTGCTCTCACTTTTCGGTCTCGCTTCGCCAGATAGTAATGATCACTTGATCAAACGCGTTATTGGTATGCCTGGGGATACAGTGCAGTGCTGTTCTGCTGAGGGACAGATCATTGTCAATGGTGTCCCCATCTCTGAGCCTTACATCACCATCCCACCGGGTGAAACACGTGCTTCGGCTATCGATTTCAATGTAACTGTTCCCGCCAATTCATTGTTCGTTATGGGAGATAACCGCTACAACTCAAAAGACTCTCGATACAACACGGAAACCCCCAGCAAAGGTTTCGTAGGGTTGGATCACGTTGTTGGTCGAGCTTTTGTGCTGAGCTGGCCCATGAGCCGCTGGGAGTGGTTGTCGAACTATCCTGAAGTCTTTGCCGATGTTCCACCGGCTCCAGCAGCGCAGTAGGTCAGATGCCAGCTGAACCATCTCTCCAGGTCGAGACAGAAATGTTTGCCTCTGGCGCCAAACTGATTATCGGGATCGATGAGGTCGGCCGTGGCGCAATGGCAGGACCAGTCATGGTGGGGGTTTGTGCCATTAGCCCTTCGGTCACAGAGTTTCCCACTGGACTGCGTGACTCAAAACTCGTTTCAGAAAAGAAGCGCACTGCACTCTTTCCTGAAGTTCAGGCCTGGGCACCCACTGCCGTCGGCGAAGCATCTGCGCTTGAGATCGATGAGATGGGCATCACCGCGTGTTTGGGACTGGCGGCAAAACGTGCACTGGCGTTGCTTCACCATGGTGGTGTTTCTGTGGGAGAGGCCACCGTCTTGTTGGATGGTTCGCATGATTGGCTCAACCCCGCGTTAAGCAGCAAACTTTCTGTTGTCACGCGGGTGAAAGCAGATCAAGACTGTGCTGTTGTTTCTGCTGCGTCAATTGTTGCCAAAGTGACTCGTGACGAATTGATGCTTTCTCTGGATCGTGAACATCCTGAGTATGGCTGGGCGTCCAATAAAGGCTACGGTGCTGCACTGCACATGCAAGCTATCAAAACGAGTGGTCTGACCCCATATCACCGCGCAAATTGGGTGAAGTAAAACATCATAGGATTGATTCACCATGGATGAAGAAGACTTCGATGACTACGACCGCGAGGCCGAGCTGGCGCTCTATCGCGAATATCGGGATGTTGTTGGGCAGTTCTCCTACGTCATCGAGACAGAACGCCGCTTTTATCTAGCCAACGAAGTTGATGTAAAGCGCATTGATGCAGAACACGACTTCTATTTCGAGCTCACCATGACTGACGTGTGGGTGTGGGACGTCTACCGTGCAGATCGCTTCGTCAAGAGCGTTCGAGTGCTGACATTCAAGGATGTCAACGTGGAAGAACTCTCTTCTAAAGAGTTTGAGCTCCCTAAAGAACTCGCACTCGACGAATAGTTCTCAACAACATCACACAGACCAGTTTCGTCAACAGGTGACAATGTAGTTCTCTTTGTCATGCTGTCTGCATGGTTGATTCTCTGTGGAGGTCATCATGACAACAATCTGCGGACTACCTGAATCTGCTGTTACCGAGTACATGAAACCTGTTCGACAGCAGGATTCAAACAGTAGTGAAATAGCCACATCTTTTTCTCGAGCAGTGTGGGGCACCCTTGTAGAAGCAGGCGACAGAGTTGCCGGCCTGCTAGTTAGTGCTGTGGGAGCGCACGACTCAATTGAACTGCTCATTCAACGCCGCACAGCCCATGAGATTGCTCGAATCGTTCAATCTCGAATCGAGATCCAGCAAGAGTTCCCGGACCTCGTCGAAGACATCGCCGAAGGTGTACAGCGGTGGATACCCCGACTGAGCTCGAGGGATGCACTTAATGCAGTTGTACATGCGGCACATTTAGGGGCGTTTCTCCTCACCCCAGAAGATGAGGATTGGCCACGTGGACTTGATGATTTGGCGGCGCACGCACCCCTAGGGTTGTGGGCACGTGGGAATCGTGATGCCGTGAGTAAATTCTCTCGATCGCTTGGGGTTGTTGGCGCGCGGGCATCAACAGGATATGGCGAGCATGTCACGATGGAAACGGTGGCCGCTATTGCGCAACAGGACATAGCGATAGTTTCTGGCGCCGCCTATGGCATTGACGGAATGGCGCATCGTTCTGCCTTGGCAGTGGGAGGAACCACGATGGCCTTTCTTGCCGGGGGTGTTGATCGGTTCTATCCCAGCGGACATGATGCACTTGTGGGCAGAATCATGGAAAGTGGTCTGGTGCTTGCAGAGTCGCCCTGTGGGTACTCGCCAACCAAGTGGCGCTTCCTGTTGCGAAACCGGCTTATTGCTGCTTCGACACAAGCCACGGTTGTAATGGAGGCAGGATGGCGTTCTGGCTCGTTGAACACGGCAAACCATGCAGCATCGCTCGGCAGGCCTTTAGGTGTCGTTCCTGGACCAATCACAAGTGCCTCATCTGCTGGGTGTCATCGCCTGCTACGTGAATACGACGCAATTTGCGTGACAACCGCAGCTGAGATGTGTGAACTACTTCCAGGTCACACTCCGCCAGCTGACGAGCACGAAGACGTTGAATGAGGCATTCTTGAGCTATGCGTATCGACAGTGCACTGGATGGCTTCATGAAGTACCTCAGTGCTGAACGCGGCTATTCGGAGCACACTATCAAGGCGTATTCCTCAGACCTGAAAGACCTCAGCTCATTTGCCGAACGCAAAAATCGTGAAGCTGTCTCCGATGTCACTCTCGATTTCCTTAGGGATTGGCTCTATGAGTCTGCTCAAGCAGGGTTGTCGAAGACAACCTTGGCCAGGCGCACAGCCAGTGCTCGAAGTTTCACCCAGTGGCTCAGACGACAGGGTTTCCTGGAAACAGATCCAGGTTCACGCCTGAAATCTCCAAAAGCTGACCAATCTCTTCCTCGCGTTATCTCTCAACCTCAACTGCAAGACGTCTTTGATTTCCTCACCAGCAATGCTGCTGAAGGAGAGCCGGTAGCACTGCGTGATCTGGCCATTGTGGAACTTTTGTATGCCTCAGGTCTTCGTGTTTCAGAACTTGTTGGGTTGAATCTGGGCGATGTTGATCTAGATCGACTCACAGTTCGAGTTTTGGGAAAAGGTTCAAAGGAACGCGTTGTTCCTTTTGGCAACCCTGCAGCTACAGCTCTGTTGGACTATCTGGTTCGCGCGCGTACAGTCCTGTTGGAAGGCAAGCCAGCAACCTCAGCATTTTTTGTTGGGGCGCGAGGTGGCCGTCTGAGCACACGAGCTGTCTATGGGCTCGTCGCATCATTACTTGAGCCTCTGGGGGGTTCAGGTCCTGCCGGCCCCCATGCTCTCAGGCATACCGCAGCGACTCATCTCTTAGATGGGGGTGCTGATTTGCGAATAGTTCAGGAGATGCTCGGTCACGCGAGTATGGGAACAACCCAGATATATACCCATGTATCTATGGAGCGACTGACTTCGAGCTACCAGCAAGCACAC
This sequence comes from Aurantimicrobium minutum, assembly GCF_002355535.1. Taxonomy (NCBI): domain Bacteria; kingdom Bacillati; phylum Actinomycetota; class Actinomycetes; order Micrococcales; family Microbacteriaceae; genus Aurantimicrobium; species Aurantimicrobium minutum. The sequence continues at coordinate 357,538 of NZ_AP017457.1, forward strand.
CCTCGCGCTTAGCGGCGAGCTTCATCCGCTGCTTGAACCAGGCAGTATCGGTGATCCGAGCCAGCACTGGGCCGGAGATCACAGTAATGAGCATGTAGGTTGCTGCCATGGGGGCAATCAAAGGCTGTATTCCCGCTGAAACTGCAAGACCAGCGATGATCACCGTGAATTCTCCACGTGGCATGAGGGCGACCCCGGTACGCCAGCGACCTGGGCGACCAATTCCTGCGCTCTTTGCTGCCAGGTAACCGGTCGCAACTTTGGTGGACATTGAGATGATCGCCAAGATCAAAGCTGGAATGAAGACTTGTGGGATGTCTGCAGGGTTTGTGGTCAGTCCAAAAAAGACAAAGAAGATAGCGGCAAAAAGATCACGCAGTGGAGCTAGGAGTTTTTCTGCGTTGTGTGCAACCTGACCCGAGAGGGCAATGCCCACCAGGAACGCGCCAACTGCAGCGGAAACCTGAACAGCGGCGGCAAGACCGGCCACCAACATTGTGAGACCCAAAACACCGAGTAAGAGTGATTCTGGTTGTTCGGCGTGGAAGATGCGAGAGAGCTTCTTACCTTGGCGAACAGCAAGGTACAACACTATTGAAACAGAGCCGACGGCAATAGCAACTGTTATTGCACCCTGCGCCAAACTAGCCCCGACCACTACGGCGGACAAGATAGGCAGATAGAACGCCATGGCTAGGTCTTCAAGGACCAACACTGACAGCACAATTGGTGTCTCGCGGTTACCCAGACGTCCGAGATCTCTCAAGACTTTCGCAATAACTCCTGAGGAAGAAACCCAGGTGACACCGGCCATGGCCAGAGCCGCAATTGGGCCCCACCCCAATATGAGGGCAAATAATGCACCGGGGATGGCATTAAGTAAGGCATCCCACACTCCTGCGCGTGCGGAGGATTTGAGGTTGCCCACAAGCTCAGATGGTGAATATTCCAACCCAAGCATGACAAGCAACAAGACAACGCCTAGCTCAGCACCTGAGCTTAAGAAGTCGTTGCTGGCGTGTAAAGGAAGAATTCCACCTGAACCAAAAATCAACCCTGCTGTCATATATAGAGGGATAGGGGATTGGCCGAACCTAATTGCGACGCGACCGAGCAGACTGAGGCCCAGGAGCAGTGCTCCTACCTCAATCAGCATCCAGGTCTCGTCGTGCATGGGCTATACCTGGCTGTGTGCGAGCAATGAGTCCAGTTTGTCTAAACCTTCGCGGGTTCCCACGGCGACGATGAGGTCATCTAGTCGCAGAATTTCTGCAGGAGTAGGTGACGCAATCACATCTTTGCCACGCAGAATGGCAACGATGGAAGTTCCAGTTCTGGTGCGAGCTTGAGTATCTCCAAGCGGACGATCGAGAAATCTGGAATCTGCAGGAAGCATGAGCTGTTCGGTGTACAGCCCAATCGTGCCGCCGCCCAATCCAGAGAGTTGGCTCAGAAGTGCTGCGTGGCCGAGGAGGTCAGATAGCGCTGCCGCTTCATCACCAGTGAGTTCCACAGAGCCCAAGATGGCGTCGGGATCTTCTGGATCGTAGAGGGCAACCTCACGGTTGCCATCTCGGTAACTCAATACCCCGATGCGTTGTCCCGCTTGCGTGACGACGTCGTGTCGAACGCCAATACCGGGGAGGTCAATTTTTTCGATGCGTACACCCATACCTCCACGTTATCTCAGAGCAGAGCGCACGCCCTCAGAAATGGTCTGATCGGTGAAGCTGAAACCTGAAGTTAACAGAACCTCAGGAACAATATGTTGACTGGAGAGAAGAAGTTCACGACCTGCTTGACCTAACACCAGCGAAATCGCGACGCCAGGCGCTGGTAGCCAGAATGGCCGTTTGAGTTGACGGGCAAGTTCTTTCATGACGGTCGCAGAGGTTGCAGATTCAGGGCTTACGAGATTGACCGCGCCAGTGACATCGTGGTCAATCAAAAAAGCCAAGGCGCGGGCTTCGTCCTCCAAGCTGATCCATGGCCACCAGTCTTTGCCGCCTGCAAGAGGGCCGGATGCAAAGAATTTTGTGATGAGTTTCAAAGGACTCAAAGCACCATGGTCACCGAGGACAAGCCCGGTTCGAGCCAAGACAACTCGAGTGTGTTGTGTTGCAGGCATCGCTGCCTCTTCCCACTGGGCAACAACCTCAGCGAGGAAACCAACCCCCTGCGAAGAAGTTTCAGTCAAAATCTCGTTGTCGCGGTCTCCATAAATTCCGACAGCAGAGCCGTTAATCAACACAGCTGGTTTGCGTTGAGCTCGGGCAATTGCGTCCACAATGGTGCTCGTCGCATCGATACGAGAATCGAGAATAATTTTCTTGCGCTTGGCTGTCCACGGCATTTTGCTGATGGTTGATCCTGCCAGATTCACAATCACATCAATGGGTTTACCTATGTCCTGCGACAGCTGGTCTAAGTCCAGTGGTTCCGCCCCTGGGGCCCAGGCATATGACTGCACGTGGGAAATGGAGCTGGAGGGATTTCGCGAGAGATGGCGAACATCGTGACCTTTTTGCTGCAACAGTTCTGTCAGAGCTGAGCCAATCATCCCTGACCCACCAGCGATGAGAACCGTTAACGAGCGAGCCACGACAACCTCCTAGAGGAGGCGGCCGTGGCTCGAATGTATTTCGAGTTACGCGGATGCGCCTCCGCGTCCCACGATACCTGCGCGAACGAGCAGAACATAGATTTGGCATCCCAGGCAGTATCCAAAAACCGAGTTCAAGAATGCGGCGACGAAGGCAAAGGCTACGGCGATTACTGCGCCAGTAGTGATGCCCAGCACAGCAAAGACCAAGCCTGCCAGGGAAATGATGAAACCAATGAGTTGAGCGAAGGTTGGTGGCTTTGGGTCTTCAAGCTCTTCCGGCGCAGATAGACGTGGTCGAACTGCTGCTTTGAAAATAGCGCCATAAGGGTGCTTGGAAATACCGGCAAACGCACCAATGGCAAAAATGACGGTGATGTACGCAAGCAGTAAACCAGCCGGTGTGAACAGATTTTGGAATACAGAATTGCTCGCAGAAAGTGCTCCGGGGTTTGCGAGTAACAATATGAGCTCAACGGTGAGCGTAATCAGGGTGAGGGTGGCACCAAAGCGGGGGCCACGTGGATCAATGCCTTGGGTTCCAGGCTTAGCAGCCAGCGGGTTGGGCTTCTTAGATGACATAGCTGTCGTGCTCTCTCTTGATAGCGATTTCTAAGGCAGAGATTACTGCCTCGGGTCGGGGAGATCCTCCAATGCGAGCGGCGATAGCACCACTGTCATCGAGGATGAAGGTTGTAGGGGTTTGGAGAATATTGAACTGTTGAGCGAGATCTTGCCGATGGGTCAGGTCCACATCCACATGAGCAACACCCGGGTATTGTGCGGCAACCTGAGCTAGGTATTTTCGTGTCCCTGGGCACTTTGTGCAAAATTCAGAGCTGAATTGAAGAAGGGTTCCGATTTTTCCAAACTGGATACCTTCGCCCAGGTTCGCGGGGTTCACTCGGGTCAAGCCATCTTGTTTCTTGGCACGCCCCTCAGTTGCTTTGACGAGAAAACCTATTGCGGTCGAGACCACAACGAGTCCGCCGATAAGCAGCAGAATGAGTGAGAGATCCATGGTGGTTAAAGACTATTTCTCTTTATCTTCGTCGTGCCGAGTATGACGTAACGTGACGACGGGTAAGGTTTTATCCGTGGCTGAGATTGAATTTCGTTCAGATGTAACTGTTGAATTGGTGCGCTCGAGCGCCCATGACTCTGATGTGCTTTTTGCGGCACGTGTATCGACCCAGGGGGAGCAGACTCTCGAAGAGTCCATGCACACTCCTGAGTCACGTGCAGAGGATGAAAAGCGTGACAAGGGCCTCATCAACTATCTGATGCGTGATCGCCACGGCTCACCTTTTGAGCACAACTCGATGACTTTTTATGTGCAGGCACCCATCTTTGTCTTCCGCGAATTTATGCGTCACCGTATTGCTTCGTACAACGAAGAGTCTGCACGTTATCGTGAACTCAACCCCGTGTTCTATGTTCCAGCTCCAGCCCGTAACCTCATTCAGGTGGGTAAACCAGGTGCATATGACTTCGTTCCTGGGACTGCGGAACAAGCTGCCCTCACCCGTGAAGCAACTATTCATGCCGTCTCTGTTGCGTACCAAGAGTACGAGCGCATGCTCGAAGCAGGTATTGCTCGTGAGGTTGCACGTGGCGTTCTGCCGGTAGCGACATACTCTTCGATGTACGTCACCATGAACGCCCGTTCGTTGATGAACTTCCTTTCGTTGCGGACTAAGCGTGAAGGTACACACTTCCCCTCCTTCCCTCAGCGAGAGATTGAAATGGTCGCTGAAAAGATGGAAGACGAGTGGGCAAAGCTCATGCCACTGACCTATGCGGCGTTCAATGAGCACGGCCGCGTTTCGCCGTAATCCGCTCCAGCGATACGCTTAATTTGTGGCTACAGCAGAAAACCCCTTCGGACAGGTCCTTGTCGCGCTCGTAACTCCCTTCACTGCAGACGGTGAAGTCGACTGGAACGATGTTGAAAAGCACATCGACCATGTTGTTTCCAACGGTGCAGACGGCATAGTCGTCACGGGAACCACCGGTGAAACGAGCACCTTGACAGACGATGAGAAGGTCAAGCTTGTAGAGGTTGGTAAGAATGTTGCCGGCAATCGCGCCAAGATCATCATGGGTGGTCCCTCTAACGAGACAGCGCACGCGATAGAACTTGCTAAGAAGAGTGCCAAGGCTGGTGCTGACGGCATCATGGCCGTCACGCCCTATTACAACAAGCCCACTCAAGCCGGTGTGCTGACTCACTTCCGCATGGTTGCTGACGCTACTGACCTGCCCTTCATCATGTATGACATCCCAGGTCGTGCGGGTATCCAGATTCAGTACGAAACCATCCTGCGTTTGGCCAAGCACCCCAACATCGTTGCAGTCAAAGATGCCAAGGGGGACTTCAGCGAGGTAAGCCGAGTGCTCAACCAGACTGACCTGTTGTACTTCTCGGGAGATGACGCAAACGTCCTACCTCACATGGCTATCGGAGCTTCCGGCTTGATTGGTGTCACCGCCAACGTCGCCCCCGCTCCTTACCGGGCAATGGTGGATGCGGTGAATCGCGGTGACCTCACTGCGGCAACTCAGCAACACATGGCGTTGGAGCCTCTGGTGCGTGCAATCATGACGCACGTGCCTGGAACTGTTGCCGCTAAATATGTTCTCCACGGTTTGGGCAGAATTGGTAGCCCCCGTGTTCGTCTGCCACTTGTTGGTCCTGAAGAGTGGGAAGCAGCAAAGATTGAAGACGAGATTGCACTCGTTGGAGCAATCGAGGGTGTTGATTTCTCTAACTTCCGTCCAGATCGCAATGCCGCCGCAGGTGGAGCATTGCCCAAAATCGCCGGCACTACACGGTAGCGCCACACTCGTCAGGGCAACCGCCAGGGCGTGAATACGAGTCTTTACAGACTCACACTCGTAAGAGGAATATGCCTAACGAATTATTTGACCCACATGTTTTAGAACCTGGAACGCTGCGCGTTGTCCCGCTCGGAGGAGTGGGTGAAATCGGTCGCAACATGACCGTCTATGAACTGGGCGGCAAGCTTCTCGTCGTGGATTGCGGTGTTCTTTTTCCTGAAGAGACCCAGCCAGGTGTGGACCTCATCCTTCCTGACTTCAGCTACATCCGTGACCGCATGGATGACATCCTTGCCATTGTTCTCACGCATGGGCATGAGGATCACATTGGTGCTGTTCCTTATCTGTTGCGTTTGAAAAATGACATTCCTCTGGTGGGCTCTAGCCTCACGCTTGCGTTGATTGAAGCCAAGCTCAAAGAGCACCGCATTCAGCCATACACGCTTCAAGTCAGAGAGGGGGATAAGGAACAGTTCGGTCCCTACGAACTCGAATTCGTTGCGGTCAATCACTCGATTCCTGATGCGCTTGCGGTAGCTATTCGCTCAGAAGCAGGTCTTGTTCTTCACACAGGTGACTTCAAGATGGATCAACTTCCTCTTGATGGCCGCCTGACCGACCTTCGTGCATTTGCCCGTCTCGGTGAAGAAGGTGTTGATCTGTTCCTGCCGGATTCAACGAATGCGGATGTTCCCGGATTTACTCCGCTAGAACGTGACATTGGTCCTGTTTTGGAGAGTGTGATTCATCGTTCACAGCGCCGCGTTATTGTGGCCAGCTTTTCGTCTCACGTGCACCGTGTCCAGCAGGTCATTGATGCTGCTGTGGCCAACAACCGACACGTTGTTTTGATGGGGCGCTCAATGGTGCGCAACATGGGCATTGCGGCCGAACTTGGTTATCTCGAGGTTCCAGAGGGAACCATTATCGATGCCAAGAAGGCTGCAGAGCTTCCCGATGACCGCTTGGTGTACATGTCCACTGGTTCTCAAGGTGAACCCATGGCGGTACTAGCTCGCATGGCAAACCTGGAGCATCAGATTGAGGTGGGACCTGGGGACACCGTGATTCTTGCGTCAAGTTTGATACCCGGCAATGAGAATGCAGTCTTCAGAGTTATTGATGGGTTGACAAAACTTGGTGCCAAAGTTGTCCATAAGGGCAATGCCAAGGTGCATGTTTCAGGCCACGCGGCAGCAGGGGAGTTGCTTTACTGCTACAACATCTTGCAACCCAAGAACGTTTTTCCCGTGCACGGCGAATACCGTCACTTGGTGGCGAACGCCAACCTTGCTATTGATTCAGGCGTAGATGCACACCGCACCATCCTGGGTGAGGATGGAACAGTCATTGACCTCAAGGGTGGAATTGCCCGAGTAGTAGGCCAGCTCGATATCGGATATGTCTACGTCGACGGTTCTAGCGTGGGCGAAATTACCGATAACGATCTCAAGGACAGACGCATCCTTGCTGAGGAAGGATTTATTTCCATCATCGTGGTGGTTGACCCTGCCACAGGCAAGATCATCGTTGGGCCGGAGATTCACGCCAAGGGCTTCGCTGAAGATGATGCTGTCTTTGATGAAATTAAACCCGCTATTGCGAGAGCTCTGCAAGAGGCCGCGCATAACGGTGTTCGTGACACGCATTCTTTGCAGCAGGTCATTCGACGAACTGTTGGCCAGTGGGTGTCCAAGAGCTATAGACGCCGCCCCATGATTATTCCTCTCGTCATTGAGGCCTAATTGTCGAATAAGTAGTCGACGCGTGTCGACGACAAGGTTTATGCTGTTGACATGCCAACACCAGTCAAGCCAAAGCAGGCTACCCGCGCAGACGTTGCGCGGCTAGCAGGTGTTTCGGAGAGCACTGTGAGTTACGCGCTGACAGGTGTGAGGCCTATTGGTGAGCAAACGAGAGAACGTATTTTTGCAGCCATGGAGGAACTGGGCTATGTCCCTAATGCCATGGCTCAGGCGCTCGCCGGAAAAAAATCTGGAATTCTTGCGTTGCTTTTCCCCGTCGGAGAGCGTGGATTTAACGAAACAGACTTCGAATATGTTCAAGCTGCTAATGAGGCCGTTTCTGAGGAGGGTTACCAACTTCTGCTGTGGCCGAACGCTGTGGAAGATATTGATTCTCTGACGAAGATTGTCAACCAGGGACTCGTCGAGGGTGTTCTCCTCATGGAGGTCCGCGCCGATGACCCTCGCGTTGATGTGCTGGAGCAGGCAGGTATGCCTTTTTGTCTCATTGGTAGAACAGATTATTCAGATAATTTGACCTATGTAGATGCTGACTTTTCACAGTGGGGTCCCATGGCAATTCGCCATCTGGTAGATCTCGGGCACAAACATGTTGGGTTTATCGGTATTGGGGATGAGTTGGTCGCGGCAGGATATGGACCTGCGGTCAGAACTGAATCGGGTATGAAAGAAGAAGCACGCCGTGCTGGAGTCAGCTTGTATATGAAACATATGCCAGCAACTATTCGTGCAGGACGTGCGGCGATGACGGAGCTTCTCAAAGATAATCCTGAAGTGACCGCGGTGATTGGGTTCAACGAACCAGCCATGATTGGTGCTCTTGAGGTAATTGCCACACATGGGCTTGAAATTCCACGGGACATATCCATCATGTCTCTGGGTCTTTCAGAAATTGCCGCAAACCTTACCGTTCCTGCTCAAAGTACCATCGGTGTGGAGGGCAAGGATTTGGGACGTATGGCCGGACAGTATTTAGTTGCACGTCTGAACGGGGACACCAAATCTGTTCTTCAACACTTGTCTGCCCCTCACTTTGTTGATCGCGGAAGCACGGCTTCGCCCTCTCGTTGAGAACTGCAGAATCACATTTTGGTTACAAATCAAGAAATTGCCCGAAATTTGTAGACAGAGCTCAGTAATACGCGATAGATTTCTCTCTATCGACGCGCGTCGACGACGCGCGTCGAACCTAGAAGCACCAAAGATGTTGCGTGACCGCAAGGCCACCAATGAGATAGGTAATCACAGAAGAAGGAAAGTACACGGTCTTACTCACCACTCGTGAAAGCGAGAGAAACCCTTCGGGGGATTGAGGCCGTAAACACCTTCGCTACGAAAGGAAAAAACTATGGCAGTTTTTAGCCGTAAGAAAGCAGCCGTTGCCGGTATTGCTGTTACTGCTGTTGCCGCCTCCCTCATGCTGAGCGGATGTGCAACAAGCGATTCCAGCAACCCTAACTTCAAGGACTGCAAGGAAGTAACCGACATCACATGGCTTGGAACCATCAAGGTTGAGATCCAGGACCAGTTCACCAACGCAATCGACACCTACAACGCAACTAACACCGATTGCACCACCGTAACCATCGTTGAGTCTCCTGACCAGCCATTCCTCCAGACCGTCACCACCATGTACGAAGCTGGTGAAGCACCAACCATCATGACTGCTCTCCAGGAACTTCCTGACATGGCAGACAAGGTTATGGACTGGACCGGTCAGCCTCTGGCTGAGCTCGCAGCTCCTGGAACTCTTGACGTAGCAAACATCGATGGCAAGCAGGTTGGTATCCCCGTTACTGCTGAAGCTTTCGGACTTCTCTACAACAAGGCAGTTCTTGACGCAGCTGGTGTAGACCCTGCAGCAATCAAGACCCGCTCTGACCTCGCTAACGCATTCGCAGCAGTGAAGGCAACTGGTGTTTCACCAATGCACTTCTCCGGTCTGTGGTGGTCACTCGGTGCTCACCTCACCAACGTTTACCACGCAAACGCAGCTGACACCGCTGAAGGACAGCTTGCTGTTCTCGACGAGCTGACTGCTGGTAGCAAGTCACTCATGGATGACCCTGCATTCATCAACTGGCTGGACACCTTCGACCTTCTGAAGGCAAACACCATTGACACCGCAACCATCGCTGACTCTGACTACGACGTCGCTGTTGAGAACCTTGCAACCGGACAGTCCGCTTTCTGGTTCATGGGTAACTGGGCAGAGCCAAACCTCCTCACCACCACTCCTGATGGTGAATTCGGCATCATGCCTCTGCCAATCAACGACAACGCTGGTTCGGCTGCGAACGAGAACATCTCCGTTGGTGTTCCTTTCTACATCATGATCGACACCGAGCAGTCCACCGAAGCACAGCAAAAGTCCGCTATTGCCGTTCTGACCTGGTTCCTCACCACTCCTGAGGGTCAGGCATTCTGGGCTGGTCCAGTTGAGAAGGATGGCATGAACTTCATCCCCGTTTACGAGGGCTTTGAAGTACAGCCAACCACCTACATGGCACAGGAAATCGCGAAGTACATCGCTGCAGGTAAGACTCTGCAGTGGGTCAACAGCGCTTACCCAGCTGGTCTGCAGGACGCATACGGTGCTGCAGCTCAGAAGTACTACGACGGCCAGATCGACCGCGCTGCATTCGCTGCAGAGCTCGAAGCAGCCTGGAAGAAGTAACACTTCTTCTCTGATTAGGAATCCCCTAATCTAACTACAGTGGTAAAAGAGTTGCCCGGGGCCTTGGGGCCCCGGGCAACTCGCCCTCACAGCTAAGGTCAATGAAGATGAGAAGACGTACAGAAGAAATTAAGCGTTTTGCGGTGTTCGCACTGATTCCGCTGGCCATCTTCACCCTCGTACTTGTAGTCCCTTTCACTCGCGGACTCTACTTCAGCTTCACTGACTGGAATGGCTTCGATGTCACGAAGTTCGTCGGTTTCGACAACTACATCCAGTCCTTCCAAAACGAATCTTTCTGGGCGTCTCTCAGCCTGACTGTTGCCTATGTGGCGGCTTCACTCGTTCTCGTTAACGTCGTAGCATTCGGTCTCGCTCTGCTAGTGACAATCCCTCTGCGCGGTGTCAATATCCTGCGCACCACATTCTTTGTGCCTAACCTCATCGGTGGAGTTATCCTCGGTCTTATCTGGCAGTTCATCTTCGGTCAAGCCCTGCCAGTCATGGCCAAGGCATCCGGGATTCCTCTCTTTGAAAAAAACTGGCTTCTCGATACAACCACCGCATTCTGGGCAATGGTTATTGTGACCGTGTGGCAGATGTCTGGTTACATGATGATCATTTACGTCACTGCGTTGATGAGTATCGAAAAAGATGTTCTTGAGGCCTCCTTCATCGATGGAGCCAGCAACGCACAAACGTTGTACTATATCAAGCTTCCCCTGATGGCTCAGGCATTCACCATCTCTCTGTTCTTGACCATCCGTAACGCCTTTATGGCGTACGACCTCAACCTTGCGTTGACTGGTGGTGGGCCATACCGAACCACAGAGTTGATATCGCTTCATGTGTTCCGTGAAGCTTTTGGCTACGGTAACTTCACCGCTGGCCAGTCCCAAGCAATCATCATGTTCGTAGTTATCGCGATTGCTGCTCTCACACAAGTCGTCATTTCTAAGAGGATGGAGGTCCAGCGATGAAACGCGCAAAACGTATTAACATCTTCTTCTTCATCTTTGCCAGTGTGCTGGCCGTGATTTATGCGTTCCCTTTTCTTTTGGTACTTCTTAACTCCGCCAAAGAAAAGCGTGCGGTACTGAACGACCCTCTTTCTCTTCCTGTTGAGTGGCAGTGGGAAAACTTCACTGATGCCATCAAGAAAATGGGCTACTGGCAAGCTCTAACTAACTCGTTGATCATTACGATCATCAGTGTTGTTGCCATCATCATTACCTCATCGATGCTGGCCTATTACCTCTCACGTTCGAAGACTAAGTTCTCTGCGATCACATTCCTCGTTCTGGTGGCATCGATGATTGTGCCCTTCCAAGCACTAATGATTCCTTTCGTTGGTCTTTTCGGAGAGCGTGGGTTGAACCTTCCCGGCAACCAGATAACCATCGCATTCTTCTATGTGGGCTTTGGTGTTGCGCTATCCACCTTCTTGTATCACGGGTTTATTTCTAACATCCCCTATGAACTTGATGAAGCTGCAGCTATTGATGGTGCTTCTCCGTTCAAAACATTTAGGAAGATCATCTTCCCGATGTTGGGACCTGTCACGGCAACTGTTGCCATCATCAACGCTCTTTGGGTGTGGAACGACTTCCTCTTGCCATCAGTGGTTTTGATTGATTCCGACCAGAAGACTCTTCCGCTGCGTACCTTCGTCTTCTATGGAAAGTACACCTCCGACTACGGTCTTGCCATGGCAGGTCTTCTGCTCTCTATCATTCCGATTCTGATTTTCTACTTCCTCATGCAAAAGAGAATCATTTCTGGTATCTCTGCAGGTGCAGTGAAGTAATTTCAGTTCACACGAGAATGGGCCCCAACGACATCAGTCGTTGGGGCCCATTCCCTATCTGGCATCAACTGACGCGATTAATCAATCCTTCGGAGGAGCGTTCGAGCTTGATAGGGTCACATATCACGCCGGTAAAGCCTCCGGGGTTACCTGTGTCAACAAAGCCAAGAAGTAGCCACTCGCCCTTAAACTCCACCACGCGGGCAGCATAAATTTCATCTGCAATAAGGGTCGTTCGATCCAGATCGAAAGGGCCTAGTGGCCCTGCAGCCGGAACGCAATATGTGCCGAATCCTTGTGCAATTCCAGGGCGTTCCACATCACGTGGCCCCATGCAGAAAAAGAGGAACCATTCACCATCTATTTGGATGGTTTCAGTCACTTCACACTGTCTAAATTGACTATCTGCAATCAGAGGTTCTTTGAGCTGCCAGGTTTCTAAATCTGGAGAGGTCGCATGAGCCACTGTGCCCCAGCCATCTTCGTCGCTTGCTGTGATGAGCATGTGCCATGAGTTGTTGTGGAAAAAGACCCAGGGATCACGGAAGTGTTCTGCGCCATCACTCTCATTGCCCAGAAGTGCGTATGGGGCTGCAGCTGAGAGTATCGGGGAGTCGCTGACGCGTTTCCACGTTGTGAGGTCATCAGAAACGGCGTGGCCGAGAGCTTGACGTTTTTCTTTGGTGCTGGTGTTGATTCCCGTGTAGAACATGTGCCAAATGTTTTTGTCTTTGACAATGCTCCCGGTCCAAATGGCTTGGTTATCAAAGCTTTCTGCGTGGGACGGACCGAGTGCTTCAGGTAGGTGCGTCCAGGAATATCCATCCTGTGAGATGGAATGTCCAACCCTCGCATTGATGTGCCTGAGGTCTGGATTTCCGAGGGATTTTGGTGCCATGAGATAAAAAGCATGGAGCGTTTCGTCGTCTACGACGTACCACGAGTCCCAAATCCATTCATGTTCTCGCGAAATCATACGCATTTTCTTTCTGTGTTGGGCAGGGGTGAAAAATAAATCCGAAACTGTGTGTCAAATGATTGTGATTCATTGCGTTTCATCAAGTATCCTCGATAATATCGACGCGCGTCGATAGTTTGCTACACATCAGTTTTCTGCACGAGTTTTCAACGGAAAGTAGTTCATATGTCAGATTCAGTTTTCCTCGCCGGAGATGAGAACTGGTGGCGTCAGGCAGTGGTTTATCAGGTATACCCACGATCATTCAAAGACTCCAACGGTGATGGTCTTGGGGACATTAAGGGAATTACTTCCAAGGTTGACTACATCGCAGAACTGGGCGTTGATGCCATCTGGCTGAGCCCTTTTTATCCCTCTGCACTTGCAGATGGCGGATACGACGTTGCTGACTATCGTGATGTTGATCCCAAGCTTGGTTCACTTGCTGACTTCGACGAGATGATCAAGGCATATCACTCCAAGGGGATTCGTGTTTTTGTTGACGTTGTCCCAAACCACTCATCTGACCTGCACGTGTGGTTCCAGGAAGCCCTTGCTTCCGAACCCGGATCTGCTGCTCGGGACCGCTACATCTTCCGCGATGGCAAGGGGGAAAATGGTGAGCTTGCACCCAATGACTGGCCTTCACACTTCGGACCAACTGCTTGGACGCGCACTACGAACCCTGATGGAACTCCAGGACAGTGGTATCTTCACCTCTTTGCTCCAGAGCAACCTGACTTCAACTGGGATAACCAAGAGGTCATTGATGACTTCAAAAAGACCATGCGTTTTTGGTCTGACCGCGGCGTAGACGGATTCCGCATCGATGTAGCACATGCCCTCAAAAAGGACATGTCGGAGCCTTACCCCTACATCGAAAACTACGACGTCAAGCACATCCCCCTTGACGGCTCGCATCATCTCTTTGACCGTGATGATGTGATGGAAATTTACAGGGGATGGCGTGAAATCTTCAATTCCTATGACCCACCACGTGTTGCTGTGGCTGAAGCATGGGTACCAGCAGCCCGGCGCCCACGATATGCCAGTCCAGAAACTCTCGGCCAGGCTTTCAACTTTGATTTGTTGGCGGCTCCATGGTCTGCAAGAAAGTTTAAGAAGAGCATCGAGTTCAACCTTGATTTATCAGAAAAATCTGGATCTTCTTCGACATGGGTACTCTCCAACCATGACGTGATTCGTCACGCAACACGCTACGGTCTGCCCAAAAAGACAGATTATGAAAAATGGGTGATGACAGATGGAACGAGCCCAGAGCTGGACCGTGAGCTAGGCCTATCCCGCGCCCGGGCAGCCACTATGCTTGTGTTGGCTCTTCCAGGCAGCACTTACATGTATCAGGGTGAAGAGCTCGGCCTGTTCGAAGTAGCTGATCTGCCAGGGCAGGTGCTTCAGGACCCAATCTGGTTGCGTGATGGCAAGACCCGAAAAGGTCGCGACGGTTGCCGTGTACCTCTCCCATGGGAAAAGGGCGGTTCTTCTTTTGGTTTTGGAACAGGATCAGCTCACCTACCTCAGCCTGCTTGGTTTGCAGGTTACTCGGTCGAGTTCGAAGAAGCGCAAGAAGACTCAACACTCAAGCTCTATCGGGCAGCACTGAAACTTCGCAAGGAGTTATTGACCGATGAAAATCTTGAGTTTGTTGACAGCAAACGCAAGGTTGTTCACTTCGTCCGCCCTAACGGTTGGCACAACATTACAAACTTCGGGAAGAAGCCAATCGCTCTTCCTGCGGGCTCGGTTCAACTCACTAGTGCACCCCTGGTTGATGGCAAGCTACCCGGCAACGCCACAGCCTGGATCACAGAATAAGGGGTTCCCTCCCTCCGTTCGAATGGTCTGTAATTCACGTGATTACAGGCCATTCGTATATCTGAACACTCGCCCGTAATACGGGGAAAAGTCGGTGCCCTCGCGTAGTTTTGAGGGCATGGCTTCAGGCTCTCAATCGCGTGGTCGCAGTAGTGGCGGCTCTCGTTCGCGTACCTCGAGCAGCAAGAAGTCTCAGCCTGCATCGGGTAGTCGATCAACGTCCTCCAACGGAGGAAGCCAGTACACCGGTATCGCGTGGCTCTGGATGAGCATGGCTCATCTAGCTGGTGGTGCTGCACGCATGCTGGGCCCGGAAAAGTTTTCTAAAGAAGAACGTCGTGATGGCGTGCCATTCACGCTAGTTGTTTTAGCGGTAATTGGTGCAATTACGCAGTGGTTCCTGCCCAACAATGAGATTGCCCAAACCATCAACGACTGGACATTTGGTGGATTATTTGGCCGGATTGCCTATGCCCTTCCGGTAGTGATGCTGCTGATGGCAATGTGGCTATTTCGTCATCCAAGCTCGGTCAATGACAACAACCGCATCGGTGTTGGGGTATTCCTGCTTCTGATGGCATCTTCTGGTTTGGCGCAAATTTTCGGCGGTCAACCAGATCCTTCTCAAGGACTTGCTGCCCTGGCAGATGCAGGTGGCGTTTTGGGCTGGGTCATCGCGGCTCCGTTAGCGCTCATCATTACTCCGGTAGGTGCTGTTGTCGTGATGATTGCGCTCATTGTGCTGTCACTGCTGATCATTACCAAGACTCCACCAAACCGCATCGGTGCTCGCTTACGTGAACTGTATGCGTATCTTTTTGGTTCACAAGCTGAGTCTGAAAGCAAAGAAACAGGCTCAATTGAGATTCTCGAGCTTGATCCAGTTGAGGCGTCTTCGTTGCCCTGGTGGCGCAGAAACGCGAGCAAGCGTGAAACTGAAGCAGCCTTTGATACTCCGGTGATAACTGATCCTGCGGCACATGCAGTTGATTTAGCAGCCACCCGAGAGATGTCAGATGTGGACATCATTGAAGAACTTGCCAACGCCGAACAAGCAGTGCGCGCATTCCATACCGGTGAGGTCGTCACAGATCCAGACTCTGTGGCTTCTCAGGACAACGTCTCTACAGCTCCGGTAGCGATTGTTGCCGCTACCGCTGAAGAGGCGGGTGTTGATGAATCTGTTGTCCCTCGTGTTGCGGCTCCTCAGGCGCCACCTGCCGTGTACCGCCTACCTCCGGCCAACTCGTTATCCGCAGGCGCGCCAGCAAAGACTCGTTCTGCAGCAAATGATGAGGCTGTCAGGGCAATCACAGAAGTACTTAAGCAATTCGCAGTAGACGCCACCGTCACCGGATTTAGTCGTGGACCAACAGTGACACGCTACGAGATTGAACTTGGACCTGGTGTGAAGGTCGAACGCGTCACTGCACTGTCGAAGAATCTCTCCTATGCAGTTGCCTCTAATGAGGTGCGCATTCTTTCGCCGATACCTGGCAAGAGTGCCATTGGTATAGAGATTCCAAACACGGACAGAGAAATCGTCACGTTGGGTGACGTTTTGCGCTCTAACGCTTCCTCCTCCAGTGAGCACCCTATGACCATTGGCGTGGGTAAAGACGTTGAGGGCGGCTTTGTTGTTGCCAACTTGGCCAAAATGCCTCACCTGTTGGTGGCTGGTTCAACCGGTTCTGGTAAGTCAAGCTTCGTCAACTCCATGATCACCAGCATCTTGATGCGGTCAACTCCCGCAGAGGTGCGCATGGTTCTTGTAGACCCTAAACGCGTCGAATTAGCCCCCTATGCCGGTGTTCCGCACCTGATTACCCCCATCATTACAAACCCCAAAAAAGCTGCAGAAGCTCTTCAGTGGGTCGTAAAAGAGATGGATATGCGTTACGACGACCTGGCAAGTTTTGGGTTCCGTCACATCGATGATTTCAACCGCGCCGTTATCAACAATGACATCGTTCTGCCCCCCGGTAGTGAGAGAGAACTGCGTCCTTATCCTTATCTCCTCGTCGTTGTTGATGAGCTCGCTGACCTCATGATGGTCGCACCACGTGATGTAGAGGATTCCGTGGTGCGTATTACTCAACTTGCACGTGCTTCTGGAATTCACTTGGTGTTGGCAACCCAGCGACCCTCGGTAGATGTGGTTACTGGTTTGATTAAGGCAAATGTTCCCTCACGTCTAGCGTTTGCGGTAACCAGCGTTACAGACTCACGCGTTATTCTCGACCAGCCGGGTGCAGACAAGCTCATCGGGCAAGGCGATGCACTATTCCTGCCCATGGGTGCCAATAAGCCCATTCGAGTTCAGGGTGCTTGGGTCTCGGAAGAGGAAATCCACAAAGTTGTCACCCATGTCACTAGACAAGCTCGACCTGAATACCGTCAGGATGTTGCGGCAGCAGCAGAGCGCAAAGAAATCGATGCAGACATCGGCGATGACCTCGACGTACTGCTTCAAGCTGTTGAGCTTGTCGTCTCCACGCAGTTTGGTTCGACATCAATGTTGCAACGCAAACTTCGCGTTGGTTTCGCAAAAGCTGGCCGTTTGATGGATCTAATGGAAAGCCGGGGCATCGTTGGTCCTTCTGAAGGGTCCAAGGCTCGAGATGTTTTGGTTTCTCAGGAACAGCTTGCTGGTGTTCTAGCCACTCTCCGCGGCGAGGATGCTCCCCCTGCAGCAGCTCCCACGGGAAACGTCACTGTGATGGCTTCAGTAGACCCTTACGGGCAGGATCCTGTCACAGCCATGACGTCAGGCCATGAGGAAGTTGATGGGGATGACGGCAATGAAGATGCATGGCAACTCACAGGCCGGGACTAGCCTGAAGCTATGAAGCACGTACCGAACATCATCACCATTGTTCGCATCTTTTTTGCGCCGGTTTTTATCTGGATGCTCCTGACTGCAGGTGATGACGTGAACTCTCCTCTGCGGTGGTGGGGTGCCGGACTTTTTGTTTTTGGCATGGCGACGGATGGAATAGATGGCTACCTTGCTCGTAAATACAACGTGGTCAGTGATTTCGGGAAGCTTCTTGACCCCATTGCAGACAAAGTACTTACCGGCGGCGCACTGATAACACTCTCAATGCTGGGTGAACTTCCCTGGTGGGTCACCGGCCTGATTCTGCTTCGCGAAATTGGCATCACGGTATATCGATTTGCCGTACTCAGCGATCGTGTCATCCCCGCCTCACGCGGCGGCAAGATAAAGACAATTACTCAGTTTGTTGCCATTACTTGCGCGTTGCTTCCTCTTCAAATCTTTATGGGCACTGCTGCTGATGTGTTAAACACAATCTTGATGTCTGCAGCCACCATCATCACGGTTTGGACGGGTGTCGACTATCTTCTTGACGCCCGCCGGCAAACAAAGAAACTCGCTACTCAAGAGGACTAGTCATGACCTCTGAGCTCATCCAGCGCCTCACCCAGCGAGGAATCACTGTTGCAGTTGCCGAATCTTTGACCGGTGGCCTGCTTGCAGCTCGTCTTACCGAAGTTCCCGGCGCATCCGTGGTCTTTCGTGGCGGCATTGTTGCCTACGCGACTGATCTCAAACATGAGTTGTTAGGCATTGACAGTGCTCTTCTTGAGCAGCGTGGTCCCGTTGATTCGAAAGTCGCCAAACTGATGGCTGTCGGTGTTGCCAACAAACTCTCAGCAGACATCGGGCTTGCAACTACCGGGGTTGCTGGACCAGATTCACAAGGCGGTGTCGCGGTAGGGACTGTCTTTATTGCCTGCGTGGGGCAGGGGAGTGAAACTATAGAAGAACACCATTTTGAGGGCACGAGAAATGAAATCCGCGCACTCACTGTTCAAGCTGCACTAGCGCTTCTTGCGAGGCACGTAAATTAGGTGTCATTCTCTGGGAATAAATCTCGCGTAACCTAAGTTGATACAAGAAGACTCACATCTTGTTTTCAGGTTTGAGTGACTAACATAGTGATGTAGATGAAGAGGAACCGACAGGTTCACCAGCGTAGGGAGGCACCATGATTCTTGTTCGACAGGAAATCGGCGATGTTCTGCGCGACTACCGCTTGCAGAAAGGTCGCACACTGCGACAGGTTGCGAGCAAGGCTAGCGTTGCACTTGGGTATCTGAGTGAGGTCGAACGCGGGCAAAAAGAAGCGAGTTCTGAGATTCTTGCCGCTGTGGCAGATGCTCTGGACACTCCAATTTCACAAATTATGCGTGAAGTGGGCGATCGTTTAGCAGTCATTGAAGGTATTGAGCCTATGCGCGCAATCCCGGACACTGTTCCCGACGAGTTCGTCAACGATTTCGTAGCTACTCGCTAGTAGTTTTTGTGCGCCTCAGCGAATTTTGGCGCGCCGTCTCAGACGAGTTCGGTGAGGCATATGGACGTGTCTTAGTCAATGACTTGGTGTTGTCTGAACTGGGTTCACAAACGGCTGCGGAGGCTCTGCGTAAGGGGATTCCTGCACGTTCCGTATGGTTAGCCCTTGTCAAAGCGGCTGACGTTCCCGAGTCACGCTGGTATGGAGTCGGTTTACCCGAGCCTAAGAAGTAATTTCCAACACGCCGACATTTGTTCGAATATGTATTCGAAAACGGCTAGTCTCCTACACATGCACTTGTTTGCACGTGTTATCCCCGAAGAAGCACCACAGGCAGTTAATGTCCGTGGCTACTTCTACGGTGAAATACGTCCGAATAGGAGCATCCGCCTTGTCGTAAGCGCCCCGCAGCGCCCGCCCCGCCTTCACCGGCCGGTCGGTAGCGGAGGAGTAGCACGGCAGCCGATAGGCGAATCACCCTCGATATGTAAAGGAGACGGCCATGGCATCCGCCGCTGACCGCGAAAAAGCACTAGAAACAGCACTAGCCCAAATTGACCGCCAGTTCGGTAAAGGTTCCGTCATGCGCCTGGGAAGCGACGAACGCGCTCCCGTCGAGGTGATTCCGACAGGATCAATTGCACTTGATGTTGCTCTCGGTATCGGGGGACTTCCTCGTGGCCGTATCGTCGAGATTTACGGTCCAGAGTCATCCGGTAAAACCACACTGACACTGCACGCTATTGCGAATGTGCAGAAGCAGGGCGGCATCGCCGCCTTTATCGACGCTGAACACGCACTCGACCCTGAATACGCCAAGAAGCTTGGTGTTGATATTGATGCTCTTCTTGTTTCGCAGCCTGATACTGGTGAACAAGCACTTGAGATTGCAGACATGCTTGTCCGCTCAGGATCTATTGATCTCATCGTCATAGACTCCGTCGCTGCTTTGGTTCCTCGCGCTGAAATTGAAGGCGAAATGGGAGACTCTCACGTGGGTCTGCAGGCACGTTTGATGTCTCAGGCGCTGCGTAAGCTCACCGGTGGATTGAACTCCACCAACACAACCATGATCTTCATCAACCAGCTACGCGAGAAGATTGGTGTGTTCTTTGGAAGCCCAGAAACCACTGCTGGTGGTAAGGCATTGAAGTTCTATGCTTCCGTGCGTCTGGATATTCGCCGCATTGAAACCCTGAAGGATGGTACCGATGCCGTCGGTAACCGTACTCGCGTCAAGGTCGTCAAGAACAAGATGGCCCCACCCTTCAAGCAAGCTGAATTCGACATTCTTTACGGGACTGGTATCTCTCGTGAAGGAAGCCTTTTGGACTTTGGCGTCGATCACGGAATCGTCAAGAAGTCTGGAGCGTGGTACACCTACGAAGCAGACCAGCTTGGTCAGGGTAAAGAAAACTCTCGTAACTTCCTGATCGAAAACCCTGCAGTGGCGCTAGAAATCGAACAGAAGATCCTTGCAAAGCTCGGTGTTGGTGCTGCTGCTGCGGAAGCTGCTGCTGTTGAAGCAGCCGCTACTGCCACCGAGGTCGAACCAGACTTCGAGGCACTCGAAGAGGTCCGTAAGGGAGCCTGAGTTTCGTGACAAACGTCACATTCTTACCCTGGGTTAATCCAGAAGAGAATCAGCCCGTTGCCTCACCTGTGAATGCAGGTGAGGCAACGGCTAACTCACACGATGTTCCTGAAGGGGTGTCTCGTTTGAGTGCAATTTTGTTTACAGAGGTTGAGGAACCAGAAGAAGTTTCTGCGGCAGGTTTGGATCTTGATGCGCTGGAGCAGAGTTTGCTCAGAAAACTCAACTCACAGGACATGTCTGTGTTTGAGGTGCAACAGTGGCTTGCTAGTAAGGATGCCCCTGAAGCGGATGCGGCCGAATTGGTAGCCAAATGCGAGCGTTTGAACTATCTCAACGATGAACGATTAGCGCATGAGCTTGCTTCTCGACTGAGCGAGCGCAATGGCAAAAGTAAAAGCGTAATTACCAGAGAGTTGCGTCAACGAGGAATCTCAACTGCACTGATTAGCGCTGCCGTGGAATCTATAGACGACGATGACGAATTACACAAAGCTACTGAACTTGCCTTACAGAGAGTTCGCCAATTTTCACGACTTGACGATGTTACGGCAGAACGCCGATTGGTTGGGTTTCTCAGTAGGCGGGGATATTCCGGAGACATAGTTCGTGCGGCGTGTAAACAAGCTTTGAGTTCTAGGTCCTAAGCTTTCAAGAGTGCTCAATGATATTCTCAACAGCCCCTATGCGGTCGTTGCCGCATTACTTGTCATCATCGTGTACATCACATGGGGCTATCGTCGCAGGAAGTAGAAACTATGTTTGATCCCACTCCAGAAGAACAAACTGAAACTCCTGCAAAACCTCTTACGCCCAAACAACAAGCTGCACGTTTGAAAGCAAAAAAGCGAAACGTCGTTGCTGTGATTATCTGCGGCGTGCTGTGTGTTGTACTCGGTGTTGTTGCAGCCGTACTTCCTTCAGAGGTCGCTACACCCTGGATGTTTGCTAGCTACGCAGCTGGATATGTTGGTGTTCTCTGGGGGCTGGCAGCTCTGTGGGCCCATTACATGGGACCAAACTCGGCAAAGTAAACTGGACTCCTATGTCCAGTCCAAGTGAAGCTCCCACATTCATCCCCGTCTCTGAAGCGGCTGTTGATGAATCTGGTCGTCGGCGTACCTATGAGGTACGAACATTTGGCTGCCAGATGAACGTTCACGATAGTGAACGTCTTGCCGGAGCTATGGAAGCAGCTGGATACATCAAGTTTGATTTAGCAGCCGAAGCGGAAGCTGATCCTGACCTCAAGCGAAGTGCTAGCTCGCCACAACCTGATGTCGTTGTCATAAACACCTGTGCCGTGCGCGAAAACGCGGATAACAAGCTTTATGGAAACCTCGGGCACTTAGCTCGTGTCAAGGAGAAGCACAAGGGGTTACAGATCGCAGTAGGCGGGTGTCTTGCTCAAAAAGATCAAGCTCTCGTTCTCAAAAAAGCACCCTGGGTCGATGTTGTCTTTGGTACCCATAACATGGGCTCACTGCCAGGCTTGTTGGAGCGCTCACGCCACAACAGCAAGGCCGAACTGGAAATTCTGGAATCTCTCGAAACCTTCCCCTCAACCCTTCCTACCAAGCGTGACTCAACCTATTCGGGGTGGGTATCCATTTCTGTGGGATGCAACAACACATGCACCTTCTGCATCGTGCCCAGCTTGCGCGGTAAAGAACGCGATCGGCGTCCTGGGGAAGTCCTCAACGAGGTCAAGGCGTTAGTTGACCAAGGGGCCATTGAGGTCACTTTGCTCGGTCAGAACGTCAACACCTATGGTGTTGAATTTGGCGACAAGGGGGCTTTTGCCAAGCTGCTTCGTGCCTGCGGAGAGATTGACGGCTTAGAACGAGTGCGGTTCACAAGCCCTCACCCTGCTGCCTTTACCGATGATGTGATTGCTGCGATGGCGGAAACACACAACGTCATGCCTCAGCTCCACATGCCGCTGCAATCTGGCTCAGATGCAATTTTGAAAGCCATGCGCCGTAGCTATCGCAGTGACAAGTTCTTGGGTATCTTGCAACGTGTTCGTGAAGCGATGCCTCATGCGGCAATTAGCACGGACATCATTGTTGGTTTCCCAGGTGAAACCGATGAAGATTTTGAGGAAACACTTCGTGTGGTTCGTGAGGCACGATTCGCAACTGCGTTCACTTTCCAATACTCCAAACGCCCCGGGACACCTGCTGCTGAGATGGACAATCAAGTCCCTAAAGCTGTTGTTCAGGAGCGATATGAGCGATTAGTTGAACTTCAAAATGACATCGCGTGGCAAGAAAACAAGAAGCAAATTGGTCGCGAAGTGAACGTCCTCGTAGCAAACGGTGAAGGTCGCAAGGATGCTGCTACAGAACGGATGAGCGGTCGTGCTGAAGATTCACGTCTAGTGCACTTTGAGGTGACCCCAGGTAGTGAGATCCCACGCCCTGGAGATGTTGTCACGGTCACAATTACAGAAGCAGCTCCGTTCCACCTTCTTGCAGATGATCCTTCCGGCGCACCCGTCAAGGTACGTCGCACAATTGCTGGTGATGCCTGGGATCGTGAGCAATCAGAAAGTTGTGGCGTTCCCTCAACCAGCGGTGCGAAGAACTTGGGTTCAACCTCTATTCCTGTTGTTGGTTTAGGTATGCCCGCACTGCGCGTCTCAACCACACCAATTTACGACGTCGAAGACGGGCAGCGTTAGGGTGACAGGTAACACCCAAATCATCGCGATTGTGGGCGCAACCGGAACCGGAAAAACCGAACTTTCATTAGATGTGGCGCAAGCTCTTGCTGAGCAGGGTGTTACCGCTGAGATTGTTAATGCAGACGCAATGCAGCTTTATGTTGGAATGAATATTGGAACTGCCAAGCTCCCTGCAACACAGCGCAGGGGGATTCCTCACCATATGTTTGACGTCTTAGATGTCACGACAGAAGCGGCAGTTGCCGATTATCAACTACATGCCCGCCACATCATTGAAGAGATCCACTCGCGTGGAAACATTGCCATTCTTGTTGGGGGATCAGGTCTGTATGTCAGCAGTGTTCTGTTTGATTTCGAATTCCCCGGTCATGATGACCAGGTTCGTGAAGACCTTGAAAGTGAATATGAGCGAGAGGGCATCAAGCCACTCTTTGCTCGCCTGAAAGAGCTTGCTCCCGAAGCAGCTGAGCGCATTGATCCTCAGAACTCCCGTCGAGTGATCAGAGCTTTGGAAGTCCTTGAGGTCACAGGTAGTACTGCATCGTTGGGCACATTGCCTGAGGAAACTCGATATTGGAAGCCCACGGTCATCATTGGATTAGCGGAGGACCGTGAAGTCCTCGTAAAAAGACTTGATGTACGTGTTGAAAGAATGTGGGAAGAAGGGCTTCTTGACGAAGTTGAGAGTTTGATTCCTTTAGGCATCGAGCAGGGGATAACAGCCCGTCGTGCAATTGGGTATGCCCAAGCTTTAGCTCAGCTAGCTGGTGAAATGACACAGGAAGAAGCAATCGCTGTAACACAGAGCATCACACGCAGATATGCCCGCAGACAAGTCAGTTGGTTCAAGAGATATGCAGACATTGTGTGGCTGCCTGCAGGTGATCCCCATAACGTTCGTGAAGTTCTTCACAAGATTCGCACTTAAACTGAACTCATGGCTATTTCGCTGCACTTCACTAAGGGTCACGGCACAGGTAACGACTTTGTGCTCTACACCGACCCTGAGGGTGAACTACCGCTGACTCCTAGTCAGATAGCCGCACTGTGTGACCGACACTTCGGAATTGGTGCAGACGGTGTGATTCGTGCCGTGAAAAGCAGCAAACTCAATCGCAAACATGAGCCTGGCCAGATCGTTTCAGATCCTGCTGGCGCAGCAGCGCTAGAAGAAGATTTGGCCGCTGAGTGGTTCATGGATTACTACAACTCAGACGGTTCACTGAGTGAAATGTGTGGAAACGGCATACGGGTTTATGCCAAATATCTTCTTGAAACCGGCCTGACAGCGATCAATCCTGGCGAAACTCTCGCCATTGGTACGCGCGCAGGGGTCCGGGATCTCACCGCCCAGGGGGCAAGCTTCCAAGTAGATATGGGGCGCTGGAGTTTTGCTGGCGGTGAACCCGTCGTCAAAGTTGATGGTGTTCCCGTGGCCCGACCTGGTCTGGGAATAAACGTGGGGAACCCTCACGTCATTGCCGCTTTTGCTGATGATACTGAGCTTGACGCTGCTGAGCTTTCTAAAGCTCCCCGTTTAGAGCCAGAACTTCCTGAGGGTGCAAATGTGGAACTGGTTGTTCCCCGTGACCCGCTGGTCAAAGATGGTGTTGGCCATATCCGCATGCGCGTTCACGAACGCGGTTCGGGGGAGACTCTCTCGTGTGGAACTGGAGTTGTGGCTGCAGCGCTGGCAACCCGCCACTGGGCTGGTGAAGGAGCCCCCCATAACTGGAAAGTGGATGTTCCCGGAGGAACGCTTGCCGTGCGCATGTTCCCCACTGAGGAAGGCGAACACGTCGCATTGTCTGGTCCTGCCGAACTTATCTACACGGGAGTTGTTGAACTTGCTTAAGTCCCTCCTTTTAGGAACCACCGCCATTGTTACTGCACTTGCATTGACGGGCTGTGATCAAATTCCGAGCTTTGATGCAAACGATAAAGCCGCGAACACAGCAGCATGTGAGTCTGTGAGCACAACGTGGGAAACCCTCAACGCAGCATTTAGCAGTGGAGATATCCTCGGTTTGCCAACAGCGATTGTGAGCGTTCCCAGTCAACTTGATCAGGTGCTTTCTGGAGCAACAGATCAGCAGCTCAAAGAATCACTCACCGGTTTGAAGTCACAGGTTCAATCCATTGTGGATGGCAACCAACCTGACGTGAGTGCCTTGGTTGCCTCCGGCGTAGGAATCTCAGCGCGGTGTGCAATCTTGGGGGCAACAGTTGACCTCCAGCTGCCCCAAATTCCTTAGGAAACGCGCGTCACGTTAATGATGCGGAAACCCTTTCGGGTGTCCTCGCGTGTAACGCTATGTGTCGAAGCAAATTTGCTGCTGAGCCATTTCTCAAAAGAGTCAGCTCCGAGGTGTTTTGCCACAACCAGATAAGCCTGACCGCCAATGTTCAGGCGAGGAAGCCAGGTGTGCATAATCGCATGTAGTTCAGCTTTGCCAACCCGAATTGGGGGATTCGACCACATCAGATCAAAACTGAGTTGGGGATCTATCTGATCTGGCACTGAGGCGGTGATGTTATCGAGGCTCAAACGTTCTGCATTGCGTCTTGTGAGCTCCAGAGCACGCTGATTGACATCAACGGCATAAATATGTGCATGAGGGGCTTCTAGCGCCAACGTGAGGGCAAGCGGACCCCATCCACACCCAATATCGAGAAAATTGCCGGTTTGAGGTGGCGTTGGAACGCTATACAGTAGCTGTTCGGTCCCGGCATCAATATGATCGGGGCTAAAAATACCACCAGCAGTCTCGACGGTGTAATCACTGTGCGCGAGACGAACTTTGATCTCTTTCGTAGTGAAATCACCAGCTGGTTGTGCCGAAAAGTAGTGTTCGGTCTTCTTTTCGGTCATATGAACAGGCTACTGGTGAGAAAACTAGCCAACAGTCACGTTCCAGGACCCATTGGCCTGGATTGTGACAACTGAAGGTCCAGCAGAAATTGGTCCACGCTGGTCAACCATGGTGGGAGAGTTCACCAAAGTGAGAGCTGATGCGGAAGGGCCAAAGTATTGGGTTACAACAATGCCTTGGTTGGGAGTGAAGGTTTGTGCGTGCAATGTTGCAGCACCGCCACCGTGGAGGTAAACCGTGTCATTCTGCGTGTCAGTAGAAGTGGCGAGCGGGCCCTGAGGAGCACTTGAAATCGGGGAGATCAGAACAGACCACGTGACATTCTGATTGGTTGTAATTTTCAAAGCACCTGGAGTTTGTCCTGCAGTTGCAACCAAACCAAAAGCTGTGGTGCCGGTGTAGGAATCTTCGCTGACCACGAGAGTGTCGATAACTGTCGTGTTGTCGGTGGCAAGAACCTCAACAGTGAAGGAGTCGTTGCTGAGGTTGGTGGTGTCAATTTTGACCAGACCCGCAGTGATGTTGTTTCCGAAGTCGACAACTTTTGTTCCGGTTTGGTTGAGGCGACTAACTGGAGAGAAAGTTCCATAGGTTTTTTCTGCCCAGGTTGTTACCGGAGTCACTGTGGGGCTAGGAGTTGGACTTGAAGTTTTTGTAGGTGTTGGGGTCGGCGTCGGACTTGGTGTCACCGTGGGTGTGGGAGTCTTGGTGGGTGTTGCAGTGGGGTGAGGAGTTGGGGTCACCGTGGGAATGCCGGTGTTTGTGGGCTCTGGCTTGGGGGCAGAGTTAGACACAGCAACAAAAACAACCAATGCAATCACTATTACGGCGGCAAGCGCGCTGACAATGATCCAAGGAAGCTTGGACGAAGCTGGTTTAGGCGTTGGTGCAGACACAGTACTCCTCATAGAAAAAGTCCACGTGAGGACGTAGACCGTGTTCCAAGTGTACTTGGTTACACCTTTTCGGGTAAGAGTTCCGGGCCAGCACATCCCTTTGTGGGGCAGCCATCGTCGGGTGCTCCCGGGTACATCATGCAGCCACCGAGAACAATTTCGCCCCTGGAGACCTGCTCAAAAGCATCCGGTGCTGGAAAGCCATAGACGATAGGCACAAGTGCGGCCCCACAGTGTGGGCAAGTCTGTGTGCTCATGCTCACATCCTAGCCACAGCCCTGGGGTAAATCCCTAGCATTGAGCGCTATCTTGGAGGTAATGAGTAGTGAATCCTCCGATGAGATCGTAGACCGCGTGCTTGCTCGCGCCGGTAATCAAAATCAAGCACGTGTTTCCGTCTTTTCTTCTGGTCGGGCGCAGGCTTTGAGCGATGATGTTGCTGTAACTCATGATGATTCTTTTGACGGCCAACAACAGGATTTAGCAGACCGTATTTCGCTGCGCCGTGTTCAAGGTCTCTCTACTGAACTCGAAGATGTTACTGAGGTTGAATACCGTCAGGTTCGACTTGAAAACGTAGTCCTCATCGGGGTTTATCCCAAAGGTCAAACAGAAGATGGCGAAAACTCTTTGCGTGAACTTGCGGCGCTGTGTGAAACAGCAGGTGCGCGAGTGCTTGATGGTGTCATCCAAATGCGTCCAATGCCAGATCCTGCAACATATTTAGGTCGAGGAAAAACTCAAGAACTCAGAGATCTCGTTGCTGCACTCGGGGCTGACACCGTCGTGGCAGATACTGAGTTGGCACCTTCCCAACGTCGTGCTTTGGAAGACGAGGTAAAGGTCAAAGTCATTGACAGAACTGCTGTCATTCTTGATATTTTTAGCCAGCATGCCAAAAGCAGAGAAGGTAAAGCTCAGGTCGAACTGGCCCAAATGCAATACATGCTTCCTCGATTGCGTGGTTGGGGTGAATCGATGTCCCGCCAGGCTGGCGGTCAAGTCGGTAGCGCTGGGGCAGGTATGGGTTCTCGTGGTCCTGGTGAAACCAAGATTGAGTTAGATCGCCGTCGAATCAACACACGCATGGCTAAATTGCGTAAACAGATTGCCGCGATGAAACCCGCGCGTGACACCAAGCGAGCAAACCGTAAACGCAACGCCATTCCCTCAGTAGCAATCACCGGATACACCAATGCCGGTAAATCTTCACTTCTCAATCGCATTACACGAGCGGGTGTGCTCGTTGAGAATGCCTTATTTGCCACCTTGGATGCCACTGTTCGTCAGGCAAAAACTGCCGACGGGAGAAATTACACTCTCGTCGACACAGTGGGTTTTGTCCGAAATCTTCCTCACCAACTCGTTGAAGCCTTCCGTTCCACAATCGAAGAGGTAGCTGATGCTGACCTCATCATTCACGTCGTCGACGCGTCCCACCCAGATCCTGCCTCACAAATTCGGACTGTCAGGGACGTCATTGGTGAAGCTGATGCTTCCGACATTCCTGAGCAGATTGTTTTCAATAAATCTGACCTCATTGATGACAACACCAGGCTTCTACTTCGAGGATTAGAACCCTCCGCGCTTTTTGCCTCGGCCCGCACCGGGGAAGGCATTGAAGATGTCCTTCAGACGATTGCCGACCGTATTCCAACCCCTGATGTTCCTGTTGTTTTAGTTGTTCCCTATGACAGGGGCGAAGTTGTTTCTGCCCTTCACGCTAAAGCAGTGATTGATTCAACTGAATATCTAGAAGAGGGAACGCTCATTCATGCGCGCGTCAAAAAATCAGATTTGCCTCAGTTCGAGCAATTTATTCCTGCTTAGTCGGGCAGAATTCCTAATTCTTTGAATTGTGCTGCCAAGCCAGCACCGTCTGGGGCGTAGACCCACGGGGCATCACCTGCTTTGCTGTGTTCTTCAGCTTTCTTACGACCTCCGGCAAGAACTGCCTCACCGTTGGAGAGCTGGCGAATAGCAACAGCTTTCACACTGGTAGGAACGTCTTTTTCGAAAGCGGCATAAATGGACTCGTCATGCTGGCCATCATCCCCGACAAGAATCCATTTCACATGGGGAAATTCTGAAGCTAGCCGGCGAAGTTGTGTTTCTTTGTGTTGGCGCCCTGAGCGGAACATTCGGTCGTGAGTGGGGCCCCAGTCTGTCAGGAGCAGTGTTCCTTGCGGATACAAGTTGCGGCCAAGGAATCTGCGTAAGGTCGGAGCAACATTCCATGCTCCGGTTGAGAGATACACCACGGGCATACCCTGTTCAATGCGGGCGACTCGGGAGAGGAAAACAGCCATTCCAGGGGTGGGGACTCGGGCGTGTTCGTCCAACACAAAAGAGTTCCAGGCAGCTAAAAAAGGACGTGGCAGCGCCGTCACCATGACGGTGTCATCAACATCACATACCAAACCCACAGATGCAGTGGGAGAAATGACATAAATAGTTGCTTCTGCGACTTCAGAGTCCTCAGAATGAATTCTCACAATGTGTTCACCAGGTGTGAGCTTCATGGGCAGCTGCACGTCAACGACGCCGCCACGGTCAGCAAGGACAGTAGTTTCATAGCCGTTGATGGCGATGGTGACACTGACCTCATTGATGGGAACAGAGGTGAAAGAACGCCAGCCTCGGACGCTCTCTGACCGCTTCTGCATTTTCTTCGCTGCACGCGAACCAGGTCGAGGATTTCTTGTGAGGAGAACACGACAGAGAACACGAACCCATTCGGTTGTGCCGTAACCGGGGTAGGGGACAACAGTGACGGCATAGCCGCGCTTGCGGGCACGCTTTTCCCGATAAGCGTGAAAGCGGTCCTCGATGCGAGCTGCGCGGTGTATGACATCTTGGGTCAGCTCTGCAGCGGTCGAGGGCTTTTTGCTCTTCACGTCGTTCAGTTTGCCACGAATTAGGAGCCGAGAGGATTTTCGACCGTGCGGGGGTCGTGATCTCCAGGCTCATCCATGTAGCGCTCTTGGCTCTTTTCGATACGTTTTTTGATCAGGGCAAACCCAATGATGATGACGACGACAATGCCTAAAAATAGGAAGCCTGCCCAGTCATACTTAGCGGCAAAGGCCTCGTATTGATCTTTGAGAACTGCGGCCAAAGTTACATAGACAACGGCCCAAATTGTGCAGGAGGCACTTGTCCACGCGATGAATTTCTTATACGTCATTCGTGTCATGCCCACAGTCAGCGGCACCATCGAATGCAGGATGGGTAAGAACCTAGAGACAAACACAGCAATCCCACCGCGGCGGTCGATGTAGTTTTCCGCTTGTTCCCAGCGATGGTGACCTATCTTTTTGCCCAACCAGCTGCGACGAATATGTGGGCCAAAATACTTTCCAACAAAGAAACCAATGGTTTCGCCTGTGAGCGATCCAATGATGACCATGACGACCATGAAAATGTATTCCGGAAAGCTGCTAATTGCTGTTGAGGAAATGATGACTACTGTGTCACCTGGAATCACGAGCCCCACCAGGAAGGAGGTTTCCAACATGATGAGGAACGAAGCCAAAAGTGTTCTGGTTATTGGATCAATCGATGCAACTAAAGCGAGCAGGTAGTTGATGATGTCATTCATGAGGTCACCGGAAGTTTTTCAGTTTGGCCAGCATAAAAATTGCGCCACACGTTAAGGCGCTCATGATTCACTCTTAATGTTGGACCATTAACCCAAGAAAGTGCTGAACGTATGCCGTGAAGTGCATTGAGTGCATACAACTCGCATCCTTCAATATCGGCAGGTGTTGCCCATCCTTCCTCGATTGCAATGCCTTGGGTTTGCAGAATGTCTTTGAGGATACTGACGGTGATGCTGTCGACTCGTAATGCTTCCATCGGGGGAATAACTACTCTGTGCCCCTCAACCCACACAAGGCATGTGGTTGAACCATCCACGATTCGGCCTCGCGAATCCAGGATGACCGCGTCATCAGCTCCCTGATTTTGTGCTTGAGCACGTATCTCGTTCAGGGCAGGGATATCGGGTCCTTTGATTGTTGGTTCTTGCCGTGGATCCGTTGCTGAGGTTGAGAGCACGAGTGATTGTTTCAGTGGTGGAGCTGGCCGAATCCACACCTCGAGCTCGCCACGCTCGGTGAGATCTATGCGTGGGAACCACTTACCCTCCCGAGGGAGTGCTGTAGTGACCTTTTCCAAAAAAGGATCCACCGAGCGAACCAAACCTTGACGCTGTGTGGAGGTGGTGAAGCGTTCAAGATGGCGCTGGTAGCCAACAACCTTCCCGTCTTCCAGAAAGAATGAATCTGCGACATAGAGGGGTATTTCAGGCGCCCCAGTGATATCCACGAGTTCTGTGCCATTCCAGCGCAAACGTAAGACATCCACAGCCCTAGGCTAGTACGGTGACCGAACGTTTACGGCGAGTGCCACTTCAGAAGTGGGTTGATCCTGCTGTGGCGTATCGCGCGCTTTCTTCTGACGAACCTCGGTCAATTTGGCTTGATGCAGGGCCTGAAGCAACAACTGGTCTGTCCTACATTTCACTTCCCACCACAAAAGTTCTGATGGAAAAAGTTGCCGAGGGTGATGTCACCATTTTTGAACGACTCAGAACCGAGATTGAACACGATTTCGCAGTTGATACTTCTGTCGCCGCAGAAAACGGTTTCGCCCTGGGCTGGGTCGGTTGGCTAGGTTATGAGCTTGCTTCCCATACTGCAGGTGTCCCTACAGCGGATTCTCTGACCCCCGACGCCTATTTCGTATACCTGGACTGGGCGCTTGAATTTGATCATTCACGTCATGCAGTTGATCTTCTTTACCTTGGGAGCGATGACCAGGCCCAACTGAAGTGTTCTGAAATTCAAGAGCTGTTTTCTCAACCGAACAGTCACATAGTCGATCACACAAGCTTTATTGACCGTGTTGAGTGGCGCCATCAACCCGAGCGCTATAAGCAGATGGTCCAAGAATGTTTGGACGCCATTACTGCTGGATATGCATACCAGCTTTGCCTGACTAATCAGGCGATGGTTTCTGGAACGTTCAATCCCACACAGGTGTATCTCTCACTGCGCCAAGAAAATCCCAGCCACCATGGGGGAATCCTCGTCTTTGAGGATGTCGCATTACTTTCGAGTAGTCCCGAAGTTTTCCTCACCGTTGACACAGCAGGCAAAATCACGACAAAGCCCATCAAGGGGACGCGAAAGCGGGGTCTTACTTCACTGGAAGACATCGCGCTCGCAGAAGAACTCGTTACGAGTGAAAAAGAACGCGCTGAAAATCTGATGATTGTCGACTTGATGCGTAACGACATTGGCAAAGTTGCCCAGCTGGGGACAGTCACGGTTGAGGAGCTCTTGACCGTTGAAAGCTATGAAAATGTGCATCAGCTTGTCTCCACAGTCACCGCGCAGTTGTCTCCAGGAATGACCGCTATTGATGCTCTAGAGGCGTCATTTCCTGCGGGATCCATGACTGGCGCCCCGAAAATTAGTGCAATGACTTTGCTTCATCACTTGGAGCAGGGTCCTCGAGGTATTTATTCAGGTGCTTTTGGTTACCTTGGCATTGATGGCGCTGCCAACTTCGCCATGGTTATTCGCAGTATTGTGCTGACGGACCAGGGAGCAATTATTGGCACAGGTGGCGGAATAACCAGCGGATCGATTCCTGACGCTGAGTTGGAAGAGACCAGAATCAAGATAGCTCCGCTGTTGAAGGCATTAGGGGTGGTTTCAAACCGGTATTCTTAGAAGGATGTCTGAGAACGAGGGCGCGACCTATAACTTCGCGGAAATACAAGAAAAATGGCTTCCTATTTGGGACAAGATTGAGCCGTTTCGCTCTGACGACCCCACGGATGAACGCCCACGCAAATATGTCCTGGACATGTTCCCGTATCCTTCTGGCGACCTACACATGGGGCACGCCGAGGCATATGCCCTTGGTGACGTGATTGCCCGTTACTGGCGTCACCGTGACCACAACGTTTTGCATCCCATCGGATGGGACTCCTTCGGGCTTCCAGCGGAGAACGCTGCAATCAAGCGCGGACTCAACCCTGTGACCTGGACGTATGACAACATCGACCAGCAGAAGCGTTCGATGCGTCGCTACGCAACTAGTTTTGACTGGTCTCGTGTCATTCACACTTCAGACCCTGAGTACTACAAGTGGAACCAGTGGCTGTTTCTGCAGATGTACAAAAAGGGTCTGGCATACCGCAAAGACAGCTGGGTTAACTGGGACCCTGTAGACCAGACCGTTTTGGCAAATGAGCAGGTTCTTCCTGATGGTACCTCTGAGCGTTCTGGCGCAATTGTGGTCAAGAAGAAACTCACTCAGTGGTACTTCCGTATTACCGACTACGCAGATCGCCTACTGGATGACCTCGACACTCTTGAAGGTCAGTGGCCTGCCAAGGTGCTCACCATGCAGCGCAACTGGATTGGTCGCTCAGTTGGAGCTGACGTTGACTTCGTCATCGAAGGCCGCGATGCGCCTGTAACTGTGTTCACGACGCGTCCTGATACTCTCCACGGTGCAACCTTCATGGTTGTTGCGCCTGATGCGGATCTTGCTTCTGAGCTCGCAGCTGGTGCTACGCCTGAGATTCAGGCTGCCTTCGAGGAATACCTCACCGAAGTTCAAAAGGCGACAGAAATTGAACGCCAGGCAACCGACCGCCCCAAGACCGGCGTTTTCTTAGGTCGATATGCCATCAACCCTGTCAACGGGGAGCGTTTGCCCATTTGGGCCGCAGATTACGTGCTCGCGGACTACGGACATGGCGCCGTCATGGCCGTTCCTGCGCATGACCAGCGCGACTTGGACTTTGCCCGAGCATATGACCTGCCCATCAAGATTGTCGTGGATGTTCCTGCAGGAACTGATGAAGATGGCAACGTCATTGACAACAACCCAGCTGTGACCGGGATTGCAACCGGTGGTGAGGGCAAACTCATCAACTCTGCTGAACTGAACGGCTTGACCAAAAAAGAAGCAATAGCGAAAGCAATTGAAATCCTCGCCGAGCGGGGTACTGGTAAGGCTGCTAAGAACTTCCGTCTGCGTGACTGGCTGATTTCTCGACAGCGTTACTGGGGAACCCCAATCCCGATTATTCACGCTGAAGATGGCACCGAGATTCCTGTTCCAGAAGACCAGCTACCTGTTGTTCTTCCCCCCACAGAAGGCTTGAACTTACAGCCCAAGGGCTCCTCGCCTCTGGGTGCTGCTGAAGACTGGGTGAACGTCCCCAGCCCACTAGACGGTTCACCTGCACGTCGTGACCCTGACACTATGGACACCTTTGTCGATAGCTCGTGGTATTTCTTACGCTTCCTTTCGCCCCATGATGACACTCAGGCCTTTGATCCACAACTGGCAAAGAAGTGGGCTCCAGTCGACCAATATGTCGGCGGTGTGACCCACGCCATCTTGCATTTGCTTTATGCGCGTTTCATCACCAAGGTTCTTTTTGACCTTGGTTATATCGACTTTGAAGAGCCCTTCACTAACCTCCTCAACCAGGGCATGGTGTTGATGGAAGGCTCAGCAATGAGTAAATCCAAGGGCAATATTGTCAAGCTCTCCGAGCAACTTGAGGAGCATGGCGTTGACGCCGTTCGTTTGACCATGGCGTTTGCCGGTCCTCCTGAAGACGACATCGACTGGGCAGATGTCTCACCCGCTGCTTCTAACCGCTTCTTAGCTCGCGCATGGCGCATTGCTCAAGACGTTGCCAGTGCCCCGGGTGTTGATTTTTCCACCGGTGATGTTGCTTTGCGTAAGGCCACGC
The DNA here is from genome assembly GCF_002355535.1 of Aurantimicrobium minutum. Taxonomy (NCBI): domain Bacteria; kingdom Bacillati; phylum Actinomycetota; class Actinomycetes; order Micrococcales; family Microbacteriaceae; genus Aurantimicrobium; species Aurantimicrobium minutum. The sequence continues at coordinate 392,188 of NZ_AP017457.1, forward strand.
ACCACCTGCTAGCAGAAGCGCCAGGTCTTGTTGAAAGCTTTAAGTTCAATGTTTTGGTTGCGCGACTGATGGAGCACGTCAATGTAACCCGTAAGGCTATTGACTCAGGTGTGGGAGCCGCTGATCCGGCTGTTCGTGAATCCGCAGAGACTATTGCCATGATGCTTGATCTCTATGCACCATATACCGCCGAGGATATGTGGGCAGCATTAGGACACCAGCCCACTGTTGCCCACGCAGTGTGGCCAGAAGCAGATCCTGCACTCTTGGTCGAAGACTCTGTGACCTGTGTCGTTCAAGTCGATGGCAAGGTTCGTGACCGTCTTGAAGTTTCTCCAGATATTGCCGAGGTAGATCTAGAGACTCAAGCTCGGGAACTTCCCGGAGTGGTCAGGGCTCTAGAGGGCCGCGAGATTGTGAACGTGATTGTTCGAGCGCCCAAGATTGTCAGTATCGCAACCAAGCCTGCGGCTTAGTACTGGTACTTAGAACGAGATAAACACGTTCGAACCACGCTTAGCCATGGTTCCTGCTGCAGGTGTTTGTGTCTTCACCGTGCGCTTTGAGAACAAAGCGGGATCGACGTCTGTGGAATAGGTGAATCCTGCGGCTTGAAGCTTGGAAATCGCCTCATTGAAGTCCATGCTTCCAGTGGAAACATTGGGCACTTGAACCAGGTCAGGTCCCTTAGAGACAATCAAGGTCACGTTCGTACCCGTCGTGACCACACCCTCGGGAACCGATAGAGAGATGACAGTTCCTGCAGGGACGCTGTCACTAAATTCCTCTGAGCTGGCTCCAACAACAAGACCGACATCGGTGAGTGCCTTTGTAGCATCAGTCACGCTCAAACCCGCTACTTGAGGAATAGCACCCAAGGAGACAACAAACTGAACTTCCGAGCCCGCTGGGTATTTGGCAGGAAGTGGGGCACCTGCAGCATCCAGAGCAGCAATGACGCTACCTGCAACAACATCGGCAGAGAACTGCTTAGAGGCTGTCTTGGGTTTCAATCCCAATTCTTTGGCCTGTTTTGTGGCATCGGCTTCTGTCATCCCTGCAAAAGCTGGGGTGTCAATGATCTTGGGCCCCAAGGAAACGATGACCTTGATCTCAGAACCTTTGGTTACAGAAGAATTCTCTGGCGGATCAGTTCCAATAACTTTGCCCGAAGGGACTGTGGAGTCATTGGCTTCCACCAGTGCAGTGGTGAAACCTGCTTCTTCTACAATCTTTCGCGCATCGTCCGGAGCCATACCTGCAACAGCAGGAACTGTAGCGAGTGAGCCGGGGCCGACGCTAAAGAACCAGCCGGCAGTTGCACCCAGAACAGCTAAGACAATAGTGATTCCGAAAATCCAAAAGCCACGGACCCGGCGTGAATCCGAAACCTCTTTGAGGGAGCCCACGGGGTCATCGGTGGCTACTTTGCGGTTCAAGCCAGCAAGAGCGCCTGTGGAGAAAACTTTTGTCTCGTCGTCAGCGCTGGCCAAGATTCCGGCTGGCATGACCATTGTTTGCTGCGTTGAGAGGTCTTGATAGGAAGAACCAGTCCGAATGACCTTTTCAGCTTGGAGCAGCTTGTCGAGAAGAATTCCCGCATTTTCCGGGCGCCCTTCAGGTGATCGTGTTGTTGCCCAGGCAACAATCTCATCAAGTTCGACAGGGATTGCCGGGTTGGCAGAGGAAGGCGCAGGCACCTTGTCATTGGCGTGCTGGTATGCCACAGCCATAGGCTGCTCGCCCTTGAAGGGTTGTTCTCCGGTGAGCATCTCGTACATCATGATGCCGATGGCATAGATGTCACTTCGTGCATCTGCAACCCCGCGGGTCAGAAGTTCGGGGGAGAGGTATGCGATAGTTCCCAGAAGGGCCTGTCCGGAAGCAGTATTTGCTGTTGTCGCGCGGGCTAAACCAAAATCACCAAGCTTGATGCGGCCGTCATCGGCTAAAAGTACGTTTTCAGGTTTGAGATCACGGTGAACTATGCCTGATTCGTGAGCTGCAGCCAGCCCCCGCAGGACCGCATCCATAATGTCAACGGTTTGTTCGGGAGTGAGCTTGCCGTAGTCCTTGAGGAGATCTCGCAGTGTAATCCCAGGCAGGTATTCCATGACCAGATAGGCCATCTCAGAATCTTGTCCCTGGTCGAAAACATTTACAACATTGGGGTGTGCAAGCCGAGCTGCAGAGCGGGCTTCTTGAACGAAGCGAGCTTTGAATGCGCTGTCATCTGCAAGATGGCCATGCATAATCTTGACGGCAACGCGTCGTTCCAGACGCAAATCTGTAGCCAGATAAACGGTGGCCATACCTCCACGGGCAATACGTGACTTGACCTGATACCTGCCGTCGATGAGACGACCGATCATGGGGTCTTCGGAGGCAGTAGTCACAACGAAAGTCTATGTAGCCAGCAGTGGTAAAACGCTGTGAAACACCGGTGTGTGGTCGGGATTTATGCGCTTGCTGCGGCAGGCAGACTGCTCATGAGTTGCGCATCTGGAATGACGAGACGTTGACCAACAACAAGCCTGCTTGAACGGTCAAGACCGTTCGCGGTCATGATTGCTCGAGGTTGAACGTTGTAGTTGCGTGCGATGGCTTCCAGGGTTTCTCCAGATACGACCGAGTGGCGAATGATGCTTTCGCCAACTTCTGCCGTTTCTGTTCCACTGGAAGATGCTGGAATGTTCAGCTGTTGGCCCGCAAAAATCATCGTTTTCCAGCTCAGACCGTTTGCGGCGAGTAGTTCAGCCGAGGAGATGGCATGTGCCTGAGCAATACTTCGAACAGTGTCGCCCTCCACAACGGTGTACTTATCTGAGCGCAAAGCAGCGGGAGTGACATGGGTAGCTCTGTGCGCGTGGGGGAGGTCTGATTTGGCTTTGGGGAGCTTCTCAATTTTGGGAAGCTGATCTGCTTGGGCAGATTGCACAGTGAAAAGCATGCTTGTCGCGGTGGCGATGGCAACGGGAATAGCAGCTATTTTCCTGAATTTTTTACCCTTACGAGGGGTTGAGGAGGAGAGCGTTTCGTGGTTTGAACGGTAGGTATGTTCAGCCATATGCACGCTCCTCTCCCCATTAAAAGATTGGCTAAGTCTTCACCTTAACTTGAAGGTTAACCTTGAGTGAATTCGGCGTGTCGCAAAAAGGCCTCAGTTCGTTCTCCTGCGCGACCTGTGGCACTCTTGACTTGTGGTTAAAGCTCAAGAACACCCCGAAACTCAGTGGCTCACCGTTCCAGATCTCGTTGAACTGCTCGGCGTTACCCAAAGCAATGTGCGCCGCATGCTCGAAGACAATGTGTTGGCTGCAACGCGAGTTGATGGAGTTCTCAAAGTTCCTGCCGACTTCATTCACGAGGGCGAGCCGCTTCATCCGCTGCAAGGAACAATCGTTTTATTGCGTGATTGCGGTTTCGACGGTGACGAACTTGTCACGTGGCTAATCACAGATGAAGAATCTCTGGGAACTTCACCAGTACAAGCACTCAAGGCTGGACGTAAGGCTGAAGTGCGTCGAGTTGCTCAAGCACTTCTCTAAGGAAACCCTAGGCAGAGCGCTGAGAAACCAACTCGGCAAGATTGAGTAACCCTGTGGTTGCATCCTGGTTGAAGCCTGCTTGAGCAATAACGGAGCGGGCAAGTGCAACTTGTTCGTCAATGATGGCCTCAAGTTTGTCTACTGCACCGGTGTTGGTGAGGGTTGCTTGCAGCGTAGCAATCTGGTTGTCATCTAGGGACTCATCGCCGAGAAGTTCATCCATCAGTCGGATAGCGGTAGCGGGAAGTTCCTGTTGTGCCAAAGCAATAAGTACGGTTCGTTTACCTTCGCGCAGGTCATCACCAGCTGGCTTTCCCGTTACGGCTGGGTCACCAAAAACTCCAAGAAGATCATCACGCAGCTGGAAAGCAATACCCAGGGGTAGGCCAATTTCACGCAAGGAGGTTAGCTGCTGGATGCTGGCGCCGCCCAAGGCAGCCCCGATAACCAAAGGGGCTTCAATGGAATATTTTGCTGACTTGTAGATAACAACACGTTGAGCTCGAGTGAGGGCATCAAGTTTGTCGACCACGGGCCATGCTCGCTCTTCGACAATGTCGAGATACTGCCCAGCCGTGACATCAATTCTCATTCGGTCAAATTCGCGCCGAGAAGCCTGGGCGGCAGAGATGTTGGTGGAATCAGATAAACCTTGCGAAAAAAGTTCATCGCTAAATGCCAGCAACAGATCACCCAGCAGAAGCGCTGAGGATGTTCCAAAGTCATCCCCAGTCCCTGCCCAACCTGATTGCTTGTGCAACGACTCAAAACGACGATGCGCTGAAGGCGCACCACGTCGAGTATCAGACTTATCCATGATGTCGTCATGAACTAACGCTGCAGCGTGGAAGATTTCCAGCGCGCTGGCTACATCTATGACGTTCTCAGGGGTCTGGTCATGTTGTGTGCCGTATCCCAGGAGTGCACAGCGTGCGCGGAAGCGTTTTCCGCCGCTGAGAAAGAGCCGTGAAAACTCAATAAATGGTTTCAAATCAGGGGAGACCTCAAGCACAATAGATTCACGGTCAGTGATGAAGTGCTCGATACGAGCATTGACTCGCTCAACCCAAGTGTCCTGGTCACGCATGCGCCTAGCCTATCTAGGCGAGCGGGGGTACACTTGGTATCCGCACTACCATTTCGAAAACTTGAGGAGGTCACAATGCCCTTATCTGAGCATGAACAGCGCCTACTTGATGAAATGGAGCGCAATCTCTATGGGCACGATGCAGATGTCACCTCTACCTCGTTCGTTGGAATGCCGCGGCCGAACTACCGTGCCATCATCCTGGGAGTGATCATCGCGCTCGCCGGTTTGGGCGGTTTGATTGCAGGCGTCATGCTGCAAAACGTCTTCATTGGTATTGCAGGTTTTGCCGCAATGTTTGCCGGTGTCCTTGTTGCTTCTCGGCCAGGAGCACCTGCTCCAGCAGCATCAACAGGCACCCGTCCGCAAAAGTCTTCCGGATCATCTTTCATCAAGCGCATGGAGCAGCGCTGGGACGAGCGCGATAACGGTCGCTTGTAGTACCCAAGCACCTTCACACTAAGCCGCCAGAAATGGCGGCTTTTTTGTTTCTCATCGCTGCTTTCGTTTGATCCCCAATACTCCATTTTCCTCCACTGACTTAACCCCTGTAAATTAGCGGAAGTATCGACACGCCGACCGCAATTTTGTGCAAATTTTTAACACTTGTGGTTGAAAGTGGAGTAAAGTGGAGAAATCACCACAAGGCCGGTAGTGAAGGGGGTGGCGCAGATGTTCCTAGGAACCCACTCACCCAAACTCGACGACAAGGGACGCGTCATCCTTCCCGCTAAATTTCGCAACGAATTGGCCGAAGGAATTGTTGTCACCCGCGGTCAAGAAAACTGTTTGTACGTTTTCAGCGCTGCTGAGTTCAACGACCTTCACGAAAAGATTCGACAGGCTCCCGTTACCAGCAAGTCAGCTCGAGACTTCCTCCGTGTATTCCTCTCCGGAGCAAGCGCAGAAACGCCAGATAGCCAAAACCGCATCACTCTTCCAGCAAACCTGCGCCAGTACGCAGGTCTTGATCGCGATCTCACCGTCATCGGTGCTGGGAACCGTGTTGAAATCTGGGACACCGACGCCTGGAATACCTACCTCGCATCACACGAAGAAGCCTTCTCCAACACCACGGAGGAGGTGATTCCTGGTCTTTTCTAATCCTTAGATTCCGGCTCCCAGCCGCATCACCCTGAATCCACTTCCCCGGAAGCAGGTTGATCTGGAGGGGAACCAGAATCTAAGGCTCAGGCCTCAACTGTTATGGAACTCAACCAGATTCACACCCCCGTCCTTCTCGAGCGTTGCGTTGAATTACTAGCTCCTGCATTAGAGAAGCCAGGTGCAGTTCTGGTTGATGCCACCTTAGGCATGGGCGGACACTCGGAAGCTTTTCTCTCCCGTTTCCCCGAACTCACCCTTGTGGGGCTCGACCGAGATACAGATGCCCTCGCAATAGCCGGTGAGCGCTTGTCTCGTTTTGGAGACCGGGTTCACCTCGTTCACACCGTCTATGACGGCATCGCAGAGGCGTTGGACGAGCTGGGCATCAAGTCTGTCGATGGAATTCTCTTTGACCTCGGTGTTTCTTCTTTGCAACTCGATCGCGCCGAACGCGGATTTGCTTACGCACAAGATGCCCCATTGGACATGCGTATGAACCAGTCAGAAGGCATGACGGCAGCTGAGGTGATTGCTACCTACAGCGAGCAGGAACTTCGAACCATCTTCCACAAATACGGTGATGAAAAACTATCTGCTCGCTATGCCAGGGCCATAGTGACCCAGCGTGAAGTAGAGCCCATCACGCGCTCTGGCCAGCTCGTGCACATTCTTACTGTTGCCACCCCCGCTGCACTTTCTCACGCGGGACACCCTGCCAAGCGTGTCTTCCAAGCGCTCCGCATTGAGGTCAACCAAGAACTTTCCGTCCTAGAACGAGCAATACCCGCAGCGCTGAGCACACTTGCCCTCGGTGGTCGCATCGTGGTGATGTCCTACCAGTCACTCGAAGACCGTATTGTCAAAGGTTTTTTCCAGGCAGCGGCTACCTCCTCGGCTCCTGTCGGGCTTCCCGTCGAGCTTGAACAGCACAAACCAGAGCTACGTTTGCTTGTTCGCGGTGCCGAACTAGCCAGTGATGAAGAAAAGCTTCGTAATCCTCGTGCCACACCTGTGCGATTGCGTGCAGCCGAACGAATCAAGGAGGCGGCATGAGCTCCGTCAAATCCACTCGGATGAACCGTCCGCAGACTCATCCGCAGGTTTCCTCACGGGCGAACCAGGCTCGTAAATCATCAACAACGGCAACCCAGGGCAATTTGGCACTCAAGGCTCGTTCCACTCTCTCCTCGGCAGCTCAGTGGCGTCCCTCCATACAGGTTGTGGCAACCCGGGCTCAGCGCAAAGCCCGACCACGAGTCTTTTACGCTCTGGTCAGCATGGGAGTTGTTTTTGGCATCATTGTCGCTCAACTTCTTCTTTCTGTGGCTGTTTCTGCAGGTGCCTATGAGATTGCGTCCTTACAGCAGTCGAATAAAGAGCTTTCTCGCACCTACCAAACCATGAATCAAGATCTAGATCGGCTTTCGTCACCCCAAAATCTTGCAGCCAATGCGGAAGCATTGGGCATGGTGATCAATAACACTCCCGTGTATCTTCGTATTTCTGACGGAGCAGTTCTAGGGACACCTGTTCCCGCTGCTGCCAATGCTGGTGTGATTGCAGGGTCTGCAGCCGGAGCAATTCCAAACTCTTTGCTCTCAGAAGTCTCACTGGTTACTCAGAAAGAATCTGAAGCTAAAGCAGAAGCAGCAAAGAAGGCTGCTGCCGAAGCTGCCAAGGTTGCCCCAGTGACTGACAGCGCGCCTGCGGCAGCTGTCCCCGCTGGTCCAGTAGCTTTGACAAACGGACTGCCAGGCATCGCAACCCACTAGTTTCAGGTCGCGATAACGCCCCTGCTAAGGAATATCAGTGAAGCGAAACCCCATCCGATTTAGAGCATTTCTCGTCATGCTCTTCGTTGTGATTTTCGTGGGTTTGTTCGTCATCAAACTGGTTGACATCCAAGTCATTAGAGCTTCGGCATACAACGAAGAGTCGGTTGGGAAACGCTCTATTCCTTCCACCGTGTTGGCTAAACGAGGAACAATTACTGATGCCAAAGGGACAGTGATGGCCGAAAGCGTTCTGCGTTACAACATCACCGTTTCGCCGAAGAATGCCAAAGATTTCCTTCGTCAAACTGACCGTTCTGAGGTCACCATTACGCCGCAGCAAGCAGCTATTGAGATCGGAACCATCACTGGTCAAAAGCCGGAAGAAATTCTCAAGATCATTGCAGATGCTCTGGCACAAAACCCCAAGTCTGACTTTGCGTACATCAAAAAAGCTGTGGATGTCGATACTTTCCGAGCACTCTATGCCCTGGAGATACCGTGGCTGTTTTTTGAACAGGCACCCGGGCGTACTTATCCTGCAGGAGCTGTGGGCGGAAACCTGCTTGGTTATGTAGGTCAAGACGGACAGCCGCAGGCAGGACTCGAACTAGCTCAGAACGACTGTCTCGCCGGCACCAATGGGGAAGAGGTATATCAGCGCGGTGCTGATGGAATTCGCATTCCTGGCAGCACTGTCACCAGTGTTGCTGCAGAAAACGGTGGAAGCCTCAAACTGACAATTAACTCAGACCTGCAGTGGTACTCCCAGCAGGTGTTGGCCAAGCGTGTAACTGAAACCAACGCCCAGTGGGGAATCGTGATCGTTCAAGAGGTCAAAACAGGAAAGCTGCTGACTGTTGCGGACTATCCCACCGTTGATCCCAATAACGTCAATGGTTCTGACGAGAGTGCTCGAGGTTCTCGCGCCTTTACCTCTCCCTACGAACCAGGCTCAACGATTAAGGCACTCACCGCTGCTGGATTAATCAACTCCGGCGCCGCAGATCCTTCAACCCAAGTAATTGCTCCATATGCCCTCACATTCCCTAACGGAGCGAAAGTCAACGATGCTGTGCCCCACGGTTCCTGGCCGTTGACGCTTACAGGTGTTCTTCAAGAATCCTCTAACACCGGGATTACGCAACTAGGCCAAGCGCTTGATGCGAAAACCCGCTACGACTATCTCCGTGCTTTTGGTTTTGGCGAAACCTCAGCGGTGAACTTCCCTGGTGAGTCCGGCGGTATTTTGCATCCCTACGAAGAGTGGGACAACCAAACCACCTACAACACCATGTTTGGCCAAGGCTTAGCTACCACCGCAGTTCAGGTTGCGGGGGCGTATCAAACTCTTGGCAACGGGGGAGTGCATTTACCTGCTTCACTTGTCGAAGAGTGCGTCAAAGCAAATGGAACCGTGGTCAAGCCTGAGCAATCAAAGGGAACACAGGTTGTCTCACCTGAAGCAGCCCGCACCACTGTAGACATGTTGGAAAACGTGGTCACCCAGGGCGCCCTCACCTCCGTGGTGCAAATTCCGGGCTATCGCAGCGCCCTCAAGACGGGTACAGCACAGCAGTCTGACGGCAGTGGAAAATATGGCGAGAAATACATCGTCTCCAACGCGGGTCTTATTCCCGCCGATGATCCGCAATACGTTGTCTACGTAGTGATTGCTTATCCAGATGGAAACACATTCATGGCGTCCCCACCGGTATTTCGAGACGTGATGGCTCAGGTCATCAAGGAATATCGAATTCAACCTTCAACTTCTGCATCTCCTGCGCTTGCTGTGCGCTTCTAAGCACCAGAATAAGAACATGATTGAACTCACCCTTGCTGACATAGCACTCGCTATTGACGGTGAGCTTTACCTGGGAGACTCTGGCGCTACTGAAAATACTGTTATCAGTGGTGTGGCCGACACAGACTCTCGCTTGATAACTCCTGGTGACATCTTTATTGCTAAGCCCGGGGAAGAGACAGACGGGCACCTCTTCGTTGCGGCTGCACTCGAAAACGGTGCCAGCTTGGCAATCGTAGAGCACACCGTTGAGGTTTCTATTCCTCAGATTGTTGTTAGCAACGCCGTAGTCGCACTGGGTGCACTTGCTCGTGAGGTGGTTGCCCGCGTTCGTTCCCTGGGCAAACTCAAAGTTGTTGCCATAACGGGTTCTAACGGAAAAACCACCACGAAGAATCTTGTTGCAGCCATGTGTAGCGGCAAAGGTCAGACCGTTTTTCCGCGCGCATCCTTCAACAATGAAGTGGGCGCACCCATCACGATGTTGCAGGTGCGCGAAGACACTGAGTTCCTCATCCTTGAGATGGGAGCCAGTGGTCCAGGTAACATCAAGCTGCTGACAGATATGGTGCAACCTGATATCAGCGTTGTCCTGATGATTGGGCTTGCACACGCAGGAGAATTTGGCGGTGTAGAGACCACTGTTGTTGCCAAACGAGAAATCTTAGAAGCATTGGGGCCTCAGGGCGTCGCAATATTGAATGCTGATGACCACCGCGTGATGTCAATGGCCTCTGCCGCCCCGGGAGCAATGCGAACATTTGGTTATGCCGCAGATGCCACCGTCCGCGTGGAGAATGTGACTTCGAGTATGCAAGGCACGCAGTTCGATCTGTGTCTGAGTTCGGGAGAACGTTCTCATGTTGCATTTTCTGTCTTGGGAGAGCACCACGTCATGAATGCGGCAGCGGCAGCTGCTGTTGGAGTGGAATTAGGGTTCTCCCTGGATTACATCGCGACCAGCCTCGAGTCAGTAACGCAAGCTGAACGTTGGAGAATGCAAGTTCTAGGCAATGATGACGTTGTCATCATTAACGATGCCTATAACGCCAGCCCAGACTCCATGGCAGCAGCGATAAAGACCTTGCGACAGATCGCGACAGATGACAACCGCACCATTGCTGTGCTGGGTGAAATGGCAGAACTTGGCGAGTTTTCCGGCGAAGAGCAGGACAAACTTGCCCTGCTCATTGTTCGTTTAGGCATCGATCAACTCATCGTTGTCGGTGATGGGGCACGCCGACTTCATATTTCTGCCATCAACGAGGGTTCGTGGGATGGTGAGTCGAAGTTCTTCTCAACCCCTGATGAGGCCTACGATTACCTATCGAGCCTGCTTCGCGCAGGAGACATAGTTCTGGTGAAATCGTCTAACTCGGCGAAGCTCCGGTTCTTAGGAGATCGACTAGGAGAGGCCTACGCGTGAGTACCCTACTTCTAGCCGGCGCACTCTCTCTCATCTTCACCCTGCTCATGACGCCGGTGTTCATTCGGTTGTTTCGCAGAATTGGCTGGGGCCAGTTCATTAGCGATGGTGGCCCGGATGCACACCACGCCAAAAAGGGAACCCCCACGATGGGTGGCATTGTCGTCATCGTTGGTGTTCTTGTTTCGTACTTCATAGCAACACCTCTCACCGGTCACAGTGTTGAGCTACCCGCCATTTTGGTTCTGTTTCTCATGACAGGTTTGGGTCTTGTCGGTTTTATTGATGACTTCATCAAAACTCACAAGCGTCGCTCACTTGGTTTGAGCGGCTGGCCTAAAGTGGTGGGCCAAGTTATCGTTGCAGTCATTTTTGCCCTGCTTGCCATTAATTTCCCTGACGAAAATGGCATCACACCAGCATCCATGAGTATCTCTTTTATTCGCGATACCAATCTTGATTTTGCTGCGCTGGGTGCTGGCCTAGGTTTGTTTGCCTTCTTGGTCTGGATCATTTTGATCGTGACCAGCACATCTAATGCTGTGAACCTCACAGATGGTTTGGATGGATTAGCTACCGGAGCTTCCATCTTCACAATTGGTTCCTTCGTCATCATGAACTTCTGGCAGCAAAACCAGTCATGTTTCTCCTCGCGACTTGACCCTCAGGTCGCTTATAAGTGTTACGACGTCCGTGATCCTCTGGACTTGGCCATTGTCGCAGCGGCCATTGTTGGAGGGTTGATCGGATTCCTTTGGTGGAACACCTCTCCCGCACAAATCTTCCTCGGAGACACCGGGTCTATGGCACTGGGTGGCGCATTGGCCGCTTTGGCTATCCTCAGCCAAACCGAACTCCTTTTGGTTATCCTTGCTGGTCTTTTTGTCATTGACACAGGCTCAGTGATTGTCCAAAGGGGATACTTCAAGCTCACCAGGGGAAAGCGCATCTTCTTGATGTCGCCCATCCATCATCACTTTGAGCTCAAGGGCTGGCCTGAAGTTACCGTCGTCGTTCGGTTCTGGATTATTTCAGCTCTGTTTGTGATTACTGGGGTTGGTATGTTCTACCTCGAGTGGTTGACCCAATAAAGCCTTTTGTGATGTCTGAACAACGAGATCTTTCTCAGCTCACAAGCTGGCACGCCAACTGGGCTGGACTGCGCGTGGCTGTTTTGGGCTTGGGTGTGACTGGTTTTTCTGTTGCTGACACACTGTCTGAGCTGGGTGCTCATGTGGTGGTTAGTGCACAACAAGCTGATGAACTTCGCCTGAAAATGCTTGAAGTTATCGGCGGAACGTTTGTCCATGAGCCTGTCGATGGTGCTATTCCAAGTGAGCTCAGTGAGTTTGCTCCCGAGCTTATTGTGGTCTCGCCTGGGTATCATCCAGACCACCCAATTTTGCAGTGGGCCACTGCTCGAAACATCCCTATCTGGGGAGATATCGAATTAGCGTGGCGCGTCAGGGACAAAGTTGGCACTCCGGCACCATGGATTGCGGTTACCGGAACCAACGGAAAAACGACGACCGTCCAACTCACTGCCGCCATGCTGGCCACAGCCGGATATCGCGTTGCTCCCTGCGGCAATATTGGTGTTCCGGTTCTGGATGCCGTCCGGGACCCACAAGGTTTTGACGTCTTCGTTGTTGAGCTTTCCAGTTATCAACTTCACTGGTTGCAAAACGTCCACCCTTATGCCGCTGCAGTATTGAACATCGCTGACGATCATTTAGATTGGCATGGCTCGCTAGAAGCCTATGTTGCTGCTAAAGCTCGCATCTTTGAGGGAACACAGGTTGCCTGTGTTTATAACAAAGCAGACCGTCAGACCGAGCGCATGGTTGAAAACGCAGATGTTCAAGAGGGCGCTCGGGCTATCGGTTTCGATCTCGGAGCACCAGGCCGCAGTGATTTTGGCATCGTGGATGGAATTTTGTGCGACCGAGCATTCTTAGATGAACGACACAACACGGCATTAGAAATCACTACCGTCTCAGAGCTTGAAGAGCGTGGTTTGGGCTCGCCACACATTGTGGCCAACGTCTTAGCTGCCAGTGCCTTAGCAAGGTCTTTCGGCGTCCCTGTTGAAGCTATTTCAGAAGCTCTCAAGAACTTTCGTCTGGATGCTCACCGGATTGAAGTTGTTGCCGTCCAAGACGGCATTACCTGGATTGATGATTCCAAAGCAACTAATCCTCACGCGGCTTCGGCATCGCTGGCGGCAAATAACTCCATTGTCTGGATTGTTGGTGGATTGCTCAAAGGCGTCAATATAGATGAGCTTGTGGCTCAACATGCTGATCGCTTGCGCGGTGCGGTTGTTATTGGGGTTGACCGATCTGAGGTTATCTCAGCATTCGAGCGACACGCGCCCGGGGTGAGCGTTCGCGAGGTGGAGTCAGCGGACACTAGTGATGTCATGGTTACGGCTGTGACCTTAGCCGCAGAACTTGCACAATCGGGTGATGTTGTCCTTTTGGCTCCTGCTGCAGCTTCGATGGACCAATTTACGGATTATGCCGAACGGGGACGAATGTTCGCCGAGGCCGTGAAAGCAAACCTGGGAGGTGAGGCGGATGGCGAATCCGCCTCGCACTAACCCTCAAGGCCGAAGGCCTGCATCTGCTCCTGTTCGACCACGGCAGGCCCCGACGCAGTCTGCGCCTGCGGCCAAAGGCCTGTTGGCCACACGCTTCAACCTAGGTCAACAATTCAGAGCCGAGTCTCCGAACTTTTATTGGCTTGCCGGTGTGACACTGCTGACGGTTCTTATCGGTTTGATCATGGTGCTCTCGGCATCAGCGGTTGATTCGTTCTTGACCGACGGTGGGTTCTTCGTCAGCTTTTTCAAACAAGCTGGTTCAGCAATCATCGCCATACCTTTGATGCTGTTTGTGAGTAGATTCCCTCTGGAGATCTATCGCAAATGGGCCTTGTTAGCTCTTATTGCTTCTGGTGCTCTTCAACTACTTGTGTTCACGCCACTGGGTGTTGAATCTGGTGGTAACCGTAACTGGGTTGATATCGGTATTCAGGTTCAGCCCTCAGAATTCATCAAACTCACCGTTGCGATATGGCTGGGCGTCAATCTTCCAGAAATCATCAACCGAGTGGGACCCTACAGTTTCCGTATCTTCCTCTCGATTTTCCCGGTATATGGCGTTGCATTCTTTGTTTTGCTCGGCGGTGACTTGGGAACCACAATCATCATCTTCGCCATCATCATGGGGTGTATTGCCTTCTCGGGGGTGGCGGATCGGGTAATTGTCCTCCCAACAGTTGCGGTGTCTGCTGTGGTGGCGTTTTACGTTGTCACGAGCCCTAACCGAATGAACCGAATCATGTCCTTTCTGAGTGAGAACTGCACGGATTACACCAATGCCTGCTGGCAGCCCTTGCACGGTAAATGGGCTCTGGCTAACGGCGGAATTTTTGGCGTGGGCCTTGGCCAGTCCAAAGCAAAATGGTCGTGGCTACCTGCGGCAGATAATGACTACATTTTTGCCATCATCGGTGAAGAACTGGGGCTTATTGGTGCTTTGCTCATCATCGTGTTGTTTGTTGTGATGGCAGTGACATTCACACGCATTATTCGCAGTGCGAAAGACCCACTTGTTCGAATCACTACCGGCGGAATTATGATCTGGATTGTTGGCCAGGCATTCGTCAACATTGGTGTTGTTGTGGGACTGCTTCCGGTTCTGGGAGTACCGCTTCCTTTGCTCAGTTCGGGCGGTTCTGCTTTGGTCATGACGTTGCTTGCCATCGGTGTTGTCTTATCGTTTACCCGGGAAGAAAAGCCCATCAAGAAGCCACTGGGCCGCCGCCGATGACCACGTATCTTCTAGCTGGTGGCGGGACTGCAGGGCATGTCAACCCCATGCTCGCTATCGCTGATGCGCTCAGAGCTCGTGAGCCAGAGGCCATCATCATCTGTGTGGGGACGGCAGAGGGCCTAGAAGCACAGCTCGTTCCAGCTCGAGGATATGAACTTATTACGATTCCACGAATCCCTTTTCCACGTGCTCGTCATTTCCTCTCGAGTTCTCGGATATTTCTTGCCGGCTGGCCCAAAGCTGTTGCCACAGTCGTTGAGCTGATTGCCCAGCGCAAGGTTGATGTTGTTATTGGGGTGGGAGGCTATGCCGCCGCTCCTGCGTATGCTGCAGCGAAAAAGACTCACACCCCCTACGTCATTCATGAAGCAAATGCCAAGCCGGGTCTGGCCAACCGTTGGGGTGCCAGGTCCACTCGCTTTGTAGGCGTGACCTTTGAGGGAACTCCACTGCCTCATGCTGTGACGGTGGGGACTCCTTTGCGTAAGGAAATTGAGACGTTAGATATTCCAGCTCAGCGGCAGGCAGCACTCGCTTATTTTGGCTTAGAGCAACACCGTCCTGTGCTGGTTGTCACCAGTGGTTCACTGGGGGCGAGGTCTATCAACACTTCCATTGCCGCCTCTGCTCAGCAGCTCATTGATGCGGGCTATCAGGTGCTCCACATTGTTGGCCAAAACAAGCCTGAGGCTCTGCCACAGATTCCTAGTTATGTCGTTGTGGACTACTGCGATCGAATGGATCTTGCCCTAGCCGCAGCGCAACTTGTGGTTTCTCGGGCCGGTTCTGCAACTGTCTCTGAACTCTCTGCCTTGGGCATACCAGCGGTGTATGTGCCTTATCCCGTTGGCAATGGAGAGCAAAAGTTTAACGCCGCAGGTGTCGTTCGCGCAGGTGGGGGAATTCTCGTTGAGGATGAGAAATTCACTCCAGAGTGGATAACGCAGAACCTTGTGCCCTTGATGCGGGATGAAGCACGTTTAGAGCAGATGGCTGAGGCTTCTGCCCGCGTGGGTTTGCGAGACGGGACTGCACGCATGATCAATCTCATCGATGCCGCCCTGTCATCGGCTTAGGCCCAGCTTTCTGCGTTATAACGGTAGTCAGCGCGTTTTTCGCGTGTGTGATCGAAAGAGTGCCCCGTGATTAAGCCAGACTCCACTGTTGTCGCCCCAGAAGATTTGGGGACCGTGCACATGGTGGGCATCGGTGGTTCTGGGATGAGCGGCATTGCTCGTCTCTTTCTGGCTAACGGCATTATGGTAACTGGCTCTGATGTGAGGGATTCCTCAAATATTCAGGCACTGCGTGAACTAGGGGTTGAGGTCCACATTGGCCACGATGCAGCCAACCTCGGCGATGCACAAACTTTGGTTGTCACTGGCGCGTTGTGGCAAGACAACCCTGAGTATGTTCTGGCGCAAGAACGAGGCCTCACTATCCTGCACCGTTCGCAGGCGCTGGAATGGCTTACTCGCGGATCCAGATTGGTCTCCGTTGCGGGAGCCCACGGAAAAACCACGTCAACGGGAATGATTGTGACCGGTTTGCGTGAGTTAGGCGCAGACCCCAGTTTCGTCAATGGCGGAGTAGTTCAGTCTTATGGTTTGAGCTCTGCCTATGGTGAGGGGGAGCTTTTCGTCATTGAGGCAGACGAGTCGGATGGCTCCTTCTTGCTCTATGACACTGCTGTGGCATTGATTACCAATGTTGATGCAGATCACCTGGATCATTACGGATCTCTTGAAGCTTTTGATCAGGCGTTTGTTGACTTTGCTTCTGCAGCGCGTGAGCTGGTTGTCATCTCGAGCGATGACCCAGGAGCTGTTCGCGTGGGGAGCAAGATTTCAGGCCCTGATGTAATGACCTTCGGAGAGGCCGCTTCGGCCGATGTTCGACTGGCACACATTGATACCACCACCGGTGGCGTGACATTCACTGTTGAGTACTTGGGAACCAAATACACCACTCAGCTCAAGGTTCCAGGTCGCCATAATGCCATCAACGCGGCAGGTGCTTTTGCAACCCTCGTCGGTTTGGGTTTTGACCCTGCGTCTTCTCTGGCCGGAATCTCTGAATTTGGGGGCACCGAACGTCGTTTTGAGCTCCACGGTGTGCGCAGGGGAGTGAGCGTGTATGACGACTATGCTCACCACCACACGGAGGTGAATGCGGTTCTCACAGCTGCGCGAACTGTTGTCGGTGAAGGTCGTGTGATTGCGGTGCATCAACCGCACCTCTATAGCCGCACTCAACATTTTTGTGGAGAGTTTGCCCAGACCCTCGAAGCAGATGCTGACCTCACCGTGGTTCTTGATGTTTACGGGGCGCGTGAAGATCCAGTGCCGGGCGTCACGGGAGCTCTCGTTTCAGAAAAATTCTCAGACCAAAGCAAAGTTGCTTTTATCGCCGATTGGCAGGAAGCAGCTGATCACATTGCCCGCATCGCGCGACCTGGTGACTACGTCATCACGTTGGGGTGTGGTGATGTGTACCGCATCATTCCTCAGATTTTGGCTTCACTCGAAGCTACGAGCTAGCTCATGAAACGGCCACAAGGACCGCCAGGGACACCTCAGTCTCGGCCTCAGCACAGTTCACAAGCTGCACCGCAGCCAGTGAAGCCTCAACCGCCTACCCGTGCACAACAAGGTACTTCGGCACGACCTTCTCGCGCTGAACGCAAGCAGAACAAGGCCGATCTCAAAAAACAAAAAAAGTCTTCAGCTGCCTCGCAATCGCGCAGCGGCACACGAGCTCCTGCCCCAGCAGCTTCAGCGCCAACCGGCAGTCGCGTTCAGGGCACGCTCAGGCCCGTTGGTGCACCTCCGCGGCCGAAATCCAACTCTGCACAATCAGATACCTCCGCCTCACGCCCTACGAAAGCCGCACGCAAACTGACGGCCTCACAGCAAGAAGCGCTCGAGGCTAAGCGAAAGCTCAAGGAAGCTGTTAAGGCTCGCAAAGCTTTTGAACGTGACGAAGTTCGACGCTTTACTGCCCACCTACGTCGTCGACGGATTGTGTGGGCTTCCATCGCTGGTTCTTTCGTCGCCATCTTGATCTTTGTGGGCGTGGGGATGTTTACCCCCATCCTGGCGCTCCAAAATATTGTGGTGGAGGGGGCAACCAGGGTTCCTGCCGATCAAATCATTGCCTCGCTCCAGCCGGAGCTCAACAAGCCACTGCCTTTGGTAGATATGGGTGCCGTGCGCAAGGCGGTCGAGGCGCAACCCCTGGTCAAGAGCTACTCCACAGTTGCTGTGCCACCACACACCCTGGTGGTGAAAGTTGTTGAACGAGCCCCTGTTGGGTACCTGCCCTCGCCTAATGGTTTCATCATGGTCGACCCTGCGGGGGTGGTCATCGAGGAAACCCCTGAGCGCGTTCCTGGCTTGCCACTGTTCACGGTGGAAGGTGACTCCGCGCGATCCAAGGGTTTCGCCGCGGCTATCGATGTGATTAATTCTTTGCCAGCAGGATTAGCTGGCCAGCTTGACGAGGTCATTGCTAACACCACGGATGATGTCACACTCATTTTGACCGGGGGAGCCCGCGTCTTCTGGGGTGGTCCTGAAAACGCGGCGATGAAGAACCGAGTTCTCTCTCAGCTTTTGACGCTGAATCCAGTTGGCTCTGTCAGTGAGTATGACGTTTCCTCACCCAAGACAGCGGTTGTGCGTTAAAACTTTTCTCTTATCTGAGACTCTCTAGGCGTGTCGCACTAGGGAGTGGAGTGCTTCGACCTACTCTCAAATCAAGAAATGCATACTGAGCATAACTTTAAGGTTCGACTTGAACTTTAGGGTTCTAGCGGAGGCCATAACGTGTCAATGAATCAGAATTACCTCGCCGTCATCAAGGTGGTCGGCGTCGGTGGTGGCGGTGTCAACGCAGTAAACCGCATGATTGAGCTTGGCCTCAAGGGTGTTGAATTCATCGCTGTCAACACCGATGCTCAAGCCCTTCTCCTCAGCGAAGCTGACGTCAAACTCGACATTGGTCGAGAACTGACCCGTGGCCTCGGCGCAGGTGCTGACCCCGAAGTTGGCCGCAAAGCCGCCGAAGATCACGCCGAAGAAATTGAGGAAGCACTGGCCGGTGCTGACATGGTTTTCGTCACCGCAGGTGAGGGTGGTGGAACTGGAACAGGTGCTGCTCCAGTTGTCGCCAAGATTGCCAAGTCCATTGGTGCCCTGACCATTGGTGTTGTGACCAAGCCATTCGGTTTCGAAGGTAAGCGTCGCGCGGCTCAGGCAGACACCGGTGTTGCTGCTCTGCGCGCCGAGGTTGACACTCTCATTGTTGTTCCCAACGATCGCCTCCTCGAAATCAGCGACCGCAGCATCTCCGTACAAGAAGCTTTCGCCACAGCAGACCAGGTTTTGCTTGCTGGTGTCCAAGGAATTACAGACCTCATCACCACTCCAGGTCTCATCAACCTCGACTTCGCAGACGTGAAGTCGGTAATGCAGGGCGCTGGATCTGCCCTGATGGGAATCGGCTCCTCACGCGGTGCAGACCGCGCGATCAAGGCAGCCGAGCTGGCCGTAGCCTCACCCCTGCTTGAGGCCAGCATTGAAGGAGCGCGTGGTGTGCTTCTGTCCATTCAGGGTGGATCCAACCTTGGTCTCTTCGAGATCAATGACGCTGCTGCACTGGTCGGCGAAGCCGTACACCCTGAGGCGAACATCATCTTCGGTGCTGTCATTGACGACACCCTCGGTGACGAAGTTCGTGTCACGGTTATCGCCGCTGGTTTTGATGGTGGCGAACCCACCCACAAGCCAATGCCTCGTCGTGCATTCACCTCGACGGACACTGGATCAGTCCTCCCTGCAGGTGAAAGCATCTACGCAGAGACTCCGATTGTTTCCTCAACAACTGGTGTCTTTGCAGATGACGAACTCGCCGCAGTTATGACGACTCCTGCAACAACCAGTCACGTGAGCGTCACCCCTTCCTACGTCGATGAGGATGACGACCTCGACATCCCCGACTTCCTGAAGTAGTGGATACGACGCTTGGCGAACGTGTAGCGCTCGTCAACGAGGGCATTGCTGATGCTGCACGCGCAGCAGGGCGCAATATTTATGACATCACCACGATTGTGGTGACGAAGTTTCATCCTGCGCAGTTAGTGCGCGATCTCTATGACCTTGGTGTGCGCAACGTCGGAGAAAACAGGCACCAAGAAGCTGAAGCTAAAGCGGCTGAACTTGCACATTTGGATCTCACTTGGCACTTTATAGGCCAGCTTCAATCAAACAAAGCACGTGCTGTGCGCAAATATGCTCAGGTTCTCCATTCAGTTGATCGTCCAAGCTTGGTTAATGCTTTGGCGAACGCTGCAATGACTCCTGAAGGACTTCCAGAAAACAATGCCGTTGAGATTTTGGACTGCTTCGTTCAGCTCAACCTCACCCAAGACCCTGGCCGTGGGGGAGTTCAACCCGCAGATGTGGTTGAACTTGCTGAACTGGTTGCAGCTCAACCCAGCCTTAACCTATTGGGAGTAATGGCTGTTGCTCCATTGGACGAAGAACCTCGCGTTGCTTTTGCTCGGGTGAAAGCCGCCTCTGAACGCGTGCAAACGGTTATCCCGCAAGCCAACTTCATCTCAGCAGGGATGTCACATGACTATGCCGCGGCAATTGCCGAAGGTGCGACACACCTTCGCATAGGTTCGGCAATCACCGGGAACAGGCCTGTTGCCGGTTAATCTCAATTAGACGATTTTTTATTACCTGGAGGTAACTCAATGGCCAATCCACTCAAGAAGACCATGGTCTATCTCGGTCTCGCTGATGAGGAGACGACCTACGATGCACCTGCCTACGCTGCAGCACCTCAGGTAGCTCCTGTCTCCGCTGGTCGTGCACAGGTAACCCCCCTTCGCCGTAACACCGCAAAGAACCAGGCAGCTAGCGACATGAATGAAATTGTCACCGTACACCCCAAGCAGTACTCCGATGCCAAGGTCATCGCTGAAAACTTCCGTGAAGGTGTTCCTGTCATCATGAACCTCTCGCAGATGACTGAAACTGATGCTCGTCGTTTGATCGATTTTGCTTCAGGT
This sequence comes from Aurantimicrobium minutum, assembly GCF_002355535.1. NCBI lineage: Bacteria > Bacillati > Actinomycetota > Actinomycetes > Micrococcales > Microbacteriaceae > Aurantimicrobium > Aurantimicrobium minutum. The sequence goes on from NZ_AP017457.1 coordinate 412,850, forward strand.
CTTTCTCAGGGTCTTTACGGCAAGATTGAACGTGTTACCAGCAAGGTATTCCTGCTCTCACCCGCACACGTTGCCGTGTCAGGTGATGCAGCAGCAGAAACTGCTGAAGTAGACACCACTTTCTTCGGCGAATAAGCTCACGCCACCGGCGTGGCTGAGGAGTTGAGATGTCCGTTATTGGTCTCGTTGGATTAGTCCTGTATTACGCCCTCTTGGTGTTTGTTTTTGCCATGTGGGGACGATTGATTCTCGACTTCATTCGAGCCTTCAAGCCAGGATGGCGACCTCCCTCGTTCGTGCTGGTTCTCAGCGGCGTGATTTACACACTCACTGATCCCCCCATGAATCTGGTTCGCCGATGGGTAAAACCTGTGAGCTTTGGAGCGATTGCCCTTGATTTTGGATGGACAGTCGTCATGCTGGCGGCGATTGTTGCGATGTACATCGCCGAGTATCTGATGATTCTCTAGGAAAATCAGGTAATTTTTCTTTCTGATTCCATCGCTGTTAAGTATTTTGATAGCGTTAGTGAGTTATCACCTGAGATAACCATTTTTTGTAGCTCTCACTAAGAGGATGGCACCCCATGGCATTACTGCCAGAAGACGTAGTAAACAAGCGCTTTCAACAGACCAAGTTCCGTGAAGGATATGACCAGGACGAGGTTGACGATTTTCTTGATGAAATCGTCGTTGAATTGCGCCGCTTGGGTGCTGAGAACGAAGACCTACGTTCCAAGCTCGAGGCAGCAGAAGCTCGTCTCGAAGGCGGAGAATCCGCTGCGCCAGCAAAGCCGGTTGCAACCCCTGCCCCCGTTGTTGTCGATGACTCCAGCGCTACAGCAAGCGCTAATGACCTCTTGACCCTTGCTCGTCGTCTGCACGAAGAGCACGTGCGCGAGGGTGTGGAAAAGCGTGACGCACTCATTGCCGAGGGTCATGAGACTGCAACTCGCCTGGTTTCAGAAGCAGAAGCCACCGTCAAGTCGCAACTTTCTGCTCTCGAGGCAGACAAGTCCAAGCTCAAGGGTGAAATCGCAGAGCTTTCCAGCTTCGAAAAGGAATATCGCGAGAAGCTGCGCAGCTACATCTCCAACCAGCTGGTGGAGCTTGATGAGCTCAACACTGCTGGAACCACTCCCAAGAACTAATCGTGGCGGTTAAGCGGCCCGTGTGGGCTGTTCTGACCCTGCTGGGCGTCTGCGCCGTAGTTGTCTACCTTGCGGATCAACTGAGTAAGTTTTGGGTCAAAAACACCCTGCCTGAAGGCGTGAGCAACCCTGTTCTGGGAGATTTCCTTCAGTTTTACTTTGTGAGAAACCCCGGGGCGGCTTTCTCGATTGCGTCGGGCAGTACCTGGATTTTTTCCATCCTTGCCGCCATTGTCACGATTGTCATTATTGTGTTCGCGCGCAAAATTCGCTCTATTGCGTGGGCAGTCGTATTTGGTCTTTTATTGGGTGGCACTCTCGGCAACCTGACTGACCGGCTAACCCAACAAAATGCCGAAGGTGTGGTCGAATTCGGGCACGGCCTCGTTATCGACTTTATTTACACACCCTGGATGATGCCTGCGATTTATAACATCGCAGACATTGCCATCGTTTCCAGCATGTGTTTGCTCGTTATCCTCACTTTCTCTGGAATTCACATTGATGGAACTCGGGATGCTCGGAAAAAGAACACAAACGAGACACCCATAGGTTCAAACCCCACTGTCACATTGCAGGGTGGCCTAACTGGCCAGGGTGGCCTTGGCGACGGCGGAGCAGGTGGAGCTGGTGGAAACTAGGTCCACACCAGTTCCAAACGGGCTTGATGGTGTACGGGTCGATGCAGGTCTTGCCAGACTCTTTGGTTTCTCACGAACTCAAGCGGCAGAAATCGCAGAAGCTGGCGGAGTAGAGCAAAACGGCGTCACTCTGGGTAAATCGGACAAGCTTCGCGCAGAGGCCACTTTGACTGTCTCGTGGGAAGAAAAACGTGGACCTGAAATAGTCCCCATGATGGTTCCTGACTTCTCCATCGTCTATGACGATGACGACATTGTTGTCGTGGATAAGCCTGTCGGAGTTGCCGCACACCCCGCTGCTAGCTGGGATGGACCAACAGTCCTGGGCGCTCTTGCCGCCTCAGGTTTCACCATTTCCACCTCTGGGGCTGCTGAACGAGCAGGAATTGTCCATCGCCTCGATGTCGGTACTTCAGGTTTGATGGTTGTTGCTAAAAGTGAAAAGGCCTACAGCGCGCTCAAACATGCTTTTCATGACCGAGAAGTCAACAAGATCTATCACGCCGTTGTGCAGGGGCATCCAGACCCGTTGGCGGGAACCATCGATGCGCCAATCGGACGCCACCCCCGCTCCGACTGGAAGTTTGCGGTCACCAGTGATGGCAAACATGCAGTGACCCATTACACAACTTTGGAAGCGTTTCCTTTTGCCTCTCTCTTGGAAATCAAACTCGAAACCGGCCGAACCCATCAAATTAGAGTTCACATGGCAGCACAACGGCATCCGTGTGTGGGGGATGCGTTATATGGGGCAGATCCCACTCTCAGCTCACGTTTAGGGCTGAGTAGGCAATGGTTGCATGCCCACAAACTTGGCTTTACTCACCCCTCAACGGGGCAATACGTCGAGTTTGTTTCACCGTATCCCACAGATCTTCAGCATGCGCTTGACATACTGGCAGCAGGCTAACCTTCAACTTCTGCCCCAAGGTTTGAGGCTTCAAAGTTTCCCGGCGTGTCGCTTATGGCTAGTCTGGTACGACACGCCGTAACACGCCCCGTAAATCAAGGAAGTGATCATGCCTGAACTATCCCGCAATAAGCAGGAAGTTCTCATCGTCACCGGAATGTCTGGCGCAGGTCGTTCGACTGTGGCAAATGCCCTTGAAGACCTTGATTGGTACGTCGTCGATAACTTGCCCCCGCAGATGCTCCGCCCCCTGGTTGAACTCGCAGATAAAGCTGGTGAAAACCTTCCTAAGATTGCTGCCGTGGTGGATGTCCGCGGTCGTGATTTCTTCGAAAATCTGCAAGAAATCATTCAGTCCATGCCGGCAGCTACCGTTGTTCGAGTTTTATTCCTGGACGCTACCGATGCGTCTTTGGTCCGTCGTTTTGAGTCTGTGCGTCGGCCACACCCTCTGCAGGGTGATGGCACCATCATTGATGGCATCACAGCTGAGCGTTCCCGGATGACAGCATTGCGTGAGTTCAGCGACATCGTCATAGACACCAGCGATTTAAACATTCACCAGCTCTCCACCCTCATCACTGAACAGTTTGCTCAAGAAGAAACCGCCGGCGTTCGAGTGAATCTGATGAGTTTCGGGTTCAAATACGGAACCCCATCTGATGCTGATCTCATTGCGGATGGCAGATTCTTGCCTAATCCGTTCTGGATTCCTGAGCTACGGGGAAATACCGGCATGGATAAGGACGTCTCGGACTATGTCTTGAGTCAGCCTGGCGCACGCGAGTTCGTTGAAACCTATGCAGCGGCCTTAGCTCCTGTATTGGCGGGCTATCAGCGAGAGAACAAACGCCACGCCACGATCGCTATTGGCTGTACAGGTGGCAAGCACCGTTCGGTCGCGTTGACCGAAGAGCTCGCCAAGCATCTCGAGAAGCTTCCCGGGGTTGTTGTGCGGGTCAAACACCGAGACTTTGGCCGCGAATAGCGGCAATCACCATTACGCGATTTTGAGTAACACAAAGGAATTAGGGGACATGGGCTTAACTGAGAACGTCAAACAAGAACTCATCACTGTGGGCGCTGGGAAGACCAGTGTTCGCACTGCAGAATTGGCGACAATCCTGCGTTTTGCTGGGGGCTTGCACACCATCTCAGGACGAATCGCTGTCGAGGCTGAGTTGGATTCTCAAGAGCTAGCTACACGTGTTCGCAAGGATTTGGCTGAAATTTATGGTGTCCGCTCCGAGGGGCGCCTCACCCCTAGCTCTGGTGGAAAGAATGCACCCAGCTACCTTGTTCGCGTGCTTGATGGGGAAACACTTGCTCGTCAAACAGGTTTGCTCGATGCCCGTCGACGCCCCATTCGTGGTCTTCCAAACAAGCTCACCACAGGCAACTTGGAAGATCTTTCCGCGATTTGGCGTGGAGCTTTCCTTGCGGCCGGATCTCTCACCGACCCAGGTCGTTCCGCTGCACTAGAAATCGTCTGCCCTACGAATGAGTCCGCCATGGCCCTCGTGGGGGCGGCCAACCGTCTTCAGTTTGCTGCCAAAGCTCGTGAAGTCCGCGGAGTGCACCGTGTGGTCATTCGCGAAGATGAGGCAATCTCGTCTGTGCTCACCATCATGGGTGCGACCGAAACAGTCAAGAACTGGGAAGAGTTGCGTCAGCGTCGCGAGGTGCGTGCCACAGCAAACCGCCTCGTCAACTTTGATGACGCGAACCTGCGCCGCTCAGCGCAGGCAGCCGTTGCCGCCTGCGCTCGCGTGGAGCGTGCATTGGAGCTGCTTGGTGAGGATATCCCTGAACACCTCAAATATGCCGGTGAACTTCGCTTGAACTTCCGTGATGCAAGTTTGGATGAGCTAGGTCACCACGCAGACCCACCCATGACAAAGGATGCTGTTGCCGGACGTATTCGTCGACTATTGGCCATGGCTGACAAGCGAGCACAAGAGTTGGGCGTACCCGGAACTGAATCTGCTGTTCCTGAAGATATTGACGCCTAAATTCCCCGAAATAACTTTCCTCATCGGCAATAAAATAGTTGCCGAGACGGTTAACACTAGTAAAACCCCCACCTCACGTTCTAAGGAGAACACCTGTGGCTAACTACACACTGCCCGAACTGGATTACGACTATTCAGCTCTCGCACCACACATCAGTGCAACAATCATGGAGCTGCACCACAGCAAGCATCACAAAGCCTACGTTGACGGCGCAAACACTGCACTAGAAAAGCTTGCAGAAGCTCGTGAGAAGAACGACTTCGCCAACATCAACAAGCTCCAGAAGGACCTCGCATTCCACTTGGGTGGTCACACTAACCACTCCATTTTCTGGAAGAACCTCACCCCAGGTTCTGAAGAGCGCCCCACAGGCGAACTCGCTGCTGCTATTGATGAGTATTTTGGCTCATTCGATGCGTTCAAGGCGCAGTTCAACGCCGTAGCACTTGGCCTCCAGGGCTCAGGCTGGGCATTCTTGGCTTGGGATGCACTGGGCAAAAACCTCATCATTGAGCAGCTGTACGACCAGCAGGGCAACATCGCAGCTGGAACCATTCCTCTGCTGATGCTCGACATGTGGGAGCACGCCTTCTACCTGGATTACAAGAACGTGAAGGGCGACTACGTCACAGCGTTCTGGAACATCATCAACTGGGCAGATGTTTCGGCGCGTTTTGAAGCCGCACGCAAGGGCGCATCCAGCGTCCTGCTATTCTCTTAGTAGTTGACAACGGGCGTCCTCGAAGTATTTAGGGCGCCCGTTTCTACTAATTTTTCCTAGAAATACCCTCCCTCCACCCTCACCACCCTTGGAGCATCACGCTCCCTAACATCACTTGGAGACGAAGTGACTGTCAAAGTTGGAATCAACGGTTTCGGCCGTATCGGACGTAACTATTTCCGTGCTGCACTCGCACAGGGCGCAGACATCGAAATTGTTGCTGTCAACGACCTCACCGACACCAAGGTGCTTGCACACCTGCTGAAGTATGACTCGGTAACTGGTCGCCTGGACGCTGAAGTTTCTCACGACGCCGAGAACATCATCGTCAACGGCAAAAAGATCAAGGTTCTCGCAGAGCGCGACCCCGCAGACCTCGGCTGGGGCAAGCTGGGTGTTGACATCGTCATTGAATCCACTGGTCGCTTCACTGACCGCGCAAACGCGGAAAAGCACATTGCTGCTGGCGCCAAGAAGGTGCTCATCTCCGCACCTCCCACCGGCAATGACATCCCTACCTTTGTGATGGGTGTTAACAACGAGAAGTATGACGCGGCTAACGATCACGTCATTTCGAACGCATCCTGCACCACTAACTGTCTCGCACCTCTCGTGCAGGTATTTGACAAGGAGTTCGGCATCATCACCGGTCTGATGACAACTGTTCACGCGTACACCGCTGACCAGAACCTCCAGGATGGTCCACACTCTGACCTGCGCCGCGCACGCGCTGCAGCAATCAACATCGTTCCTTCCTCCACCGGTGCTGCAAAGACCATCGGTAAGGTTCTGCCCGAGCTCAACGGCAAGCTCGACGGTTTCGCACTTCGCGTACCCGTCCCAACCGGTTCGATCACTGACCTCACCATCCAGGTAGAGAAGCCAGTAACCGAAGATGAGGTCAAGGCTGCATTCAAGGCTGCTGCGGAAGGTCACCTCAAGGGCATACTGAAGTACACCGAGGACGAGATTGTCTCCAGCGATATCGTGACTGACCCTCACTCGTCGATCTTCGACGCTGGTCTGCTGCGTGTTCTGGGTAACCAGGTCAAGATTTCCAGCTGGTACGACAACGAGTGGGGTTACTCCAACCGTCTTGTTGACCTGACTGAGTACGTCGGCGCCAAGCTCTAAAGAAAGTAATTCAATATGGCACTTCGCACCCTCTCTTCACTAGGTTCGCTTGCTGGCAAGCGCGTTTTGGTCCGATGCGACCTCAACGTCCCACTGAAGGATGGCGTGATCACCGACGACGGTCGTATCCGTGCGTCGCTGCCAACATTGAACGCTCTACTCGATCAGGGCGCCCGTGTTGTGGTGATGAGCCACCTCGGGCGTCCTGACGGTTCACCCGAGGCTAAGTACAGCCTCGAACCTGCTGCAATTCGCCTGGGCGAATTGCTCGGCAAGCCCGTGGCTTTTGCCACCGACACCGTCGGGGACTCTGCAAAGGCCACAGTTTCTGCTCTGGCTGATGGCCAGATTGCTGTCCTGGAGAACCTGCGTTTCAACCCAGGGGAGACTTCCAAGGACGAAGCTGAGCGTGGCGCATTCGCTGCTCAGCTTGCCGAGCTCGGTGACGTGCTCGTCTCGGATGGATTCGGTGTAGTACACCGTAAGCAGGCCTCGGTCTATGACCTGGCCAAGCTGGTTCCCAGCGCAGCAGGTCTGCTCATCGAGACCGAACTCGATGTTCTGGACCGCCTGACTGAAAAGCCTGAGCGCCCCTACACAGTCGTTCTCGGCGGTTCTAAGGTTTCAGACAAACTCGGTGTCATTTCTCACCTACTTCCTCGCGTCGACACAATCCTCGTTGGCGGTGGCATGGTCTTCACCTTCCTCGCAGCACAGGGCTACAAGGTCGGTGCCAGCCTGCTCGAGGTTGACCAGCTGGACACTGTCCGCGGTTACATCGCAGATGCCCAAGCACGCGGTGTGAAAATTATTCTTCCCACCGATATTGTGATGGCCAGCAAGTTTGGTGCCGACGCAGAGCACGTTGTTGCTCCAGCAGATGCTCTCGAAGACACCTCCTTCGGTGCAACTGGTATGGGACTCGATATCGGGCCTGAGACCGGTAAAGCATTTGCCGAGCAGATCAAGGCTTCCAAGACAGTGTTCTGGAATGGCCCTGCAGGTGTATTTGAAATTCCCGCCTTCGCCGAAGGCACCCGCGCCATCGCTCAGGCACTGACCGAGGTTGACGGCCTCAGCGTTGTCGGTGGCGGTGACTCAGCAGCAGCTGTGCGCATTCTTGGTTTCGCAGATGACCAGTTCGGTCACATTTCAACCGGTGGTGGAGCTAGCCTCGAATTCCTCGAGGGTAAGCGTCTACCTGGCCTGGAGGTCCTCGGATGGTAAACACTCGTACCCCGCTCATCGCGGGTAACTGGAAGATGAACCTGGATCACCTCCAGGCGATTGCATTCGTTCAGAAGCTGGCATGGACTCTCAAGGACGCCGGACACAAGTACACCGACGTTGAGGTCTCGGTTTTCCCACCGTTCACCGACATTCGTTCGGTGCAGAACCTGGTTGAAGCAGACAAGCTCGACCTCGCATACGGTGCACAGGATGTCTCCATGCACGACTCCGGTGCCTACACCGGCGAGATCCCTGGGGGATTCCTCAAGGCGCTGGGCTGCTCCTACGTCATCATTGGCCACTCTGAGCGTCGCCAGTACCACGGTGAAACTGATGAGATCGTGGGCAACAAGGTCAAGGCTGCTCTCAAGCACGGTGTTGTTCCTGTCCTCTGTGTTGGTGAAACTGAAGCAGAACTCGAAGAGTTCGGCCCCTCTGCTGTTCCTGTCGCACAGCTGAAGAAGGCACTCGAGGGTGTTTCTCAGGATGCTGACATTGTGATTGCTTACGAGCCTGTCTGGGCCATCGGTACTGGCAAGGTTGCAACCGAAGAGCAGGCGGAAGCAGTCTGCGCAGCTATTCGTGTGGCACTCGGTGAAGTTCTCGGTGAAGCTGCAGCGCAGCGCACACGTATTCTTTACGGTGGTTCGGTCAAGGCCAACAACATTGCAGGTTTCATGCGTCAGCCCAACATTGATGGTGCACTCGTCGGTGGTGCAAGCCTTGATGTTGCTGAGTTCTCGAGCATTGCTCGATTCCAGAAGCACGTAATTTAGTCGGGTAGACTTTACACATGCTAATTCTCGAGATTGTTTTGCAGGTACTGCTTGCTATAACCAGCCTGCTCCTCACTCTGCTGATCCTTCTTCACAAGGGTCGCGGTGGAGGTGTCTCAGACATGTTTGGTGGCGGTATGAGCTCAACTCTCGGATCCTCCGGCGTTGCAGAACGCAACCTGAATCGTTTGACCATCATTTTGGGGCTGGTGTGGATTACGTGCATCGTCCTTCTCGGCCTCATTACTAAGTTCCAGGGAGCATAACTATGGCATCTGGCGGTAGTGCAATTCGTGGCTCGCGCGTCGGCGCGGGACCCATGGGCGAACAAGATCACGGTATTCATGCAGAACGTATTGCTATCTCATACTGGGATGCGCTCGGTAACGAGACTGTTCGTTACTTCGCAGCAAATCTTCCCGAGGAAGAAATTCCAGAGATTATTGATTGCCCACAGTCTGGTCTTCCAGCTGGTCGCGACAAGGAAAACCCACCCGAGCTGGCAAAGCTTGAGCCCTACAAGACTCACCTCGCTTATGTGAAGGAACGTCGCACTGAGGAAGAGGCAGAGCAGATTCTTGAAGACGCTCTCCACCAGCTTCGCGTTCGTCGCGGAACGGTGAAGCCCACCAAGTAGTTTCAGATAAAGAACCCCCACTCACATGAGTGGGGGTTCTTTGCATTAATTGAGAACGATTAGGACTATTCCTCTTCGTCAATCAATCGAGAAGCTGCAGCTTCATCAGTGAAGAACACGGTCTCCTCTGTGCCCTCAACGGCGCTCACGGGCGCTTCTGAGGCGCTTTCAGAGGTAAACGCGGCATAGATGGCATCTGCTTTATCAGCACCGGAGGCGACAACCCAGACGTTTTTCGAGTTGTTCAGCGCTGGAAGCGTCAAGCTAATTCGTTCTGCCGGAGGTTTAGGGGAATTGCGCACTGCGATGACAGCGCGGTCATCGACCTCGATACCTTCAAGTCCGGGGAACAAGCTCGCGATGTGAGCATCGGGCCCTACACCTAAGAACGTGATGTCAAACTCAGGAAGCTCAGGCCAGAACTGTGCAAGCTCGTCGTCATAGGCGTCCACTGCTTCATCCAGCGTTAACCCTGCATCAGAAGCAGGCATACGGTGAACATTCTCCGCTGGGATGGGCAAGCGGTGAATCAGAGCAGCTGTTGCTTGGCCCTCGTTGCGGTCGGGGTGGCCTGCAGGGACAAAACGTTCATCCCCCCACCACAGGTGGATTCGTTTCCAATCCAATTTGTGGGTGGGATCAATGTTTTCTAGCAGAGCAATACCGACGGTTCCACCGGTGAGGACGACGTGGACGTTCTCTTGTTGCTGAAGAAGATCTTTAACTGTTTCTTCGAAGATTTCGTCGATGTTGTCTATGAGTTCTTGCTTATCGGCATATGCCTCAAGCGTGGTTTCTTCACTCACGTGGTCACCATTTTGATTTGGGGGAGACCTTCAGTCACAACACGTCCGTAAACCTCATCGGGGTCCAAACGGCGCAGTTCTTCAGCCAAGCAGTCACGCAGGCTACGCAATGGCATAGAGATGTCATGATTGGGCTGATCTGGTTGTTTCAGGCGAGCAGTTGTGGGCTCAACGCGGGTGAGTTCGATGTCACCAGATTTGCGCACCAGGCGAACGCCGTGAATTCCGCGCCAGTTCAATCCAGTGTGAGTGAGGTCACAGGTGACCGGAACTTGAAGTAGGAGTTGCAGCCAGGCTGCAAGCATTTTTGCTGCAGGGAAATCTGGCGTGGACGTGACATGAGCCTCAATGATGGGCTCATACGGTGGCTGGTCCAGCACCGCGGCAAGTTGAGTGCGCCACAGAGTTAGTCGAGTCCAGGCAAAGTCTGCATCACCGGGTGAATAGGTTCTGGACAAATCATTGAGAGCCTGCAGCGGTTCTGATTGAGCGGCAGAGTCGGTGATGCGACACTGTGCAATCTTGCCTAGCGCCGATTCAGAGACTTTCTCTGGTGCTGTTCCAGGCCACCAAGCCACAACAGGAGTGTCAGGGAGGAGAAGACCAGTTACCAAACCTTGTTGGTCAGAACCTACCTTGCCGTATGCGCGGAGCACGATAACTTCGCTGGCACCGGCGTCGCCACCAACGCGAACTTCTGCATCCAAGCGATTCGAAATGGAATGTTCCGGTTCGATTACTGAGAGCACAATGACACGCATGGGGTGCTCACGGGATGCTTCGTTAGCGGCGGCAATGGCAACTTCTTCTTCACCGAGAGTGGTAGAAATCAGGAGAGTGAGAACACGGCCAAGAGCAACCGCACCGCCTTCTTCACGAAGGTTCACGAGTTCTTTGGCAACCTTTGCCGTTGTTGTGTCAGGAAGTTCGAGGATCATGGACGTCTCCAAACACGGCCGTCACGGGCCATCAGTTCATCTGCGGAAGCAGGCCCCCACGTTCCAGGTGCATACTGCTCAGGTTGGCCTTGGGTTGCCCAGAATTCTTCAATGGGGTCAAGAATCTTCCAACTCAATTCCACCTCTTCGTGACGGGGGAATAGTGGCGGTTCTCCCAACAGCACATCCAAAATGAGGCGCTCATATGCTTCAGGACTTGCCTCCGTGAAGGCGTGACCGTAACCAAAGTCCATAGTTACGTCACGGACTTGCATGCCCGCACCTGGGACTTTAGAGCCAAAGCGAATAGTGACACCCTCATCAGGTTGCACTCGAATCACCAAAGCGTTCTGGCCGAGAGCAGAGGTTTGGTGGTCGGCAAACAAGTATTGGGGGGCACGCTTGAACACGACAGCGATTTCTGTCACACGACGACCCAGGCGCTTTCCTGCACGCAGGTAGAAGGGGACACCTGCCCAGCGTCGAGTTCCGATATCGAGCCTCATCGCCGCATAGGTTTCGGTCACGGATTTGGGGTTCATTCCCTCTTCATCGAGGAAGCCGACAACCTCTTCACCACCCTGCCAGCCGCTGGCATACTGACCGCGCGCGGTTGAATGCGCAAGGTTTTCGGGCAAGCGAACAGCAGCAAGAACTTTCTCTTTCTCAGCCCGTAAGTCTTCTGCATTGAAGGAGATAGGTTCTTCCATGGCGGTCAGGGCAAGCAACTGCAAGAGGTGGTTTTGAATGACGTCGCGAGCGGCACCAATACCGTCGTAATAGCCAGCACGACCACCCACGCCAATATCTTCAGCCATGGTGATTTGGACGTGATCGACGTGCTCTGCATTCCACAGTGGCTCAAACAGTTGGTTTGCAAAGCGCAAAGCCAGAATGTTTTGAACTGTTTCCTTACCGAGGTAGTGGTCGATGCGGAAAATAGAATCCGCGGGGAAGACCGATTCCACGACATCATTGAGTTCACGAGCTGTCTTCAGGTCTGAACCAAACGGCTTTTCAATCACGACGCGACGCCACTGGCCCTCAACCTCATCTGCAAGCCCTGCGCGCTTGAGCTGAGAAACAACCTCAGGGAAGGAACGAGGTGGGACGGAGAGATAGAACGCATGGTTTCCCATGGTCCCGCGCTTCTCATCGAGCTCTGCGATGGTTTTTTTTAGACGTTCAAAAGCCTTGTCATCGTTGAATTCACCTTGAACAAAGCGAATACCCTTTGCCAGCTGCTGCCACACGTCTTCACGGAATTCCGTGCGCGCATATTGCTTGACAGAGTCGTGCACTACCTGTGCAAAGTCCTGATCGACCCAGTCGCGACGAGCAAAACCCACCAAAGCAAAACCGGGAGGCAATAATCCTCGGTTTGCGAGGTCATAGACCGCAGGCATGAGCTTCTTGCGCGCTAAGTCCCCAGTAACGCCGAACAGAACAAGACCACAAGGGCCAGCAATGCGGTTGAGTCGGCGGTCTTCGGCAACGCGAAGTGGGTTGTGATCGGCCGTGATGTCAACAGGTGACATGGTTTCCTCTTTAGTTGAAGGCTGCGAACAGGTGTTCGAGTTCAGTGGCGGGGTTCGTCAGTGTGAGAGTGAGTACGGGACGACCATGTTCTGCCAGAACCGCTGCATCACCTGCTGCCTGTGCAGCAATCAATTCTCCAAAGGTAAAGGGGCGCTCAGGAATGACGACATCTCGTGCAGGCTTCTGCAGAATTTGAATGAACACACCAACAGCGGGACCACCCTTGTGGAACTGCCCGGTGGAGTGCAGGAAGCGAGGCCCCCAACCAAAGGTGACAGGACGACCTGCGCGTGCGGCAACTAGATCACGTACACCGTGAACTTCGGGGAAGTTCACGCGGTCAATGTAGGCCTGAATGGAAACATAACCATCACTGGGCAATTGCTTGAGTACAGCGGTAATTGCTTCACGAACAGTTTTAGCATCTCCTAGATCGCCGTGTGCGCGAACCTCGATGCCCTTTTCTGTGAACAGAGGGGCGGTGGGGGCTGGACGGTTATCCAAGAGGGCTCGTGCAGCAACCTTTGCTGACTCCACATCAGGCTGGTCAAAGGGGTTAATGCCCAACAAGCGACCTGCAACAGCGGTTGCATATTCGAAAACAAGGAACATGGCGCCTAAAGTTCCCGAGACCAGGATTTCACCCTCGTGACGGTCGTGCTTGAGCAGGTGGAATTCGTGTGCGTCATCAACTAAACGAAGCACCTGAACATCCTCATAGCCAGCGCTGAGTTCAGGAGAAACAACATCAAGAACAACGGGAAGAATTCCAGTTCCTTCCTTGCCTGTTGATTCAGCGATGAGCTGCTCGGCCCAGTCGGGGAAGCCAACAAGGTGAGTCCCGTCCGTGACCAGAGCAAGTTTGTTTTTCAGGGGAGAAGTTCCCGCAATAGCTGCACCTAAGATCAAACCTGGGTTCTCAGGCTGGTCCACAGCAAGGTCGATGGAGATAGCCTCAGCTTCGTTGAGTAGTTCAGCAATATCCACTCCAGCGAGACCGGAAGGAACAAGACCAAATGCAGTCAGTGCGGAGAATCGTCCACCCACGTTGGGGTCAGCGTTGAAGACACGGTATCCCGCCTCCCGAGCAGACTTATCCAGCGGTGAACCTGGGTCGGTCACAACAATGATGCGCTCGAGTGGGTCAATGCCCACAGCAGCAAAAGCTGCTTCGTAAATTCGCTTCTGGCTATCTGTTTCAACGGTTCCACCAGACTTGCTGGAAATAACCACTGCAGTGGTGTGAAGACGATCAGTAATTGCTGCTTGAATCTGGCCTGGTTCGGTTGAATCCAAAACGGTCAGCTCTGCCTGCATCGTGGCCGTAATGACTTCAGGAGCGAGAGAGGAGCCGCCCATGCCACCCAGGACAATGTGGTTGACACCTTTTTCGCGCAATTCATCGCGTAATGCTTCAATCTCTGCAACGAGAGGGCGAGAGATTGCAACGGATTCCGTCCATCCCAAGCGAATCGCAGATTCAGCTTCAGCTGCAGCACCCCAGAGTGCGGGGTCTTGAGCGGTGATACTCGAAGCAACCATGTCTGAAACGAGCTGAGGGACGTGCTTTTCAACAGCGGCTTCCGCTGCTCCGGATACTTTGATGCGAAAAGACATTTATGCTCCTGCTAGTGCGGTGTTGACTGTCTCGAGGAGTTCGCCCCAGGAGATGATGAATTTTGAAACGCCTTCAGATTCGAGGACATTGGTGACATCCTCGAAGTCAATGCCGACTGTAGCTAGTGCGGCAAAAACAGCCTTCGCATCCGCGTAGTTGGGAGTGATGGTGTCACCGGTGACCACGCCATGGTCGTAGGTGGCATCCAGAGTCTTTTCAGGCATGGTGTTCACGATGCCGGCAGCAACCAGTTCGGTGACATACAAAGTGTCAGGAAGTGCAGGATCCTTCACACCGGTGGAGGCCCAGAGTGGACGCTGAGCATTCGCACCGTCGGCGAGCAGTGAAACTGCCTGAGGAGTATTGAACTGTGCTTCGTAGAGTTCATAAGCCAGGCGAGCATTTGCCAAACCTGCTTTGGACTTGAGTGCAAGGGCTTCTGGAGTGCCAATGGAGTTCAGGCGGTTGTCCACCTCTGTGTCCACGCGGGAAACAAAGAAGGACGCGACAGAGTGAATCTTGGAGAGATCGTGTCCGTTAGCTTTCGCTTTCTCCAGACCGGCAAGGTAGGCCTTGATAACTGCTTCGTAGCGTTCCAGGGAGAAGATCAAAGTTACGTTCACCGAGATACCTGCGCCAATCACGTCAGTGATGGCTTCCAGGCCTGCAAGGGTTGCTGGAATTTTAATCAACGCGTTGGGCTTGTTGACCTTAGCCCACAGACGCTTTGCTTCGTCAACAGTGCCTGGAGCATCGTGAGCAAGTGTGGGAGATACTTCGATAGAAACACGACCATCAACACCGTTGGTTGCATCAAATACCCCCCGGAAGATGTCACAGGCATCTGCAACGTCATCGGTTGTGATCTCAAAGACCGCAGCTTCAGCATCTGCCCCCGCTGAAGCTAGCTGCTTGACTTGAGCTGCATAGCTTTCACCATTAGTGAGGGCGCCAGCAAAAATCGTGGGGTTAGTGGTCACACCCACAACATTCTTTTCAGCAATAAGTGCCTGGAGGTTGCCTGAGGTGATGCGCTCGCGAGAGAGATCATCGAGCCAAATGCTGACGCCGGCTGCGGACAGTTGTGCGGTGGGGGAGTTCGACATGAACCTGGATTCTCCTTGATGGGTGGTCAAATATGAAGTTGTAATAGGGGCCAGAAACGTCGTTCCTGACCCCGTGTGGTTTATTTCTGGGCTGCGAGAGTTTCTTTCGCAGCCTGGACAGCGGCTTCGGTTGTGATGCCGAACTTGGTGAACAAGGTCTTGTAATCTGCGGACGCTCCGAAGTGTTCGATCGAGACGCTACGACCTGTGGAGCCAACAATTTTGTCCCAGGTCAGCGACAGGCCAGCTTCGATGGAGACACGAGCCTTTACCGCTGACGGAAGAACGCTCTCCTGGTAGGCCGCAGTCTGTTCGTAGAACCACTCAAGGCAAGGCACAGACACCACGCGAGCATGGATGCCTTCACTGGCGAGCTGTTCGCGTGCTGCAACAGCGAGCTGAACTTCAGAACCGGTTGCGATGAAGATCACATCTGGCTTGCCGTTTGCTGCGTCAACGAGAATGTATGCGCCCTTCGCGGTTTCACGTGCGTGAGCGAAGGTATCGCCGGTAGCAACGCCCTCTCCGCGGGTGAACACTGGAATGTTCTGACGAGTCAGAGCAATACCTGCAGGCCCGTTGCGACGCTCCAAGATCGTCTTCCAGGCGTAGGCGACTTCGTTCGCATCTGCTGGACGAACCACATCCAACTCAGGAATAGCGCGCAGGGTTGCGAGCTGTTCAATGGGCTGGTGTGTGGGGCCGTCTTCGCCTAGAGCTACGGAGTCGTGAGTCCACACGAAGATGGAAGGCACCTTCATCAGTGCTGCCAGACGCACAGCAGGGCGCATGTAGTCGCTGAAGATGAGGAATGTTCCACCGTAGGCGCGGGTCTTACCGTGCAGGGCGATACCGTTCAGGATTGCGCCCATGGCGTGCTCGCGAATACCGAAGTGAAGGACGCGGCCGTAGTTGTCACCCGTCCACTCATGGGTTGACCACTGTGCTGGAACGAAGGATTTTGCGCCTTCGAGGGTGGTGTTGTTGGACTCGGCGAGATCAGCAGATCCACCCCAGAGCTCAGGGATGACTGGTCCCAGCGCGTTGAGCACCTTGCCGGAAGCAGCACGAGTCGAAACCTCGGTGCCACCTTCAAAGACAGGAAGAGCCGCTTCAACACCATCAGGAAGCTGGCCTGCTTCGAGGCGGTCGAGAAGCTTCTTGTTTTCTGGGTTTGCTGCAGCCCACTCGTCAAAGCTCTTCTGCCATTCAGCACGCTCTGCAGCACCCTTGGCCACAGCCTTGCGGGTGTGCTCGATAACTTCGTCGGCTATCTGGAAGCTCTGTTCGGGGTCGAAACCGAGAACTTCTTTGAGGCCCTTGAGCTCATCTGCGCCCAGTGCAGAACCGTGGATCTTTCCAGTGTTCTGCTTCTTAGGGCTTGGCCAACCAATGATGGTCTTGAGAATGATCAATGAAGGCTTGTCTGTGACTGCCTTGGCTGCCTGGATGGCGTCATTGAGGGCAGCGACGTCTTCAACGTAAACACCGGTTTTCTTCCAGTCCACAGTCTGGACGTGCCAGTCATAGGACTCGTAACGCTTAGCTACGTCCTCGGTGAATGCAATGGTGGTGTCGTCTTCAATCGAGATCTGATTGGAGTCATAGATCGCGATGAGGTTACCTAGCTGTTGGTGACCGGCAAGCGAGGACGCTTCAGCGGTGACACCTTCTTGCAGGTCGCCGTCGCCAGCAATGACATAGACGAAGTGGTCAAAGGGGCTAGTTCCTGGTGCAGCGTTGGGGTCAAATAGACCACGTTCGAAGCGAGAAGCGTAAGCAAAGCCAACAGCAGAAGCGAGGCCTTGTCCTAGTGGACCGGTGGTGATTTCAACACCCTTAGTGTGACCGTATTCAGGGTGGCCAGGGGTTAGTGAACCCCAGGTACGCAAAGCCTTGAGGTCGTCGAGTTCAAGACCGTATCCGTTCAAGTAGAGCTGAACGTACTGAGTGAGAGAAGAGTGTCCCACGGAAAGAATGAAGCGGTCGCGGCCAATCCACTGGTCATCAAGTGGGTCACGACGCATGACCTTGTTCCACAGGAGGTATGCGGCCGGTGCGAGGCTCATGGCG
The DNA here is from genome assembly GCF_002355535.1 of Aurantimicrobium minutum. Classification (NCBI taxonomy): domain Bacteria; kingdom Bacillati; phylum Actinomycetota; class Actinomycetes; order Micrococcales; family Microbacteriaceae; genus Aurantimicrobium; species Aurantimicrobium minutum. Next base: position 430,142 of record NZ_AP017457.1, read on the forward strand.
GTTCCGGGGTGACCGTTACCCACCTTCTCGACTGCGTCAGCGGCCAGAACACGCGCGGTGTCAACTGCCTTGTTATCTAAATCGGACCAGTCGAGCTGCGCCATATCTATATCGGCCTTCCATATTCCGTGAGGGAGGTGGGGGAGAAAATTACGATGGCCGGAAAAATAGGCCACACACGCCGAATAACGGCTCCTCTAAGTATAGGCACTGCTGGGCTTACGCCCTCGGGGAACGTGCCAAATGACACAGCGTTACCTCCCGTAGACTTGGACACCAAGGCCCAACTTCTCTGAGGACTCATGAACGCTTCCGAATCTGGCACCACTGCTGTGTCCACGGTCGGCTTTAAGCGCACAGTTGCTGCCTATGTTTCACTGACAAAACCTCGTGTGATGGAACTGCTGTTGGCAGTGACCATTCCCACTATGTTTTTGGCCCAAGAAGGCGTTCCCAACCTGTGGCTGGTACTCGCAGTCCTGATTGGTGGAATGATGAGTGCCGGTTCGGCAGGGTCGTTCAATTGCTACATCGACCGCGATATCGATCGTCTGATGAACCGCACCAAAGGGCGCCCACTCGTCACAGGTGAAATCACGGACCGACAAGCCCTAATTTTTTCGTGGGCTCTCGCAGTTATTTCCACACTGTGGTTCTTGCTCTTTACTAACTTGCTCGCAGCATCGCTATCTGTCTCCGCAATTGCGTTCTATGTCATCGTCTATAGCCTCGTGCTCAAGCGCCGCACTCCACAAAACATTGTCTGGGGTGGTGCAGCTGGTGGATTTCCGGTACTGATTGGCTGGGCAGCAGTGACGGGCTCACTGTCCTGGGCTCCGGTGATTTTGTTCCTCATCATTTTCTTGTGGACACCACCGCACTATTGGCCACTGTCTTGGCGATACCGCGAGGACTACAAAAACGCCAATGTTCCTATGCTCACAGTGGTCCGTGGCCGAGTTACAGTGGGTCTCCAAATCGTGCTCTACGCTTGGGCCACCGTTGCTGCCACGCTTTTACTTGTGCTGGTAGCAGACATGGGCTGGACCTATACCGCTGTTGCTCTCGTGGCGGGTGCATGGTTCATCGTGGAGAGCCACTTGCTTTATTCACGAGCATTGCGTCAGATAGACCCCAAGCCAATGCGCTTGTTCCACTTCTCGAATGGCTACCTGTCGGTGATATTCCTGGCAGTAGCTATCGATGCACTGCTGCCGTTCTAGGCAACCTTTCGTAGCTTCAAGAGCGCATACGTTGTCGCGGCGCTGACCAAGCAAGCCAAGAGCATGTGGATTCCCACCAACAGCGGCGGTAGACCTGTTCGAGACTGAATAATTCCTACAGTGATCTGCACCCCATTGAGGATGATCAGCAGAATCAAGGAATGACGCAGAGCGAATAAACGAGCCCGAGACACCATTACGATCGCCAGCAGTGTCAGGGCAACTGCTGTGTATGCAGGGTAAGAGTGCAAATGCTGCAGGATTTCTCCGTCCAGCCCGTTCCTGCGGGCGTCTGCATCACCTGCGTGCGGGCCAGATCCTGTCGTCAAAATGCCAAAGATGATCGTGATCATTTGGAAAACTGCAACCAGCCACACCACCAGAGGAATCTTTGAGCTCGATGGTTCAACGACCCAGGTGCGAGGGGCATTACCGTGATAAACGCGGTAAACCAACATTGTTGATAGAGCCACCATCACGATGGATACAACAAAGTGCAGCCCTACAACATAGGGGTCGAGTTGGGTGAGAACAGAAATGCCGCCAATGATTGCCTGGGCAGGAATCCCCAAACCGATCACGAGCGCAAGCCAGAAGAGATCGCGGCGATTCTTACGCATCCGAAAAATCAGAGCGAAAGTAATAACGGCAATAATCACCAAGGCAAATGTGAGCAGGCGATTACCGAACTCAATAACTCCGTGAATACCCATTTCTGGAGTGGAGACAAAAGAATCTTCCGTGCACCTTGGCCACGTAGGGCACCCCAAGCCACTTGCGGTCAACCGAACAGCGCCACCGGTGACCACAATGAGTGTTTGTGCAACAAAAGTTGCCCATGCCGCAATACGAACCTTGCGGTCAACGGAAGTGGGGAACCAATTCACGAATTTACTCACGAGGGAATATACCTACTCTTTTTGATGTTGTTCGCTGAAGAAGAACGCATTTACCCTGTCTAATCCAACGAACTAAGGCTAGGCTAAGTTCGTTAGTTGAAATCGTGCGAAAGCCGATAACTCGAGGGCGAGAACAAGCGAGATTGACGCGATGTTTTGCGCCAATGTTTCTGTTCTCTTCCTAAGTCTAGATTCGTCAGAAAGAGAGCCATGTCAGACATCCTGATCGACCGGCCCGAACTTGAGGGCATTGGCCAGTACGAATTCGGTTGGCACGATAAGGACGCTGCCGGTGCCAGCGCTCGCCGAGGCATCAATGAGGACGTTGTCAAAGACATCTCCGGCCTCAAGAACGAGCCAGAGTGGATGCTCAAGACCCGTCTGAAGGCTTACGAAATGTTCGGCCGTAAGCCTATGCCTAACTGGGGCGCTGACCTGTCTGAAATTCACTTCGACAACATCAAGTATTTTGTCCGGTCAACGGAACGTCAGGCTCAGACCTGGGAGGATCTCCCCGACGAAATCAAGGACACCTACGAGAAGCTCGGTATTCCTGAGGCTGAACGTCAGCGTTTGGTTGCCGGTGTAGCAGCACAGTATGAATCTGAAGTGGTCTACCACCAAATCAACGAAGAGCTCGAGCGCCAGGGTGTCATCTTTATGGACACCGATACTGCTCTAAAAGAGCACCCTGAATTCTTCGAAGAATACTTCGGAACGGTCATTCCTGCCGGAGATAACAAATTTGCTGCGCTGAACACTGCTGTGTGGTCAGGTGGTTCTTTCGTTTACGTTCCACCGGGTGTTCACGTGGAGATTCCACTTCAGGCTTACTTCCGTATCAACACGGAGAACATGGGTCAGTTCGAGCGCACGCTCATCATTGCTGATGAAGGAAGCTACGTTCACTACATCGAAGGATGTACTGCACCCATCTACAAGAGTGACTCACTGCACTCCGCAGTTGTGGAGATTGTGGTCAAGAAGAACGCTCGCGTTCGCTACACCACCATTCAGAACTGGTCCAACAACGTGTACAACCTGGTAACCAAGCGTGCCATTGCGCACGAGGGTGCAACCATGGAGTGGATTGACGGCAACATCGGCTCCAAGGTCACCATGAAGTACCCCTCGGTCTACCTCGTGGGTGAGGGTGCTAAGGGTGAGACCCTTTCTGTTGCTTTTGCTGGCCCCGGACAGCACCAAGATGCCGGCGCCAAGATGATTCACATGGCTCCCAACACCCAGAGCTCCATCGTCTCGAAATCAATTGCTCGCGGCGGGGGACGTGCTGGCTACCGTGGTGAAATTCGCATGGACGCTAACGCACACAACTCGGCCAACACCGTTCGTTGTGATGCTCTCCTCGTGGACACCATTTCACGTTCTGACACCTACCCTGCAATTGATATCCGTGTAGATGATGTACAGCTAGGCCACGAAGCAACCGTCTCTAAAGTTAGTGAAGACCAGCTCTTCTACCTGATGAGTCGCGGTATGGCTGAGGACGAGGCAATGGCCATGATCGTTCGTGGATTCATCGAGCCCATCTCTCGTGAACTTCCCATGGAATACGCCCTGGAACTGAACAAGCTGATTGAACTCGGCATGGAAGGCTCGGTGGGCTAGTAATGACCATCCCTGTACAAATCCGTTCCGCGCGCCCAAAATCGACCAACCCAGAGGATTTTGAAACGGTCACCGGACGTGAATTGGATTGGAAATTCTCTCCTGTAGCTAAGCTGCAGGAGCTCATTTCAGGCCCACTCGACGGTTCACGTTTTCCTCATAGTGCTCCAGAGGTTGCTGGTATCGAGGTCTCTTGGATTGCTTCCAGCGATGCTCGTGTGGGAGCTGCTGGTATGCCCGAGGACAAGGCTTCTGCCAACGCCTGGAAGGCTGCCGAAGAAGTTCTGCTCATCTCGGCCACCTCAGAAGAACACAGTGAAATCACCATTACACGTGATGGCCTGGGAACAACACCTCGTGCAGCCCACATCCTGATCACTACAGCTCCTCATGCACAGGCAACCGTCATCCTGCAAAACTCAGGTGATGCTCGTCTAGTTGAAAACCTGGAAGTAGTGCTCGGTGCTGGTTCTCGTCTGAACCTCGTCTCCGTTCAGGAGTGGAACGATGACGCCTTGCACTTGGGTAGCCACTTTGCCTCTATTGGCAAAGATGCAGAGCTCAAGCACACACTTGTCTCCCTCAGCGGTGATGTCATTCGAGTCAATCCTTCCGCAATCTTGGCGGATTCTGGCTCTTCCGTTGTCCTCAACGGTGTCTACTTCGCTGATGCCGGACAGCACATTGAGCAGCAGGTTTATGTCAACCATGATGCGCCTCAGTCCAAGAGCCGTGTCAACTACAAGGGTGCGCTCCAGGGTAAGGGTGCTCGCACCGTGTGGATTGGTGACGTGCTCATTGGTAACAAGGCTGTAGGAACTGACTCTTACGAGCAAAACCGCAACTTGGTTCTGACCGAAGGGACCCGTGCGGATTCGATCCCTAACCTCGAAATCGAAACCGGCGACATTGCTGGCGCCGGTCACGCTTCTGCTACTGGACGTTTCGACGACGAACAGCTTTTCTACCTCCAAGCTCGTGGAATTAGCGAAGCAGATGCCCGCCGCCTGGTGGTTCGTGGATTCTTGAACGAAATAGTTCAACAGCTCGAGGTCCCTGCTTTGGAAGAACGCATTGAGGAATACCTCAATAACAAGCTGGAGGCTGGTGTTTAGCGATGGCTGCTGAGAAAGTTTGTGCCGTATCTGATCTTGTCCAAGATCAGGCAAAGCGCGTTGTCGCCGGGGGAATCCCAATTGCACTGGTCTTGGATTCTGCTGGAGATATTCACGCTATAGGTGATACCTGCACTCACGGAGACATTTCCTTGGCTGAAGGCTTCGTCGAGGACAACACGTTGGAATGTTGGGCTCACGGCTCCAAGTTTGAACTCACCACCGGCAAGCCTCTTACGTTGCCTGCCTACGAACCTGTCCCAGTTTTTGTCGTTGAAGTTATCGACGGCGAAGTATTTATTGACCCCACCGTTACGAAAGAGATCTAAGTCATGTCAACTCTGAAGATCACCGACCTGCACGTCAGCGTGGAGACCGAACAGGGCACCAAGCAGATTTTGCGCGGCGTCAACTTAGAGATCAATTCTGGTGAAACCCACGCCATCATGGGTCCAAACGGTTCGGGCAAATCCACTCTTGCCTACACAATTGCTGGACACCCTAAGTACACCGTGGACAGTGGATCGATCACCCTCGACGGTGAAGACGTTCTCGAGATGAGCGTTGATGAGCGTGCAAAGGCGGGTCTCTTCCTGGCAATGCAATACCCCGTCGAGATTCCAGGCGTCACCGTCACCAACTTCCTACGTACGGCAAAAACCGCTATTGATGGTGAAACACCTGCTCTGCGCACCTGGATTAAGGACGTCCGTGAAGCTATGGCAAACCTTCGCATGGATGCAAGTTTCTCTGAGCGCAACGTCAACGAAGGATTCTCTGGAGGAGAAAAGAAGCGCCACGAAATTCTTCAGCTTGAACTCCTTAAGCCAAAGTTTGCTGTGTTGGATGAGACAGACTCAGGTCTTGACGTTGACGCATTGAAGATCGTTTCTGAAGGAGTAAACCGCGCCAAGGAAAACAACAACCTCGGTGTTCTCCTCATTACGCACTACACCCGCATTCTTCGCTACATCAAGCCACAGTTTGTCCACGTTTTTGTCAACGGTAAGGTTGCCGAAGAAGGTGGCCCTGAGCTGGCAGAACGCCTCGAGAACGAGGGCTACGACCGCTACCTCGAGATTGCGTAACAATGTCCTCTGAACTCTCCGATGAGCGCTATAACCAATGCATTGACGCGCTCAAAGAGGTCATGGACCCTGAACTGGGTATCAACATCGTTGACCTGGGCTTGATTTATGATCTCAAGTGGGATGACGAAAACGATGCACTAATCATTCACATGACTCTCACCAGTGCAGGATGCCCTCTGACTGATGTCATTGAAGAGCAAACGGCTGAAGCACTCGATGGTGTTGTTGAGGCGTTTCGCATCAACTGGGTGTGGATGCCACCATGGGGTCCAGAGAAGATTACTGATGATGGTCGCGACATGATGCGCGCATTGGGTTTCTCTATCTAGACTTCCCTGCTCTATTGCGTCGTAACATTTCTGGGAAGAAATTTTCCACAAGTAATAAAGCCGGCGTAGCCTAAGAAACATGGCACAGGGTTTTAACACCAGATCGATTCACGCAGGACAAACTTCCGACCCCACCACTGGGGCAGTTGTTCCTCCGATTTATTTGTCTTCCACCTTTGAACAGGACGTTCCTGGAACTCCTCTGAACGGTTTTGAATATTCACGCTGTGATAACCCCACGCGCACAGCGCTGCAGCACAATCTTGCCTCGCTGGAAGGCGGATTGCTTGCCTATTCCTTTGCCAGCGGAATGGCAGCAGAAGATGCCTTCTTCAGATCAGTTCTCAAGCCTGGAGACCACATTGTCTTAGGCAATGATGCTTACGGTGGTTCCTATCGTACGATTGCGCAGGTGTATGGGCCTCTCGGCATTGGCCATTCAACTATCGATTTTGCTGACCTTGCCAAGGTTGAAGAGCTCATTGCGTCCACGAAACCCAAAGTTGTGCGGATTGAGACGCCCACTAACCCACTGATGAGCATCGTTGATATTGAGGCTGTTGCCGCAATTTCTCATCGTCATGGTGCACTTGTACTTGTCGATAACACGTTTGCCACTCCAGCTCTGCAGCGTCCATTTGAACTCGGTGCTGATGTCGTGTTGCATTCGACCACCAAGTATCTCGGCGGCCACAGCGATGTTGTTGGTGGCGCCATCGTTCTCAAAGATGCAGATCTTGCTGAGAAAGTAGCCCAGATTCAAAACTGGATGGGAGCTATCTCATCACCTTTTGACGCCTATCTGACAATACGTGGCATCAAAACCCTCGGCATCCGCATGGAGCGCCACTCAGAGAATGCACTCGCCTTGGCTCAACGGTTTGAAGGCCATGCTGCTGTTGAACGCATTCTCTATCCAGGTTTGACCTCTCACCCAGGGCACGAGATAGCGGCTCGGCAAATGTCTGCATTTGGCGGCATGATGTCGATCCAGCTTGCCGGGGGTGAAGCAGCCGCCACAACACTGCTCACTAGGACCAAACTCTTCACTCTTGCTCCATCACTCGGAGGAGTGGAATCTCTGATTGAACACCCTGGGCTGATGACACATCACTCCGTTGAAGGAACTGCACTCGAGGTCCCAGCGAACCTCGTTCGCATCAGTGTAGGCATCGAAGACATCGATGATCTCATCGAAGACCTTGCGCAAGCATTAGATTCTCTGCTGTAATCATCTGGCGTACCCGCGCACAGGCTTACAGGTTGATGTGTTCGTCGCACCCCTGCGACATTTCACCTGTATTTAAAAGCGAAGGCCCCCGACAATGTCGGGGGCCTTCGTTGTGTAAATCGATTACTTGGCGCGGTTGACGAGCTTCCAAGCGAACGGAAGAAGTCCACCAGCGATCAAAGCCTTGAGGATGTCTCCAGGAATGAAGGGGTAGAGACCTGCCTGCAACGTTGCGGAAAGGTCGTTGGGGTATCCCAGCTGACCGAGGGCAACTGAAAGCCAGGGGAGACCAACTGCGTAGATCACAACCGTTCCGGCCAGGAATGCACCGATGGTGCCAAGAACCTTGCGATCCCATTCGCGCTGTGCCAACCAGCCAACGAGCGCAGCAGCAAGGACAAAGCCGATCATGTAACCGCCGGTGGGGCCAAGAACCTTAGCCAGGCCTGCGCCACCCTCTGCGAAGACAGGAAGACCTGCAACGCCGAGGCCGATGTAGAGAAGCATGGAAAGTGCGCCACGTAATGAGCCGAGAGTTGCGCCGACGAACAACACAGCAAAAGTCTGTCCGGTGATGGGAACAGGCCACATCGGGATAACAATCTGTGCGGCACCAGCAGTCAGTGCGGCTCCTGCAGCAATGAAAGCGATGTCGGTTGCGATGCTGCGCGCACCAAGGCGGTCAGCGAGAACAGGGCGTGAAGCAGCAAGAGTGATGTTCGACATAGAAATATACTAGGGGAGTAGAAGCCACTTGGCTTAGATAGAAGTAACAAAGAATCGGGAAAAGCCTGTGCTCAACGTCCAAGACCTTGAGCTGCGCGTAGGTGCCCGAGTGCTCATGTCGGAAGTTTCCTTCCGCGTCTCCAATGGAGACAAGATTGGTTTAGTCGGCCGTAACGGTGCTGGTAAAACCACTTTGACGAAAACACTCGCTGGCGACTTGCAACCAGCTGAGGGAACCATCGAGATTTCAGGTGAGATTGGTTATCTCCCTCAGGACCCTCGCTCCGGCGATCCTGAAGAGCTAGCCCGAACCCGTATTCTCAATGCCCGCGGTTTGGGCTCTTTGGTCCAGGGCATGGCTGAGAACAGTCTCCTGATGGGCGACTCCAACGAAAAAGTTGCCGCGGACGCTATGCGCAAATACGGCGAATTAGCTGACCGTTTTGATGCCTTGGGTGGCTATGCGGCTGAGGCTGAGGCCGCTTCGATTGCCTCCAACCTGCAATTGCCTGACCGCATTCTCGATCAACCTCTCAAGACTCTGTCGGGTGGTCAACGCAGACGCATTGAACTGGCACGAATTTTGTTCTCCGGTGCAGACACGATGCTCTTGGATGAGCCCACCAACCACTTGGATGCTGATTCAGTCGTCTGGCTTCGAGAATTTCTCAAGGGATATCAGGGTGGACTCATAATCATCAGCCACGATGTGGAGCTGGTGGGCGAAACAGTCAATCGAGTGTTCTATCTCGATGCCAATCGCCAGGTCATCGACATTTACAACATGAACTGGAAGAACTACCAAAAGCAGCGTGAGCAAGACGAGCAACGCCGTAAGCGAGAGCGTGCCAACGCAGAACAAAAAGCTTCTACATTGCAAGCACAAGCAGCAAAGATGGGTGCGCGAGCCTCGGGAGCAGTAGCGGCGAAGCAAATGGCTCGTCGAGCTGAAACCCTCCTCGCAGGATTGGATGAGGTTCGTCAAAGCGACAAGGTTGCTAAATTACGTTTCCCCGACCCAGCGCCATGTGGCAAGACCCCACTTATGGCGGAAGACCTTTCGAGGTCCTATGGATCCTTAGAAATCTTCACCGCAGTGGATCTAGCAATTGACCGCGGATCTCGTGTGGTGATCCTCGGTTTCAACGGTGCAGGAAAAACTACACTGCTACGCATCCTGGCCGGGGTGGATAAACCTGACACCGGGCACGTCATTGAAGGTCATGGGCTCAAGGTCGGCTACTACGCCCAGGAGCACGAAACTCTCCGTGTTCAAGACTCAGTCCTGCAAAACATGGTTTCTGCCGCTTCTCACATGACTGAAACCGAATGCCGGAAGGTGCTGGGTTCCTTCCTGTTCACTGGCGATGATGTTCTCAAACCAGCCGGTGTTCTCTCCGGTGGAGAGAAGACTCGCTTGGCTCTGGCCATGCTTGTTGTCTCCAGTGCAAATGTTTTGCTCTTGGATGAGCCCACCAACAACCTGGACCCCGTCTCTCGTGAAGAAATCTTGGGAGCATTAGCCACCTATAAAGGCTCTGTCGTGTTGGTTTCTCACGACCCTGGTGCCGTTGAAGCCTTGAATCCAGAACGTGTGTTGATCCTCCCAGACGGCATCGAAGACCACTGGAACAAGGAATACGCAGACCTCGTGGAGCTGGCCTAAATCCATTTACTCGTGAACTTTTGGTCCATCAGGAGTATCGTGGCCACAGTTCGGGGGTTTTCATGAAACAGAAAAGAACACGGTTAGTACTCATCACGAGTGCACTGCTTTCTGCTGTGTTGTTGACATCCTGCAATAGCCAAACCCCAGAGGTTTCCCCCACATCTACTGATTCGTGTGAACGAGCCGTCACCGCAGGCCTAAGTGCCTATGAATTGTGGATTACCCAGGGGAACACAGGATCACTCCAAGACTTCTTCGACTCACTTGTTGGAGAAAAAGGTGAAGATGGCTATGTCGGGGCAGATGGTGTCAATGGCGAACCAGGAGCTCCGGGAAAGCCCGGAGCAAGTGCCTACCAACTGTGGCTTGATGCCGGTAATTCTGGAACTCCAGAAGATTTTTTGAATTCCATTGCCGGTGCTGATGGCCTCGATGGGCTCAATGGCCTCAGCGCCTATCAACTGTGGTTATCCCTAGGGAACTCGGGAACTACTCAAGACTTCCTTGATTCTTTAGTCGGGGCAACCGGACAGCAAGGAATTCCTGGGGTGTGTACCGCAGGAGATGTGGGTCCACAAGGGCCTGCCGGCCCAGTAGGACCATCAGGTTCGCCTGGTCCCACTGGAGCAACTGGCCCACAAGGTATTCAAGGAATACAGGGTATTCAGGGACCTATTGGCGTAAGCCCAGTGCTGTACTACGGATCTTTCTACGACACGACAGATCAGGCTAATAACCCTGTCAACACGGTGCGCGCAATGCGGTTGAACAACGTCACCCCTGGAGTGGACGGAGTTATCGGAGATGGTGTTTCAGTCGTGAATGGTTCACGCATCACGATTGCTCACACAGGGGTATACAACCTTCAATTTTCTGCACAGCTATACAACGGCTCTGGCGCTGCGACTGTTGATATTTGGTTGGCAAAAAATGGACAACCAGTTGCCCAGACAAATACTCAGGAGTACATCCCTGCCAATAACAGAGTTGTTGCCGCGTGGAACTTTGTTGTGGATGCAACTGCAGGGGATTACTACGAATTCATGTGGTACGCCGGTTCGGATGTCAACACTGTCATTAATTCTGTTGGACCTCGAACAGTTGGTTCCTACACAATCCCAGCCATTCCTGGTTTGATCGTCACCGTTACTCAAGCCCGCTAGAACTGAACTTTCTAGGGATCTTTCGAAGGGCCTGAAGACAGTTTGAATACTTCAGGCGTAGCCTGTAGTTGTGTTGATAGCTGAGCCCCTAGATGTGCCCGGATGGGTGAATGCGCTCGCTATTGGCGTTGGTAGCCTTCAGGGCGCAATCTATGCCTCTGGTTTTCGCGATCGCAGGCTCGACCTCTTCGGTATTGCCGTTATTGGTATCGCTACTGGGCTGGGTGGTGGATTCCTTCGAGATATCCTGCTCAACCGTTTGCCTATCGCACTCACTGAGAACTGGTACATCATTGTTGCTGTCGGTGCGGCGCTGTTGGGGATGTTGCTCGCACGACTGATCCGTCGAGTTGACTGGCTCATTACGGCGTTGGATGCCTTGGCACTTGGTTTGTTTGGCGCATTGGGCACCACAGCTGCACTCGTGTCGGGACTGCCTTTCGTGCCAGCCCTGTTTGTAGGCGTCATTACCGCTGTCGGTGGTGGTTTCATCCGAGACCTGCTTCTAAACATGCCCATTTCTGTCATGCACGTGGGCTCGCTCTATGCCATTGCCGCAGCGGCGGGATCGATTGCTTTGCTCTTGTGTAACGAAGCAAACATCGGTTTAGAAGTGAGTGTTCCACTGAGTGTTGCCGTGACGACAATTCTGAGATTGCTCGCGGTGCGCTTTGGTTGGTCTTTGCCTGAACAGCGCATGTTGAAGTCTTTGCGCAACCCGAAGCTTGTTCGCCCCACCGACTTAACCGGCCCTATCGAAACTCCGCGAGATCTCTAATGCCGGTTTACCGCGACGAGGGCGTGGTGTTGCGCACACACAAACTCGGCGAAGCTGATCGAATAGTGACGCTGCTGACAAAAACGCATGGCAAAGTTCGTGCAGTGGCTAAAGGTGTTCGGAGAACTTCCTCCAAATTTGGTGCCCGCCTGGAGCCTTTTATGGTGGCGGATATCCAGTTTTATCAAGGTCGAAGCCTAGATACTATTCAGCAGGCTGAAACATTAGCCTCCTACGGAGCAGATATCGTGGATGATTATGCTCGCTTTACGGCGGCCAATGTCATGGTCGAAACAGCGGACAAAGTTACTGAGCTTGAAAGCTCCTCACAGCAATATCTCTTGCTCATTGGGGCTTTGCGTTCCTTGTCTCGTCAAGAACACCCCACTGAATTGACCCTTGATTCGTATTTGTTGCGGGCACTGAGCATGGCAGGGTGGGCTCCCAGTTTCGATGGCTGTGCCAAGTGTGCTGCTGAAGGCCCTCATGAAAGTTTCATCGTTCAACTCGGTGGCATGGTTTGCACGCAGTGTGCACCTCCCGGGTCTGCACACATCGTGCCGCAGGTAGTTCTTCTCCTCGATGCTCTCGTGCGTGGCGAGTGGGACGTCGCCGAGGCAGTACCTGTTGAATACTGGAGTAAAGCCAGCGCCCTCGTTTCTGCCTATACCCAGTGGCACTTGGAGCGGACACTTCGATCTTTGGAGCATGTAGCACGATGAGTAAGCCATACACGCACAAAGACGCAGTCGAGTACAGGCCCGTGGATTGGACGGGTATCTATCCTCCTGCGTTCCCGGCGGGGTCCGTCCCGAATCACGTTGCCATTGTGATGGACGGCAATGGTCGCTGGGCAAATCAGCAAGGTCTGACCCGTGTTGAGGGACACAAGGCAGGAGAAGCAGCTCTTCTCGATGTTGTCGCTGGCGCTATCCAAGCAGGGGTGAAGCATCTGAGTGTTTATGCTTTCAGCACAGAAAACTGGAAGAGATCACCAGAAGAAGTGCGCTTTCTCATGGGCTTCAACCGTGATGTTCTGCACCGTCGTCGCGACCAACTCAATGAGTGGGATGTGCGAGTGCGATGGGCTGGGCGTAAACCGAAGTTGTGGCCCTCCGTCATTGAGGAACTTCAGTTTGCTGAAGAACTGACCAAGAAAAACAAAACCCTCACCTTGACCATGTGCGTGAATTACGGTGGTCGAACCGAAATCGCTGATGCGGTGCGTAAAATCTCGGAAGATGTAGCAGCTGGAAAAATCAATCCCTCCAAGGTGACAGAGAAATTCATAGCGAAAAATCTCTACATTCCCGATATGCCAGATGTGGACCTTTTTGTGCGATCCAGCGGGGAACAGCGCACCTCAAACTTCTTACTGTGGCAATCTGCATACGCCGAGATGGTGTTCTTGAACCAGTTATGGCCGGCTTTCTCTCGAACGGATTTGTGGGACGCTATAGAGCAATACATCGGCCGTGATCGACGCTTTGGTGGAGCAGTTGATAAGCCCAGCGCGAAATAGGGCACATTTTCAGTAATCAGCGCCTAAAGTCGAGGCATGAGCCGTCCGATTCGCGTGGTTTTTTTCGTCTTCTACTTTGAAGCATGGGATGCTCTCGATGCTGTGTATCGGGGGATGCTGTCAGATCCTCGCTTTGACCCCATCGTGGTCACAATTCCTCGCAAACTCACCGGATATGACAAGTTCCGCGATGAGAAGAAAATGAGTGCCTACCTTGATGCTCAAGGTATTGTTCACGAACGTTTCAGATTCAAGAAGAGTAAAGAAGGACTTGCCAGGCTCAAGGAGTTAGCTCCTGACTACGTGTTCTTGAACTACCCCTGGCAGCGTAATTACAAGAAGTACTACCAGATTGAACACCTCGTTGAGTTTACGAAGGTCTGTTATGTACCATATTTCTCTACTTCGTTGGTGCAAGAGCCAGGTGAAGCTGGTGTCGCTCCTCATCAATACATTCAGCCCACGCATCAACTCTCACACATGGTGTTCCTGCAGGATGCTGACACCAAAGCTGCTTTTGATAGGGAAGGCCGTCAGAATGCCTTCCTGACTGGAACCCCCAAGATCGATGCCCTTCTCGCTGCGAAAGAAACGGTTGAGCCTGTGTGGCCAATTAATCGTGAGCTACAACCAGCTCAGCAGCCCTTTAGACTGCTGTGGGCTCCACACCATAGTTATGACCATGGATGGCTAAACTTCGGTCACTTCAGTGACGAATTCGAACCTATGCTCGAGTTCGCAAAAACTCACCCAGAAATGGATATTGTTTTCAGGCCTCACCCATTCCTTTTCGGAACGCTCACAGACCGCGACATCATGACTCAGGAAGAGTTAGATCAGTGGCGCTCGAAGTGGGACGCTTTGCCCAACACGTTTACTGATTTAGGTGCACCGATTACAAGCATTCTGCTTGCCTCGGATGCCATGGTCACTGATGGAGTGTCTTTCATTGGGGAATACCCTCTAGTGACGGGAAAACCAGCTATTTTCTGGGAGAAACCCGAGCACTGGGAGTTTTCACCATTGGGCAAGATTGCTGAAGCTACCACTGTGAAAGTCCACAACATGGAACAGGTAGAACTCGCTATTGCTCAGGCACAAGATGGAACCCTGCCCGATCGCTCTGAGCAGATAGCTGCTTTGGTTCACGCCGTGCGCCCTCAACCAGCAACAGCTGCACAAACCATCATTGAACTCGTTGCAAAGGATTTTTCATGACCGACCCCATCAAGGTTGATATTTGGTCTGATGTCCAATGTCCCTGGTGTTACATCGGGAAACGTAAGTTTGAAGCAGGCGCCAAGTTATACGGAAAGCCAGTTGAGGTGGAGTACCACTCCTTCGAGTTAGCACCAGATACACCGGTGGATTACGAGGGTGATCCTGTTCAGTATCTAAGTGAGCGCAAGGGTATTCCGGTTGAGCAAGTGCACCAAATGCTTGAGCGAGTTACCGGAATAGCCGAAAGTGTCGGACTTCACTACAACTATGACGCTGTCCACCAAACCAACACCATCAAAGCTCACGAGGTGTTGCATTACGCCAAAGCACACGGCAAGCAACAGGAAATGAAAGAACGCCTCCTCAAGGCATATTTCATCGATGGTGAGCACGTGGGTAAGAGCGAAAACTTAGCCAAACTAGCTGGCGAGATTGGCTTAGACGAACAGGATGTGTTGCGCAGTTTAGAAACTGAAGAATATCTTCCTTCGGTTAAAGCAGATATGGCGCAAGCTCGGGAATATGGCATCACTGGTGTGCCTTTTTATGTCATTGATGGCAAATATGGAATCTCTGGTGCACAGGATGCAGCAACATTTGCTTCTGCACTGAATGAAGCTGCAGAAAACAGAGCCTAAGTCTTTCAATTGAGCTACTGTCCCTGTGTGCAACATGGGATACTTGTTTCACAGGAGAAATGACGATGACGAGTGTGAAGACAGGTGCCCGGGCGGGCAATTTGAACATTGGGCCTATTCAGGCCGTAGTTCCTGTCGTGCTCGCACCCATGGCTGGCATTACCAACATGGCCTACCGTCGACTGTGCCGAGAGCAGGGCTCTGGAATTTTTGTCTCCGAGATGATCACTTCACGGGCCCTCGTAGAGCGTACGCCTGGATCAATGCACTTGATCCAAACCCACCCCAGTGAAGAAATTCGTTCCATCCAGTTGTATGGAGTGGCGCCAAAAACGGTCCGTGAAGCCGTCACCATGCTTGTGGCTGAAGACCGTGCAGACCACATTGATCTCAATTTTGGTTGTCCAGTCCCGAAAGTCACCCGTAAGGGTGGCGGTTCGGCATTGCCCTGGAAAAAAGACTTATTCCGAGAAATTGTCGAAGAAGCAGTTAAGGCTGCTGGTGAAATTCCACTAACTATCAAGATGCGTAAAGGCATCGATGCTGACCACCTCACGTTCATAGAAGCAGGTAAAGCAGCCGAGGGGGCTGGGGTTGCCGCCATTGCTTTGCACGGGAGAACAGCCTCCGAGTTTTATTCAGGGCATGCTGACTGGAATGCGATTGGCGAACTCAAGCAAGCGGTGACAAGTGTTCCCGTTCTGGGGAACGGAGATATTTGGTCTGCCGAAGACGCTGTTCGCATGATGGATGAAACCGGCTGTGATGGAGTTGTTGTTGGACGTGGCTGCCTTGGGCGTCCTTGGCTTTTCGCTGAATTGGACGCTGCGTTCCGCGAGCGTGCGGGACTCCAAGAACCTGGCAACAGAATTGAACCCACACTGGGTTATGTTGCAACCACTTTGCGCCGTCACCTTGAGCTCTTAATTGAGTTCTTTGATTCAGAAGAGCATGCCTGCCGCGACATCCGCAAACACATGGCCTGGTATTTCAAGGGATACCCGGTTGGGGGAGATGTACGCTCTCAATTGGCTCAAGTTACCAGCTTGCAACACCTCGATGATCTGCTCGGCCAGCTTGATTGGTCCACGCCCTACCCGGGAGCGGATGCTGAAGGTCAACGCGGCCGTCAGGGGACTCCGAAGCGACCTTCTTTGCCAGATAGATGGTTGGAGTCTCAGGAACTCAGCGACGCTGAAAAAGCAGTTGTCGCACATGCTGAAATCGATGCGAGTGGTGGCTAATGTCTGACCACCATGTTGAAACGGCAACCATACCGACCGTGACGGCCGGTTATTCAGAGTTTGATGCTGAACGAATGCTGGAGGAAACCCACTCCTCTCGTCGTTCCGATTTTGCTCGAGATCGTGCGCGTTTGCTGCACTCCAGCGCACTGCGAAGACTTTCAGCTAAGACTCAAGTGCTCAGTCCCACGGCAGGATTAGATTTTGCGAGAAACCGCCTCACTCACTCTCTGGAGGTTGCACAGGTTGGTCGGGAAATTGCTGGCCGTCTTCGACTTGATCCCGACGTTGTCGATACTGCGAGTTTGGCTCACGACATAGGTCACCCACCCTTTGGGCACAACGGTGAAAAAGCGTTGAACTCGTGGAGTTCAGACATTGGGGGCTTTGAGGGAAATGCACAAACTCTGCGGCTGCTGACCCGTCTGGAGCCGAAAGTTTTTGGAACTGATGGACGCAGTTTTGGGCTCAACCTCACCCGCGCAAGTCTGGATGCCAGTACAAAGTACCCGTGGCCTGAACAACAGGCGGTCATTGACCCCACCGGTCGGGCAAAGTTTGGTTTCTATGCCGATGATTTTGATGTCTTTGCGTGGATGCGCGCAGATGCACCGGATAAACAACGCTGCATAGAGGCTCAGGTCATGGACCTTAGCGATGACATAGCCTATTCCGTGCACGACTTTGAGGATGCCATCTTCAACGGATATGTGGATGCGGGAGAGCTGGGTGCTCGCGTCAACCATGATGAACTGGTCGATTCCATGTTTGAGTGGATTGGGGGCGAGTTCTCTCACGATGAGCTCATCGCTGCCTTTGATCGACTCGATAACTTGGATGTGTGGGTGGACACCTGGGATGGTTCACGTATTGCCCAGGCCAAACTGAAAAACCTCACGAGCCAGCTCATTGGACGATTTGCGCATGCAGCTGTTCATGCCACCCGTGAGGCGTATCCTCAGCAGAGCTTGGTGCGTTTTGGTGGAAACGTCATTGTTCCCGATGTGGTGCGTGCAGAGATTGCTGTGCTTAAGGGAATCGTTGCCGCTTTCGTGATGACCACTAATTCACGCCAGCCTGTCTACACCCAACAGCGCGAAGTGCTCACAGATTTGTGCAACACCCTTTATGAGCGTGGGCCAGAATCGATGGACCGTCACTTCGCCGACGACTGGAACGGCACAACGGATGAGGCAGTGCGCCGCCGCATTGTGGTTGACCAGGTTGCGAGCTTGACTGATCAATCAGCTTTCGCTTGGCACAACCGTCTGTGTGGGGGAAACAACTCCGTGACGGTGGTGTCCTAATGGCTGGCCGTATTCGTCAAGCAGATGTCGAAGAACTCAAGCAACGTGTCAACATTGCTGATGTCATCGGTGACTATGTGAGCTTGAAATCCGCTGGTGTGGGTTCCATGAAAGGTCTGTGTCCTTTCCATGATGAACGCTCACCCAGCTTTCATGTGCGCCCCACGGTGGGATACTTTCACTGCTTTGGATGCGGTGAATCAGGTGATGTCTACACATTCGTGCAGAAAATGGACCACCTCAGCTTCACGGAATCCATTGAACGCTTGGCTCAGCGCATCAACTTTGAACTTCACTATGAAGAGGGTTCAGGTAAGTCTCAAGAGACAGGCAACCGAACACGCATCTTGGCAGCCAATACCGCGGCTGCAGAGTTTTATGTTGCTCAGTTGGCCACACCTGGTGCTGCTGCAGGGCGAAAGTTTTTGGGTGAGCGCGGTTTCGATAAAGCTGCCGCGGAACGTTTTGGTATTGGCTTCGCTCCCAAAGCATGGAACGAGCTTCGTGATCACCTCAAGACCAAAGGCTTCACGGAAGAAGAAATGTTGCAAGCGGGGTTGCTCTCGCAAGGAGACAAGGGTGTTTATGACCGCTTTCGCGGTCGAGTGATCTGGCCTATTCGCGATGTCACCGGTCAAACGATTGGTTTTGGCGCGCGCAAACTCTTTGACGATGACCAGGGCCCAAAGTATTTGAATACTCCAGATACCCCTGTCTATCACAAGCAACAGGTGCTTTACGGGCTTGATCTCGCCAAGCGCGATGTCTCTAAGTCGCGCCGTGTTGTCGTGGTGGAAGGTTACACCGACGTGATGGCTGCGCACCTTTCTGGGGTGACCACTGCAGTAGCCACCTGTGGAACGAGTTTCGGCGTGGAACACATTAAACTCATTCGCCGCATCATGGGAGATGATTCAGGTCTGGGTGAAGTGATTTTCACCTTCGACCCCGACGCTGCAGGGCAGAAAGCTGCCATGCGCGCTTTTGCTGAAGAACAACGATTTGCTGCACAAACCTTTGTAGCGGTTGCCCCAGATGGCCTCGACCCCTGCGATCTGCGTCTTGCTCAAGGAGAGCAGGCCGTTCGGGATTTGATGGATTCGAAAATCCCCATGTTCGAGTTTGTAATGAGGCAAATGCTTAGCAACTATAACCTCGACACTGTCGAGGGTCGTGTTGCTGCACTGCGTGAGGCAGCGCCCGTGGTGGCAGATATCAGGGACTCTGCGCTTCGTCCGGGTTACACACGAGAACTTGCACGCTTGACCGGTGTTGACGTGTCAGAGGCGCAGGTTGCTGTCTCTAACGCCGTTAAAGCCTCACGATCAAAAGGTATGCAGACAACCTCAGAGGGCGCACGCACAGGTTATGCCGGAACTCCCACAGCCAGACCTGTTCCAGCTGGTTCTGAGCAACCAGAAGCTTCTGCAGAGAGTGTCCCCGAAGGCCCCCGCGTCTTTGAGCTGAAGAATGATCCGTCAACGCGTCTTGAACGTGAAGCATTGATGGCTCTGATTCAATTCCCCGAATTGGTCGGCAGTGACCTAGCTGCGGATGCAGTCCAATCGGCCATTCTTGACCCCAACTTGGCCACCGTTCGAGACGCAATCGGGGCAAACATCAACGAGCTGGGTGGGGAGACTTGGCTGGATAGGATTCAGAACGATCTTCCTCAGCACTTTAAGCCATTGGTAACTCAGCTTGCTGTGGCGCCACTTCCGCAAAAAAATGAGGACCAAACCCAGACTTATTGTCGTGGTGTGGTTGTCTCCCTCATTGAACGTGACCTGGTTCGTCGCAAATCTGAACTAGTCGGGCGTTTGCAGCGAACTAGCGTTGACCAGGGTGAAATCAGTCGCGAGATTCAACGTGAACTTTTGGAATTAGAAACCAAACGTCGCCAACTGCGTGAGGACTAGTCGATGAAAATTCGTCAGAAAGACTGCGTGTGTGAAATTCCTCAGCATGCTGCTGTCCTCGGTGATGAACGTGCGTCAAATGCAGCTCCACGTGTTGAGTCTGGACCGATTGCTGTGCTTCCTGAATCTCACGATGATTCAACCCGTGGTGGCAGTGAAGTCTTTCGCTCTGCAGTCAGTGACGCCGGGGGAGTTATTACTGAACTGAATGAGAACACTCGGGGTTTGATTTGGCTCTCCTATAAGAAATCTGCCGAGCTGGGAGAAGTTCTTGCTTCTAACCCACAATTGACCTGGGTCCAACTGCCGTGGGCAGGTGTAGATGCTTATGCGGATGTATTAGCGGCCTCTGCCAGACCGGGACTTGTTTTCACGAGTGCAAAGGGTTCCTATGCGCAGCCAGTCGCAGAACACGCACTCGGCATGACCTTGGCCTTGATGCGTCTGTTCCCGCGTAGAGCGCGGGCTCAAAGTTGGGATGCTGTCCCCAAAGGTATCTCGCTCTATCGGAAGAACGTCACCATTATTGGTGCCGGTGGCATCGCCCGTGAACTCATTCGCCTTTTGCAGCCTTTTGATGTTCGGATCACCATAGTTCGTCGTTCTGCAGGCCAAGTTCCAGGTGCATTCAGCACGGTGACGACAGACCGGCTGAAGAAAGTTCTCCCTGAATCTGACGTTGTCATTATTGCCGCTGCACTCACACCCGACACCACACATCTCATAGGAGCGCAAGAGTTGGCGCTGATGAAACCTAGCGCAGTGCTCATCAATATCGCGCGAGGCCCTTTAGTCGACTCGGCAGCTCTGGTAGAAGCGCTGAACCAGGAGCGTATTCTCGGTGCTGCCATGGATGTAACCGAGCCCGAACCCCTGCCAGATGGGCATCCTTTGTGGAGTGCGCGTAACGTGTTGATTACCCCGCATATGGCCGACACTCCAGATATGACGGCACCCTTATTAGCTGATCGAATCTCTACGAACGTTGCCGCTTTCCTTTCTGGAGAGCCATTCGTGGGAGTTGTTGATACTGAGGCTGGTTACTAAATTCTGCATCTCTGGGGCGGTTTTTTGCCTTCTTAGATTTGGGGTAATATAAATACGCCTCACAGCAATCCCCGATAGCTCAATTGGCAGAGCAACGCACTGTTAATGCGTAGGTTCATGGTTCGAGTCCATGTCGGGGAGCTAAGCCCCTGGTCCTCCACGACCAGGGGCTTTTTACTTCTCACAGACCGCATAAGCTGTGGGTGTTGGCAAAAACTGGAGGCACTGTGGCATTTACTGTCGCTGAAAAGCGTGCCTTGAGAACTGGTATTTCTGTCGGCATCGCGGTAGCTACCTATGGAGTCTCTTTTGGGGCGTTGAGCGTCGCGGCGGGCTTAGACATTTGGCAAACCTGTTTCTTGAGTCTTGTTCTGTTTTCTGGTGGGTCACAGTTTGCTGTGATTGGCATTCTTGCAACCGGAGGAGCGAGTTCAGGAATTCCTGCGGTCGCTTCCAGCACTTTCCTTGCCTTACGCAACGGCATTTACTCCATGAGGGTCGCTCCCATTGTGGGAGAGGTGCCACTGTGGAAACGTCTGGCTGCTGCTCAAATCACTATTGATGAATCAACTGCTGTGGCGATAGCTCAAGAGGAGAAAAGCGCGCAGCGTGTGGGATTTTGGGCAACCGGTATAGCTATTTATATCGGCTGGAATCTGGCCACTTTTGCCGGTGCACTTTTAGGTAATTTAGTTGGCGATGTCAGCCGTTTTGGACTCGACGCAGTTGCGGCGGCTGCCTTTGTGGGCTTGTTGTGGCCCCGATTGCAGCAGCTCCAGGCTGCCGCTGTAGCAATGATCTCAGCCGTTTTGGCAGCATTCCTCATCCCGTTGACCCCACCGGGGGTACCGGTACTAGCTGCTGCAGTGGTTGCTGTGGTTTTTGGCTTGACAAACTGGATACATCGAGAAACAGCTGCAGATGCCCAGACAACTCAGCCTGATGACTTGCCAGAACCAGGGGATACGCCTGGCTATCACCCAGATCATGGTCAGGTGAAGCCATGACACTGTGGACAACAGTTATCGCCGCATCAGTACTTTCTTTTGCAGTGAAATACATCGGCTACATCATTCCGCAACGGCTTTTGGAGAAGCCCACTTTCACCAGAATTACAAACCTGTTGACTGTGGCCATGCTGGCAGCACTTGTTGCCGTTCAAACCTTGGGTGCAGGACAAGCAGTCGTGTTCGATGCTCGAGTTCCTGCGGTCATCCTGGCGGCAATCTTGTTTAGTTTCCGGGTGCCCTTCATCATTGTGGTTGCAATTGCCGGAGTGGTGGCTGTCGTGCTGCGTAATCTGGGCTGGATGGCTTAGCCTTCGAGATTATCTACTCCGGGCATCCACGATTTACCAGGTTTACCCCACCCTCGTTTGCGT
This sequence comes from Aurantimicrobium minutum, assembly GCF_002355535.1. Classification (NCBI taxonomy): domain Bacteria; kingdom Bacillati; phylum Actinomycetota; class Actinomycetes; order Micrococcales; family Microbacteriaceae; genus Aurantimicrobium; species Aurantimicrobium minutum. The sequence continues at coordinate 452,274 of NZ_AP017457.1, forward strand.
TCAATTTTGCTCGCTTGCTTATTGAATTCATAGTCCAAACGGTCCACGTATAAATACCCCAATAAGTGGTCGTATTCGTGTTGCATAATCCGCGCAAACCAGCCCTCGCACTCGATTTCAAAAGGAACGCCTGAGAGGTCCCTGGCACGAAGTAGCGCCTTGTCTGCTCGTACTAAAGGGAAACGTTCTCCGGGGAAGGAGAGACAGCCCTCGTCGTCGGCATCAGTCGTGTCGCGGATCTCTACAGGGGAAATGAAGAGCTCGGGGTTGATGGCTACGCCACGACGTGGGGTGCCATCATCCTCTGGGTAGTCATAGACAAACACCTGGAGGCTCACACCCACCTGTGGTGCTGCCAGACCAACTCCAGGGGCAGCATCCATTGTCTCGAACATGTCGGAAACCAGAGTTTCTAGTTCGCTATCAAACACGGTGACTGCTTCAGCAGGTTTGTGCAGCGCAGGATCACCAGAAATCACAATAGGGAGTACGGTCATGCCTTCAGCTTATTTGCAAGAGTCCACGCTAGCGTGGAGGTATGCAGCTCAACGACCTCACTGACCTTGCACAGGTATCGTTTGAGCCGGCTCAACTCATCGGTATTCCTTTCGCCCTCGTGGGTGCCATCCTCATGTCTGTGGGTGCGCAGTTGCAGCACCGGGGCGTCAATAAAGTCGGCGATGGTGAGGACGCAAAGTCTGCGCTCAATCTCAAGCAGCTCGTTGCCCTATTTAAGCGACCCTCGTGGCTTACTGGCACAGTTTTCTTGAGCGCTGCCATTATTTTTCAGCTCATTTCGCTGGGCTTCTCGCCGCTGATTGTGGTTCAACCTATTGGCGCAGTTGCACTTGTAATCACGGCGGTGCTCAACGCCCGCGTGACGAAAACAAAACTGAATACACAATCGATTGTTGCAATTGCACTCTCGGTCGGCGGTATCGGTATTTTCGTTTCCATCGCAGCCTTTACAGCAATCAATGCGCCAATGACCTCGGCCGATTTGGCCGAAATCCTGGTCATATTGATTATTGTCCTCGCTATCTTCGGTGTGCTGTTCCTGATTTACCGCAAGCACCTTTCAGCGTTGTATTACATCGTAGGAGCCGGTGTGCTCTACGGTTTCGTGGCAACCCTTGCCAAGGTTGTCATTACAAGTGTGATTCACGGCGCAACAGACTGGCTGACATGGGCATGCTTGGCTGCCCTGCTTGCAGCGACAGTACTAGGTGCCCTGTTTGTGCAAAATGCTTATCAAACAGGTCCACCCGATTTGGTCATTGCTGGGCTTACAGTGATTGATCCGATTGTTGCTGTTGCCATCGGTATTTTGATTCTCGATGAAGCCTCACAGGCACCTGGTTGGGCCATTGTCAGCTACGTCCTGGCAGGCGTTCTCGCCATCATTGGTGTCTTCCTTCTAGCGAAATATCACCCGGACGCACACGATCCTGTTTCAGCAGCGAGTAAAGAGGCAAAAGCGGGATTCCAGAGCGCAAAAGCGGAGTCTAAAGCGAAGGTCAATGCGGCGGCACACGGCGCTAAAGAAGCTATCAAGAAGGCTAAGTCCGTAGACTAAAGGCACTATGCCGAAACCATTACGCATCCTCATTGGATGTGACACATTCGGCCCAAACGTTAATGGCGCTGCAAAGTTTGCGGAGCGGTTGGCTGCAGGCTTGGTCGAACGCGGTCACGACGTTCGAGTGATGGCTCCGGCGGCTGGACGAAAGTCTGGTACGTGGGTTGAAACCCATGAAGGCCAACCCATGACGATGTATCGCATCAAGAGCTGGCGCTGGTACCCGCACGACTGGCTTCGCTACATGCTTCCTTGGCGTGTACGTCACAACAGCGCGCGAATCTTGGACAGTTTCAAACCAGATGTCGTGCACTTCCAATCCCACCTCATCGTTGGCGGCGGATTGACGAAAGAAGCTCAGCTTCGAGGAATCCGCATTATTGGAACAAACCACTTCATGCCTGAAAACATGATGCAGTTCACGCTTTTGCCTAAGTCCACCCAGAAGAGCGTTATTCGTTTGGTCTGGAAGGCTGCATACAGGACCTTTAGCCGCGCTGAGGCTGTCACGACACCCACACGCCGAGCTGCCAACTTCCTCGAGGAGTACACGCACCTCACAGATGTCCACGCCATTTCGTGCGGAATTAACGCCCACCACTACACCCCCAACTTTGACACCAAGGGGGAGAACCGCATTTTGTTCGTCGGTCGCATCACTGGTGAGAAGAAGCTCGATGTTCTGCTCAAAGCTTTCACCAAACTGCCACCGGAGCTCAATGCAACCCTGGAATTCGTTGGCGGGGGAGATCTGCTTCAGCAGATGAAGCAGCAGGTAAAAAACATGGGCTTAGACGACAAAGTGTTCTTCGCTGGATATGTCAGTGATGACGAACTGAAAGCAGCCCTCACCAGAGCAAAAGTTTTTGCCATGCCTTCGATTGCTGAGCTGCAGTCCATCGCAACTATGGAAGCAATGGCCACCGCTCTACCCATCGTTGGTGCGGACGCAATGGCCCTGCCGCACCTTGTTCACGACGGTGAAAACGGTTACCTGTTCGAGCCCAACAATGTTGAAGATTTACGTGACAAGCTCGTGAAAGTTCTCACCGCAGATGACGATGAGCTGCTTCGTATGAAGAACAACTCGCTCAAGTTCATTCGCGGTCACGACATCACTCGCACGCTGGACACTTTCGAAGCTCTGTATCGTGGCGAAGAAGTTGTAGATCCAGACCCAGAGCTCACAGACGACTAAACTTCTACTATCGGCTCACAAGGGGCGGTAGCTCAGCCGGTTAGAGCAGCGGACTCATAATCCGTCGGTCACGGGTTCAAGTCCCGTCCGCCCTACAAAAAAGGGACCCCGTGATGGGGTCCCTTTCTTGATTGATTCTTACGCTAGATCAAAACGATCATTCTCCATGACCTTGACCCAGGCGGCAACGAAGTCGTTGACGAACTTGGTCTTGGCATCATCGCTGGCGTAAACCTCTGCAAGAGCACGCAGAATCGAGTTCGAACCGAACACGAGATCTGCACGGCTTCCGGTCCACTTTGCAGCGCCGGTGGCGTTGTCGCGAGCATCGAAAAGCGCAGTATCACCAGGCTGTGGGTGCCAGGTGTTACCAAGTTCCAGCAGATTCACGAAGAAGTCATTCGTGAGTACACCAGGAGTCTTGGTGAATACACCTACGGTTGAACCACCGGTGTTGGCTCCAAGCACTCGTAAACCTCCCACCAGAACAGTCATTTCTGGAGCGGTGAGGTTGAGCTGGTTAGCGCGGTCAACCAACAAACGCTCAGCGACAGCGCTGTGGCCCTTGCTTGCGTAGTTGCGGAAACCATCAGCTACCGGCTCCAAAACAGCGAAGGAGTTGACGTCTGTTTGCTCCTGAGTTGCGTCAGTGCGACCAGGGTGGAAAGGTACTGTGACGTTTACGCCAGCATCTGCTGCCGCTTTTTCAACTGCTGCAGAACCTGCCAGAACGATGAGGTCCGCAAGTGAGATCTTCTTGCCTGCTGCGGCAAGATCACTCTGTAGGGATTCCAGCTTCGCCAGGATAGGAGCGAGTGCTTGTGGGTCATTTGCGGCCCAGTTGCGCTGTGGCTCCAGGCGAATACGGGCACCGTTGGCACCGCCTCGCTTGTCGCTGTTGCGGTAGCTGGACGCAGAAGCCCATGCGACGAATACCAGCTGAGAAACACTCAGACCGGAAGCAAGCACCTGCTTTTTGATTTCTGCAACATCTGCATCAGAAACCAGAGGGTGATCAACCGCAGGAACTGGGTCCTGCCAGATGAGCTGCTCTGCAGGAACCTCGGGTCCGAGATAACGGGAGATGGGTCCCATATCACGGTGGGTGAGCTTGAACCATGCACGTGCAAAAGCATCCGCAAAGGCATCAGGGTTCTCCAAGAAGTGACGCGAGATCTTCTCGTATGCAGGGTCAGTACGTAGTGCCAAGTCAGTGGTGAACATGACTGGGGCGTGTGTCTTTCCTGCAATGTGTGCATCAGGAACCAGTGAGGCAGCTGACTCGTCAGAAGGAACCCACTGGATTGCGCCAGCAGGGCTCTTGGTCATAACCCACTCGTATCCAAAGAGGGTTTCGAAGTATCCGTTGTCCCACTTGGTGGGGTTGGGAGTCCATGCACCTTCGAGGCCGGAGGAAATGGTGTCCGCGCCATTACCTGTTCCATAGCTGTTCTTCCAGCCAAGTCCCTGCTCTTCGATCGGAGCACCCTCTGGTTCGGGGCCAACGTACTTATCTGCATCAGCAGCTCCGTGAGCCTTACCGAAGGTGTGACCGCCGGCAATCAGGGCAACAGTTTCTTCGTCATCCATAGCCATGCGGGCAAATGTTTCACGAATGTCTCGTGCGGAAGCCAGGATGTCGGGGTTGCCGTCTGGGCCCTCAGGGTTGACGTAGATCAGACCCATCTGAACAGCAGCGAGAGGGTTCTCTAGGTCTCGGTCGCCGCTGTAACGCTTGTTTGCGAGCCATTCTGCTTCAGGGCCCCAGTAGGTGTCATCTGCTTCCCAAACGTCAGCACGTCCACCGCCGAAACCAAAGGTCTTCAGGCCCATGTCTTCGATGGCACAGTTACCGGCAAGAATCATGAGGTCGGCCCAGCTGAGCTTCTTGCCGTACTTCTTCTTTACTGGCCACAGCAAGCGTCGTGCCTTGTCCAGGTTGACGTTATCTGGCCAGCTGTTCAATGGAGCAAAACGCTGGAGGCCCTGGCCTGCACCACCGCGACCGTCGCTGATGCGGTAGGTGCCTGCACTGTGCCACGCCATACGGATAAAGAAAGGACCGTAGTGACCATAGTCGGCTGGCCACCAGTCTTGTGACGAGGTCATCAGCTCGTAAATGTCTTTCTTGACTGCTGCCAAATCCAAGCTCTTGAACTCTGTGGCGTAGTCAAAGTCTGGGTCCATAGGGTCAGACTTGGGGGAGTTGTGGGTCAGTGAATCCAAGTTCAGCTGGTTAGGCCACCAATCATTGTTTGAGGTTCCAGATGAGCTGGAAGTTCCACCCAGGTAGGGGCATTTGCTTTCGTCAGACATGTGTCCTCCATATTGTTCGAAGCCTAATAATTACTCTACCTAAAGCACTGTGGGAGAAGTCTGAATACTTCTCCCACAGTGACCGATAGGTGGTAATTATTTAAGGTTTGTTCCTAGGGCATCGATGAGTTCTTCATCTCTGTCACCACTGAGTTCCCACACCATCGCGCCGCCAAGACCTTTGGCTTTGATGTAGTCCACTTTGATCTTGATGGACTGGGGGTCGTCATAGCTGATCCATAACTTTCGTACAGGGTCGTAGAGGTAAGGAACCTGAGCCTCTGCATCCCAGTAGCGGGTCATGGTGGGGAGGTAGTTGTTTTTGATATCGGTGTAATCAAAGACGCCCTTTTCCCACGTGCCAACTGAGGCATTAGTCGCAGGTTGGTAGAGCCCGTTCTGTGTTGAGCCGACGTTTTCCCAGCCGCGGCCATACAGTGGCAAACCAAGCACGAGTTTTTGTGCGGGGAATCCAGCATTGAGATAGGCGTCAACCGCGTCGGACACACTAAATCCTGTTGCAGTGTCTTTACTGCCTACCTTCATCGGTGCGTTGTGCCCAGTAATGGGATCCCAGCCACCGTGGTAGTCATAAGACATCAGGTTCATCCAGTCGACGATTCCACCAATGTTCTTGGCTTCCAGGTTGGGAATGGTGGTGGGGCCAGCAGGCGCTGCAATCGTGAGTGGGTGGTGTTCACCATCACGTGCACTCTGAGCTGCTAGTTCCTTCTGGAATTCAGCTAGTAAGGCAGTGTAGTTGGCCTTATCTGCTGGCGTTCCAGCGTAGAGACCACCAGAGACGGGATATTCCCAGTCAATATCTATGCCATCAAAGCCGTAGGTATTCATGAAGTCCACACAGGAAGAAACAAAGGCCTGACGTGACGCTTCTGTGGCAGCGGCAGCTGAGAAGTTCTTGCTCCAGGTCCAGCCGCCAATAGAAATCATGGTTTCCAAGTTGGGGTTAGCTTCCTTGAGTTTGGTGAGTTGGTTGAAGTTTCCACGCTTGGCGCCCTGGTCCCAACTATCACCAGCAAATGCCTTGTCAGTATCTGCATAGGAGTCTCCGACCACACATTTACCGTCGGCAATATTGGCAAAGGCAAAGTTGATGTGGGTGATCTTTTCAGCAGGAATGTCTGCGACTTGATAGTTGCGGGCATACGTTGCCCACGAGGGGTAGTAAGCCACAATTTTCTTATCCCCGGTGTATGCATCAGGGCTAGGAACGTATGGGTTTACTGGGGGAGCAGTGGGATCAACGGTGGGGGCGGGATCCACCGTCGGGGTGGGTGTAGGTGTGGTGGTCTCCGTAGGAGTGGGTTGTGGCGTCACACCCGAACCATTGAGTTCACAGGTTCCCACCGCAGTGGCACAGCTCGTGGGCATGACAAAGTTGCCATTATCAGTAAATCCCAGAGTGGCAGAGGCTCCCGGTGCAAGGGTGCCGTTCCAAGAGAGGTTAGTGGCCGTAAGAACACCACCAGCAAGGAAAGAGCTTGCGTTCCACATTGAGACGCTCGTACCCTTCCATGGAACAGAGACCGACCACTTGTTGAGCGTGGTAGTCCCCGTGTTCGTGACGACCATGTCTACATTGCGGCCAGTACCCCAGTCGCTGGTGACCTTGAGGGAGACCTTAAGCGCGCTCGCAGAAGATGCCGGGGTGGTGGGGGTGGGTTCCGGCGTCACAGTGGGGTCAACGGTTGGGGTGGTGGGTGTTGGATCTGGAGTAACCGTCGAGGAGCCATCGTTTACCGCGCATGTTGCGCCAGAGACTACACAGGTTGTGGGAGTGAGCGCGCCGCCTTTTGAGGAGCCGATGAAGCCGAAGGTTACCGAAGCTCCGGGTGCAAGAGCTAAATTCCAACTCGGACCCGAGAAGCGGTATCCGCCTGTTGTGCTGGTCGCAGTGGCATCCCACGTGGAATTGATGCTGTTGGCATAAGGGATGGTCACTGACCAGGGATTGATGCTTTTTGTCGAGGTGTTCTTCACGGTGACAGTGCCCTGGTAGCCAGAGCCCCAGTCCTGAGTAATCTTCCAATCCACATTCACGTCTGTAGCAGCTGCTTGTGCTGGCATGGCAAAACCAGTAAACGCTGCTGTGGATGTGGCTAGTGCTGCTATCGCAGCGGTTGTCGCTCGTTTGTTCTTCATGTGAGTATCTCTTCTATTCGTTTGCGTAATATCCTCAACGGGTTGCTTATGGCGTCCTGTTGAGCTCTGTTCTTTCAGCAAAGTGACTGAATCTGGGAGAGCTCTGCAAAAATAGACCAAAAGTCTAAATCTGTGGATAAGTTTTTCAATATTTGCCCGAAGATGTGAGTTGTTTGTGACTTGTAGCATTGAGAGATGCCTGAACTCGCCTCAACCAAGGACAGATTGCTTGCCGCGGCGGTAGAAGTTATCGATAACTCAGGCATCAAGGAACTGAGAATTCGCGACATTGCAGCACGGGCAGGGGTGAAAGAACCTTCGGTCTATCATTTTTTTGGCAGCCGCGACGGACTCGTGGAGGCCGCGCAGGCATTCCGATACACCCGAGGTTTATTGGAGTTAACTCAAGTCTTCGACGAAAAAGTGCGGAATTGTTCCAACACCGAAGAATTCATTGCTGTCATACATGATGTGACTGCATCAATTTTCTCCGATGATCGCTATTCAATTCGGGCAGTCCGGGCAGATGTTCTAGGAAGTGCAATGTCGCGACCCAGGCTCAAGAGTGCCGTCGCTGCAGCGCAGCGGCAGTCGCATGAATTGTTATGCGCAACATTGAACTTTGCGCAGGAACGCGGGTGGGTCTTGCCGGAACTAGACACAATGGCTTTTGCCGTGTGGTACACCGGAATGGTTAATGGCCGTCTTGTTTATGAGATTGATCCCGTGCAATGCTCTGGTCAAGCCTGGAACGACCTCGCTACCGAGGTGACAATTACTGCTTTGTGTGGCCCCAGAAAGTAAACAATTAGTTTATATTTCCGCGAAAAATAGGGGCTAACATTGTTAGAGAGAGAATGAAATATTTTCTTTTTTGTTTGGTCAGAATATCCAAAACTAGGGAAAAGCCCCTCAACCGATAGTGGATACTTAGAGCGTGAATTCAATGAAGCCTTTGCGTATAGGAATTGTGGAAGACCATAGTCTCTTCCTGCAGCTCATGAGTTCTGCATTAGAGCAGGTTGACGATCTTGAGATTGTCGCGACTGCTGACAATGTAGCTGAAGCAAAAAAATGGTTTCAGCCTGAAAATCTTGACGTAGTCATTCTCGACATTGAGCTTCCAGACGGAAACGGTGTCGGCCTCGGAATTACCATGCGTCGCCAAAATCCTCATCTCGGCGTGGTTTTGCTCTCTGATAGAGACATGCTTGAGCTCATTCTTGGTCTCCCGAAAGAGGAAAGACAAGGGTGGAGCTACCTCACCAAGAGTGCGACAAAATCTATTGATTCTTTAGCTTCCGCCATTCGTGCAACTTCACGTGGTGAAACTGTGATTGATCCGGCACTTGTCAACCGTTCTCAAGCTCGTCCAGGAACCGGCGTTTCTTCGTTGACGAACCGACAATTTGAAGTGCTTCGTGCGGTAGCTCGCGGAGACAGTAATCAAACCATTGCCACCAATTTAGGAATTGCAGTCAACTCTGTAGGCAACCACCTCATTGCCATTTATGACGCTCTCGGTATTCCTGAGGGAAAGAATGCTCGTGTAGCAGCAGTTTTGGACTTCTTACAAGATACAACTCGGCCTTCTACACTCTCACGAGCATTTAGTGACTAAAACTGCGGTAACTGACGATTATTTTCAGCAGTCTGAACTCAAAAACAGAAGTTTTAGATTCGGCGGAAGAGAAGCAACCTCACCCAAAATCGTCTGGCCTTTACTAGTTCTCCTCTCTCTCAATATCGGCAGCACTGGGATTGTTGAAAGCTCAGATACTCGAATCATTATTTGGCGCGTTTCTTTTGTTGCACTGATGTGTGCTGGCGTGTACTTTACGGTTTTGGGCTGGGTTATCAATCGCGTGGCGGGGCAATTGGGCAGCCTTCGCACCTGGTGTATTGGTTTTTTATACGCCACAACAGAGCTGTTACGAGCAGTTCTCATCCAAGTTTTTGCTGAAGGGCTTGGGCTAAACACGAACCCACAATGGGAATTCAGAATAGTGGCAGCGCTGACATCGGGACTTGTCATTTTCGCGTTGGTCTCGACGGTCGTCAACGATTCTTCTTCGTATCGAAATGCCTATAAAAATTTGTATACCCAACGGGTCCAACTTCAATCGATTGTTGAGAGCTCGACAGAAAACCTCATTCGTGCTCGGGACCAAATTGTCGACACTACTCGCGAACAACTCGAAAAGGCATTGCGAAGTATCTTGACGGAGACTGAAAAAACTTCTCCTGAATATCCGAAGATTATTCAGAATCTTTACTCTGTAGCAGAAGAAACCGTCAGACCACTCAGTCATCTGTTATTCGAAAATCCGTTGAAACTTTCACCGGTCACGTCAACTTCAAAACCGCCTCGGATTTCTCTCATGACCGTAATTCGACGAAGTTCTCTCGTTGCGCCCTTTAGGCCGGGGCTTTACTTTGCAATGGCGGCAATACTTTCATTCCCCTCGTTGCTGGTGAATTTTGATCTGGGTTATACCGGCTTATGGCTTATGTCCGTGGGATTGATTTATGGCACTGTTGAGTTGGCCAGAAGGTATCTCTCGCCACACTTGGCCACAATGAATTTGATCATTCGCTGCGTTGTTATCACTGCTGTTTATGCAGCTCCAGCATTGTTTTTTGCGGAAGTAGTTCTGAAACACACTACTAATCAGACTGGATTCACCCTCGAAACGATTTTTTATGGATTAGTTCTGGGCGCTGTCTTGGGGTGGCTCATGGCATCTTCAGCTGGCATGAGGACTGCGCGACTTGAAATGCTCGATGAAATCAAGCAAATCAACCAAGAACTAACCTGGCAAAATGCTCGCATTCAATCCGAGCTGTGGCTTGATCAAAAAAGCCTCGCCTTGACGCTGCACAACGATGTTCAAGCAACTTTGCTCGCAGCAGCGCTCAAACTCAAGGCGGCACTGGATCGAGGCGAAAAGACAGCGAACAATTCATTGCCAGAAATTAGAGAATTGATTTCCCGGAGCATCAATTTTGGTGAATATCACTCGCGCAACACAACTCTCGATGCTGTAATCGAACGAATTAACAACAACTGGGCAGGTCTGATCACGATGGACGTGGCCGTTTCACCAGAGACGTTGCGTGCGATAGAGAATGATTTTGTTGGTTTAGGTGTTTTGGAAGATGTCTTGAGTGAATTTCAAAACAATTCCCTCAAACATGGCGCTGCGACAAAAACCACAGCACAGTTGACTATGCCCGATACGGGGATTTTGCACGTGGTCTTGGCAAATAACGGAACACCTCTGAGTAAAGAAAACTCTTCAGGCTTAGGATCTGCCTTCATTAACAGCGTTGCTTTGGAATACTCACTAGAGACCGTTCAAGGTGGTGTTCAACTTATTCTTCAGCTCCCCCTTGAAGGCAAGTAGAACAGCTTTTTGTCTCAGAGGTCTCAATCTTGGTGTGGTGACAGCTCTGCAAAGCTGCAACAAACTAATCTGGGGTTTGTGACTGCAGATATCGCCGCCGTAACCCCGCAAACTCCTGAAGAAGCCTATGCCTTCTTCCGTAGCCGACGCCATGAGATGGCGTTATTGCCCCAGGGCTCACTCGCTTTGGTGAATACTCAGTGGTTCTATGGTGCGCCGGGGGAGAGCGAGAGCGTTTGGGGCGTGAACGGTCTTTGGTCCGCACTTCCCGAGGGGGAAAAAGGTATTCAGCTGACCGCAACTGCGGCAGACAACATCTTGGTTGACGGGGCGCTCGTTGACGGAACTGTAGTTGTTACAGGGAAAGATTCTGAAACTGCTTCCACCATCGTTTTTGATGAGACTAAAACCGGAACTGTCATCAAAGGCGAAGATGGCAAATATGCGTTGAGAGTGTGGGACAGCAACTCCGAGGATCTTCAGAACTTTGGCTCTATTGATGCATTTGAATACAACCCTGACTGGGTCATCACCGGAACTTTCACCCCCATTGAGGGCGGTCGTGCAGTAGAGGTGTCTCATCTCAAAGATCAAGGTGCTGGACGAGACAAGGTCATCCCCGGAGATATCCGTTTCACCATTGACGGTGTTGAATATGCGCCCTCAGCCTTCAAAGAAGGCCGGGCGCTCATGATTGTGTTCTCGGATGCCACCTCGGGACCCGTAACCTACAGTGTGGGCCGTTTCCTCATGGTTGCCCCAAACCCTGATGGCACGATCACCTTGGACTTCAACCGCGCCTACCTTCCTCCGTGTGCATTTAGCTACAACTTCAACTGTCCTATGCCACCGGAGGAGAACCGTTTCCCCTTTGCAGTTGAGGCCGGAGAGAAGAACGTGCTCAATAAAGCTGGCGAGCTGCTGCACTAACTCTTTGCTGGGCGTCCACGCTTTGGGCGACCGAGGCTGTAGTGGGGTTGTTCTTGCAGGTCTGAGACGCCCACGTCTGCAAGCCAGTTGGATACTGCTTCGTGGTAACGAACTGTGGCCTGGGCGTGGAGGCGACGTGCAGGCGTGATGCCTGTCTCCACTACATCGTTTCTGAGGTGGCTCTTCAGGCTGTGAATTAAGGCGGTGGCGTGAATTTTATTCACGCTGGAGCTAATGAGCACCATGTCTTGAACATCTACCCACTCAGGCAGGGATGTCACAGTAGATCCACTGAGCCAGTTGTTTGCCTCATCGCGACCAGAATCTGTCAAGGCGTAGAGGGGAAGGCCGTCCTCGGTGAGTCCTTGGTGCGTCACGAGACCAGCCGTGGTGAGGCGATCTAAAGTGCCGTACACCTGTCCCACATTGGTCTTGGCTCGGTGTGGGGCGCGAGCTCCCAGCTCGGCGTGGAGCTGAAGACCATATGCCGGCCCCAAGGTAAGAATCCCGAGGATTGCTTCGCGAACAGCCATAAAAACACTCTACTGAGTAGAACAGAAGCTGAAAACTCACTGTGAGGGGGTAAACCCCTGTTGTTATGCCTAAGTCAGCTGTGCCACACTAGTGTCACAACAGAACAAGCGTGAGATACGCAATCAATAACTCTCATCTGTGTGGTCGTAGGGGAAGACGCACCACAGTAGAAAAGGATGATGAGATGACTGCAGTGTCGACAGGAGTGGTTTATGTCCACTCCTCGCCTCGCGCGTTGAGCCCACATGTAGAGTGGGCTATTAGTCGTGTCTTGGGTAAAGGAATCACATTGTCGTGGAGTCCTCAACCCATACTCCCTGGTTCACAGCGTGCCGAATACGCGTGGCAAGGTCCTGTGGGATCAGCAAGCAAAATCGCGTCCGAACTCTTGGGGTGGGAACAGCTGCGTTTTGAGGTCACAGAAGATGCCGCTCCAGGAATTGATGGCGGTCGTTGGTGCCACACTCCAAGCTTGGGAATCTTTCATTCACCCGTTGATGCTGCAGGGAACATGGTAATTACCGAAAACAGGCTTCGAGCTGTGTTGGATTTCGCCGGAAACGATGCCGATCTCTTGAGAACTGGTATTTCAAGGTCCCTGGGTGAAGCATGGGATGCAGAATTAGACACCTTCCGATATGCCTCAGATATGGCTCCGGTGCGCTGGCTCCATCAAGTTGGTTAGCGTCAAACGAAGAATGCCCCTGCATTTGCAGGGGCATTCTTGGTGAAAGTATTAGTTGTAGCTGCGGAACGCAACAACCGCGTTGTGGCCTCCAAAACCAAAGGAGTTACTAATAGCAACGATGTCGCCGGAAGGAAGTTCACGAGGACTCGTGACGACATCGAGCTTGATTTCAGGATCCTGGTTTTCCAAGTTAATGGTGGGGGGAGCGGTTCTGTTGTGAAGAGCTAAGACAGTAAACATTGCCTCAATAGCTCCAGCACCACCGAGAAGGTGACCTGTAGACGACTTCGTAGCAGACACAGCAATATTGTCCAGGTGGTCACCGAATACACGACGCAAAGCATTGTATTCAGCGATGTCACCAACAGGTGTTGATGTGGCGTGGGCGTTGATGTGAACAACATCTTCGATACTGGCGCCTGCTTGTTCGATGGCTTGAATCATGGCGCGAGCAGCCGCGGAACCCTCGGGGTCTGGTGCGGTGATGTGATACGCGTCGGAGGTTACAGCTCCTCCAGCAACCTCGGCGTAAATCTTTGCTCCCCGAGCAAGTGCGTGTTCTTCTGTTTCAAGAACCAATGCAGCTGCACCTTCTCCGAGCACGAAACCGTCACGGTTGACGTCGTAGGGGCGAGAAGCGCCAGCAGGATCATCATTGCGCTTGGACAGTGCCTGCATAGCAGCGAACGAGGCAATAGGGAGTGGGTGGATGGCAGCCTCAGAACCACCGGCGATGATGACATCAGCTAGACCAGCCTGAAGGTGTTCATAGGCGTTGGCGATGGCTTCGGTGCTGGAGGCGCAAGCAGAAACGACGGTGCGCACACCTGCACGAGCGTGCAGGTCCATACCGATAGCTGCTCCAGGTCCATTAGGCATCAGCATCGGAACAGTCATGGGCAGAACGCGACGTGGTCCCTTTTCGCGCAGGGTGTCCCATGCGTCGAGGAGAGTCCACACGCCGCCGATACCTGTGGACCAGTCGACAGCTAGCCGGCCAGGGTCAACCTCTGGGTTTCCGGAGTCTAACCAAGCTTCACGCCCAGCGATGAGGGCGAACTGTGAGGAAGGGTCTAAACGCTTAGTTTCAACGCGTTCAAGAATTTCCTCAGCAGGCACGGCAGCTTGTGCCGCAAAAGTGATGGGGATATCCCACTTCTCAACCCACTCTTGTTCGAGTGAGCGAGCGCCAGACTTACCAGCAAGAAGAGCTGCCCAGGTCTCTGGGGCATTGCCGGCCAAAGGAGACGTGGTACCGATACCGGTGACGACAATCTTCTTGCTCATATCTTCAGTCTTTCTGTGGGAAGTGGGGAAAGCTGGAGGATTGTAAGGAGGGCCGGAACTTTCGTTGCCGACCCTCGCTTACGAATTCCTTAGGATGCAGAAACGATGAAGTTAACTGCGTCACCGACGGTCTTGAGGTTCTTTACTTCCTCGTCGGGGATCTTCACGTCGAACTTCTCTTCTGCGTTCACGACGATGGTCATCATCGAGATCGAGTCAATGTCGAGGTCGTCGGTGAAAGACTTGTCCAGCTGTACCGTTTCGGTTGCAATGCCGGTTTCGTCGTTAACGAGCTCAGCCAGACCTGCAAGTACTTCTTCGGTGGACAGTGCCATTGTTATCTCCTTGTTGGGGGTTCGTTTGACTGGTTTAGTTTACCGGCCAATTGAGGCTTTTACGGCAGAACGACGACCTGTGCGCCATATACGAGACCGGCACCGAAGCCGATTTCAAGGGCAAGGCCACCGCTGAGTTCAGGGTGTTCTTCAAGCAGGCGATGCGTTGCAAGCGGGATTGATGCTGCAGAAGTGTTTCCTGTTGTTTCAATGTCCCGAGCAATCACAACTGATTCCGGTAATTTCAGCTGCTTAGCGAATTCGTCGATGATGCGCATGTTTGCCTGGTGGGGGATAAACGCCGAAAGCTGATCGCTCGTGATTCCAGCTTCCTCGAGAGCTTTTTGTGCGACCTTTGCCATTTCCCACACTGCCCAGCGGAACACCGTTTGTCCTTCTTGGCGCAGTGTTGGCCATGCGACATCACCGTGTCCGTCGCGGTATTCAATCAGGGTGTGGTCCATGCCCACGGCATCCCACTTGGAGCCGTCGGACCCCCAGACGCTCTTCGAAATACCAGGGAAGTCGCTAGGTCCAATCACAGCAGCACCTGCTCCGTCTCCGAGCAAGAAGCTGATGGTGCGGTCTGTGGGCTCAATGATTTCGCTGAGCTTCTCAGCACCGATGACGAGCACATACTTTGCTAAACCTGAGCGGACAAAAGAGTCTGCCTGGGCAATACCGTAGGTGTATCCCGCGCATGCTGCTGAAATGTCGTAGGCTGCAGCCGGGTTTGCCCCAATCCGGTCAGCCACGAGTGCAGCCATGGAGGGGGTTTGAACTGAGTTGCTGATGGTGGAGATGAGTACCACATCAATTTCTTCTGGCTTAATTCCTGCCTTGGAAATAGCCTCATTTGCGGCTTGGGTAGCTAAGTCTGCTGCAGTGATTCCTGCAGAGGCACGTTTGCGGGTGATCACACCTGTGCGCTGGCGAATCCATTCATCACTGGAGTCGATGGGGCCAGCAATGTCGTCATTCGTTACTGTGAGGTCGCCACGCGCTGCTCCCATGGCATAAATGCGAGAGTACTTGGCCCCTTCGGACTGTTTGAGATTCACGTGAGTCATGATGGGTACTTTCTTTCTCTGGCCGCTTAGGCGACAGAGTCAATCAGTTCGCGGGCTGCCACAAGATCTTCGGGAGTCTTAATGGCCACGGTAGGAACGCCTTTGAGTGCACGCTTGGCTAGACCAACCAATGCCCCTGCAGGTGCAATTTCGATAATTCCGCTCACGCCAGCTGCGGCGAAACTATCCATGCACTTGTCCCAACGGACGGGGGAAGATACTTGCCCGACTAGAAGCTCGCGGAAAGTATCACCTTTGGCCACGACAGAACCATCCTTGTTGGTCCACAGCGTTTTCATTGGGTCATTGGTGTTGACCTCTGCAGCAGCTTCGCGCAGAGTCTCAACGGCATCGAGCATGTAGCTGGTGTGGAAGGCGCCGGCGACCTGAAGAGGAATGACTCGTGTTCCTGCGGGGGGTTCTTCTGCGAGTGTTGCTAGTGCAGCGAGTTCACCAGCAACGACCAGCTGTCCGCCACCGTTGTAATTGGCAGGGAAAAGTCCCAGTTGGTCAAGCTTTGCCAGAATCTCAGATTCGTCACCACCGATAACGGCGCTCATGCCAGTAGGAATGAGCGCGGCAGCATCAGCCATGGCGCGTCCGCGAATACCCACCAAGCGAACAGCATCGGTTGCATCCAGCACTCCAGCACCAGCCGCTGCAGTGAATTCGCCTACAGAGTGACCAGCAATACCCGAACTTTTTGCGAGGTGGTCGCTTTCAGAAAGTGCGTCGAGAGTCAAGATTCCTGCGGCAACAATGAGTGGCTGTGCGATAGACGTGTCACGAATGGTATCGGCGTCACTGACGGTGCCATGTTTGACTAGATCGACATCTGCCGCATCAGAGAGGGTTTCAAGAAGAGCTTTGGCTTGAGGATCAGCAATCCAGGGTTCTAGGAATCCGGGAGTCTGAGAGCCCTGACCAGGGCAGACAACAACTATCACCTGTAAAGTCTTCCAATCATTGGTGCTAATTTCTGTGCACTCATCGACACACTATCGCGAGAATCGTTGTCGAGTCTCTACATTTTGAGAGATTTGACACGACCGAAACTAGTTCAGGGGAGATTTCTTTGTGCTTTGCGCTGCTTAGGTACTGGTCCTTTAATGGAACCCAAAATTAGTGCACACTGCAAAATCATTGCCTCTCGAGGACCAGTAGCATCCCAACCAATCACTTCAGTTACGCGCTTGAGGCGGTAACGGACCGTGTTGGGGTGAACGAATAGGTCACGTGCAGTTGCTTCGAGGCTGCGGCCATTGTCTAAGTAGCTCTGCAACGTGGTGAGTAGTTCCGCAGACTGATCACTCAGAGGCAGGTAAATTCGCTCGATGAGGGTTGCGCGGGCCAGAGGATCACCGGCAAGTGCGCGTTCTGGAAGTAAATCATCTGCAGCGATTGGTCTGGTTGCTCCGCGCCATGAGCTCGCGACGGAATATCCGGCAAGTGCCGCACGTGCGGAGGTGACTGCATCAACCAGTGAGGGAACTTCAGGCCCCACCACTAAGTGGCCTTCACCAAAATCCTCTTCGAGGTGTTTTGTAATTTCCATAAAGCTCATCGTGGAATGTTCTTTGTCATCCTCTAATGGCTCAGCACGACCAATGACAACAACCAGACGGTTTCCCTGCACTCCAATGAGAATGTCTGCATGAAGGTGGCGGGCAGTTCGACGCAGTCGGTCCACGTCCAGAATGCGAGGGGAGCGGCCCACAACAACACACACTTCACCGCGACCTTGCCAGCCCAGGGCTGCAATTCTGCTGGGCAATTCGTCATCATATTCTCCCGAGAGAATACTGTCGACCACGAGAGCCTCCAGGCGAGCATCCCAGAGACCACGTGCTTCTGCTGCGCGGGCATACACATCAGCAGCTGCGAAAGCGATCTCACGCGAATACAACAAGATTGCTTCGCGCAACTCCTCGCCGTGTCCTTTGATGCGTTCTTCCACGACTTCCACGGTGCAACGAATGAGTTGGAGAGTTTGTTGCAGGGTTACTGAACGCAACAACTCACGTGGAGCTCCACCAAACACATCTGATGCAATCCACGGCGTGGTTGAGGGGTCATCAAACCAGGTAATGAAGGAAGTAATACCGTTTTGTGCGACAAGGCCAACAGCAGATCGACGTCCAGGTGGCATGTCCCGGTACCACGGAAGGGTGTCCTCAAGCCTTTTCACCGTCAAGGTGGAAAGCTCTCCAGATATTGTCCTGAGCCAAGCAAGTGTTTCTGCTTTGCTCCGTTGTGCAGCCATGGCTGTGTTGTTAGCTTTCGCCGCCAGCAGATCCGGTTGTACCTGCTGTGACGTCATAGAGACGGTACTTCTCAATGGCCTGGCGAATCACACCGTGATCAACCTTGCCCTGCTTGGCGAGCTGCTCGAGAGTGCGAACCACAATGGAAGGGCCATCAATGGTGAAGAAACGACGCGCAGCAGCACGAGTGTCACTGAATCCGAACCCATCAGCACCCAAGGTTGCATACTCACCTGGAACGTAGGGGCGAATCATGTCCGGAACCATGTGGTTGTAATCAGTGACAGCAACGAATGGACCTTCGGCACCAGAGAGCTTCTGGGTAACGTAGGGCACCTGTGCTGGCGACTCTGGATTCATCATGTTGAAGTGGTCTGCGGCAACACCGTCTCGGCGAAGCTCACTCCACGAGGTGACGGACCACACATCAGCAGAGATGTTCCAGTCTTCAGCAAGCAGCTTTTGCGCTTCAAGAGCCCAGGGAACAGCCACACCAGAAGCCAAGATTTGAGCCTTGGTTCCGGGCATGTCGTTTTCTTGCAAACGATAGATGCCGCGCAGAACACCTTCAACGTCAAGACCTTCTGGCTCAACTGGCTGAACGATGGGCTCGTTGTACACCGTGAGGTAGTACATCACGTTGGGGTCTGGGTGCGTTCCGCCATACATACGCTGCAGACCATCACGCATGATGTGTCCGATCTCATAGGTATAGGCAGGGTCGTAGGTCACCACTGCGGGGTTTGTCGCAGCAAGAATTGGCGAGTGTCCGTCAGCGTGCTGGAGTCCCTCACCGGTCAGTGTGGTGCGACCTGCAGTTGCGCCGATAACGAAGCCTCGGACCATCTGGTCACCAGCAAGCCACAAAGCGTCGCCTGTGCGCTGGAATCCAAACATCGAGTAGAAGACATAGATCGGAATGAGGATTTCACCCTGGGTGGAGTATGAGCTACCCACTGCAGTGAATGCGGCAAGAGCACCAGCCTCATTGATACCCACGTGAATGATGGTTCCTGCGGGGTCTTCTTTGTAAGCAAGAAGTAGATCACGGTCAACGGACATGTAGTGCTGGCCGTTGGGGTTGTAGATCTTGGCATTCGGGAAGAATGCATCCATACCGAATGTACGAGCCTCGTCAGGGATGATGGGCACGATACGGGGACCAAATTCTTTGTCCTTGATCATGTCCTTGAGAAGGCGGACAAATCCCATCGTGGTAGCCACTTCCTGAACACCGGAACCCTTAGCAGCAATCTCGTAGGTCTTGGGCTCTGGCAGCGGGATTTGTGTGTACTTCGTGCGACGCTCTGGGAGATATCCACCGAGTTCACGACGACGTTCATGCATGTACTGCAGGCTGGAGTCATTTTCCTCAGGCTTGTAGTAGGGAGGCATGTAGGGGTTTTCTTCCAAAACCGCATCGCTGATGGGGATTTTGAGGAAGTCACGCATGAGCTTGAGATCGTCAAGCTTCATCTTCTTCATTTGGTGGGTGGCGTTACGACCTTCGAAGTGCTTGCCCAAGCCGTAACCCTTGATGGTGTGAGCCAGGATGACAGTGGGCTGACCCTTGTGCTCAGAAGCAGCCTTGAATGCGGCGTAGACCTTGTTGTAATCGTGGCCACCGCGCTTGAGCTTCCAGACGTCATCATCGCTCATGTGTTCTACGAGCTTGAGAGCGCGTGGGTCACGGGCAAAGAAGTTCTCGCGAACGAAGGCGCCATCTTCAGTCTTGTAGGTCTGGAAGTCACCATCGGGGGTAACGTTCATCAGTGTGCGCAAGGCACCGTCATGGTCATTGGCCAAGAGTGAATCCCATTCACGACCCCAGATGACCTTAATGACGTTCCATCCAGCACCACGGAAGAAGCTTTCGAGTTCCTGAATGATCTTTCCGTTACCGCGCACAGGGCCATCGAGACGCTGCAAGTTGCAGTTGATTACGAAGTTGAGGTTGTCGAGTCCCTCGTTAGCAGCCACCTGGAGCTGGCCACGAGATTCGACCTCATCCATTTCACCGTCACCGAGGAATGCCCAGACTTGCTGGTCAGATGCATCCTTGATGCCTCGGTTGGTTAGGTAACGGTTGAGCTGTGCCTGGTAAATCGCGTTGATAGGGCCAAGACCCATCGACACGGTGGGGAATTGCCAGAAATCAGGCATCAGGCGAGGGTGTGGGTACGAGGATAGTCCTCCGCCGGCGTGAGACTTTTCCTGGCGGAAACCATCAAGTTGGTTTTCATTCAGGCGTCCCTCAAGGAATGCACGGGCGTACACACCGGGGGATGCGTGCCCCTGCACAAAGATTTGGTCTCCACCACCGGGGTGATCTTGACCGCGGAAGAAGTGGTTGAAGCCCACTTCGTAGAGCGAAGAAGAGGAGGCGTAGCTCGAGATGTGGCCACCCACACCAATTCCTGGACGCTGTGCGCGGTGCACAATCATGGCGGCGTTCCAGCGAATCCAGGCGCGGTAACGACGTTCTGTTTCTTCATCGCCGGGGAACGCTGGTTCATTCTCAGGGGCAATGGTATTGAGGTAATCGGTTGTCGGAACCATGGGGACGCCCAGGTGAAGTTCCTTGGAGCGACGCAAGAGGCTGAGCATGATCTCGCGACCACGTTCGTGTCCCTGAGCCTCGACTACTGCATCAAGAGATTCTTTCCATTCGGCAGTTTCTTGGGGATCTGCGTCATAGTTAGTGACCGAATATGGATCTTGGTCGTTAACCGTCACAACAACCTCTTTCTTTAGGCAGATCATGCCTATGCATGTAGGGGAGGGAGTGCATTGCCTGGATTACAAACAGAATGCTGTGTAACACTCTATCGAGAGCAAGCCCTAGACATTAACTTGGTGGCAGAGACAAGCCACAACACATTTAGGATTGTTCTATCTACAGTCCACAAACCACAGGAGTATTGAGATGGCCCTCACAGTAGGAGCACCCGCACCAGATTTCACACTGAAGAATCAATTTGGCGAGGAAATTTCCCTCTCACAGTTCCGTGGGGTGAAACCCGTCGTTGTGGTTTTCTATCCTCTGGCTTTCACTGGCATTTGCACGGGCGAACTGTGTGAACTGCGTGACAACATTTCAGTATTCAAAAACAACAATGTTGAATTGCTTGCCATCTCTGTTGATTCCAGCCCTACGCTGCGAGTTTTTGCAGAAAAAGAAAACTATGACTTCTCTCTGCTGTCTGACATGTGGCCACACGGCGCAGTTGCTTCGAAGTACGGTGTCTTCCTCGAGGACAAAGGCTTTGCAAACCGTGGAACTTTCGTGATTGACAAAGACGGAAACCTCGCAGGCCAGTTCGTTACTGAGCCCGGAGCTCCTCGTGATCTGGCAGCGTACAAAGAGCTGGTGGAAAACCTGTAATATGGTTTTCTGCACGGGCCTTTAGCTCAGTTGGTAGAGCGCCACGTTTACACCGTGGATGTCATCGGTTCGAGCCCGGTAGGGCCCACTCGTGTGAAAGAGCGTCACTGAAAAGTGGCGCTCTTTCTATTTCTTTCAACACCCTGGTTCCAGGTTTTAGGAAAACCTAGCGAGTTCAAGTAGGGTGCTTTGAGGGGATTTCCCCCCTGTCGTCTGAGGAGGTGCGATCGTGTCTGAAGAACAGTCTTCATTCCAACCACACTCTGACGAGGAGCTTGCTCGCTTGTTAGAAGAGCAAATGCGTCTCATGAGAGGCACTGCGCCAGCAGCGCAAACTCCAGTTCCTCCCGCCGAGCAGGTAGAGGTTTCCCCTAGCTCCGTAGTGGAGAGCCCTGGTCCTGAATTTGATGTGGTGGAAGAGGCCGAAGACACCGGCATTGATGAGCTTTTTGGTGCTCTCCTGGAGGACACCTCTGAAGTTGTCGTCGTTCAAGAAACGGTCGTCGAGCAGTTTCAGCCCATGGTTGACGAATCAACCCTGGAACACACTCAACCCATCACCTACATTGCTGAGGAAACTGTCACGGCAGCTGTGATTGATGATCATGTAGTGGTGGAAGATGTCCTCGTTGAAGACGTCGTCGAAGATGCTCAGGTGATTGCCGAACGTATTCTCTCCGAGATCAGTGTCGACGGGGTAGTCGTTGCCACCACTATTGCGGAAACTGCCGGTCCTGAACCCATTCCACAGATGTTTGGTGAAGCCGCGGTGAGCCAACCAGTTCCTGTCGATGCTCCTGCCGTTCTCATTTCTCCGGTGCAAGAGGCGCCACCTGTTGAGTACTCCGTCCCTATTGTGGAAGAAGTAGTTGAAGAAGTTGTTGAGGTGGATGTTGTCGCGGAAACTGAGGTTCCACGCGTTCGCTCCAACAACCCACTGAGTTCATTTGCACCACGACCAACATTTGATGAACTCGTTTTTGGAGCAAATTCTGACGACTAGGCTCGAATCGTGACCACTGTTCGAGAAGTTGTTGACTATGCCCACGCGCTGTGGCCGCTTTCTGGCGCAGAGGAGTGGGATGCACCGGGTCTCGTGGTTGGCTCCCTCGATCACGACGTCACTCGGATTCTTCTCGCAGTTGACGCAGTATCCGAAACTGTCACTCAAGCTTGTGACATCAATGCCGACCTGTTGCTGACCCACCACCCGTTGTTGATGCGCTCGGTAACCTCCGTAGCTGAGGATCGCTATAAAGGTCATTTGGTTTCGAAGCTCATTCGATCTGGTGTTGCGTTGCTCGCAGCTCATACAAATGCGGACGTGGTCACTGACGGCGTCTCTGATGTCTTAGCTCAGCGAATAGGCATGAGTAACCTGAAGCCATTAGTTCCCTCCAGTGTGGAAGGAACGGGCATTGGTCGCATCGGAGAGCTTTCTTCTCCCATGACGTTAGGTGCACTAGCTCAACATCTTGCATCTGTACTTCCTCACACTGCTGGTGGCGTGAAGGTGTCGGGAGACTTCAATCAGGAGGTTTCCACCGTTTCGCTCTGTGGCGGAGCAGGAGATTCATTGCTTTCTAACCAGTTAGTGCTCAGTTCTGACGTGTACATCACCTCAGATTTACGTCACCACCCAGCACAAGAATTCCGCGAACAAGCACTTCTTGGGTCAGGCCCTGCGCTGATAGATATTTCACATTGGGCTGCCGAATGGTTATGGCTTGATGTCGCCGGTGCGCAATTGAAGAAAGCCTTCCCGAATATTCACATAGAAGTCTCGGATGTGAGAACAGACCCCTGGGATTTCCTCGTCCTACAGTAGAAGTAACGCTCCGCCCACAGTTCAAGAGAGAAGTTCCAGTGAAAGCTAGCCCCGAAGATCAGTTAGCTCTGCTCACACTGCAGGAGCAGGACAACCGCATTGCCCAACTGACACATGCTCGTGCACATATTGCTGAGCAGAAAGAGTTGGCGGAACTTCAGACTCGGTTGCGTGAGTTTTCTCAGCAACTCATTGCTGCCCAAGGCGTGCTCGATGATGCAAAGGTTGAACTATCTCGAATCGAAGATGACGTACGCGTTGTGGATGAGCGCATCGCAAAAGACAAACAACGTGAAAGCGGTGCCGCGTCAGCAAAGGAAGTTCAAGCGCTCGAAGCAGAGCTCGCTTCACTAGCAACTCGCAAATCAAACCTTGAAGATGCTGAGCTTGTTGTGATGCAAAATGTTGAAGATGCCGAGGCTGAAGTTGCTTCCGTCATTGCCCAGCGTGATGCACTGGATGCTCAGCGAAGCGAGCTGGCCGCAGCTATTGCCAGCAAAGAAGCAGAATATGACCGCGAGATTGCTCAGGTTTCAAGTGAAAGAGCAGCGTTGGCGCAGTCACTTCCTGCAGATCTGATTGAGCTGTATGAACGCCAACGTGCTCGTTATGGCATCGGAGCAGCGTTACTCACCCGACGCGTCACCGGTGGTAGCGGGGTTGAACTTACTTCCACAGATCTCGATGCTATTCGCGCTGCCGCACCTGATGACGTTGTGATTTGCCCTGACAGCTCCTGCATTCTCGTGCGAACTAATGAGTCTGGTCTGTAACATGCCATGTCAACTCATTATTGAGGCAGATGGGGGCTCTCGGGGTAACCCCGGAATTGCTGCTGGTGGAGCGGTAGTTATTGATGGCGAAAGCCAGCAAGTACTCGCCACGGTAGGGGTGTATGTCGGTGTTGCGACAAACAATGTCGCTGAATACAACGGATTACTTGCCGGTCTGATTCGTGCCTACGAAATTGACCCAGGTGCTCTCGTCCACGTTCGAATGGACTCCAAGCTCGTCGTTGAGCAAATGTCGGGCCGATGGAAAATCAAACATCCCGATATGGCTCACTTGGCAGCACAGGCCCGCGAAGTAATTGGCAACAAGGCTGTCACCTACGAGTGGGTTCCACGTCTTCAAAACGCTCTGGCCGATGCTGCTGCAAACAAATCAATGGATTTGCGCGAATCTTTTCAGGCCTGAAGTACTGTCCTAGACTGAAAACAGAAAAAGAATGGGTCGGCAAGACGGTCGCGTTGATGAAGTTCGCTTCATCACCGAGGAACGTCCGGGCTCCACAGAGTAGGGCGGTGGGTAACACCCACCCGGGGTAACCCGCGAGAACAGTGCAACAGAAAGTAAACCGCCTCCGGTTCGCCGGCGGTAAGGATGAAACGGTGGTGTAAGAGACCACCAGCAGTCTGGGTGACCAGACTGGCTAGGTAAACCTCGCCCGGAGCAAGGTCAGATAGAGAACGGTGAAGCTACTCGCTGAGTTCTCGGGTAGACCGCTAGAGAATTGCGGCAACGTAATTCCGAGATAGATGGCCGTCACGGGAAACCGACAGAACCCGGCGTATTAGCCGGCCCATTCTTATTCGGCTAGGTCGTAGGCCAACTTTGCTGCACCCATGATGCCTGCTTTATTGAGAAGCTTTGCCGGAACAATGGGTGTGCGCAGGTTCAGTAGCGGCAAGAACTGTTCGTGGCTTTTAGAAATACCTCCGCCAACAATGAAGAGCTCGGGGGAGAACAGCATCTCAACGTGGCTGTAATAGCGCTGAAGTCGCTGAGCCCATTCTTCGTAGGTCAGGCCTTCACGTTCACGAATAACTCCCGCAGCACGCTTCTCAGCGTCTACGCCGTCAATTTCGAGATGCCCCAGTTCAGCATTAGGGATCAAGACGCCGTTATAGATCATCGCTCCACCGATACCAGTGCCTAAGGTCGTCATGATGACTAACCCTTCTTGGTCCTTGGCGGCCCCGTAGACAACTTCGGCATAGCCTGCAGCGTCAGCATCGTTCACAAAGTGAATGTTGCGGCCAAGTTGTTCTTCAAAGAACTTCTCTGCTTCAAAACCAATCCATCGCTTGGATATATTGGCTGCAAGTGTGGTCACACCGTGGCGAATGGAGCTGGGGAAACAGATTCCAACTGGAACACCTTCTCCCACATCCAGCTGTTCAATGACGTCCTTAACAACGCGAGCTATATCTTCTGGCTCGCCTCCGGCAGGTGTTGCGACCCGGATGCGTTCTCCGATGATTTCTCCGGAATCAACATCAACCAGTCCACCCTTGATGCCAGTTCCACCAATATCGATGCCGATTGCACGCGCGTTCATGTGTTCCTTTTTGTCGTGGTTAGGACAGGGTCAAGATATCTGCACCAGTTTCGGTGACAACGAGAGTGTGTTCAAACTGGGCAGTCCATGACTTGTCTTTGGTTGTGACCGTCCAGTCATCTGCCCACATATCCCACTCATGGGTTCCGAGGGTAAGCATGGGTTCAATGGTGAAGACCATGCCTACTTCCATGATGTCGTTATACAGCGGTGCAGAGTCATAGTGGGGGATGATCAAACCGGAATGGAAACTTGTTCCCACACCATGACCGGTGAAATCACGAACAACTCCGTAGCCAAAGCGTTTGGCATATGACTCGATCGCTCTGCCGATGACATTGACCTCGCGCCCCGGAGCAACAGCCTTGATGCCGCGGTTGAGTGCCTCGTGGGTTCTTTCGACAAGATCACGAACCTCCGGTGAGGTTTCTCCGACGATAAATGTTCTGTTTGTGTCGCCATGGACGCCATCGAGATAACTCGTGATGTCCACATTGACGAGATCGCCTTCTTGAATAACGGTGTCATCGGGGATGCCATGACAGATGACTTCGTTCACACTGGTACACAACGATTTTGGATATCCGCGATATCCCAGCGTTGAAGGATAAGCGCCGTGGCTGATGACGTAGTCATGACCTATTTGATCAATCTCATCTGTCGTCATTCCTGGCCTTATAACAGAACCAATCAGATCTAAAGCTTGGGAAGAAATTTTTCCAGCGCGACGAATTTTCTCAATCGTCTCAGCGTCATACACATCACCTGTTGTGTGGGCTGGTGGCGTGGTTTTTCCCACATAGGGAGGCCGAATGATGTTTGAGGGAACGTGACGTTCTGGACTCAAAACTCCGGGGATAAGAACCCCTGTGGCATCTCTAGGCATAAGGTTAAGTTTATGTCTGAGAAGCCAAGTGAAATGTTCTGGTACAACCTGCACACCAAGTCTGTTGAAAAAGGCTATCTATCGCCCTCGTCTGAGCGCGTTGGCCCTTTCGAGACAGCACATGAAGCAGAGCACGCAATGGAAAAACTGCGTGAAAACAGTGAGCGTTGGGAAGCTGAAGAGCGCGCCGAACGCGAAGGTAACTAGTTAGTCGTCCTGGTAGCTGTGTTCGGGGCCTGGGTAGGCACCTGATTCCACATCAGCCTTGAAGGCAGTTGCTGCCTCACTAAGGACAGCACCAAGCTGTGCGTATTGCTTAACAAACTTGGGAACGCGTCCTGTGTTCAAGCCTGCAAAGTCTGTCCAAACTAAAAGCTGTCCGTCTGTGTGGGCACCAGCGCCCACGCTGATGGTCGGAATACTCAACTCGGCAGTGATGCGCGCTGCGAGCTCCGCAGGAATCATCTCAAGAACAACAGCGAACGCACCTGCTGCTTCAACAGCCTGGGCGTCTGCGAATACACGGTCAGCCGCCTCACCGCGTCCTTGAATCATGTGGCCACCCAAACCGTGCTCACTTTGCGGAGTAAATCCAACATGGCCCATGACAGGGATACCAGATTCCACGATGCGACGAATTTGATCAGCGCTGCGAACTCCGCCTTCGAGTTTGACAGCGTGAGCATGGGTTTCTTTCATGAACCGCATTGCTGTGCGCAGTGCGTGTTCAGGACCTTCCTCATAGGACCCAAAAGGCATATCGGCAATCACGAATGCACGCTTAGCTGACAGGGCAACCGCACGGGTCAACGGAACCAGTTCATCCACCGTCACAGGAAGGGTCGAGTCATATCCCAAGACAGTGTTTCCGGCAGAGTCACCGACAAGCAGGAAATCAATACCTGCTTCATCGAAGATCTGCGCGGTCAACGTGTCGTAGCTCGTCAGCCCAGTGATTTTGATGCCATTAGCTTTAGCTTGGGCAAAATGACGCGTGCGAACACGCTTCAGGACAGCATCTGAGGTGGGATCGGGGTGAACACTCATAGATTCAGTCTAGTTACGGGTGAAAGTGACGGGCAGACGCCTATCTCGCCCGAAGGCCATCTGTGAAATTTTGGGGCCAATGGCGCCTTGGCGTCTCTTCCACTCAGCACGGTCAACCAGAGTAATCACACGATCGACCATGTTTGGCTCAAACCCTCGGGCAATGATGACATCGCGACCTACGCGTTCGGTGATGTATGCATCGAGAATGGCATCAAGGACGTCATAATCTGGCAGGGTGTCTTGATCGACCTGCCCTGGGCGCAATTCTGCCGAGGGCGGTTTCGTAATCGAATTCTCTGGGATGGGCGGAGTGAGACCTTTTTTGCGGGCGTGTGCATTGCGCCACTGCGCTAATTCCCACACCAAAGTTTTGGGGACATCACGAATGGGGGCAAAACCTCCCACGCTGTCTCCGTAGATGGTGCTGTAGCCGACAGCAATCTCTGTCTTATTACCTGTGGTGAGCACCAGGTGACCTTCGGCATTACTCAACCCCATCAAAATGATTCCGCGAATACGTGCTTGAAGGTTTTCGGCAGAAATCCCCTCGAGGTGAAGCTGTTGTTCTACAGGCAAGACAAGATCCGCAATCGGTTCAGTGCGGATGTGTATTCCTAAACGCTCTGCGAGGTCATCAGCATCTGAGCGTGAATGGTCACTGGAATATCGACTGGGCATTGATACGCCAAAGACCCGCTCGGGCCCTATTGCATCCACAGCGAGTGCTGCACTCACAGCAGAATCTATCCCACCAGAAAGCCCCAAAATAACCGAGCTGAAGCCGTTCTTTTCCACATAGTCACGCATGCCCAAAACAAGTGCGTCCCAGATTTGTTCGTTGATTTCAAGCTGTGGAGCTATTTCTGCATGAACAGGTGTTCGTGACAAACGTTGTGGGTGGCCATCTCCGGCATCTATCACAGCAACACCGGGGCCAAGTTGAGCGCCATGGCTGGAAGATTCCTTAAGTTCGATATCCATCACGAGGGTTTGTTCAACGAATTGGTGGGCACGCGCCAGGAGTTTTCCCGAAGAGTTTGTGACGAAACTTCCACCATCGAAGACCAGATCATCTTGGCCCCCCACGATGTTGAGGTAGACAACAGGAGCATTGACTTGTTCTGCACGACGTTGGACCAGAGGAAGGCGAACTTCGTCCTTTTCTCGTTCAAAGGGTGAACCGTTCATCACCAGCAGAAGGCTCGGTTTAACTTCTGCAATGGCAGCTACAGGTCCGCCTTCGCGCCAAATATCTTCACAAATAGCCAAAGCGATATCTGCTCCGGCCACGTGCACAACCACGGCATCGTGGCCCGGACGGAAGATTCTGTATTCATCAAATACGGAGTAGTTGGGTAAGTGGTGCTTGTTATAAATTCCGATAACTCTGCCGTCCTGCAACACTGCGACCGAGTTATGGGCGATAGCTGAGGGGGAATGCGCTGAATTCTCGTGTTCATCTATGGGACCGTGCGGGAAGCCCACGAGAACAGGAATACTGCCTGCTCCAGCATCTGCGATGTTGTTGGCAACTCGTTGCAATACAGCCCAAGATTCCTTCAAAAAATCTGGCCGGGTAGCAAGATCTTCGATGGGGTACCCGGTCAGGACCATTTCTCCGAATGCGACGAGGTCAGCACCCTGATTGTAGGCCTGTCTCACTGTGTTAACAATGTGTAAAGAATTGTGAGAAAAATCCCCTAAACGTGGGTTTGTCTGGGCAAGAGCCAAGCGAAGAATCGGCATAACAAGTAGCCTAGTAGCGATAGGAAAGGGTTCTTATGGACAAGCAACAAGACTTCGTATTGCGCACTATTGAAGAGCGCGGTGTTAAGTTCGTTCGACTGTGGTTCACTGACGTGAACGGTACCCTCAAGTCTGTTGCTGTTGCGCCTGCTGAAGTCGAAGGTGCCTTTGCCGAAGGTGTCGGCATTGACGGGTCTGCCATCGAAGGACTTACGCGCGCCTATGAGGCTGACGTCCTTGCGCACCCCGATCCTTCAACCTTTCAGATCTTGCCCTGGCGTGGGGAAATCGACCCCACAGCCCGTATGTTCTGTGACATCAACACCCCAGATGGACAGCCTGCAGTCTCAGACCCAAGAAATGTTCTTAAGCGCACGCTTGCAAAGGCGGCAGAACGTGGTTTTACGTTCTACACCCACCCTGAAATTGAGTTTTACCTTCTGAAAGATTCTGACTGGGCAAATGGTGGTGCTCAACCTATTGATCACGCCGGGTACTTTGACAACGTTCCTGGCGGAACAGCACATGATTTCCGTCGCAGGTCTGTACGCATGCTCGAAGACATCGGCATTTCGGTTGAGTTCAGTCACCATGAAGCAGGGCCTGGACAGAACGAAATTGACCTGCGTTACGCAGACGCACTGACCACCGCAGATAACATCATGACCTTCAGAACTGTTATCAAGGAAGTTGCTATGGAGCAGGGCGTGTATGCAACCTTCATGCCTAAGCCTTTTGCAGAGCACCCAGGTAGCGGTATGCACACCCACATGTCCTTGTTTGAAGGCGACAACAACGCCTTCTACGAAGCAGGAGCTAAGTACCAACTTTCAAAGGTTGGCCGCCAGTTTATTGCCGGCCTGCTCCACTACGCGCCTGAAATTACGGCAGTCACAAACCAGTACGTCAACTCGTACAAGCGTCTCTGGGGCGGCGGTGAAGCTCCTGCTTTTGCTAACTGGGGTCACAACAACCGTTCTGCACTGGTTCGTGTTCCTGTCTATAAACCAGGCAAAGGTCAAAGCGCTCGTATTGAATATCGCGCTATCGACTCAGCTGCAAACCCCTATCTCGCATACTCCGTGCTTCTTGCCGCGGGTCTGAAGGGTATTGAAGAGAGCATGGATCTTCCAGCGGAAGCTGAAGAGAATGCCTGGGAGCTCACAGACACTGAGCGTAAAGCACTCGGTTACAAGCCACTTCCTTCTAGTTTGAACAATGCCATCAGCTTGATGGAGGAGTCTGAGCTTGTAGCCGAGACGCTGGGATCCAAAGTCTTTGATTATGTGTTGCGCAACAAGCGCCAGGAATGGGCAGACTACCGAAACCAGGTCACCAATTTCGAGCTACGTTCCAACCTCGAAACTCTCTAGACACTTCACTTCCCGTGGCACTGTCGCGCACTCAGCTCGCAAAGGCTGGTTTCACTGAACTCAGTGAAGCGATGGAGTGCGTTGACTCTGTGGTTGCCGTCACAGGTGCGCAACCCGAACTTATTCTTACTGCAGTTTCTTCAAGTGCTGATCCTGATAGAGCATTAATGTGGCTTGTTCGGCTTGGACAAACTCAGCCTGCATTGGCTGTGTTGAAGAAGATTCTTAGGAAAGAAGAAGCCACCACTCGGTTGCTCAAAATCCTGGGTGGTTCCCGTGGGCTTGCAGAGTTTATCGAGAGACATCCGCACACCCTCAATGTTTTTTTGAATGAACCCCAGCTACCAGGAGATCAAGAAAAGCTGCGGGATTCTCTGTTAGATAGCGTTCAAGCCACCAAATCAATTGCAAAGCTCAAGGCAGACCAAGCACGCGATGCACTGCGCATTCGTTACCGGGAACACTTGCTGAGTATTGCGCTCTGGGACCTCAACCATGAAGACCCGCTCTCTCAAATTGAGGTCGTTACTGGCGCGCTATCAGATATCGCAGGAGCTGCCTTGGAAGCAGGCCTTGCGGTAGCGCGGGCTGAAGTAGCCGAGCAGTTCAGTGCCGAACAGGTGGCACTTGTCGACCTAGCGATTATCGGCATGGGTAAGTGCGGTGCTCGTGAACTGAACTATCTCAGCGATGTCGATGTCATTTATGTTGCCCGCTCGCGTGACGAGGCAGCTCTGTCAACTGACCAGGCATTGACCATCGCTACCCGTCTTGCTCAGCACACAGCACGAAGCATCTATGAAGTTTCTAAAGAACCTGGGTTATGGGAAGTAGATGCCAATCTGCGTCCAGAGGGCAAGGACGGTGCTCTTGTTCGAACCCTCGAGTCTCACATGGCCTATTACGATCGTTGGGCTAAAGACTGGGAATTCCAAGCTCTCCTCAAAGCGAGGCCGCTGGCGGGTAGTTTAGAACTGGGAGAGCAATACATTGCCAGCGTTGCACCCAAAGTATGGTCAAGTGCAAGCCGATCAAACTTTGTTGAACAGGTACAGCGTATGCGCGAAAGAGTCACTGAGAATATTCCGGGTGACGATGTGGAATATCAAATCAAACTCGGTCCAGGTGGCCTTCGGGATATTGAATTTACTGTTCAATTACTTCAACTTGTTCACGGCCTTGTTGATGACACTGTTCATACCCGTGGCACACTAGAGTCGCTGCAACGCTTGTCCCAGGCTGGTTATGTTGGTCGGGATGAAGCACAAAGCTTTGCTCATGATTATCGTTTCTTGCGTTTGTTAGAACATCGCATGCAATTACGAGATCTGACTCGAACCCACCTCATGCCCAGAGGCGAGGCAGAACAGCGTGTTTTAGCTCGAGCTACAGGTTTGTGGAACACTGCTGCAGAAGTCGTCACCAATTGGCAACAAACCAAACTCGAAGTCCGTGAACTCCATGAGCGTCTGTTCTACCGGCCCTTGCTCGCTGCGGTAGCAAAGCTGCCTGAAGAAACTCACCAGCTCACGAGTGACCAAGCTGAAGCTCGTCTTGCTGCTATTGGATTCAGAGATCCGAAGGGGTCGCTGAAACACATAGCCGCACTCACATCTGGTGTCTCCAGACGTGCAGCGATTCAACGCGCATTACTTCCGGTCATGTTGCAATGGCTTTCCGAAGGCGCAAATCCAGATCATGGCCTGTTGAGTTTCCGATTGCTGAGTGAACAATTGGGGGAGTCGCACTGGTTCCTTCGTATGCTGCGAGATTCTGCAGGTGCCGCACAACGCCTCACACAAGTCCTCAGTGGGTCGCGTTACGTCTCTGATTTGATGGAACTCATACCTGAATCAGCAGCGTGGTTTGATGGCGATGAAGAATTGCAGCCGACCCCGGCAGAAGTACTCAGTGCGGAAGTGCTGTCAATCTTGGCCCGCCACCACGAGGACGATGAAGCTGCCCGCAAAGCTGTGCGATCCATGCGTCGCCGTGAAGTATTACGTTTAGCAATCGGCGGAATCCTCAACGTCCTCACAATCGACCAAATCAGTCAAGGCCTCAGTGACGTCACCACTGCTGCGTTGAGTGGGTACTTAGGCATTTCACTTCGGGAATCACAGCAGAACCCAGAGTTTGCCGTCATTGCGATGGGGCGTTACGGAGGGCAAGAACTCGGCTTCGATAGTGACGCTGACGTGATTTATGTTTATCGTGGAACGCCTGAGTGTGACGGGGAGGCGGCCCAGAAACGTGCTGAACGGATCATTCTTCGAATAAAGGAGCTGGCAGAAGACCCTAGACTCCCATTCGACATTGACACAGATCTCCGCCCCGAGGGAAAGAATGGAGCCATAGCTCGATCTTTGGACTCTTACGCCGCTTACTATGCACGGTGGTCTCTGATGTGGGAAGCACAGGCTTTATTGCGTGCACGCGCCGTTCTCGGCCCTGAACAACTTCAATCAGACATGATGGAGCTGATCAACAGTGTTCGTTATCCCGCAGATATCAGCATCGATGATGTCCGCGAAATCAGACGCATCAAAGCGCGTGTGGAGGCAGAACGTTTGCCACAGGGCGCTGATCCTTCACGGCATGTGAAATTAGGTCGAGGATCTCTTAGTGATGTTGAGTGGACGGTTCAATTACTCCAACTTCAGTACGCACATCAGTTCCCTCAATTGCAGACCACCTCTTCGATCACTGCACTCCGGGTTGCCGCCCACGAACAACTCATTTCACAAGAAGATGCCTCAAAGCTCATCGAGGCGTGGATTTTTGCTTCACGGGTGAGGTCAGGAATCACTATTTGGGCTGATAAAGCTACCGACGTTCTACCTCAAGACACTCGAGACCTCGAGGGTATTGCCCGACTGTTGAATTATCCGCCCGGATCTGCAAGCCGCCTTGAAGAGGATTACCTTTCCATTACCAGGCGATCTCGCCAGGTAGTGGAACGCGTGTTTTTTGATTTCTCTTAGAAACCAAGAATGCCGCCCCCGAAGGAGCGGCATTCTGAGAGTTTTCTCTGTTCGGACTAAACGCCGTAGTAGAGCTCGAACTCGAAGGGGTGTGGACGAAGCGACAGCGGCTTGATTTCGTTATCACGCTTGTACGAAATCCAGGTGTCGATGAGGTCCTTAGTGAACACGTTGCCTGCGAGCAGGAATTCGTGGTCTTTTTCGAGTGCAACAAGAGCATCTTCGAGAGAGCTAGGAACCTGAGGAATGTTCTTTGCTTCCTCGGGTGGCAATTCGTAGAGGTCCTTGTCAACAGGCTCGTGAGGTTCGATGCGGTTCTTGATTCCATCAAGTCCAGCCATCATCTGTGCGGCGAATGCGAGGTAAGGGTTACCTGACGCATCTGGTGCACGGAACTCGATGCGCTTTGCCTTGGGGTTGTTACCGGTCAAGGGGATACGAATCGCAGCTGAACGGTTACCAGCGGAGTAAACAAGGTTTACGGGAGCTTCGTAACCAGGAACCAAGCGGTGGTAGGAGTTCACGGTTGGGTTGGTGAATGCAAGCACAGCACCTGCGTGCTTGAGCAGTCCACCGATGTACCAACGAGCGATGTCAGAAAGTCCGCCGTAGCCGTTCTCGTCGTAGAACAGTGGCTTGCCGTCGTTCCACAGCGACTGGTGGGTGTGCATACCTGAACCGTTGTCACCGAAGAGTGGCTTAGGCATGAAGGTTGCGGTCTTGCCCCACTCGTTAGCGGTGTTCTTCACGATGTACTTGAATTTCAGGATGTCATCGGCAGCACGAACCATGGTGTCGAAGCGGTAGTTGATTTCACCCTGACCTGCAGTTCCAACCTCGTGGTGGCTGCGCTCAAGAATAAGGCCTGCGTTCATGAGCTTAAGGCAGATGTCATCGCGGAGATCTGCGTGCTGGTCGACGGGGGAAACAGGGAAGTAGCCACCCTTGTATGGAGTGGTGTTTGCAAGGTTTCCGCCTTCGATCTTCTTGCCGGAGTTCCAGGGAGCCTCAGAAGAGTCAATCTTGTAGAAGGAGGTCTGCTGGTTTACTTCGTAACGTACGTCATCGAAGATGAAGAACTCTGCTTCAGGAGCGAAGAAAGCGGTGTCAGCGATACCGGTAGAAGCCAAGTACTTTTCTGCCTTCTTAGCAACCTGACGGGGGTCGCGGTGGTAGATCTCACCGGTGCGAGGGTTGTAGATGTCAAAGAGCATCACAAGAGTGCGCTCGGTACGGAACTCATCGATGTAGCAGGTGGTGGGGTCTGGAATGAGCTGCATGTCGGACTCGTGAATCGAAGCAAAGCCGCGAATAGAAGAGCCATCAAACATTTGGCCTACGGTGAAGAATTCTTCATCCACGGTTGATGCAGGAATGTTGAAGTGCTGCTGGACACCGGGCAAATCGGTGAAACGGATATCAAGGAACTTGACGTCAGTGTCCTTGATGAACTTGAGAACCTCGGAGGAATCTTTGAACATGCTTTATTTGCTCCAAATTTGATGGATTTAGCGTTACTACGTGTGTGTAGCGATGACTTAAATGTACGAGTCTGGCGTTGCAGTGCTGTATCGCAATTGTTTCATTCATGTTACAAGCTAAACGACCGTAAACTTTGGCATATGACTTCTCCTTCAGGTCCAGGAAATAAGGACAACAACATCCCCCTGAGTTCCTACCCGGGGGAAAGGCTGGGTTTACCTGAATCTGGTCCACAATCAGTAGCACGTGTGGGTCGTCGCCTGCTCGCAATTACTCTGGACTGGGTTATTTCAGCGCTTGTTTTGATGCTGGTGACCGGAAAAGACTATTTGACGCTATCTTCTTCAGCAGCAGGTCAATTGCAGTTATTGGGAGTTTTTGTCGTACTCCAAATACTTGGCATCTGGTTTATTGGAGGAAGTATGGGGCACCGCATTTTCCGCCTCTATCTTGTAAACATTTCGGGCGGTGCACTCGACTGGTGGCGTCCTATCGTGCGCAGTGTGCTGCTGGCGTTGGTAGTTCCTGCCTTGGTGTGGGATTCAGATCAACGAGGTTTTCACGACAAGATCGCTGGAACGATTCTTCTGAAATCCAGTTAACGCAGTGAAGCCCGCGTCGCGGGCTTCACTGGAATGCTTTTCTTAGCGTGCGCGAGATGGGCGCACTTTGAATGGGTCGATTCCCTTGGGGATAGGAACGTTAGTTCCCAATGACGACAAACGGTTTGCCACAATACGAACTTCACTCTTGGTCAATGCATGCTTGATTTTCGTCATCTGCCAACCAAGTTTGTACAGCTTGACAGAAGTTTCGTCGGGGCCGACCGTGAGCACTGTAATGGGAACGTTGGGTAGAACCTTGGCGGTTTTACGACGCTCATCATCAACGAGCCGCTGTGTACGAGCTATGGGGCCTTCAGCAATGAGAACCACGCCACCGCGACCAACTGCACGATAGATCGCATCTTTGGTCTTGGGGTTGATGGCTACTGGTGTCTCTTCGCCAATCCAACTGCGTCGCAGTGCAGACTTTAATACCGCTCCGACCGCGCCTGGCTGGCCTTCAATTTGTGAGTAGGCAGCACGCTCGGCGCGACGCCCCAGGACAATCATGCCAACGAGCACACCAGTCATCACGCCAATGAGAATCCACAACACCAAGATAAAGATGTTTCCATTGCTCAGAGCGATACCTGCACCGGTTCCAATTGCAGTGGGGCCTAAGAAGGCAAGCAATATCAGTGCAACAACGCTCTTGTCGTAGCGACGGGTCATTTGGAAGACCTGCCACATTTGCTTCAAGCGTGAGGGGCCTTTGGGCTTTTTTGTGCGTGCCATGGTGAACAGAATACCTATCTTGCAGAGGTTGGTGGACCAACCACGAGGTGGATGTGATTTAGACGGCTTGTGAGAAACCTAATTCAGCGTCTGCTAAGTGGCTGAGGCTCTCAGGAATCTCTCTACCCTTTGCCCGCATGGACTGTGCGTAGAGTCGACCTGCGCGGTATGAGGAGCGAACAAGAGGCCCAGAGAGAACGCCGAGGTACCCGATTCCCTCTGCCTCGTCTTTGAGTTCAACAAACTCTTCTGGGTGAACCCACCGGTCTACGGGCATGTGACGTGCACTAGGACGCAAATACTGGGTGATAGTGATGATGTCTGTTCCTGCGTCATAAAGATCTTGCAAGGCTTGGCTGACTTCTTCACGAGTTTCACCCATTCCCAGAATGAGATTGGACTTAGTGATCATTCCGGCGTTACGGCCTTGGGACAGAACATCCAAGGAACGTTCGTATGTGAAGGCAGGACGTACACGCTTAAAAATGCGAGGAACAGTTTCCACATTGTGCGCGAATACTTCGGGTGCAGCTTCGAAAACCTTAGCTAGGTGTTCAGGATTTCCGGAGAAATCAGGAACCAAAATCTCGACACCAGTAGTGGGGTTTTGAGTATGAATTTGGCGAATGGTTTCTGCATACAGCCAGGCACCCTCATCTTCAAGATCATCACGGGCCACTCCCGTTACTGTGGCGTAGCGCAGATTCATTTGTGCGACGGATTCACCAACACGACGAGGCTCATCGCGGTCAAAAGCATCGGGCTTACCAGTATCAATCTGACAGAAATCGCAACGACGAGTGCACTGAGATCCACCAATGAGGAAGGTAGCTTCTCGGTCTTCCCAGCACTCGTAAATGTTGGGACAACCGGCTTCTTGGCAGACTGTGTGCAGGTCTTCACTCTTGACGAGTTTCTGCAGGGCTTGATACTCCGGCCCCATCTTGGCCTTGGTGCGAATCCATTCGGGTTTTTTCTCAATTGGGGTTGCGCTATTGCGAACCTCAAGGCGCAACAGTTTGCGGCCGTCAGCTGACATGGGAATCCTCAAAATAGTGGGTGAAAAGTTCTGTTACAACAGGGACAACATCTGAAGGGGAAATATCGTTCCCAGAAATCTGACTCAGTGTTGTGGCGCCAGCATCACGGATGCCGCATGCCACGATGTTTTCGTATGCCTGAAGTGAATTGTTGCAGTTGATGGCGAAGCCGTGCATGGAAACGCCTTCACTGATTCGAATGCCAATGGCAGCAACTTTGTCATAGGTCAATCCGCGATTAACCCAGACTCCGGAGCGTCCTTCGACACGCTCTCCAGTGACGCCGAATCGTGCACATACATCGATGAGCAAAGATTCAATAGTGCGCACGTAGGCAACCACATCCATGGGTTCCTGAAGGCGAGTAATGGGGTATCCCACGAGCTGTCCTGGGCCGTGCCAGGTGATTTTTCCACCACGGTCTACATCGATGACTTCAGTTCCATCAGTTG
The DNA here is from genome assembly GCF_002355535.1 of Aurantimicrobium minutum. Lineage (NCBI taxonomy): Bacteria > Bacillati > Actinomycetota > Actinomycetes > Micrococcales > Microbacteriaceae > Aurantimicrobium > Aurantimicrobium minutum. The sequence goes on from NZ_AP017457.1 coordinate 489,952, forward strand.
GACGTTCAGAATCTTCTGTTCGTTTTCCGGCTGTGTAAACAGACTGATGTTCCAGAAGTAGAAGGGTGTTTGGACGTTCGCCGGAGACAACTTGATGATGCACTTCACGTTGCTTTTCCCAGGCTTCGCGATAGGGAACCGCGTGGTCACCTAAGCCGAGAACGTCAACTTCCAACATGGCTTAAATCTTACAGGGTTGAGTTCAGGCCAATCCTCCACAATTCCGGAAGCGCGGAGCTTTCCACCGGTCTATATGAGGTGAATTTCCACGTTGATCGAATGATTGAAGCTGAGGTTATGTCGCCACACTTTGAACGTAAGTACCTTGTCGGTTATCAGGTCGATAGGGCTGATGTGTCTGTGAATTCCATTGTTGGCAAAGCTCAAATAAATGGTGAGCAGGTAGAACATGAATTAACTATTTGCGTTCAAAAGTTGGAAGCAACAGATGTGGGACGGAGCTTTGATGGCGAGCTGGTCTGGATATCAACCAACGCAGGAAGTGCAACAACTGCACCAACTCTGATAGGCCAAACTCTGGAACAAGAAATGTTCCTACTTCCTCGAAGCTTTGACCCGCTTCCTCAAGAAGAACCACCTGGCGAAGGTAAAGAACTCATCAGGGATGTGTCCTTCATTGCGAAAATATCACCATTAGCAAAAAACAAACGTGTCTTGTTTTGCCTAGGACTGGTCTCGTTGTTGATTTTTGCCGGCTTAGTTTTCATCCCCGGAAATAAGCACTCAACTGAAAACATTCCAACACATCCGACCAGCACCCCATCAGCGGATGTATACATCCAGGAACCAATACAAGCTGCCCTCGACTTTGTTCTGGGCGGGAGTTTGTCTCAACTAAGAATTCCTGAGGGTGTTACCTCCGAAGATCTAGAAGCAACTGTGGTGAGTCAGAGTGGGGAAGTTGTTTTAGTTGAAGTGTCACTTCGAACAAATGAAGAGATAACGACATTCGCCACGTTGCTTCTGCAAAAGACAGGAGCAACGTGGCGAATTCGTGAGGTGTTTGATCCTCAATGAAACTAGATACCGAGATCCGCTTCGAACGCGCCCTCTTCGAGGCGTTCCTTGATTGCGCCAAGGAATCGTGCAGCGTCAGCACCATCGATGATGCGGTGGTCGTAAGACAGCGCCAAGTAGACCATTGAACGAATAGCGATAACTTCCTGGCCCTCAGCTTGGATCACCACTGGACGCTTGGTAACGACACCAGTTCCCAGAATTGCAAGTTGAGGTAAGAAGACAACGGGAGTGTCAAACAGGGCTCCACGTGATCCAGTGTTTGTCAGGGTGAAAGTTCCACCTGCAAGCTCATCTGGCTGCAACTTGTTCTCACGGGTACGGAGAGCTACATCTGCAATCGCCATCGAGTACTGAGCAATGTTGAGCTCGCCTGCATTCTTCACAACAGGAGTCAACAAGCCACGCTCGGTGTCAACGGCGATTGAAACGTTCTCATAACCGGGGTAGACGATGTTGTCGCCCTCAACGGTTGCGTTGATGATGGGGAATGCTTTCAGCGCTTCAGTCGCTGCGAGAGCAAAGAACGGCATGAAGCTGAGCTTGCTACCGGTGGCAGCAACAAACTGCGACTGAACGCGCTGACGAAGCTCGGCGATGCGAGTCACATCCACCTCAACAACACTTGTGAGTTGAGCGGTGCTTTGCATCGAGATAACTGCACGCTCAGCAACAACCTTGCGAAGGCGTGACATGGGAACAGTAGTTCCACGAAGTGGAGATACCTCAAGTGGAGTGCGAGTCTTTGCAGCTGGTGCAGAGCCACCTCTGGCAGAAAGAACATCTTCCTTGCGGATGCGGCCGCCGATTCCCGTACCAACAATGTTGTTCAGGTCAACACCGTTTTCATTAGCAAGCTTGCGAACGATAGGTGTTACATAACCAGCGTTGCTTGCGTGTCCACCTGCAGGTGCAGCTGGTGCTGCAGGTGCAACCACAGGGGCGCTCACAGCTGGAGGTGCAACAACCGGAGGTGCAACAACTGGGGCAGCTACAACAGGTGCTTCAACAACAGGTGCTTCAACAACTGGAGCTGCAGCTGGGGCGGGAGCTTCAACAGGAACAGCTACTGGTTCAGCTGCAGGTGCCTCTGCCGCAGGAGCTGCAGGAGCTGCTGAGCCAGAGCCATCACCGATGTGCGCCAGGACAGTACCAACGGCAACTGTCTCATCTTCCTGGACAAGAATTGCCTCTACAACACCTGAGATAGGTGAAGGAATCTCAGTGTCTACCTTGTCGGTAGAGACTTCAAGTAAGGGTTCGTCAACCTCTACGCGGTCTCCGACGTTCTTGAGCCACCTCGTAACGGTACCCTCGGTGACGCTTTCGCCGAGTGCGGGAAGGCTTACTGACTCGCTCATGGAATGAATCTCCTCGTTAGCTGTTGCTTTTAGCTTACTAATGCTTAGTGGGTGGTCTACAGGGTGTGTAGTGGCTTGCCTGCTAGATACAAGAATGCTTCACCCAAAGACTCGTTCTGAGTTGGGTGAGCGTGAAGAAGTGGAGCTATGTCTTCTGGGTGTGCTTCCCAGTTGACAACCAACTGAGCCTCACCGATCAGTTCGCCAACGCGAGCACCAATCATGTGAACCCCGACTACGGGGCCATCTACCAGGCGAACTACCTTCACTGAACCTGCAGTTCCCAAGATTTCGCTCTTACCGTTGCCAGCAAGGTTGTAGTCGTAGGCAGCAATCTTGTCTTCACCATACTGTTCTGCAGCTTTTGCCTCAGTGAGTCCAACTGATGCAATTTCAGGCTCGCAATAGGTGACCTTGGGAATGTTGGTGTCACTGATGACAACAGGGTTAAGGCCAGCGATTTCTTCTGCAACGAAGAAGCCCTGCTGGTAACCACGGTGTGCAAGCTGAAGGCCAGGCACGATGTCACCAACTGCGTAAACGCCAGGGATGTTGGTGGCAAGTCGTTCATTGGTGATGACGTAACCACGGTCCATGGTGATACCCACTTCTTCGAAACCGCATCCGGCAGTAGCAGGTCCACGACCAACAGCAACAAGGAGAAGATCAGCTTCGACGGTTTCGCCACTTTCAAGGGTGACAACTACGCCAGAATCATTCTGAGTCACTCCCTGGAAGCGGACTCCAAGCTTGTAGTCGATTCCGCGCTTACGGTAGGCGCGCTCGAGAGCCTTGGAAATGCTTTCTTCTTCGTTTGGGACAAGGTGAGGTAGACCTTCAATGATGACGACCTCAGAACCAAAGCTCTTCCATACAGAGGCGAACTCAACACCAATAACACCGCCACCAAGAATGGCAACCTTTTTGGGCACATAGTTCATCTGGAGGGCGTGCTCACTGGTGATAACGCGGCCACCGATTTCAAGACCAGGAAGTGACTTTGAGTAAGAACCAGTGGCAAGAACAATGTTCTTTCCAACGATGGTGTCAGCGCCAACAGCAACACTGTTGGGGGAGACAAGACGACCTTCGCCCTCGATAACGGTGATACCGCGGGCCTTGATGAGACCGCCGAGCCCCTTGAATTTCTTGGTGATGATGTCCTCACGGAAAGCGTTGACGCGGTCCATGTCTACACCGGTGAATGTTGCATTGATGCCACATTCGTGTGCTTCACGGGCGTTATCAGCAACCTCAGCCGCGTGCAGCATGGCCTTAGTGGGGATACACCCGACGTGAAGGCAAGTGCCCCCAAGCTTGTTCTTCTCAATCAGAGCAACAGACATTCCGAGTTCAGCTGCGCGAATCGCGGCGGAGTATCCACCGCTACCGCCACCGAGGACTACGAGATCAAAGTTGAGTTCAGCCAAGATTCTTTTCCTTTAGAGAGGGGATTTTGTGTTCGATGAGGAACGATAAAACTCTGGAACTTCGAGGAAGTTAACCTCATAGAGACTACTACGCCGCAGCAAAACTCTCAGAGAGCTTGATCAGCGTGCGCACGGCAACACCGGTGGGACCTGATGCAACAACACCAAATGGGGCTCCGGCGTTGTTTGCTGTGTTTGCGACATCGAGGTGAATCCAAGGAATGAGTGGAGCATCATCCTTGTCGGAAGTTTTCCCAATAAATTGCTGGAGGAATGTTGCACCCACGAGCATTCCTGCAGCGGTGTTTCCCTGTTTGATGTTTGCAAGGTCTGCAATGTCTGAATTGAGGTATGCGCGGATTTCTTCAGGCAATGGCATGTGCCAGAAGGTTTCACCTACTGCCTTGCCGAGTTCCACGAGGTGGGAAATTGATTTCTCATCTCCCATAGCGCCGGTATACCTGGTCCCCAGAGCCGTTGTGGCTGCACCGGTCAAAGTGGCAACGTCAATAATGAGGTCGGGCTTTTCTTCACTGGCCGCAGCAAGACCGTCAGCAAGAACAAGCCTTCCCTCAGCATCAGTGTTGAGAACCTCAACAGTTTTACCGCCACGAATTGTCAAGACATCATTGGGCCGGGTAGCAGTCCCTGAAGGCATGTTTTCCGCAAGACACAACCACGCAGTGATTTTTACTTTGAGCTTCAGTTGAGCTGCAGCACGAATGACAGCAAGCACTGATGCGGCACCAGTCATGTCATATTTCATGCCGATCATGCCGGCACCGGATTTGAGTGATAGTCCACCAGTATCGAAAGTAATACCCTTACCGACCAGAGCTATTTTGTGTCGTGCTTGGCGAGGTGAGTACTCCAGTTTCATCAATCGAGGTGGACGTGATGAACCCTGACCAACTCCAAGAATTCCCCCAAATCCATCTTTTGCGAGGGCCTTTTCATCCCAGATTGTCGCCTTGATTGGCAAACCCTTGATTGCCTCTTGGGCAGCTGTAGCAAAGCTAGCGGGATAGAGATCATTCGCGGGGGTGTTTACAAGATCTTTGACCAACGCGACCGAAGAAGAAGTTATTTCACTGCGCGAGAGCGTTGGAGCAAATTTCTTGGGTGCAATGATTTCTATACGTTCCAGTTTGTATGAGTTTGTAGAGGAACTCTTGTATTTCTGGAAGCTGTAGGAACCTAGCAGAGCTCCTTCAGCTATTGCCTCAATGTCCTCCTCTGACTCTGCCCCAAAGTCAAAAGTGATGGTGGAGCTATCGGTCAAGCGCCGTGAAGCAACGGCAGCTGCGTTGCGCAATGCCTGTGGCGTCAGGGGAGTGGGGCCTAAACCCACAATGGCAAGAACACGCTTGGGATTGGTGGGGTCAACTACACGCGTAAAAGTGTCAGCTTCGCCAGTAATTCCTAGTGGTGCACTCAAGGACGCGAGCGAACTTGATGAATACGAACCTGAGAGTGCGATTTTTTTCTTGGAAACGGATGCTCCCACCACAACTACTGATCCTGAAGAAGGTTTGTTAACGAGCGCACAAGAAGGTTTATTCACAAAATCAGACTATGGAGTTGACGAGCATAAGTGTTTGTCCCACGCGTGGACTGAGAAGACTTGGCGCAAACGTAGAATGGAACCATGCCTGAGCATTTTCAACTTCTTCACTTCAAAATGGATGAAGAGCTCATTCCACATGGTCTTCCACTTGTTGCAGGATTGACTGGTTTTGCTGATTCTGGTTCTGCAGTTACGGCATTTACTGACTACATAGTCGACACGATGGATTCACAACTCATTGCTGAGTTTGATCCTGACGAACTTCTCGATTACCGCGCCAGGCGCCCCACAATCTATTTTGACCAAGACCATCTCACAGGGTTCGAGCCACCGCGATTAGCTTTCTATTTGGTAAACGATGAAATCAATCGTCCATTTATTTTGCTAGCGGGCTACGAACCAGACTTCAAATGGGAGGCATTTAGCCGCCAAGTTTTGTCTTTTGTTGAGCGTTTCAACATTTCTCACACCACATGGGTTCACGCAATTCCTATGCCTGTTCCACATACCCGACCTATTGGAACAACCGTCAGTGGCAATCGGGGGGACCTTATTGATCAATATTCGGTTTGGAAGCCACACACCCAAGTTCCAGCAAATGCTATGCATTTGGTGGAATACAGACTGCAAGAGTCTGAGCAAGAAGTTGTGGGATTCGTTTTACTCATCCCGCACTACCTTGCAGACACAGAATTTCCTTCAGCGGCATTGACGGCCCTTGAGAGCGTGAGTTCGTCAACGGGACTCATTTTTCCCACAGACCAATTGCGAGAAGAAGGCCGCGAATTCATCTCAAAGATCGATGAACAAGTTGAGAACAATGAAGAACTCAGCAAACTTGTTCACACTCTCGAACAGCGGTATGACTCCTACATGAAAGAAAACGGAGTTCGCTCTCCTTTGACAGATGTCGAAGGCGAGTTGCCAACCGCAGATGAGATTGCTGCTGAACTCGAAGAATTTTTGGCATACCGCCGTGGTTCGGAAGAGCCTGGAGACATGCGATAATAAATACAGGACCCAGTCATCCCCTCTCCGAGGGACTTGACAAGGGTCCAAGTTATGCCCCCGAACAGGAGAGCACTGCTCATGGCAACAGATAAGACAAACTCCAAACCAAAGTCGCTGATTGCGTCGTTATTTGGAAAGTCCAAAAACACTGTTGTCGAGCCTGCCCCAGAAAGTACTGCATCAGTGAAGGCTCCTGCCGCAAAGAAAACAGCTCCTGCAACACCTGCCAAGACACCTGCTAAGGCATCTGCAAAAGCACCCACTACGAAAGCACCTGCTGCTAAAGCTTCAGCTGCTAAAGCACCGGCAGCTGCTAAAGCACCTGCATCTTCTAAAGCACCTGCGAAAGCTGCCCCTAAAGCGCCTGCAAAGGCAACGGCTAAAACACCTGCTCAAGCACCTGCGAAAGCTAGCACCAAAGCTACTTCAGCTAAAACTCCCGCGAAAGCACCAGCCGCTAAGGCTGCTGCAAAGCCCGTTGCCAAGGCAGAACCCAAAGCTGCTTCAAAGTCAACTGCTAATACCGCTACTGCAGTAGCCAAAACTCCTGCAACAAAAACAGCACCGAAATCCTCAGCTAAGGTTGCAAAGTCTCAGCCAGTTGAAGAAGCTAAGCCTGCAGCAAAAGCAAAGAAGCCGACTAAAGCAGAGCTTGAAAAAATGGCAAACGCTCTTCTTTCCGAGCAAGAAGCTCCAGCTGTAATTGCACCCAAGAAGGGCCGCGGTAAAGCTAAAGCTGCTGAAGAGGATGTCGAAGACGAAGTCGATGCAGAAGAGCTAGACGACGACGTTGTGATCGAAGCAGTTGTTGTCGAAGTCGTCGAGGATGATGTTCTCGAAGATGACGAAGAAAAACCAAACCGTCCAGCCGTAACAGAAGAGCCATTGCCAACAGGCGCAATCGTTCTGTCGATGGCTGATGATGACGATGACATTCCAGTTATTTCAACAGCCATCACCGGTGCTACAGCTGATCCAGTCAAGGACTATCTCAAGCAAATTGGTAAAGTGCCTCTTCTTAACGCAGTCGAAGAGGTTGAACTAGCACTGCGTATTGAAGCGGGACTCTTCGCTGAAGACCGCCTCGCAACCAAAAAGAATCTTCCCAAGCAGCTCGAACGCGAACTTCGCTGGGTTGCCCGTGACGGACAGCGCGCAAAGAGCCACTTGTTGGGCGCAAACCTCCGTCTTGTTGTATCGCTTGCTAAGCGCTACACCGGCCGTGGAATGCAATTCCTAGACCTCATTCAAGAGGGAAACCTGGGTCTGATTCGTGCCGTTGAAAAGTTTGACTACACCAAGGGCTTCAAGTTCTCCACTTATGCAACCTGGTGGATTCGTCAAGCAATCACGCGCGCTATGGCAGACCAGGCGCGAACCATTCGTATTCCTGTTCACATGGTAGAAGTCATCAACAAGCTTGCACGTGTTCAGCGTCAAATGCTTCAAGACCTTGGTCGCGAACCAACTCCTGAAGAACTCTCACGCGAATTAGATATGACTCCTGAGAAGGTTGTCGAAGTTCAGAAGTACGGTCGTGAGCCCATTTCACTACACACACCACTCGGTGAAGATGGGGACAGTGAGTTTGGTGACCTCATTGAAGACACCGAAGCTGTTGTTCCCGCAGATGCTGTTGGATTCACGATGCTTCAAAAGCAGCTCGAGTCTCTTCTCGATTCACTTTCTGAGCGTGAAGCTGGAGTAATTCGTATGCGCTTTGGTCTCGGTGACGGAATTCCAAAAACACTCGATCAAATCGGTGACACCTTTGGAGTCACTCGTGAGCGAATCCGCCAGATTGAATCGAAGACGATGGCGAAACTACGCCACCCATCTCGTTCTCAGTCACTGCGTGATTACCTCGAGTAAATCGCTTGTGCTACAGGAATGGCCCGGAAATTTCCGGGCCAATTTCTTTAAAGTCCTTAGATTGAACGGTCGTTAGACGCGTGCAACTTGGCTGTTTCATCGTGCCATTGTGCACCCAAACCGGTGAGTTTCTCACGGTGCTTGGTTGCATGGTGCGCGCAAAACAGCAGTACTCCACCTGCGGGCATCGTCGCACGAACATATGCCTGGGCGCCACAGCTGTCACAGCGGTCCAGACTGGTTAGCTCAGAAGCAACTTCACTGGGTTCAGTTGTTGCTGTAGTCATGGTGGCTCCTCCTTATGAAGTACTAAGCACATATAACCATGAAGTTCTGAAAAATACGCTGGAATGGAAGGGCATTTCGCTGACCGCGTATAGCAAAGCTCGTCGTGGCATCAATAATTTTGCTTGCCAGCAAACTACTCTTCAAATGCGCCACGTTGTTATTGAGGAGTCGTGTGAGTTCATCTGAGTATTCCGCTCGCCATTTATCCGTACTTGAGGGACTAGAGGCGGTTCGTAAGCGTCCCGGAATGTACATCGGCACGACCGACTCTCGTGGATTAATGCACTGTCTGTGGGAAATTATCGACAACTCAGTTGACGAGGCTTTAGGTGGTTTTGGTAAGTCCATCGAGATACAGCTTCACCCTGATTCCAGTGTTGAAGTTCGTGACAAGGCGCGTGGAATTCCTGTCGATGTTGAGCCCAAAACTGGCCTTACAGGTGTTGAAGTTGTCTTTACCAAACTCCACGCAGGTGGAAAGTTTGGATCTGGATCCTATGCAGCTTCTGGCGGTTTGCATGGTGTTGGAGCGTCAGTAGTGAATGCACTATCTGAACGGCTTGATGTTGAAGTAGATCGAGATGGAAAGACTTGGAGTATGTCTTTTCGTCGAGGAGAACCGGGCATCTTTGATGACAGCGCAGGAATCTCGCCCTCAAATCCCTTCACACCCTTTGAGGACGGCAGTTCTCTAACAGTAAAGGGCAAAGTTGCAAAAGGTGTGACAGGTACTCGAGTTCGATACTGGGCAGATCGACAGATCTTTACTCCTGGCGCTACTTTCCAAACAGAAGACTTGGAAGCACGCGCACGCCAAACCGCCTTTTTAGTGCCTGGTCTTGAAATGCACATTGTTGATGAGCGTGGCCCAGAAGTACTCGAATCACGTTTTTCTTACAACGGTGGAATCAGCGAGTTCGTTGAATATCTCGCCCCAGATGCAGCGGTCACCGACATTTGGAGGCTAACCGGTGAAGGACAGTTCACAGAAACCGTTCCAGTACTTGGCCCTGATGGCAACATGGCACTCTCAGAGGTTGAGCGCACCTGTGGAGTAGATATTGCTCTGCGTTGGGGCACTGGCTACGAAACCGAGTTGCAGACCTTTGTGAACATTATTTCCACACCCAAGGGCGGAACTCACCAACAAGGTTTTGAGCAAGCACTCCTGAAAGTGATTCGTGCCCAGGTAGAAGCTAATTCTCGCAAGCTCAAAGCTGGTAATGACAAGGTCGAAAAAGATGATGTCCTTGCTGGTCTCACAGCTGTAGTCACCGTTCGCCTTCCCGAACCCCAGTTTGAAGGTCAAACCAAAGAAGTTCTGGGGACGCCAGCAGTAAAAGCCATTGTTTCCTCTGTTGTAAACAAACAGCTTTCTGCACGCCTTACTTCGACAAAGCGTGATGACAAAGCTCAATCTGCGCTGTTGTTGGAAAAGATTGTTTCTGAGATGAAGAGTCGCATTTCGGCTCGCACTCACAAGGAAACTCAGCGTCGTAAGAATGCACTGGAAACGTCGAGCCTTCCCGCAAAGTTAGTTGATTGCCGCAGTAATGATGTTGAGCAATCAGAGCTTTTCATTGTTGAGGGTGACTCCGCTTTAGGGACTGCAAAACTTGCGCGCAATAGTGAGTATCAAGCTTTATTGCCCATTCGTGGAAAGATCCTGAACGTTCAAAAAGCATCAGTTTCCGACATGCTCAACAACACTGAATGCGCTTCGATAATTCAGGTCATTGGTGCTGGTTCAGGCCGCAGTTTTGATCTAGATTCGGCGCGCTACGGCAAGATCATTTTGATGTCTGACGCAGACGTAGATGGCGCTCATATTAGAACTCTTCTACTGACCCTATTTTTCCGTTACATGAGGCCTTTGATCGAAGCCGGTCGCGTTTTCGCTGCTGTTCCGCCACTCCACAGAGTTGTCGTGATCAACCCAGGAACTAAGCCGAACGAAACGATTTACACGTATTCGGAAACAGAGTTGCAATCAGTATTGGCCGGTCTGGCAAAGGCGGGCAAACGCTATCAAGAACCCATCCAGCGTTACAAAGGCTTGGGTGAAATGGATGCAGACCAACTTGCAACAACAACTATGGATCGTTCTGCAAGAACACTCCGTCGCGTGGGTGTTGAGGATGCTGCAATGGCAGATACAGTCTTTGAACTGTTGATGGGAAACGATGTTGGCCCACGACGAGATTTCATCATCGAAGGCTCATCCGGCCTTTCGCGTGACCGAATAGACGTCTAATTAGTCGTCGACTGCTGATCCAATAAATGCAATATCTGCTTCGAGCAGAGTTCCCGAAGCATCACGCTTAGAAATATCTCCAGGCAACTCACGTGGCATTCCATCGAGAGAGTTTGCACGTGGAGATCCAGCACCAACCCAGGCAATAGCGAGGCAGTCTTCGCCTTTGAGGAGGGTTTGAGCGCGAACACCGCTAGTGCCACGACCCTTTGCAGGGAAATCGGCCAGCAGAGAGGTTTTAGCTCGCCCCGCATCCGTTCCTAACAGAGTGTTGGGCGAAGCAGAGATGGTGACCACCTGTGCGTCCTGAGCATCTAGCGCGGTGAAGTAAATAACTCGCGCATTGTCTGATAGTCGAATACCTGCCATACCGCCAGCTGTTGCGCCTTGTGGGCGAACGTTCGCAGCGCCAAAGCGCAAAAGTTGAGCATCAGAGGTGACAAAAACTAGCTCTGAAGAATCAGAGGCCGCACAAATTCCCACAACTTGATCTGTGTCTTTCAGCCCAATGATGGAATTTCCGGATTTTGCCGGGAATGCCTCACCTTGAATTCGCTTAACCACACCGCCGCTCGTTCCTAAGGCGAATACATCGGTTGTGGCCAGGGGGACTAACCCGACGATATGTTCTTGAGATTCAAGTTCGATGTAGTCGTAGCTGTTCACAGCGGCTGCTAGTGAAACACTGGATGCTGGTACCCCAGGAAGCGAGACGGGGGAGAAATGCAGAAGACGACCAGTGTTGGTTACGGCACCAATAATTCCCCTGCGCGAAGTAAGCACATCAGAACGGATTCCATCGTTTGCAGTGCGATGCGTTCCTTGAGTAATGCGCTCGTCTGCATCCGCTAAATCGACTCGTACGAGCTTGCCTGTGCTCGAAAGTAGTACTCGACACGGTGTGTCTTCCAACTGAAGAGCCTCTGGCTCCCGTGAAGCTGCGCGTGCAGTGGTTGTTGCAGGAGCAACCGTGGAGGTGGAAAGAACTGTTCTTCGTGGGGTACCAAGAGTTTTGGCCGTCTCGGACAGTTCAGCCACAACAACATCAATCAAACGTTTTTCGGAAGAAAGAATTTCTTCGAGGGCAGCTATTTCTTTACGCAGCTCATCTGCTTCAGCTTCTAACTCAACTCGAGAGAATTTGGTCAGGCGACGCAGACGTAATTCGAGAATGTAATCTGCTTGAGCCACGGAAAGTTCGAATACCTCGATGAGACGCTGTCGTGCCTGATCGGTGTCATCGCTTTGCCGAATGAGTTGAATAACCTCATCGATATCCATAATTGCGATGAGTAAGCCATCAACAAGATGAAGCCTGTCTTGGCGCTTTGCTAGACGGAATTGTGAACGACGTTCAACTACTGATTTCCTATGGGAAACATAGACCGCCAACATTTCACGCAGCCCCAGGGTTTGTGGCCCACCATCCACAAGCGCAACATTGTTGATACTAAACGAGTCCTCGAGAGGGGTGTACCTGTAAAGCTGTTCAAGAACTGCCTCGGGGTCAAAGCCTGTTTTGATTTCAATGACAAGCTTGAGGCCGTGATGGCGATCGGTAAGGTCGATGACGTTTGAAATTCCATTGAGCTTCTTACTCGTCACGCCGTCTTTGATTTTGTCGATGACCTTCTCAGGTCCAACCAAATAGGGCAATTCAGTAACAGTAATTCCCATTTTTCGTGCAGAAACACTCCCAATGGTTACCTTGGCGCGAGTCTTGAAACTTCCTCGACCAGTTTCGTAGGCCTCACGGATACCATCGAGACCCATGATGATGCCACCGGAGGGTAGATCTGGCCCAGGAACAAAAGCCATCAATTCATCCAAAGTTGCCTGTGGGTTCCTCAGAAGGTGAATCGAAGCTTCAATAACTTCGATGAGGTTATGTGGCGCCATGTTGGTAGCCATACCAACTGCAATTCCACTAGCGCCGTTAACAAGCAGATTTGGATACGCCGCGGGGAGTACATCAGGTTGTTGAAATTGATTGTCATAGTTGGGCACAAAATCAACTACGTTTTCATCCAAATTGGCCGTCATTGCCAAAGCGGAGGGAGCCAGACGCGCTTCTGTATAACGCGCCGCAGCAGGTCCGTCGTCTAGAGAACCAAAGTTGCCATGCCCATCAATAAGTGGAAGTCGCAAGGAGAAATCTTGGGCCAAGCGCACGAGAGCATCGTAAATGGATGCGTCACCGTGTGGGTGAAGCTTTCCCATAACTTCACCAACTACACGCGCTGATTTTACGTGCCCCTTGTCAGGGCGGAGCCCCATTTCGTTCATCATGAACAAAATGCGACGTTGGACGGGCTTGAGCCCGTCTCGGGCATCTGGCAATGCACGGGAGTAAATAACGGAATAGGCATATTCAAGGAAGGAATCCCGCATCTCTGTCGAGACATCAATGTCTTCAATGCGCTCAACAGAATCGTGCTGCTGGGAGTTGGGGGACATACTCAATACTTCCGTTGTACTCGAGAGGAATTTCCGCACCTTGTCGGGCAACTATGGCAGACTGACCTCGATGTCCAATATGCTACCGACGCGCAATTCCGGCCTGTTGAGCCTTGCCGAGGTTTTGCCAAGTTGCTTTTCCAGCATGGGACTCAGCGGATTCGAGAACTCACTGCATTTACCTCGCGTTCGTTCAGCTATCGTCGTCGTCATTGACGGTTTAGGTTTTCACAATCTTCGTAATGCTCGTGGTCACGCAAGATTTCTTGCTCAGGCAGCACTGGAATCGGATCCGATAGAAACCGTTTTTCCAAGTACCACAGCTGCAGCTCTAGCGTCCTTCACGACAGGAGTGCTTCCCGGTGTTCATGGGATGCTTGGTTATCAAATACGGGATCCCGAATCAGGGAATCTCATTAATCAGCTTTCAGGCCTGAATGCGATTGAGAATCCACAACACTGGCTCAAAGCTGAACCCTTGTTTGTTCAAGTCGCCAAACAAGGGTGCTCCTCATTCGTGATTGGACACTCCCGGTTTGCTGATTCCACATTGACGAGCGTGATTTACCAAGGTGCCAGCTATGTGCCAGCAAATGCCCTTGATGACCGTATTGCGCAGTCATTAGCTCTAGTAGCAGACCGTTCAGCACAGTTAGGTGTTGTTTATATTTCTGAGCTTGATGAGATCGCTCACAAAAAAGGGGTGGATTCGCAAGAATGGGCCAATGCGCTCGAGGATGTCGATGCGGCTATCTCGTCACTTGCTGTCAAACTACCTAGCGATATTGGGTTGTTTGTCACCGCAGATCATGGAGTGATAGACATTCCGCAATCCAAACATTTTCTTCTTGGTAAGGGTTCTTCACTGATTGAGCGCATTGTCTCAATTGGTGGTGAACCACGGTGCCTCCAGCTTTATTTCGCGGAATCTGCATCCCCGGAAGATAAAACAGAATTCATTGCCCAGTGGAAAAAAGATTTTGACGCGATTGCCTGGGTGCTCACCCAAGAAGAGATTATTGAATCAGGATTATTCCCTGAACTCAGTACAGAGGTTGCCACTCGTGCCGGTGACATATTTCTTTTGACGCACAAAAACGTTGTGTTTTATGACGATCGTGATACCACGCTAAAAGGACGTTCCATGGTCGGGCAGCACGGGGGAATTTCGGATAGCGAAATGCACATTCCTGCCATCAAACTTGCAGGTTTTGCTCGCAACTAAGCGGGGTCATCGTCAGATCGTGTGCCAAAGACGATGTCGTCCCAGGACGGCATCGTTGGCCGTCCGGTTTTGTTCACAGGCTTTGAGTCGTTTGCGTGTGAGGGTTCATCCTCAGGCGCGGATACTTCAAAAGGTTCAGTGAAAGTTAATGTCGAATCCAATTCGACTGTAACGCCAGAAATAATGGTGTCTTCTTGCGCGATGCTCTCCTGGGCATCCGTGCTTGCAGAGACCTCGTCTTTGAGCCATGCAGGGGTTGATTCGCGTTCATTGCGACGCTTACGAAGTGCTTCCAAAAGATCTGCAGTGGGGCTGTGTTCACGCGAATCAGCTGCAGCCTCCTCCTGCGCAGACACAACAGGGGCAGCAGAAACTTGTGCTTCAACTGTTGGGGTGAGGGGTTGAGTAACTTCGAGCGCCGAAGTATCCACCGCCACTGCACGAAGCTTCGGTATCAAACCACTGGAGAGGTCACCTTTTTGAGACAAGGTAGAGGCGTCACTGTTGACGGGGCTGAGGGTTCGCTTTCGGGATTCGAAAGACCACCTTGCATCGTGGTCAATTCCGTTTGCTGTGAACTCGAGTTTGATAATCCAGTTACCAGACTCTTCTTTCCAGGTTGCCCAACGCTCAGAGGATGCTCCGAGGCTGTGGAGGCGTTGAGTAATCACTGAGCCAAAGGCGGAACTGAGATTGCCGGTATCTGTTGAAACTGTGTCCTGGGTGGGAACAGCGAGTGCAGAAGAAATGATGAATTCGCGTTCAGCAAGTACGGGAGTTTCAAAACGTTGAATCAAATCAAGGCTGGCCCCAGTGAGCGCTGAAATCTCTTCATTGGAGAGACCTGCACGAAGATGTGCCTGAATGTCCTTGGGGGAGACGCGTGGGCCTTCAACAGTGGCGCGCGAGTGACGTAGACGGCGTAACGAGGTTTCGTCAACCGTTACCCGGTACTCCTCACCCTCGTCGTCAGCAATGATGAGATCTGCACCATCGACATCGATGACTTTCAGTTCACGCATATTTGCTAGCTCCTTGGGCAAAAGTGTATGAGAAGAGAATTCCACGAAAATACATTTCTTCTCCTTAACTTCTGCGCGTGCCGACCTAATTGGCTGTGTGAGGAGCAACACGCCTAAGAAGATTTTGTATTTCTGGCCACAATCGGGCAAACTGTCCGCGCCGGCGTATTTTTGAGCCGGTGACGTGACGATTTGGAACATAAAGATGGCTACTGATTACGACGCACCTCGCAAAACTGACAATGACGACACCGAGTCCATTGAAGCGCTCAAGGAACGCGTGCCGGACAAGCTTTCTGGCGCTGTTGACGGTGAGGATGCAGACAACCCTGGTGGTTTTGAGCTAGCGGGAGCAGATCTCTCAGACCTTGAGCTCGATGTTGTTGTTTTACCCCCACAGGATGACGAATTCACCTGTGTGAGTTGTTTCCTTGTCAAACATCGTTCTCAAGTAGATCACGAAGAAAAATTAGGTCCTGTTTGCAAGGAATGCGCCTTCTAGGAACTTTAAAGGTAATGGCCGGCATGATTGCCGGCCATTATTTTTATTGCTTGCGTCCTGCGCGTAAAGCGGCGACGAGTTCCTCTGGCTTTCGGGTAGAAAAGAGCCAGTAGGGGGTGGGGTCAGCAGGATCGTTGATGTCTACGCGGACTACAGGATTGATCCACCCGCGAAGAAAAATCCAGGCTCGGGCATCGAGTTCTGGGCCTCGTGCAGCAACGGCATAGTTGCCTGAGTATGCACTTACGCTGCCAATAAATTCACGAGAAATGTGAGCTTTACCAACTCTCAGCTCCTTATCGTTCAACTCAATAACCGGTGACAGAGCGAACATAGGGATGACAATTGCGAGATAGATGACCACCGAAAGGATGACGCCCAGGGTGAGGTTGAAGGGCGCACACACCAAAATTACGGTGGGGATCATGAATGTGGCTGCAAAATACATCCACGCAGATGGTCGTAAAACTTCACGAAACGATGTCATACATCTATTCGACCACTAAATCTGGGCTACCCTCGACACGTGGACCAAACAATTGAAGTTCTCATTAATGCTGAGACCATCCCCACTTACTCTCATCCCGGAGACGCAGGAGCAGATTTATCCTCTGCGGAAAATTTAGTTCTGCATCCTGGAGAGCGAGCAACTGTTGCCACAGGAGTCTCAATTGCACTTCCTGCTGGGTTTGTTGTGTTTGTTGTTCCTCGTTCTGGATTGGCCGCAAAACACGGAATTACCGTAGTTAATTCACCGGGAACAGTTGATGCGGGTTACCGCGGCGAGCTCAAAGTAACGTTGCTCAATACCGACCTGCGTGAGCCATTTACGATTAACAAGGGTGATCGCATTGCCCAAATGATTGTGATGCCAGTGGTCCAAGCTCGTTTTATTCCGGTTGACAAACTGCCGGAAAGTGAACGCGGCGAGTCTGGTTTCGGATCTACCGGAATTGCCCACAGAACGGAACAAGCCCAATGAGTGAATCAATTTCTGAAGCAAAAAGTGCTCCGACAGATAGAAGCACGCTGGGACCTTTTGACGAATCTGAAGTTAGTGGCGTTCGCCCATATGTTGATCTTGGTTCTATCAAGCTCATCCCTCGTGAGGGACTTAATCTCCGACTTGAGGTCGAAGAGGGAACCGGTCGTGTTATTGCGGTTGTTCTTGATTTTCAGGGCTCAACCCTCCAAGTTCAGGTTTTTGCCTCCACACGCTCTGGTGGTTTGTGGCACGAAGTACGTCACCAACTTTCTGAGCAGATTGCAGCTCAAGGTGGTTCGGTTACAGAGGGACTGACCGAAATTGGTCCAGATTTGTTGACTCGCGTTCCTGCGATGGTTGAGGGCAAGCAAGTCTTCCAAGATGTGTGCTTCATTGGTGTGGATGGGCCACGCTGGTTCCTTCGCGGTGTGATTTCTGGACCTGCTGCTGTGGAAACAGACAAGAGGGCAACAATGATTGAACTCTTCCGAGACATTGTTGTTGTTCGTGGACAACAGCCAGTTCCACCTCGTGAATTACTGCCGCTTCGTGTTCCTGAACAAGCTTCTGGTGCTACGCCTACAGGCGCCTAACGATGGCCGGAAAATCAGGTCTTTCTTCAATTGCTCTGAATCCTGAAGGGGCTGGAGAGGGCAAACATCCACTGTGGGCCGCAATGGGCGGATGGCTAGGAATTGTTGAGACAGTTGTTCCTGGTCTTATTTTTGTCGTCGTTTTAGCAATAACTCGCGATCCTTGGCTCGCGATCGGAATCTCTGTGGCCGTCTCGGTCTTATTCACTGCATATCGATTGATTCGCAGACAAGCTGTTACCCAAGCTCTGGTTGGTTTAGCTGGTGTGGTCGTTTCCGCAGTCTTGGCTCTATTGACTAATCGACCTGAAGATAATTTCGTCCCTGGGCTCATCACTAATGCGGCATATTCAGTCGTGTTCTTGGTTTCGATACTTGCTACATGGCCGATTATCGGTGTTGCAGTTGGTCTGATTCGTGGCGAAGGTTTTTCTTGGCGAAAGAATAAGCATCATTTGCGTGTCTACAGCGGAGTTACAGCCATCTGGTTTGGCATGTTCGCACTGAGGCTTATCGTTCAGTATCCGCTGTATCTTGCTGGCAACGTTGAAGGTTTGGCTACCGCAAAACTACTTCTCGGTCTTCCGCTTTATGTTCCTGTTCTCGCACTGACATGGCTCATCGTTCGTTCGCTCTACCGTGAAAAAACCTCAAGTTCATAGAACGTAGTGACAAAATGTCAGGATAAGATATATCTTGATATCAAGAGACTTTTGTTTCTGATTGAGTAATACACCATTTTCACCTGCGTCAAACGCCCAACGGAGGAGCAGCACGTGTCGGCAGTAAACAGCTTTGGAGCCAAGAGCACACTCGAGGTTTCTGGAAAGTCCTATGAGATTTTCCGCCTCGACTCCGTACAGGGTCATGACAAGTTGCCCTACAGCCTTAAGGTTCTTCTTGAAAACCTTTTGCGTACTGAAGATGGCGCCAACGTTACTGCAGAGCAGATCAAGGCGTTAGGAAGCTGGGTTCCCTCTGCTGAGCCAGACACAGAAATTCAATTCACCCCCGCACGCGTGATCATGCAGGACTTCACAGGTGTTCCCTGTGTAGTAGACCTTGCCACAATGCGCGAAGCAGTGACCGAGCTTGGTGGCGACCCCACAAAGATCAATCCACTCGCTCCTGCTGAACTGGTTATTGACCACTCTGTTATTGCAGACCTCTACGGCACTGCCGATGCTCTCGAGCAGAACGTCGAAATCGAATACGAGCGCAACGGTGAGCGTTATCAGTTCCTGCGCTGGGGTCAGACCGCGTTTGATGACTTCAAGGTTGTCCCCCCAGGAACCGGTATTGTCCACCAGGTCAACATCGAGTATCTGGCTCGTGTCACTATGGCCCGTGAAGTTGCTGGTGTTCTCCAGGCATACCCCGACACCTGCGTGGGTACTGACTCCCACACCACTATGGTGAACGGTCTTGGTGTTCTCGGTTGGGGCGTTGGAGGCATTGAGGCAGAGGCAGCAATGCTTGGTCAGCCAGTCTCCATGCTTATTCCTAAGGTTGTGGGTTTCAAGCTTTCAGGTTCGATTCCCACTGGTGTAACCGCTACTGACGTGGTGCTGACCATCACCGAAATGCTTCGTAGGCACGGTGTTGTTGGCAAATTCGTTGAGTTCTATGGACCCGGTGTTTCCTCAGTGCCATTGGCCAACCGAGCAACTATCGGAAATATGAGTCCTGAGTTCGGTTCCACGGCAGCAATGTTCCCCGTTGACGATGTCACTCTGGACTACCTGCGACTGACCGGTCGCTCAGAAGAGCAGGTTGCTCTTGTTGAGGCCTACTCTAAGGCTCAAGGACTCTGGTTCGACCCCAGTAACGAGCCCAACTTCTCTGAGTACATGGAGCTCGACCTCTCAACTGTTGTTCCCTCAATTTCAGGTCCTAAGCGTCCACAAGACCGCATTGAGCTCTCCAGGGCTCAGAAGCAATTCAACGAGGACGTCAAGAACTACACCCACGGCGACGCTGTCAAAGTCAGTGTTGATGGGGGAGAAGAGTTCGAGCTAAAGAATGGTGCTGTCACCATCGCAGCCATTACTTCCTGCACTAACACCTCCAACCCCTCTGTCATGCTTGCTGCGGGTCTTCTTGCACGTAACGCAGTGAAGAAGGGTCTCAAGACCAAGCCTTGGGTCAAGACCACCCTGTCTCCTGGATCTAAGGTTGTTACCGACTACTACGAGAAGGCAGGGGTTACTCCTTACCTTGACGAGCTTGGTTTCTACCCAGTTGGTTACGGTTGCATGACTTGCATCGGTAACTCTGGTCCCCTCAAGGATGAAATCTCTGCAGCTATCAACCACAACGACCTCGCTGTGACAGCTGTTCTCTCGGGTAACCGTAACTTCGAGGGTCGTATTAGCCCCGACGTAAAGATGAACTACCTGGCAAGCCCTCCTCTTGTTATCGCATACGCGCTTGCTGGTTCGATGGACTTCGACTTTGAAAAGGATGCTCTCGGAACTGGTTCCGACGGTAACCCTGTATATCTCAAGGACATCTGGCCAGAGACTGCAGAGGTAGAAAAGGTTATTGGCGAGTCGATTGACACTGCCATGTTCGACCACGAATACTCGTCTGTTTTCAACGGTGATGAGCGCTGGCGTAACCTCCCCACTCCAACCGGTGCAACCTTCGACTGGGATGAGAAGTCCACTTATGTGCGCAAACCTCCTTACTTCGAAGGAATGAAAAAGGAAACCACACCTGTCACCGATATTGCCGGAGCACGCGTTTTGGCAACCTTGGGCGACTCGGTTACCACTGACCACATTTCGCCTGCTGGAAACATCAAGGCTGGTACGCCAGCTGCTGTCTACTTAGACCAGCACGGTGTAGCTCGCGCCGATTACAACTCTTATGGCTCGCGCCGTGGAAACCACGAGGTGATGATTCGTGGAACATTCGCGAACATTCGTCTGAAGAACCAGCTCCTTGATGGTGTTGAGGGTGGTTACACTCGTGACTTCACCCAGCCAGATGGTCCTCAGTCCTTCATCTACGACGCTAGCGCCAATTACCAGGCTGCTGGTACCCCTCTGGTCATCTTCGGTGGCAAGGAATACGGTTCTGGTTCTTCTCGTGACTGGGCTGCTAAGGGAACAGCGCTTCTGGGCGTGAAGGCAGTGATTACTGAGAGCTTCGAGCGTATTCACCGTTCAAACCTCATCGGTATGGGTGTTCTTCCTCTGCAGTTCCCTGCTGGGCAAAGCTGGCAGTCTTTGGGCCTCGACGGAACTGAAATTGTGTCGATCAGTGGTGTTGAAGAACTCAACAAGGGAGTTACTCCAAAGACCGTCCGCGTGACTGCTGCTCCTTCGGAGAACTCACCTGCGGGTAAAGAAACTATCGAATTTGACGCTGTAGTTCGCATCGACACCCCTGGTGAAGCTGACTACTACCGTAATGGTGGAATTCTTCAGTACGTGTTGCGTTCGCTCGTCGCTTAGTCGACGAATTCTCAGCACAAACAGGTTCGTTTCCTCATAGACTCGAGCCATGGCAATTCTTGAAACAGTTCATGGTCCCCGGGACCTCGATCGACTGAGCCAAGAGGAACTCGTTCAACTCTCCGCCGAAATTAGAGAGTTTTTGGTCCGAGAGGTTGCCCGCTCTGGCGGGCACCTCGGGCCTAACCTTGGTGTAGTCGAGCTCACCATTGCTATTCACCGTGTCTTTGACTCACCTAAAGACTCCATTGTTTTCGACACGGGACATCAGTCTTATGTGCACAAACTCCTCACCGGACGTCAGGACTTTTCCAAACTTCGTGAAAAGGGTGGCATAGCTGGATATCCCCAACGATCTGAATCTGTACATGACATCGTTGAAAGTTCTCATGCTTCAAGCTCTCTATCCTGGGCAGACGGCATTTCTCGTGCATTTAACATGACCGGTCAAGATGATCGGCACGTCGTTGCCGTTGTTGGTGATGGTGCTCTCACGGGTGGAATGACCTGGGAAGCACTGAATAACATCAGCCATGACAATGCTCGCAATCTCGTCATTATCGTGAACGATAATGGCCGCAGTTACGCTCCCACTATTGGAGGAATGGCTCGATACCTCGACAAAGTGCGAACCCGAAAGAGTTATCGTAATCTCCACTTCACCAGTAGTCGTATGTTTGCCAGCATGGGCCCCTACGCACGTGCTTTTTATCGTGGTGTTCGTGGCGGTGTTCACGGTTTTCTTTCTCGTTTCACCAATAATCAAGATCTCTATGCCAATCTCGACATCAAATATCTAGGGCCGGTCAACGGTCACGATGTCAAAGCAATGGAATCTGCTCTCACGCAGGCAAAGAACTATGGTGCTCCCGTGATTGTTCACGCAATTACCCAAAAAGGTAAGGGCTACGAACCTGCTCAACAAGATATCGATGATCAATTCCACGCAGTCGGTCAGATTGATCCTGTCACAGGAAAATCTATTTCTACATCCACAGCTGTTGGGTGGACTGATGTCTTCGGCGACGAACTTGTCTCGTTAGCTGAAACCAACGACAGCATTGTTGGCATCACTGCGGCGATGTTGCGACCTACGGGCCTCCACAAGCTTCTCGAACGCTTCCCTGATCGTGTTATTGATGTTGGTATTGCAGAACAGCATGCTGTTGCTTCAGCGGCGGGACTGGCCTTTGGTGGCATGCATCCAGTCGTTGCTGTTTATGCCACGTTTATTAACCGAGCATTTGACC
This sequence comes from Aurantimicrobium minutum, assembly GCF_002355535.1. NCBI lineage: Bacteria > Bacillati > Actinomycetota > Actinomycetes > Micrococcales > Microbacteriaceae > Aurantimicrobium > Aurantimicrobium minutum. The sequence goes on from NZ_AP017457.1 coordinate 512,268, forward strand.
AGGTGCTGATGGACGTTGCCCTGCATAAGGCAGGAGTGACTTTTGTGCTTGACCGGGCAGGTGTCACCGGTCCAGACGGCCCCAGTCACCACGGAGTTTGGGATCTGTCCATACTTCAAGTTGTCCCACATATCCGCTTAGCGGCACCTCGTGATGCTGCACGTCTGCGCGAAGAGCTAGCTGAAGCGATTGCTGTCACCGATGGTCCTACCGTGATTAGATTCCCACGTGGATCTGTTGCTCACGACATTGAAGCTGTTCGTCGCAGCGCTGACGGTGTAGATGTGTTGCGTGAAGCAGCACACAAAGATGTCCTCATTGTTGCCATTGGAGCTTTTGCTCAACTTGGTCTTGACGTTGCTGATCGTCTTGCTCAACAAGGTATTGGCGCAACAGTTGTTGACCCACGTTGGATTGTTCCAGTTCCTGGAAGCATCATCGACATGGCTCGCGACCACCGTCTCGTAATTTCCTTAGAAGATGGTGTTCGTGTTGGAGGCATTGGAACACGTATCAGGCAGGATCTGCGAAGCGCAGGCGTTGACACTGCGGTTGACGAGCTGGGATTGCCAGATGAATTCCTTGATCACGCGAGCAGGAATGAAATTTTGGCCGATGCAGGGCTCACTGCGCAGGACATCGCACGAGATGTTGTCGCTCAAGTTCTCGGGAGCAAGATTCCAGTTGCCCGGCCATTACCTGACGAGGGCGCAGTTTCTGAAAATTTCCACAACAAAAACGTTTAGTTTTTTGGTCCTGCAATCATCGGATTGTGGAAAGTAGCTCCAAAGACGCGTTGGCTAGCACCAATACGGTCAAGGAATGGTGTTGCTCCACCCATCTGGAATGGCCATCCGGCACCCATAATCATGCACAAATCTATGTCTTGGGCCCCGCTGACAACCTTTTCTTCCAACATGCGGTGAATTTCGTCAGCCAGACCATCTTCGATACGTAGACGAATTTGATCCGCGGTCATGGGTGAGCTTCCGCCCTTGACGATTGCCTCTGCGCCACGGTCATAGCCGGTAATTTTGCCGGTGCGCCCTCGAACAATGATGGAGCCATGTTCAGCAAGCTTGTGCAGGTTGTCACTGCGGAAAAAACGATCAGGGAATGCGGCATGGTGTGTGTCCAGCACATGTGCACCTACTTTGAGGCCAACTAGGTCAAGAAGCTCAAATGGCGCCATCGGCATTCCGAACGATGCGACTGACTCATCGACAGTCTTGAAAGGTGTGCCTGTATCCACTGCATGCATGGCTTCACCTAGTAGTCGTGCAAGTAAGCGATTGACGACGAAACCGGGGGAGTCTGTCGTGATGACCGCTGTTTTCCCGAGTTTCTTAGCTGTGTCCATTGCGGTGGCCAGTGCTACCTCATTTGTCTGTGGTGCATTCACAACCTCAACCAAGGGCATTACCGCAACAGGGTTGAAGAAGTGGAAGCCCACCAACCGTTCGGGGTGCTTTAATTTGGCGCCGATCTCGTTGACAGACAGGCTGGAGGTATTTGTCGCCAGAATGGCGTCCTCGGTTATGTACTGCTCGATATTCGCGAAAACGTCTTGTTTTACCGAAAGTTCTTCAAATACAGCTTCAATGACCCAATCAGCGTCAGAGAAGGCCGCAGCATTAGTCGTTCCGCTTACAAGCGCTTGCAGTCGCTTGTTCTCATCTGAGGAGATGCGACCTTTGTCATGCATGGACTGTATTTCCGCATGGATGTATGTAAGAGCTTCGTCGAGTTTGTCTTGGTTAATGTCAGTGAGTACCACGGGCACTTTGAGTTTGCGCACGAATAGGAGGGCAAACTGTCGTGCCATCAATCCAGCCCCAATAACACCAACTTTGCCCACCGGACGAGCAAGCTTGGGGTCGGGGGCTCCTGCCGGCTTCTTTGCGCGTTTTTGAACCAAATCGAATGCATACATTGATGCTTGGAACTGATCACCAACAATAAGTGACGCAATAGCTTCGTCTTCTCGGGCGAAGGCTGCTTCTTTATCAACTTTTCGAGCCTGTTCAAGGAGGTCAAGAGCAACATAAGGTGCTGTGGCGACTTTCCCGAGCTTTTCTTCCACACTCTTTCGAGCGATGTTTACTGCCAAGTTCCATTTAGCTAGACGTTCAACTTTGCCAGGTTGGTGTGGGCGGTGAACCTCATGACCATTAAGCACAGCATCTGCCCATTGCAAGGATTCTTCTAAGAATCGTGCTGAACCAAACATGGCGTCAGCAATTCCTAACTCGAAGGCATCGGCAGCTTTGAGCATACGGTTGTTCTTTAGAGGGTTTTCGATGACGACTTTGAGTGCATTCTCAATACCGATCAAATTAGGAAGAAGATAAGCGCCGCCCCATCCGGGGATTAAGCCAAGAAATACTTCAGGCAACGCAATTGCACCCACCGTTGCATCGACCGTGCGGTATGAGGAGTTGAGTGCCACTTCAAGGCCTCCACCGAGCGCTAAGCCATTGATGAAGACGAAAGAGGGCACTCCCAGTTCACCTAGGCGACCAAGAGCTCTGTGGCCTAGTTGCGCGAGCTTAACGGCCATTTCTTTACTCGGCACATCACTCACTCTGCTGAGGTCAGCCCCTGCTGCCAAGATGAATTCTTTGCCGGTCACTGCAACAGCGTCAATTTCTCCTGTAGCGGCGCGATCACTGAGCGAGACAAGAAGTCGATCTAGCTCGAGTAGCCCTTGAGGGCCAAGAGTGTTCGGACGCTTGTAGTCCATTCCATTATCAAGAGTCACCAATGCGATAACTTTGCCGCTGGAAAGGGTGATGTCCTGAGAGAAGCTGTGAGTTACAACCTCTTCAGTGCTCAGAGCAATGAGGTCTGAAAAGTCAATGCTGTCGTAGTTCGTCATTACTTTGCACCATTCCAGTGTGGGTTTTCCCAAATAACAGTTCCACCTTGTCCAAGTCCAATACACATTGTGGTTATGCCATATCTGACTTCAGGGTGACGTTCGAATTGGTGCGCCAATTGAATCATTAGTCGAACACCGCTGCTAGCCAATGGGTGACCTAAAGCAATCGCGCCACCATATTCGTTGACCCGAGGGTCATCATCAGAGATGCCAAAATGATCGAGAAACGCCAATACTTGAACTGCGAAGGCTTCATTCACTTCAAACAGGCCAATTTGGTCAATAGTCAGACCTGCTTTGCGAAGAGCTTTTTCTGTAGAAGGAACGGGGCCAATTCCCATCACTTCAGGTTCAACGCCAGCAAAAGCAAAAGAGACCATCGACATTTTGATACCGAGGTTATAGCGTTCTGCCGCTTCTTCACTGGCTAGTAGGCAGATTGTTGCTCCATCGTTGAGGCCACTTGCATTTCCTGCGGTGACACGTCCATGCGGCCTAAATGGTGTCTTGAGGCCTGCAAGTCCCTCCATTGTTGTTTCTGGACGTGGAGCTTCATCGACAGTAGCCAGTGTCCATCCCTCAGCGGTTTTTGCAGAGACGGGAATCAAATCATGTTGGATAAATCCAGCAGCGTAGGCTGCTGCAACTTTTTGTTGAGAACGTAATGCGTAAGCATCTGCACGTTCCTTGGTCAGATGGGGGAACCTGTCGTGGAGCCTTTCTGCAGTTGCGCCCATGTTCAAAGCATCTGCACTGACAAGTTTTTCTGCCAAGAATCGAGGATTTGGGTCGGCATTGAATCCCATGGGATGACGGCCCATGTGTTCGACGCCACCAGCAAGGACTACGTCATAGGAACCCATTGCGATTCCGCCTGCTGTCGTCGTGACTGCTGTCATTGCACCGGCACACATACGGTCAATGGCAAACCCAGGAACATGGCGAGGAAGTCCTGCCAAGATTCCTGCCGTTCTTCCGAGAGTGAGACCTTGGTCACCTTGTTGAGTTGTAGCGGCAATCGCAACATCATCTATTTCTTCGGTTGGAAGCAGCGGATTACGCTCAAGCAGCCCCATCATTGCTTTCACGATGAGGTCATCGGCGCGAGTCTGCCAAAAGATACCTTTTTCGCCTGCGCGACCAAACGGGGTACGAACTCCGTCGACAAATACAACACGTTTTCCGGCGGTCATGATGTCCTCTCGATGCCTCTTTGCTATCTTGATGCTAATTCGTGTGATTCAGCTGTGAAACCCGGCTGTGAGTCCCTACGAAGATTCTTGGGGTTCGAGGTTAAGTTTTTGGTCGGCTTCCACAAAAGCATTAGAAATTAGCGCACAGGTTTCAGCAATCTGCCAGGGCCGTGCGCCCAATTTTTTCAATCCAGCACTAACACTGACGACAGTAACTGTGGAAGGTGGGGCCCAGGCTAGTTCGCGCAAAATACTTGGAGTGAGGAGGTTTTCAGTGGGCATACTGAGTTCTACAGCTCGGGCGCTCAGTTTTTCTTTTGCCGCATTTAGTCGTTCTAAAGCATCGGGACGTTTATCCGCCCATGCACGTGGGGGTGGAATGGTGTCAGAGGGAATGCGCATTACAGGAAGGTTTTCGTCAGCAGTGCCAGCGCGCACAGCCTCCCACCACACGTCGAGCATGCTGCGGCTTGCACGCCCATTGAATTCTTTACACGCTGCAAGTTCACCCTTGGTGGAAAAAGTTCGCTTGCTTGCGGCCACGATCGAGCTATCTGGAATGAGGCGACCGGGTGAGATGTCTTTTGTCTGAGCAACCACATCTCTTGCATTCCACAGCGCCCGTGCAACAGCAAGTTGCCTAGGGGAGCGCAGGGTATGAAGACCTGAAATTTTTCTCCACGGTTCAGTGCTGATTATTTTCTCAGGTTTATCAAGCGTTGCTTGAAACTCTTCGTGAGCCCAACTGAGTTTGTTGGACTCGATGAGCAGTTTTTCAATTTCATCTCTGAGATCAACAAGTAATTCAACATCTTGAGCCGCATACGTCAACCAAGGTTCAGGAAGAGGTCTGGTTGACCAATCTGCTGCACTATGTTCTTTTGCCAGGTGGACACCCAGTAATTCTTCTATAACGGAGCCCAGGCCCACCCGATCTAAGCCCAACAAACGGGCAGAAAGTTCGGTATCAAAAATTCGTTGCGGGGAAATTCCCACTTCTCTCAAACACGCCAGATCCTGACTAGCCGCATGAAGGACCCATTCTTCGGTGTGATTGTGTCGAAATAACTCCGACATGTCACCAATAGCTGGAGGATCAAATAAAAAAGTTCCTGCTTCGCGTCGATGAACTTGGATGAGATATGCACGCTGTGAATAGGTGAATCCAGATGCCCGTTCCGCATCGATGGCGATTGGTCCAGTTCCCTGAGAAATCACATCGCACGCGGCGAGAAATTCTTTGGGTGAAGCGATGACGTGAACCCTAACCACGCTCCCTGCGGCGTGCAGTCAAACTGACAGCTTCTGCTGTGGGAGGCAAGCCGGCAAGCATGCACAAGAGTTCACCCCATGCGTCTGCTTGATCTCCCATTTCCGAGGAGGCAGGAGACCACGAAGCTCGAAGTTCAATTTGCGCACCATCACCGGCATCTTCAAGCTCACCAAACCCTGTCGAAAGAATTCGAGTAGCTGTGCCAGAAGGATTAAAGTATTCGGCTTTGCGCGTTGCCAGAGCATCGACCAACCATGACCACGCAACGTTGGCTAGGAATGGGTCAAGTCCGATGTCAGCTTCTAATGGTGCTTGGGCATAAGCAACTACGCGGAAGGAGCCACCCCAAGATTCGGGTTCTTCTGGGTCATAGAGAAGGATGAATCGTCCTGTGCCATGTTGGGATTCGTGTTCATGTTCGGCAATGAGAACATCTGCTGCGAGAGCATAGCTGTAAGGAGCAACCCCCGATGGGGAATCAATGACCCGAACCGTGAGTTCTTCTCGAAATGCGACGGAAGAAATGCTCTCTACTGCGCGTTGAAATTCTTCAGGAGCATTCTGCTGTGTGGTCACATATACGACCCTAAAGTTCCCGAATTAGTGCGGCTTAGCGGCTCGCCGCCAAAAACGGAAAGTCATCTCTGAGGATTTCTCAGTCAGTTCTGAGAGAAGTTGATACTCAGAGAAATCAATGAAGTCAGGAGCTGTTGAATCTTCATTTCGAAATGTCAACGCTATCTCGTCAAAGCACACGCGTTGATGAACAAGTTCTGCGGTGGCTAGGCCGCCTTCACAAAGGATTTTGTTTTCGTTTTCTCGCAAATTATGAAGTGCCGAGCTCAAGCTAGGTGCAATAAACAACCTATCCGGATGTGGGCATGTTTCTAAAGGGAGATTTCCTGTCTTGCTTAAAACGATCAGACGTCCGGTTGGCGGGAAGAACCACCCCTCTTTTCTGACAGATTCTGCACCAAGTAACACCACGTCTGCGTCTTTACGAATCAGTCGAAGGATTCTCCGGTCCTGCGCAGAGGTCAGGCTAACTGAAGTTCCATCTTCTCCTGCGGTTGTTCCTGACGGCCCAATAAGCATGTTGAGACGAAAAGTCAGAGATGAGGGCCACGCATAAATTTGTGAAAGTTGTACATCGGTACGTGTGGAACTTTCAACCATGTTTTTAGATGGATTTCTCTCGAATTTGGCGTTTCATGCGCCACAACATTCCTGTCATCCCGCGCACACGAAGTGGGGAAATGAGCGCGTTGAGACCCAGGGTGCTGGGGAAATCATCGGGTATGTCCAAAGCTTCTTGCACTGTGAGGCCTGTCAAACCTTGCACCAGGATGCTGGCAAACCCTCGAGTGGTAGGTGCTTGTTCTGGCGCTGTTGCGTGCACGGCAACGCGCCCATCGTGAACGTCAACAAAAATGTAAACAGGAGACTGACATTCCTCGACTTTTTCAAGTAGCTCAGGATGATCCTGGTACTCGGAAGGTAAAGCAGGAAGTTCCTCTGCGAACTCAATGAGGAGTTGAATTTTGTCCTTGTCACCAAGGTCAAGGAAATCTTCTTGAGTTTGAGCGAGTACCTGTGGAAGTTCAGTCATGATGCTTCCATCATCTCAGGTGTGAACAGAGTTAATCTCTCTGCATTCGAGTAATTAGTCGACTAAGACACCGGGTTCTGTGCCCTTGACGATGGGAACGCGAACAGCCGAACCCCATTCAGTCCAAGATCCGTCGTAATTACGAACTCCGGTAAAGCCAAGGAGGTAGTTCAGCACAAACCAGGTGTGACTCGAGCGCTCACCAATTCGGCAGTATGCGATGACGTCATCTCCGGGCTTGAGCCCTGCCTCGACCAGGTACAGCTGTTCGAGTTCCTGACGTGATTTGAACGTTCCGTCTTCATTCGCTGCTTTAGCCCATGGAACGCTGGCCGCACCAGGAATGTGACCGCCTCGGAGGGCCCCTTCTTCGGGGTAGGCAGGCATGTGAGTGCGTTCACCTGAGTATTCTTCAGGGCTTCGTACATCAATCATTGGCTTACCGATGTGGGCAAGAGTGTCAGCAAGATATGCGCGGATAGGAGAATCGTTGCGATCTACAACTGGATAAGAGCTTGGTGTGATTGCCGGCTGTTCCTTTGTGAGTTCACGACCCTCGGCGATCCACTTGTCACGTCCTCCATCGAGGAGGCGAACGTCTTCGTGTCCAAAAAGCTTGAAAACCCAGAGTGCATAAGCAGCCCACCAGTTACTTTTATCGCCATAGATAACAACGGTTGTGTCTCGAGAGATTCCCTTTGAACTCAGTAATTCAGCAAATTGGGGGCCCTGGACATAGTCACGAAGCACGGGGTCGTTGAGGTCTGTGTGCCAGTCGATTTTGACTGCGCCAGGGATGTGACCAATTTCGTAGAGCAGAACATCTTCATCGGATTCGACAACGACAAGTTGAGGATTGTCGAGGTTTTCCTGTAACCATTGAGTGCTCACAATGGCTTCAGGATGTGCGTATTCTGCAAACTTTTCAGACGAATCAATAGGTACGCTCATGGCTCCACTTTTCACTCAGGTTAGATTTCAGGACACCAAGCATTGCTCTGGTTACGCAATAGGCTTGTGCTGCACCTACGAGACTACGTAGAGATTCGTTATGTGCCAACCCCACACCCCTTATTTTGTGCTTATGTTGAGGAATATTTCAGGAAAATGACTTCCGTGCAGTCCCTTGTTGAATTACACCCCACACTTGATGCGGGTGCAATCGTCAGCAGCCTGGTTCCTCCGCCGCAATTCACTCAGGCACGTTTCGACAATTACATTCCCAACCCTGAGTATCCCTCTCAAGAAGAAGCACGCACCATTCTTGAAGAATTTGCTGGAAAAAACACGGCTGTTATCAAGCAGGCAAAGCTCTTTAGTCGCAACAAGAAAACTGAGGAACAGCCTCCCGGGGTTTACCTTGACGGAGGTTTTGGTGTCGGTAAAACCCACTTGCTCGCGGCAGCGTGGAATTCTGCTTCCGGAAAGAAGTATTTCGGAACCTTTTTGCAGTACACCTCGCTTGTCGGTGCACTGGGCTATGTCAAAGCGGTTGAAGCACTCAAGGGTGCCAGTTTGATTTGTATAGACGAGTTCGAGCTGGATGATCCTGGCGACACAATGATGATGACTCGAATGCTGGGAGAACTCGTAGCTGGCGGAACGCGTGTAGCTGCAACAAGCAATACCCCTCCTGCGGCCTTGGGCGAGGGGCGTTTTGCCGCCGCAGACTTCCTCAGAGAAATTCAAGCGCTGGCCTCGAACTTCAGGACTATTCGCATAGACGGTACTGACTATCGCCAACGTGCTGCCGAAGGTGTATCGCGAGTTACCTCACCCCGAGACATAGCAACTTACGTTTCGGAACAACGCGCAGCAGGTGCCACCGTTACTGTCGACCGTTTTGATGCTCTGTTGGCACACCTTGCAACTGTGCACCCTTCTGTCTATGTTCGTCTTCTGGACAACGTAGACACCCTAGTCCTTGAAGATGTTCACGTCATCATGGGGCAGACAGATGCTCTTCGTTTGGTCGCTTTCATTGACCGTGTGTATGACGCTCAAATCCCGATCATCGCTTCAGGTACACCAATTTCCGATGTGTTTGGTGGTGACATGGTCAACGGCGGATATCGCAAGAAGTATCTCCGTTGCGTTTCACGTCTGATTGCTTTGACCAATTTCTAGCTCAGAAATCTGTTTGAAACACAACCTCGTTATTTGTAACACTTACGTCACCTCGTAGAACACCCCCGGTAACGAACTTCATTCACACTCATGAATAGAGACGGTGAACTATCCGTCACCATTCGTGAAAGAGGTTGAAATGGATCAAGGCAACACCGCCTTCGTGCTCATCAGCGCAGCACTGGTGCTCCTGATGACTCCCGCCCTGGCGTTCTTCTATGGCGGTCTCGTCAAAGCTAAGAGTGTCGTCAGCATGATGATGTTGAGCTTTGGCTCTCTTGCGCTCATTGGTGTCTTGTGGGTTATCTACGGATACTCCATCGCATTCGCCAATGAAGGCTCATCGACGTTTTATGGCATAGACGGAATCATTGGTATCGATACCGCATACATCGGTCTTGAAGGCTTACTAGAAACTCCCGAGGGCGCAGCATTCCCACCCTTGGCCTTCGCAGCATTCCAAGCCACTTTTGCAATCATCACTGTTGCTCTGATTAGCGGTTCAATCGCCGACAGAGCAAAGTTTGGCGCTTGGCTTGTATTCGCAGGTATTTGGGCAACAATTGTGTACTTCCCAGTAGCTTCCTGGGTATTCAACTTCACCATCGTGGACGGCAAGATTGTTGACGGTGGTTGGATCGCCTACAACCTGGGCGCAATTGACTTTGCAGGTGGCACGGCTGTCCACATCAACGCGGGTGCAGCAGCTCTTGCATTGGCACTTGTCTTGGGCAAGAGGATTGGTTTTGCAAAGGGTGTTGCAAAGCCTCACAACGTGCCACTGGTTCTTCTCGGTGCAGGATTGCTCTGGTTTGGCTGGTTTGGCTTCAATGCAGGATCGGAACTTGCAGCGGACGGGGTTGCTTCCCTGGCATTCATCAACACGATTGCTGCACCAGCGGCAGCTGTATTGGGATGGTTGCTTATTGAGCGCATCAAGGAGGGTAAGGCCACTTCAGTGGGAGCTGCCTCGGGCGCAGTTGCTGGTTTGGTTGCGATCACACCTGCATGTGCAAACCTGACACCAATGTGGGCAATTCTGTTGGGCCTCATCGCTGGTGCTGTCTGTGCACTTGCCATTGAGCTCAAATTCACTTTCGGGTTTGATGACTCTCTGGATGTAGTGGGTATTCACCTTGTGGGTGGTTTGATCGGAACCTTGTTCCTTGGGTTCTTCGCAACCGAAGTTGGATTCTTCTTCTCTGGTTCATTTGAACAACTCGGAAAGCAGGCTATTGCTGCCTTTACCGTACTGGTCTTCTCGTTCGTTCTCAGTTACATCATTGGAACAATCATTGAGAAGACCATGGGGTTCCGTATCAAGAATGAGGACGAGCTCGCTGGTATCGACACAATTGTCCACGGCGAAGAGGGATATGCGCTTCAGGAGGCATAAACCTTGAATTAGTTCCATCACTCCTCATGTCTAGGCCCTGTAGTTTTTCACAGGGCCTAGACACGATTAATCTGTTCGAAACATAAACGCTTCATATCTGAAACGCGTATGCCAAAGAATCTCCTCTGGAGGTTCTCATGGATACAGGTAATACCGCTTTTCTGATTATTTGCACCGCGCTGGTGTTGATGATGACACCAGCTCTGGCTTTCTTCTACGGCGGTCTTGTCCGTGCCAAGAGCGTCATCAGCATGATGATGCTCAGTTTTGGCTCCATGGCTATTGTCGGCGTTTTGTGGATTATCTATGGCTACGCCATCGCATTCCCAGCTCTGGGTGGCCCTGCAACGTACGGAATCCCCGGTGTATTCAACATCGACTTAGCTCACATGGGATTAGAAAATCTCATTGAAGTTCCAGACGGGGCAACTGTTCCTCCTCTCGTTTTTGCCGCTTTCCAAGCTACGTTCGCGATGATTACTGTTGCGCTCATTTCAGGAGCAATCGCTGACCGTGCAAAGTTTGGTGCATGGATGGTGTTTGCAGGCGTGTGGGCAACCATTGTCTACTTCCCAGTAGCCTCCTGGATCTTTAATTTCACTGTTGAAGACGGTGAAATTACCAGTGGCGGATGGTTGGTCTACAACGTGGGTGCACTTGACTTCGCGGGTGGAACAGCTGTTGAAATCAACTCTGGTGCAGCTGCGCTGGCACTTGCTTTAGTTCTTGGAAAACGAATTGGTTTCGCCAAGGGAGTTCATAAGCCCCACAACGTACCATTCGTTCTCTTGGGCGCAGGATTGCTGTGGTTTGGCTGGTTTGGTTTCAATGCTGGTTCTGCAATTGCCGCAGATGGTGTTGCTGCCATTGCCCTGATTAACACCATGGCAGCAGGTGCTGCCGGAATTATCGGATGGCTTATTGTCGAACGTATTAAGGATGGCAAGGCAACCTCCGTCGGTGCCGCCTCAGGTGCCGTTGCGGGTCTTGTTGCGATTACACCCTCGTGTGCTTACCTCACCCCAAGCTGGGCTCTCGTTCTCGGTATTCTCACCGGTGTCTTGTGTGCACTTGCGGTTGAGCTCAAATTCACTTTTGGCTTTGATGACTCTCTGGATGTTGTGGGAATTCACCTCGTTGGTGGGTTGATTGGAACATTGTTCCTTGGCTTCTTTGCTACTGAAGTTGGACTCATTTACTCGGGTTCATTTGATCAACTCGGGAAGCAAGCCATCGCAGCATTTAGCGTTCTGATCTATTCCTTCACTCTCTCGTTTGCAATTGGTTGGGTAATTGACAAGACAATGGGATTCCGTGTCAAGAATGAAGATGAGCTTGCTGGTATTGACCTCGTCATGCACGGTGAAGAGAGTTACGACTACTAAAAAATGCGTGTCAGGTTTTGCGTTCACGCTGAGTTCTCGATAAAGTTCCAAGGTACTCTTTAGAGTGCAACGCGGATGTGGCGCAGTGGTAGCGCATAACCTTGCCAAGGTTAGGGTCGCGAGTTCGAATCTCGTCATCCGCTCGAGTGTGGTCAGTCCTACGGCCGACTCATTGTTAGCGTGGGTAACCACCTACGGTGGATTGGCCGAGAGGATAGGCAGCGGCCTGCAAAGCCGTCCACACCGGTTCGAATCCGGTATCCACCTCCAAAACCACGTTTTCGGACATGGCTTTGAGCGATTGGCGCAGCGGTAGCGCGCTTCCCTGACACGGAAGAGGTCGCTGGTTCGATCCCAGTATCGCTCACTGAAAACCCCCGGATTTCCGGGGGTTTTTCTTTTGGCTAGGCTGTAAGTCGAGAAAGTTATTAGAGGAGTCCACTTCGTGTCTGACGTTTCCGGTTCACTCACCGTTCAAGCTTCCAGTGATGGCTTCGCGCTCTATACAGACCGCAGCATTGTTGCGATACGCGTCAACGGTGAGTTACGTGACCTAGCTCATATCTTGCAGCCAGGAGATGAAGTCGAACCCGTATATGTGGATTCTGCAGACGGACTCAACATTCTTCGACACTCAGCTGCCCACGTTCTCGCCCAAGCGGTTCAGAACGTGAACCCCAAAGCAAAATTGGGCATTGGGCCACCTGTTACAGATGGTTTCTACTACGACTTCGATGTCGAGGAAGCTTTCACACCAGAAGACATGAAGGCTTTGGAAAAGGCTATGTCTCGCATTGTCCGTGCAGGACAGCGCTTCATGCGCCGAGTTGTCACTGAAGATGAAGCTCGAGCAGAACTTGCTTCTGAGCCATACAAACTCGAACTCATCGGTCTCAAAGGCGGTAACACAGGAGACGACAACGAGAGCGTTGAAGTCGGCGGTAATGAACTGACCATTTACGACAACGTTGATCCATCCACGGGGGAGACCGTGTGGAAGGATCTATGCCGTGGGCCACACGTTCCAAATACCCGCATCATTGGTGATGGTTTTGCTCTTACCCGGTTGGCAGCTGCTTACTGGAGAGGTTCAGAAAACAACCCTCAACTCCAGCGTGTTTATGGCACCGCTTGGCCATCAAAAGCAGATCTTCGTGCATACCAAGAACGCCTCGAAGAAGCTGCTAAGCGTGACCACCGTCGCTTGGGAAGTGAACTAGACCTGTTTAGTTTTCCCGAAGAAATTGGTTCGGGTTTACCTGTTTTTCACCCCAAGGGTGGTGTGATTCGCCGAACCATGGAGGACTACTCCCGTCGTCGCCATGAAGAAGGCGGTTACGAGTTTGTCTATTCACCTCACATCACCAAGTCGAACCTGTTCGAAACCAGCGGGCACTTGGATTGGTATGCGGATGGGATGTTCCCGCCCATGAAATTGGATGAAATTCGCAATGAGGCAGGTGAGGTCACACGCCAAGGCGTTGATTACTACCTCAAACCAATGAATTGCCCATTCCACATTTTGATCTTTAAGTCCCGGTCCAAGAGCTACCGTGAACTGCCTTTACGATTGTTCGAGTTTGGTTCTGTTTATCGCTATGAGAAATCAGGCGTGGTTCACGGTCTCACTCGTGTTCGCGGCATGACTCAGGACGATGCTCACATCTTCACCACGCGCGAGAACATGAAAGAAGAACTCACAAATGTTCTGAACTTTGTGCTTTCCTTGCTGCGTGACTACGGCCTTGATGATTTTTATCTTGAGCTTTCTACAAAGGACCCCAAGAAGTATGTCGGCGATGACGCAATCTGGGACGAAGCCACCGAGACGCTGCGGCAAGTCGCAGAAGACTCAGGTTTGACCTTGGTTCCAGATCCAGGCGGCGCTGCCTTCTATGGCCCCAAGATCTCTGTTCAGGCACGTGATGCGATAGGTCGCACCTGGCAGATGTCGACCATTCAACTGGACTTCAACCTGCCAGAACGCTTCGATTTGGAATACACGGGATCTGACGGAAACCGCCACCGTCCTGTCATGATCCACCGAGCCTTATTTGGATCCATTGAACGTTTCTTCGGTGTCCTCACCGAGCACTACGCCGGCGCTTTCCCCCTCTGGTTGGCACCTGTTCAGGCCGTCGGTATTGCTGTAGCAGAAGAGTATGAGGAGTACCTCTCCAGTGTTTTAGACCAGCTCAAAGTAGAGGGGCTTCGCGTTCAACTAGATGCCAGCGATGACCGCATGCAAAAGAAGATTCGTAATGCTGCTGCTCAGAAAATTCCCGTGCAAATCATTGCTGGTGAAGAAGACAGGGCCAATGGTGCAGTGAGTTTCCGTTTCCGTGACGGTAGCCAGCGCAACGGTATCCCCATCGCTGACGCTATTGATCTTCTTGTTAGCGCCGTACGTGACCACCGTCAGGTAACGAGTGCTGAGGACCTATGAATCATTACGGAGAAGAAGAGTTTGAGGGGGTAGACCTTCGCTCAGCTTCTACTTTTGGGGCTGTTCCCGATGAATTTCAACGTTTGTGGACACCTCATCGTCTGGCTTATATCGAAAACGGTCAGCAACCATCAAAAGATGACTGTCCTTTTTGCCTCGCACCGGAAATGTCTGATGAAGAAGCTCTCATTGTTCACCGCGGGACTCACGCCTTCGTTTTGCTGAATTTATACCCCTATAACAGCGGACACCTTCTGGTTTGCCCTTATCGTCACATTGCAATGTATGACGAAGCCACTGTTGAAGAAACTGCAGAAATCGCTAGTCTGACTCAGGAAGCAATGCGAGTTTTGAAAAAAGTTGCTCGCAATGACGGTTACAACATTGGCATGAACCAGGGCCGAGTTGCTGGAGCCGGAATTGCAGATCATCTCCACCAACACGTAGTGCCACGATGGGCTACGGACTCAAATTTCTTCCCCATCATTGCCAAGAGTAAAGCGATTACTGCACTACTCGGAGATGTCCGTTCAGCGGTCGCACAAGCTTGGCGTGAACAGAACTAAACTTCTAACTGATCCTCCACTAAAGAGAAGCGAAAAATGACTGAAAAGAACAACACTCCACTTACTGGTAGCAACCGCGTCAAGCGTGGACTTGCAGAACAGCTCAAGGGTGGCGTCATCATGGACGTAGTCACCGCTGAACAGGCTCGCATCGCCGAAGATGCTGGAGCTATTGCGGTGATGGCTCTCGAACGTGTTCCAGCTGACATTCGCGCTCAGGGCGGCGTAGCACGCATGAGTGATCCTGACCTTATCGAAGGTATCCAGGCTGCTGTCAGCATTCCGGTCATGGCCAAAGCACGCATCGGTCACTTTGTTGAGGCGCAAGTTCTTGCAGAGCTCAATGTTGACTTCATTGACGAGTCTGAAGTACTCAGTCCTGCTGACTACGTCAACCACATTGACAAGTGGGCTTTTGACGTTCCTTTCGTCTGTGGTGCGACTAACCTGGGCGAAGCTCTTCGTCGTGTTAACGAAGGTGCCGCAATGATTCGTTCCAAGGGTGAAGCCGGAACTGGTGACGTTTCCGAGGCCACCAAGCACATTCGCAAAATCAATGCTGAGCTCCGCTGGCTGTCTTCTTTGGCCAAGGATGAGCTCTATGTTGCTGCTAAGGAACTTCAGGCACCCTATGACCTCGTCGTTGAGGTTGCTTCCACGGGTAAACTGCCTGTTCCACTATTTACCGCAGGTGGTGTCGCTACCCCCGCTGACGCAGCAATGATGCTTCAGCTTGGTGCCGATGGTGTCTTTGTCGGCTCTGGAATTTTCAAGTCGGGTGACCCAGCTGCTCGCGCTAAGGCAATTGTCAAGGCTGCGGCTTTCTACGATGACCCCAAGGTGATTGTGGAAACCTCACGTGGCTTGGGTGAAGCCATGGTCGGCATCAATGTCGCAGACATTCCTGCTCCACATCGACTCGCTGAACGTGGCTGGTAAGTATTCCCATCTCCGAATAGGAGTTCTCGCCTTCCAAGGTGATGTCCGCGAGCATATGCAGGTGCTTTCTGCATTGGGCGCCCAGGTCGTCAAAGTTCGTCGGCCGGAGGAGCTTTCTTCGGTAGATGCACTTGTTATTCCTGGTGGTGAATCCAGTGTGATGGACAAACTGGTTCGTCAATTTGGGATGCAGCAGCCGCTACGGACAGCAATAGCTGATGGCCTTCCTGTTTTTGGAACGTGCGCTGGTTTGATCATGATGGCAGACAACATTGTCGATGCCATCATTGAGCAAGAATCTCTAGGCGGACTTCATGTTGATGTTCGCCGTAACGCTTTTGGCACACAGATAGATTCCTTTGAGGTTGATCTGCCTATGCCGGGAGTTTCGGAAGATCTCATTCCTGCCACTTTTATTCGTGCTCCAATTGTTGAACGTGTTGGGGATGGAGTCCGAGTCATTTCACAACTTCAAGATGGTCGAATCGTCGCAGTCGAACAGGGAAACTTGTTAGGAATTTCATTCCATCCTGAAGTAAACGGTGATACTCGTGTTCATGAGTATTTCCTTGGGCGCGTAGCTCAGTACGTTGAAAAGAAGAAAGCTAAGATTTAAGGCATGTCTGGACATTCCAAGTGGGCCACCACTAAGCACAAAAAAGCTGTTATTGATGCGCGTCGCGCAAAGTCGTTTGCAAAGCTCATCAAAAACATTGAAGTTGCAGCAAAACTTGGTGGCGCTGATCTTTCTGGAAACCCAACCCTTGTTGATGCAGTTCAGAAAGCTAAAAAAACAAGCGTTCCTAACGACAACATTGACCGCGCTATCAAGCGTGGTGCGGGCCTAACTGGTGACTCAGTTGAGTACACCACCATCATGTATGAAGGCTACGGTCCTAATGGTGTAGCCCTACTCATTGAATGTCTGACGGATAACAAAAACCGTGCCGCGGCTGAGGTTCGCACTGCAATGAGTCGCAATGGCGGCAACATGGCAGACCCTGGTTCTGTCGCCTATAACTTCAGCCGTAAAGGCGTGATCAGAGTTTCAGCGCAGGCTGGAGTAGATGAAGACACCATCCTTGCTGCAGTACTCGATGCCGGTGCCGAGGATGTATCTAGTCACAACGGATCATTTGAAATCATTTCTGAGCCTCAAGACCTCGTTGCGGTGCGTGAAGCATTACAGGCTGCCAACATCGATTATGACTCTGCTGATGCAGAGTTTGTCCCCAATCTCGAAGTTGAAATTGATGCTGACACGGCACGAAAAGTGTTTAAGCTCATTGATGCCCTCGAAGACTCTGATGATGTTCAAAATGTTTTCAGTAATTTCGATTTGAGCGAATCTGTTCTTGCAGAATTAGAGCAGGACTAACTTGCGAATTCTCGGAGTTGATCCGGGGCTCACCCGTTGTGGCGTGGGTGTTATTGATGCGAAAGCTGATCGTTCAGTATCTCTGGTTCATGTTTCAGTGCTGACCACTGATAAACAACTTGAGCTACCAGTGCGCCTACTTCTCTTACAAACGGAATTGGCGCAGCTCATCGAAAAGTATGAACCCCAACGTATTGCTGTTGAACGGGTTTTCGCACAACACAACCTCCGGACAGTAATGGGAACTGCTCAAGCCAGCGCTGTGGCTTTTCTTGAAGCGGCACAGAGGGGGATTCCGGTAGATCTTCACACTCCTAGTGAAGTAAAAGCTTCGATCACAGGAACCGGCCGAGCTAACAAGGTTCAGGTCGCATCGATGGTTGGGAGGCTTTTGGTTTTACCAGAAGGCAAACTTCTTCCCGACGCCACAGATGCCCTGGCTTTGGCAATTTGTAACGCGTGGCGTGGTGCGTCACTGACTGTCCCTCAGGGAGCACTCACTCCTGCTCAGCAACGTTGGCGTGAGGCGGAGCGTCAGGCCAAAAAACGAGGATAACCGCTCTAAGCTGAGTACGTGATTGCCTCTCTCAGTGGCACAGTTGCGGCTGTGCGAGACCAAACCTGCATCGTTGATGTCAACGGTGTCGGCTATCTCGTACACATCACCTCGGAACACAAGAGAACTTTGTCAGTGGGGGAGAGAAATGTCTTCTTCACCTCACTTGTGGTTCGTGAAGACTCGATGACCCTTTTTGGATTTGAATCTCCTGAAAGTACAGAAATTTTTGAAGTATTACTTTCTGTCTCAGGTGTAGGACCACGTTCTGCTTTGGCGATTCTTTCTGAGATCTCACCAGCAGAAATATTGGCTGCTGTTGTTGATGAGAATGATGCGGCGTTCAAAAAAGTTCCTGGGATTGGTCCCAAAACAGCAAAACTGATTATTGTTCAGTTAGCAGGCAAGATCAGTTCGTTGGCACATTCTTCCCACGCTTCCGCCTCGCCTCATCCATCTACTGAAGCGGAAACAGTTGTTCTCAATGCTTTGGTTGGTCTGGGCTGGAATGAAAAAATAGCCCAAGAGGCTCTACAAACCCTGTCTGCCACTTCTGTAGACCGAACAGCTTCTTCTGTTCTCCTCAAAGAAGCCCTGGCACTCTTGGCTGGGAAAAAGTAAATGTCTGGCGACGCTGTGACTTCTGGGGAACCACTCAACGACAGTGAACGAGATTTTGAAGGGGCGCTACGCCCTCAATCATTAACTGAATTTGTTGGACAACACAAAGTTGTTAGTCAACTGGGGTTGCTCCTTAAAGCTGCCGAGATGGATTCTCGAACACCAGACCACATCTTGTTATCAGGCCCACCTGGTCTAGGAAAAACAACGCTGGCTATGATTGTTGCGCATGAATCTGGTCGATCACTTCGCATGTCTAGTGGCCCCGCCATTAGCCATGCAGGCGACTTAGCAGCACTGCTTTCCTCGCTTGTTCCTGGTGAAGTTCTGTTCATTGATGAAATACACCGCATGGCACGATCTGCTGAAGAAATGCTGTATCTCGCCATGGAAGATTTTCGCATTGACATCATGGTCGGTAAAGGGGTGGGTGCTTCCTCCATTCCTCTTGACTTACCCCCTTTTACGCTTGTAGGTGCGACAACGAGAACTGGACTTCTAGCGAGTCCACTCAGGGACCGTTTTGGGTTTACTGCTCATCTGGAGTTTTATGAAGTCGAAGAACTCAAGACTGTTCTCTCACGCTCAGCCCAACTCTTATCCATCAACATTCCAGATTCAGCTCTTCTCGAAATTGCACGTCGAAGCCGGGGAACACCACGAATCGCCAATCGACTTTTACGTCGTGTTCGTGACTACATGACAGTTCACTCAAGTGAAGATGCTGCACACGCTGTAGAACTTGCCTTAGCTCTCTATGACGTAGATGAACGCGGACTTGATCGTCTAGACCGCTCCGTGCTTTCTGCACTTGTTGAACGCTTCAATGGGGGACCGGTGGGTGTGAACTCTCTGGCAATTTCTATCGGTGAAGAGTCAGAAACGATTGAGGCCACAGTCGAGCCATTTCTTATCCGAGAAGGGCTTATGAGTCGCACCCATCGTGGGCGCATTGCAACATCACAAGGATGGGCACATTTAGGCCTGACTCCTCCCTCAATTAACCCGTAGCTTCTGTGACCTATACTCGTTAGAGATGTATCTGCATTGGTTTTGATTCCCTAAGGACTTTCTCATGGATCCCATGACACTTTTCATGATGGCTGTATTGGCCGTTTTGGTTTTCTTCATGTTCCGCAATGGACAAAAGCGTAAGAAAGCTGCTGAAGAGCTTCAGAAGACCGTGGTTCCCGGGGCGCACGTGATGACCACTTTTGGCGTTTACGGAACCATTAAGTCCATTGATGACGCAGAGAACATTGTTGTTCTCGAGACTTCTCCCAAGAACACTCTTAAACTTCACCGCCAAGCGATTGCACGTGTTGTTGAAAACGCTGCTGCCGCTCCAACTGCTGGTGAATCGATTGGCGCTGACATCTCCAAACTTGCTCTGGACCCAGAGGCAGAAGCTGGTGCTCTCGAAATTGATCCTCAATTTGGTGAGCGTAAGCCTAAAAACAAAAAGTAATGGCGCGTTCCCAAACTACGCGTAAGGCGCTTCGTTCCCTTACGTGGCTTCTTGTCCTGATTGCCGGCTTGGTCGGAATTAATGCTGCTGGTGTTATCTGGGGCGGGGGCTCATGGACCCCTAAGTTAGCTCTCGATCTTGAGGGTGGTACCCAGATTGTTCTTGCTCCCAAACTCGAAAACGGCCAGAAGGTATCAGAAGAACAAATGGCACAGGCAGTTGCCATCATTCGCCAACGAGTTGACTCCGCGGGTGTATCTGAGGCGGAAATCAATACTCAGGGAAATCAAAACATTGTTGTTTCAATTCCTGGACAACCTGATGACGCAACCTTGGCTCGTATTGAAGCCTCAGCAAAGCTCGATTTCCGCGCAGTACTAATCGCCGGCGCACCGACAACTTCAGTTGTTGGAGCAGATGGAACCGCTACCCCCGTTCCTCAAGGACCGATTGACCCGAATCTCTCCTCGGTTCCTGCAGTTGCACCCTCCAACGGAAGCGATCTGAACTGGATAACCCCAGCTCTTCAGGCGCAGTATGAGCAGTTTGAGTGCACGGACGAAAATATTCAGGCCGCGAGTACTGCTCCAGAAGACCAGCCATTGATTACCTGTGACTTCACCAACACGGTGAAGTATTTATTGGGGCCGGTTGAAGTTTCCGGTGCTGATATTGCTGATGCTTCCGCAGGTATGGTTACGTCATCGACCGGAGCAAGCACTGGCCAGTGGGCTGTTGATCTCTCTTTCAACGAGGCAGGTACGAAAGCTTTCGGTGATGTCACAACTCGATTGAACGCACTGACCGGTTCTCAAAACCAGTTCGCCATTGTTCTTGACGGTCGCGTCCTTACCGCTCCGTCAACGAACGCAGCCATCACTACTGGAAATGCTCAAATTACTGGCGGCTTCACTCAAGAGAGCTCGAAAACTCTTGCAGACCAGCTGAAATACGGCGCACTACCGATTGGTTTCCAGGTTCAATCTTCCGAAACAATTTCAGCAACCTTAGGTTCAACTCAGTTGATGAGCGGCCTATTAGCTGGGGCTATCGGACTTATTCTTGTGGTCCTCTATTCATTGATCCAATACCGAGCTCTAGGTTTGGTAACTGTTGCTTCACTTGCAGTAGCAGCACTGTTGACTTACCTTCTTGTCACAATTTTGTCGTGGCGTGAAGGCTACCGCCTCTCTCTTGCTGGTGTTGCAGGTCTTATTGTTGCCATTGGTATTACCGCTGACTCGTTTATTGTCTACTTCGAGAGAATTCGCGACGAACTCCGTGACGGCCGAGGTCTTGAATCTGCAATCGAAGCTGGTTGGAAACGTGCATTTAGAACCATCATTGCCAGCGATACAGTCAACTTCCTCGCTGCATTAGTGCTGTTCATCCTTGCTGTAGGAAACGTCCGTGGCTTTGCCCTGACTTTGGGACTTACTACTATCGTCGACCTCTTCGTAGTTGCCCTCTTCACCCACCCTATGCTTCAACTCATGGGACAAACTCGATTTTTCAACGGGGGAAGTACCTTCTCAGGTTTGAACCCGCAAGCTTTAGGCGCCACCTATCGTGGACGTGCACAATTTGCACCCGCACAACGTGTCTCTTCAGAAAAGCTCGCAAAGTCCTCAAAAGAAGCACTGAAGCGTCAGACAATTGCCGAGCGTAAAGCGCAACAATCCTCTGAAACGAAGGAGGAGAACTAATGGCTAGTTTTACTCAATTCGGTAATGACCTCTACACAGGGGAACGTTCATTCAACATTGTTGGCAAGCGTAAGATTTGGTACACCATTTCTTCTGTTCTGATCCTGGTCAGCATCATCGGCCCCATTCTCAAGGGTGGCTTCAACTTCGGCATTGAATTCACCGGTGGTAGCGAATTTGTTGTTTCTGATGTGACAGATATGTCGCAAACGAAAGCAACTCAGGCTGTCCAAGAAGTCGAACCCAACATGGTTCCCAAGGTTTCCACATTGGGCGATTCCTCTATTCGTGTGCAGACTGAACAGCTCACTGCTGAACAGAACCGTGAAATTCGGGTCAATTTGGCGGACGCTTACGCTGTACCAATTAGTAATGTCACCAGCTCCTACATTGGGGCAAGTTGGGGCTCTGACATTACGACCCAAGCTATTCGCGGTCTTCTTGTCTTCCTAGTACTTGCGTCTCTTGTGATGGCGCTGTATTTCCGTACCTGGAAGATGTCCTTTGTCGCTATTGTCGCTCTTCTTCATGACTTGGTGATTACTGCGGGAATTTACGGCATCACCGGATTTGAAGTAACGCCTGGTGCAGTGATTGGTCTTTTGACCATTTTGGGCTATTCCCTTTATGACACCGTAGTTGTCTTCGACAAGATTCGCGAAAACACTCAAGGCTCAACCAAAGAAGCTTCATTGACGTTTGCTAACCAAGTGAATCTTGCTGTCAATCAAACTTTGGTTCGTTCCATCAATACCTCTGTCGTCGCAGCATTGCCTGTAGCAGCGATTCTTTTCATCGGCGCCTTTGTTCTCGGTGCTGGAACCCTCCGTGATATTTCTCTAGCCTTGTTGATTGGTATTTTTGTAGGAACCTACTCCACAATCTTCCTGGCGACGCCACTGTATGTTCAGATGCGTCAAAATGAGCCAGCAATCAAAAAGTATGACAAGAAGGTTCTTGCTGAACAGTCCAAAACTTCAGCATAGTTCTCAGGTTTTCCCGAGATAATAGAAACTTCAGGGAGGCGCCATGGTTGATACAACTAGTTCAGTATCACTGCGTCGCCTTGTGCCTCGAATTTTTAGTAAAGCACAGCCCACAGGTGGTTTTGAACGGCTCGTCAAAACTGTAAAGCAACACCACCCACGTGCTGATCTTCTCCAACTTGAGGAAGCATACCAAGTCGCTTATCAAGCTCACGATGGCCAAAAACGTCGATCTGGTGAGCCCTACATCACCCATCCTGTCGCTGTTGCCCAGATTCTTGCTGAATTAGGAATAGGGCCCAAAACAGTTATTGCTGCGTTGCTGCATGACACTGTTGAAGACACGGACTACACCCTTGAACAGTGCCGGGAACAATTTGGTGCTGAAGTTGCCATGTTGGTCGATGGGGTTACAAAGCTCGACAAAGTGAAATACGGTGACAGCGCTCAAGCAGAGACAGTTCGCAAAATGATTGTGGCGATGTCCAAAGACATCCGCGTTCTTGTCATCAAGTTGGCAGACCGTCTTCACAATGCCCGTACATGGGGATTCATGCCTGTTGAATCGGCCCAGCGTAAAGCTCGAGAAACACTCGAGATTTATACCCCACTTGCTCACCGTTTGGGTATCCAAACACTGAAGTGGGAACTCGAGGATCTGTCATTTGCAGTGCTGCACCCCAAGATCTACCAAGAAATTGAAAATCTTGTCGCTCAAAGAACTCCCGAAAGAGAGTCTTTTGTACAGTCTGTAATCAGGGACGTTGAACAAGACCTCAAGGCTGCTCGTATCCGTGGTGAAGTCAAGGGACGGCCAAAGCAGTTTTACTCGATTTATCAAAAGATGGTGCTTCGTGGTCGCGAATTTGATGAGATTTATGACCTTGTTGGCATCAGAGTAATCGTCAATAGTGTTCGCGACTGTTATGGAATCTTGGGTTCCATTCACGCCAGGTGGAATCCTATTCCTGGTCGTTTCAAGGATTACATCGCTACTCCTAAATTCAATCTGTACCAATCCCTGCACACCACTGTCATGGGTCCCAAGGGTCGTCCAGTGGAGATTCAGATTCGTACACCTGAAATGCACCATCGTGCTGAGTTCGGTGTAGCCGCACACTGGATGTACAAAGACCGAATGGCCACTGGAAAGAGTGTTGACAAGCTCTCTGTTCAAGACACAGATATGGCTTGGCTTGCACACATTTCAGACTGGCAAGCAGAAACTGAGGACCCGGGGGAGTTCCTCGATTCTCTCCGCTTTGAAATTGGCGCCAAAGAGGTTTATGTCTTCACGCCTAAAGGCCGTGTGATCGGGCTTCCTTCAGGTGCAACACCTATCGACTTTGCCTATGCCGTGCACACGGAAATTGGCCACAGGACGATGGGCGCCAAAGTGAACGGCCGACTCGTTCCGCTTGAGAGCAAGCTTTCTAGCGGCGATGTGATCGAAATTCTTACCTCAAAGAACCCAGATGCAGGGCCGAGTAAAGACTGGTTGAACTTTGTTCAGAGTACTCGTACACGCAACAAGATTAAACAGTGGTTCACAAAGGAACGCCGTGATGAAGCAATAGAGCAAGGCAAGGATGCCATTGCGCGCGCAATGCGTAAACAAAACCTTCCGCTGCAGAAGCTCATGACACAAGATTCTCTGGCAGAAGTAGCCAGCACTCTTCGCTATGAAGATGTCTCGATGCTCTATGCAGCTGTTGGAGAAGGTCACGTTTCAACTCAATCTGTGATTGAAAAGATTCTTTCGAGCATCCATGAAGATGGAGACACAGAAGAAGTCGAATTTGTTTTCCCCACACGAGGGCCTTCTAAACCGCTTCTGCACAGCGACTCTGGAGTTTTGGTAAGGGGTGCGCCAGATATTTTGGTCAAACTTGCCAAGTGCTGCACTCCAGTTCCTGGAGATGCGATTTCTGGTTTTGTTACACGTGGCCAGGGGGTTTCTGTTCATCAAACCAGTTGCCACAATGTGCAGAACATGCTCAACGAGCCTGAACGCATGATTGAGGTTGAATGGTCACCTTCGTCAAAGAGCGTATTTCTTGTTCAAATTCAAATCGAGGCTTTGGACCGTTCCGGATTGCTCTCAGATGTGACGCGTGTGCTTTCAGAGCATCATGTCAACATTCTTTCTGCGACGGTTAGCACGTCTCAAGATCGTTTAGCGTTGAGCCGTTTTGTTTTTGAAATGAGCGACGTTACGCATCTTGATCGCGTCTTGAACGCTGTTCGACGCATTGATGCTGTTTATGATGTTTATCGCGTATCCGAGGGATAAAAGATCTCGCGTGTTCTAGAGAGTGCAACTTGTTTATGCGGAATGATCCCTCTTTCATGTATAAAAATCTCAATATCTTCTAAAGACAATTGATAAACCGTGATGAGCTCAGATACGAGTCTTTTGCTGCGGAACCAGTTTTCAACCGGACAACGCAGTAAGTCTGAAATAGTTCGAAGTGGTGTTGTAACTCCACAATGTCCCTCAATCCAGATGTGGTGTGAGGCTAAAGTTCGTTCTTCAATACAAATCTCGCCATTCTGCGCTTCGCGTAACCTGCGCGGTGCAACCGCCGTTGCAGTGGGGCGGTGAGGTTTTTTTCCAACCCCCAGTGCCCATGACGCTGCAAAACTGGTCAGAACCATAGGGACAGTTTCCTGAGCTAACACACTCTGACTCTTTTCCAGCCAACTCAGTGAGCTATCAACGAGAAAATCACTAAGAATTTCTCCATCAAGCCTGAAGCTGGAAAGTTCAGCAGGCGAATAATCGAATGTGTTTACAGCAAGTTCCATTCGCACATTGTTGTTTAATCCTCACAACTATGACGAGAAAAAATGTAAATTGTGGAAACTATTGAGATAAAACAGCGAGCCACTCTTTTTGAGTCTTGATTGCTGCTTCCAAGTCGGCAATTTTCGCAGTGTTCTTTTCGTTTTTTGCAGATACAAGCTCTGTCTCAAGAGTTGCGATTTTGTCTTGAATTTGTCCGGCAAGACCTTCAGATCGAGCAATTTTTTCAGGATTGGAAGCATTCCAGTGGTTGTCTTCCAAAGCGCGAACTACTTGTTCGACTTTCCGCATACGGTCTTCTGTGCTCTTGAATTGTGCGCGAGGCACTTTCCCTGCTGCATCCCACTTTTTCTGAATCGCATTGAGTTTTGAGCGAGCCTCTACGCGATCGGTAGCAGTGAGAAGACGTTCGGCTTCAACGAGTAAAGCTAGTTTGACCTCAAGGTTGCCAGCGAAAGATTCGTCCTCCGCCTCATCAGCTGACTTCTTTGCAACATAGATGGCATCTCCTGCGGCCTTGAATCGTGACCAGAGTGCGTCATCTATCTTTTTGCCAGCACGAGGGGCCAGTTTCCATTTATCCAGCAAATCTCGGTAAGCAGCAACATTTCCCTTGCCGTCAGAAACAAGTGCCTCAGCTTGTGAAATGAGTTCTTCCTTAGCGGATTTTGCTCCTTTGTTCTTCGCATCCAGTTCAGCGAAGAATGCACGACGGTGCTGGTCGAGTTTGTGGCGAGCATCACGGAAGCGCTTCCAGAGTTCATTTGCTTCGCTCTTGTTGAGGCGAGGACCAGATTTTTGTGCAGTCTGCCACTGGGCAAATAGATCATCAACCTTTTTGGTTGTTTGTTTCCATTGAATTTTTTGGGGATCGATAGCTGCTAGCTTTTCCATTTCGGAGACGATAGCTTCACGGTCGGCCTTAGCCTTCTCGAGAGCCTCGACTTGCTTTTCTTTTTCAGCAGCAGAAAGTTCAACGAGGGAAGCTGAGAGTTTGTTGGCACGTTCAGCCAATGCGTCGTAGTTCCCAATTCCTGCCCGTGCGTCAATTTGTTCAGAAATTTTAGAAATACTTTCGGCAATTTCAGAGGCTGATGCTCCATTTTTCGCACGCTGCTCGAGGAGGACGAGTGCAGAATTTGTGTCATTGAACTTACGTTCAAAGTAGGCGATTGCCTCTTCGGCAGATACATCTGGATATTGACCAATCAGCCGTTCGTTGGAACCCTCAACAACAAAAACATTGCCTTCAGAATCAACGCGTGCTTGTGTCTTTTCAGACATATTTTTCTACCTCAAGTTGTGAATGAATAACGTGAGCTTCAAGCCTATGGCACTGAGTCACGTTTCAACATTGTGGTTACTGAACAGATATTGAAGTGATGGTCACAGGAACCTTTGGTTTCCCGTCAGTACCACCATTATCTGTTCCTTGACTTGTCACTGTTGTGATGAGTTCAGGAAGTCCGGAAGTAATTCGGCCAATCACGGTGTATCCGCCGGCTTCATCGCTGGGGATAATGCTGTCTTGATACACGATAAAGAATTGGCTCCCCATCGAAGATCCGTTGCCACCCTGTCGAGCCATTGCAATTGTTCCGGCGGGATATAAATCATCTGTTGGAGCATTCTCTACAGGCCCGTAGCTGTAGCCTGGTCCGCCAGAACCGTCCCCGTTAGGGTCTCCACATTGAAGCACGTAAATGCCTTCGGTTGTGAGTCGGTGGCAACTAATTCCTTCATAGAAGCCACTGTTCACAAGGGAAACGGTGCTAGCAACTGCCTGAGGCGATGCGGCCCCATCGAGTTCAAAAGTGATAGGTACACCAGCTACATTCATCGAACCTGTCCATGTGCGATTTTCGCTCAACGCGGGATCAGGTGCAGAAACTCCTGTCTCTGTTGCGGTTGGAACAGGAGCTGGGTTCAGAGTTGTGAAAACTGCAGAGAAGATCCCAATTCCCAATGCGAGGGCAACAACGACTGCAGAAGACCAGACTGCAGTCCTCTGAATGCGTCTTTTCTTGTGAAGTGCCTTTTCGTGAGCCGCTTTACGTTCTTCATAAGTTTTTGCTCTGCTCAGGACATCTTTAGATACGCGGTTGTCATTCTTCTGTGCCATAGGTCTCAACGCTAATCTGTGATTATGGCTCAAGGCGAATCGACACTCGGCGGAAACACCGCTCCTCTTGCGGTTCGGATGAGACCACGAAACTTGGGTGAGATTGCAGGTCAAGAAAAACTTTTGACAGCAGGGTCCCCGCTCCATGCTTTAGCGCAACCTGGTTCTACTAGTTCAGTATCAGTTATTCTGTGGGGTCCCCCCGGTACGGGGAAGACTTCTCTGGCTCACGCCATTGCCGCATCCTCTGACAGGCGCTGTGTTGAACTCTCGGCAGTTACCGCCGGTGTTAAGGATGTCCGTTCAGTAATGGACGAGGCGCAAAATCAACGAGATCTCTATGGGGTGAGAACTCTTCTCTTTCTTGATGAGATTCATCGCTTCAGCAAAGCGCAACAAGATGCCCTACTCCCTGGAGTTGAAAACGGCTGGGTTACCCTTATTGCTGCTACGACAGAGAACCCCTCTTTTAGTGTTGTGACACCATTACTCTCGCGTTCTTTGCTTCTTCGTCTTGAACCGTTGACCGATGACGCTTTAGTTTCTTTGATTGAGCGAGCACTGACCGAACCTTATGGACTCAATAACGAATTTCTTCTCGAAGAAGATGCATCCCAGGCGATAATTCGTTTTGCTTCGGGGGATGCACGTCGTGTGCTCACTTCTTTAGAAGCGGCGGCTTCTATCGCTCAGCAAACGTCCAAAAAGAAGTCGAAACAACTCAACATTTCCGCCGAACATGTAGCAGCTGCTGTCGACAGTGCTCTGTTGAGATATGACCGCAATGGTGATGAACATTACGACGTCATCAGCGCATTCATTAAGTCAATTCGTGGATCAGACCCTGACGCAGCTATTCATTACCTGGCTCGTATGATTGCAGCGGGGGAGGACCCAAGATTTATTGCTCGTCGGCTTGTCATATCTGCTTCAGAAGACATCGGTTTAGCGGATCCTCATGCACTGAGTGTCGCCACAGCGGCTGCAGAGGCCGTGGCTTTCATCGGAATGCCGGAAGGCCGTATTCCCCTAGCCGAAGCAACGGTGTATTTAGCAACTGCGCCTAAATCAAATGCTGCATACCTGGCTATCGATGCTGCTCTGAGTGACGTCAAGGCCGGGAAAACAGGTGTTGTCCCCATTCATCTGCGTGATTCTCACTATTCAGGAGCGAAGAAGCTTGGTCACGGAAAGGGATATCTGTATCCTCATGACAATCCTCTTGGAGTCGTACAGCAGCAATACCTGCCAGATTCGTTGAAGGGTCGTATTTACTATGACCCCACTGAACACGGCAGTGAACGGGATATTCGTGCTCGTCTGGAAAAACTCCGAGCAATCACCAGGCGGGATTCTCCTTCGACTAAAAACTCGTGATATTGTTTACACGTCTATTTCGACTGTGTAGCGCGGCTGCAACACAGTAGCGAAAGAACTGGATTGCCCTGTAGCCGGGCACCGTGACAAATCCCTCGATTTTCGCCATTTATTGGTGTGTTCATTTTGTTTGTTCAATCGAAAAGGAAATTGTGTCTACTAAGTCACGTACCCGTAGCAAAACTCGTCTTTCGCGTGCCCTCGGCATCGCACTGACCCCTAAGGCAGCAAAGTACCTGGAAAAGCGTCCCTACGCCCCAGGTGAGCACGGCCGCACCAAGCGCAAGGCAGACTCTGACTACGCAGTTCGTCTGCGTGAGAAGCAGCGTCTACGCGCTCAGTACGGTATCCGTGAAGCTCAGCTTCGCAACGTCTTCCAGGAAGCTCGCAAGACCCAGGGTCTGACCGGTGAAAACCTGGTTGAGCTTCTCGAAATGCGTCTTGACGCACTCGTTTTGCGTGCAGGTTTTGCACGTACCACCGCTCAGGCTCGTCAACTCGTTGTGCACCGTCACATTCTCGTTGACGGTCAGCTGGTGGACCGCCCATCTTTCCGCGTAAAGCCTGGGCAGCTCATCCACGTCAAGCCACGCTCTGAGGTCCTAGAGCCACTGCAGGTTGCAGCAGCTGGTGGACACGCTGAGGTTCTTCCTCCCGTGCCCGCATACCTCGAGGTTGAACTCGACAAACTTCACGCAACTTTGGTGCGTCGCCCCAAGCGTGCAGAAGTTCCTGTCACCTGTGACGTTCAGTTGGTTGTTGAGTACTACGCAGCCCGCTAAACAAACCTTCTCGAAGGGTGTTGGTCTTTGGATCAACACCCTTCTGCGTTTAACTCTCGACCCTTGCTCGCATAGACTAAGTTTGAGCATTTCCGTACGTTCTCTGGAGAAATCATGAAGCAAATTTTTTGGCTCATTATCGGCTTAGTTGCTGGCTTTATCGTTGCCCACAAGGTGAACGAAACAGAGCAGGGCAGGGCCTTCTTTGCCAATCTTGATGCAAAAACTCGTGACTTCACCGATGCTCTCGTCGACGGCTACAAAGAGCGTGAAGCTGAACTTCGCGCAAACCGCAACAACTAATCATGCAGACTGCTGAGATTCGCCAGAGATGGCTTGATTTTTTTGCTGCCCGTGGTCACACTGTTGTGCCTTCAGCATCCCTCGTGAGCGACGATCCCACCCTTCTTTTTACCGTTGCGGGAATGGTTCCGTTTATTCCGTATCTTTCGGGAGTTGTTCCACCTCCATACCCACGCGCAACAAGTGTTCAGAAGTGCATACGTACTCTGGACATTGAAGAGGTCGGGAAAACCACTCGCCACGGTACTTTCTTCCAAATGAACGGTAACTTCTCGTTTGGCGACTACTTCAAAGAGCAAGCCATTGAATATGCATGGGAGCTCCTGACAACCTCTGAAGCTGATGGTGGACTTGGTTTTGCGGAGAAAGACCTCTGGGTAACTGTCTACGAAGATGATGATGAAGCCATCGGTTTTTGGAAGAAGACCGCTGGTCTGCCAGATGAACGCATTCAACGACGTGGCAAGGAAGACAACTATTGGTCCACTGGTCAACCTGGTCCAGCGGGACCATGTTCAGAAATTTACTTTGACCGTGGTCCTGCCTACGGAATCGAGGGAGGTCCAGTTGCCGATGAAGATCGCTACATCGAAATCTGGAATCTTGTATTCATGCAGTACTTGCGTGGCGAAGGAACCAGTAAAACCGAGTTTGAAATCTTAGGTGAGCTTCCCAATAAGAACATTGACACCGGCATGGGGCTTGAGCGAGTTGCTTTCCTCAAGCAGGGTGTTGAAAACCTTTATGAAATTGATCAGGTTCGGCCTGTGCTTGACCGTGCTGCAGAGCTTGCAGGTGTCACCTATGGTGCCAATCAAGAAAACGACGTTCGTTTGCGCGTTGTAGCCGACCACGTCCGCTCAGCCTTGATGCTTATGGCTGATGGTGTTCAAGCATCCAACGAAGGTCGCGGCTATATTTTGCGCCGTCTGCTGCGTCGTTCCGTTCGAGCCATGCGTTTGCTGGGTGTGGACGCAGCAACCTTCCCAGAGTTGTTCACAGCATCACGTGATGCCATGAAGGCTGCATATCCAGATGTTGAGAGTGAATACGCTCGAATTTCTCAAATTGCCTATGGTGAAGAAGAAACATTCCTCAAGACCCTAGCTTCGGGAACAACCATTTTGGATACGGCAGTTTCTGAGACCAAGAAGTCAGGCGCTAAAGCACTTGCTGGCGATACTGCGTTCCTCCTACACGACACTTTTGGTTTCCCCATTGACCTCACTCTCGAAATGGCGGAAGAAGCAGGTTTGAGTGTTGACCGCGCCGCTTTTGACAAACTTATGCTTGATCAGCGAACACGAGCTAAAGCGGACGCGAAAGCAAAGAAGTCGATCCTTGCAGACCTGTCGATCTACACCGACCTGCGGGCAAAGGGCGAGACTGTCTTCACCGGTTACACCGATCTAGAAACAGAAACTAGCATCTTGGGTCTCCTGAAGGATGGCCTGCCTGTCCAGAGCGCAACCGCTGGCGATGTTGTCGAAGTAATTGTTGGCGCAACCTCTCTCTATGCAGAATCTGGCGGTCAGGTTTCTGACGCAGGTTCCATAATTGGTGACGGTTTCGATCTTGAAGTTATCGACGTTCAGAAGCCGGTCAAGGGACTCGTTTCTCACACCGTTGAAGTTCGGAGCGGCCAGGTCAATGCTGGTGCCGCGGCAACTACTGTTGTCGACAAGAACTACCGTGCTGCAGCTGCTGCTGCTCACTCGGCAACCCACCTTGTCCACGCTGCTCTTCGCGAAGTACTTGGAGAAACAGCTCACCAGGCGGGGTCGCTGAATAAAGCTGGATACATGCGCTTTGACTTCTCCTGGAACGATGCATTGTCTTCTGAAACGAAGACAGAAATCGAAGAGATTGCAAACAACGCAATTTTGGCAGATTACGACGTCGTTACTCGAGAAATGGCCTTAGACGAAGCCAAAAAGATGGGCGCCATGGCCCTCTTTGGTGAAAAATACGGTGAAACCGTGCGCATGGTGGACATCGGCGGCCCATGGTCACGGGAGTTGTGTGCTGGCACCCATGTTTCTCACTCTTCACAAGTTGGGCTGATCAACTTGATCAGTGAATCCTCTGTCGGATCATCCAACCGCCGTGTAGAAGCACTTGTTGGCGCTGACGCTTTCAAGTCGCTCGCCGCTGAACGTGCAATCGTGCACGAACTC
The DNA here is from genome assembly GCF_002355535.1 of Aurantimicrobium minutum. Taxonomy (NCBI): domain Bacteria; kingdom Bacillati; phylum Actinomycetota; class Actinomycetes; order Micrococcales; family Microbacteriaceae; genus Aurantimicrobium; species Aurantimicrobium minutum. The sequence continues at coordinate 544,365 of NZ_AP017457.1, forward strand.
AGTTCTTCGCTCAAAGCGCCACGCGATCAGGTCATCACTCGTGTTGCAGATCTAATGACGAGCTTGAAAGCAGCAGAGCGCAAAATCGCTGAATTCGAGGCAGCAGCTGTGCGTGAACAGATTCCCACTCTGGTCAATGCCGCCGCTCCCGCGGGTAATGTCACGGCAATTGTTGAGAGTGTCTCAGGGATTGCTTCAGTGGATGATCTGCGCAATTTGGTCACTGGAGTCCGCGAGAAAGTTCAATCAACTAACACCGTAATTGCTCTTGGCGCAGTAGTTGAGGACAAGCCTGTTGTCATCGTTGCTACTACCGAAGCGGCACGTGACAAAGGTGCTAAAGCAGGCGCTTTAGCCAAATTGGCTGCCGGTGTTCTCGGTGGCGGCGGCGGCGGTAGAGACGACCTTGCTCAAGGCGGAGGTGCCAATACCGGTCAGCTCCCGACGGCTCTGGATGCTGTTCTCGCGGAGTTACGATCTCTCTAATGCGTGAAGGTGTGCGTCTTGGAATAGACGTTGGCACAGTTCGGATAGGCATTGCTCGTAGCGACAAAGATGGCCTGTTGGCAACACCCTACGAAACTCTCGAGAGAACGTCAGATTACCTCCACAGACTCTCGACGATTCTTGAAGAGATTTCGGTTTTCGAGATAGTTATTGGATTGCCCCTCTCTTTATCTGGAGAACACACTGCATCGACTAATGACGCACTTGAAGTAGCTCGAGCAATAGCGTCTGTTACCGAGATTCCAGTTAGGTTGATCGACGAAAGATTGACAACTGTATTTGCGCATTCGGCAATGAAAGCCGTTGGTAAAAATCAGAAAAAATCACGTCCTGTTATCGACCAAGTTGCCGCGGTTCTGATTTTGCAACAAGCCCTGGATTCCGAACGATCAACGGGACAACTGGCTGGTAAGGCTCTCAGCGAGTTTCCAGAGCAAGCTTAAGAAGGTTGTGTACTCTCGAAATTAGAGATTGCTACAAAGTTGGGATGGATTGTGGAAGAGAAAACTTCTGGAATGAGTCCACGACACCGAAAACATAAAGGTGTTCCACTTCCACAACACGTAACCGAAGGACAATCAATGAATAAGTCAAGGAAGATCTTTGTTGTTGTTGGATCTTTTTTGGCATTATTTGCCCTAGTTGGTGCTGTCATTGGTGGTTTGTTTGCTGCTGGGATTTTAGGCTCCCAACAGGACGACTACACCGGTAGCGGCCAAGGTGAAGTCCTTTTTACTATTAGTGAAGGCGAATATGGCGATGCCATAGCCACGAATCTCGTCGAAGCTGGCGTCACCAAAAGTTTCGACGCTTTCTACTCGTTGCTTTTAGAACAACCAGAGATTGTCTTCATTCCAGGTGTCTACAAACTCAAGAAAGAGATGTCAGCACAGTCAGCACTCGATGCTCTGCAAGACCCAGCTAACAGAGTCGAGCTCAAAGCAACAATCCCTGAGGGGACAACGCTGAAGAACGTCTACAAAATTCTTTCAGAGGAGCTTGGAATTCCTCTCGCAGATTTTGAATCTGCAGGGGCTACACCGTCAAACTTTAATGTTCCCGCGGAAGCAACCAACCTTGAAGGATTCCTATTCCCCGCTACCTATACTTTTTCCCCCGGTGTAACGGCGGATACTGTACTTCACACACTGGTAGATAAAGCAATTGCAACTCTCGATGAAGTTGGTGTGCCCGTTGAAGAGCGATGGGATGTTATCCGACTCGCTTCCATCATTCAGCGAGAAAGTGGCCCCATTGAGGGAGATGCTTACAAAGTTTCCAGGGTGTTCCACAACCGTTTAGATATCGGTGAAGTTCTCGGTTCAGACGTCACGACCTGCTACGGAGCAGGCTTAACCGGAATTGCTTGCCTTGACATTACACAGGCAGCCCTGGATGACACAACAAACCCATACAACACTCGGGTTCTTCCCGGTCTTCCCATTGGGCCAATTTCAAACCCTGGGGCTCTTGCAATTGACGCTGCCTATCGTCCAGCGGATGGTCCCTGGTTGTTCTTTGTGACCGTGAATCTCACCACTGGAGAGACAGTCTTCTCAGAAACTTCTGCTGAGCACGATGCGGCTGTCGAACAATACTTGCAATGGCGTCGCGACAACCCGAATGCAGTGAAATAAGTCATGACATCCATAACGACCCTGGCTGTCGTTGGTCATCCAATTGGTCACTCACTCTCACCAGTACTTCACCAAGCCGCTTACCAGGAACTTGGTCTTGACTGGAAGTACCTGGCAGTTGATGTTCAACCCGGAGAATTGAGCAAGTTTATTGATTCAACCGATGACACGCTCAGGGGCCTATCGGTTACCATGCCGCATAAAACAGCAGCGCTCGAAATAGCTGATGACATTGATCTCATTTCTGAACAGACACAGTCCGTGAATACGTTGTTCTTCGACCACTCTTCTGGGCAATGCACAACACACGGTTTCAATACAGATGTTTCTGGAATTGTTAATGCCTGTCATGACGTGGGGGTCGTTTCGGCCCGCCACGTTGCTGTTATTGGAGGTGGCGCAACGGCCTCATCCGCTGTTGTAGCGGCTGCAGAATTGGGGGCTGAACATGTTTCCGTCATTGCACGCAACCCGCAAAAAGCCTTCCATCTAGAGCAAGTCGGTCAACGCGCAGGCGTAAATGTCTCGGTAACACCGTTATCGCAGATAGAGGATGTTTCGCCTGTTGATTTAGCCATTTCTACATTGCCAGGTGATATCGAGCAGTCACTTCACCTCCTTTCCCGTACCCCACATGCTGCGCTACTGGATGTGGCCTACAGCCCATGGCCAAGTCGACGTGGTACTGAATGGGCCAGTTCAGGAGGAGAGGTTATCAGCGGCCTTCGAATGCTTGCTCACCAGGCATTGATTCAGGTGAGGATTTTTGTTCATGGCAATCCTTTCGAAAAGCTGCCAAACGAAGAATCAGTGAAAAGAGCAATGTTCGAATCGGTTTCACTCTGAAGGTACGAACAAGTCGGTCAATACTTCTCTGTGACTGTGACAAAATTGAAACATGCTTAGATGGCTTACTGCAGGTGAATCTCACGGCCCAGAACTAGTTGCAATACTTGAGGGTCTTCCTGCTGGTGTGCCTGTACTCGCTGAAGATATCCAAGCAGACCTACAGCGACGTCGACTCGGCTATGGCCGTGGCGCACGAATGAAGTTTGAGCAGGATGAACTGTCCATTTCTGGGGGAGTCCGACACGGGAAAACCCTAGGCGGCCCTATTGCCTTACGGGTAGGAAACAGTGAATGGCCCAAATGGGTTGATGTCATGAATCCCGCGCCAGTAGATCCAGCTGTTTTGCAATCCGGAAGAGGTGCCGCCCTCACTCGTCCGCGTCCCGGACACGCAGATCTTGTTGGAATGCAAAAGTATGATTTTGACGAATCTCGTCCAATTCTTGAACGAGCGAGTGCTCGAGAGACTGCAGCACGTGTTGCGCTCGGTGCGGTCGCGCGATCCTTTCTTTCCGAACTTGGAATCTCACTCGTTAGTCACACCATTGCCATCGGTCCAGTTTCTGTTCCGGAAGGTAAGCCGCTTCCACGAGCACAAGATGTTGCCACATTGGACGCCGATGAACTGCGCTGTTTCGATAAGGAAACCAGTGCCCTGATGTATGCCGAGGTAGATCAGGCTCACAAGGACGGTGACACCATTGGTGGTGTCGTCGAAGTTCTTGCGTATGGACTTCCTCCAGGGCTTGGCTCACATGTGCACTGGGATAGACGATTGGATTCGCAATTAGCTGCAGCTTTAATGGGAATTCAAGCCATCAAAGGTGTTGAAGTTGGTGACGGATTCGAAACGACTCGCCGTCGTGGCTCGGTAGCTCACGATGAGCTCTTCGCTTCCGAAGAGGGTATTTTGCGAGAAACAGATCGCGCCGGAGGTATTGAAGGCGGAATGAGCACTGGAACAGTCCTACGAGTTCGTGCAGGAATGAAACCTATTGCTACAGTTCCACATGCTCTTCGCACCATAGATACCTCGACTGGTGAAGCTGCACCAGCACATCATCAGCGCTCCGACGTGTGCGCTGTTCCAGCAGCGGGTGTTGTTGCTGAAGCGATGGTTGCTTTGACTTTGGCCAACGCTGTTTTGGAAAAGTTTGGTGGCGATAACATTTCTGAAACTAAGCGCAACCTGGAGGGATATCTCGCAAATATTCCTTCTTCAGTACACACGGTTGTAGCTAAGTAGCCAATATGGCTATCCCACTCGCTGTATTTATCGGTCCTCCTGCTTCCGGTAAATCAAAAGTAGCCAAACGTGTTGCGGCAGAACTAAACGTTCCTCGTTTAGATACAGACAAACTCGTTGTTGCACAATACGGACCAATTTCTGACATTTTTGACCAACAAGGGGAAGCAGTCTTTAGGGGCTACGAACGCGACGCTGTCAAAAATGCACTTCAGGAGGAAGCAATAGTGAGTTTAGGTGGGGGTGCAGTTCTCAACACCGATACCCAAAATGAATTGAGAAGAGTGCCTGTTGTTCTGCTCACTGTGAGCGAAGAAGCCGTAGCAGAGCGAATTGCGGACCCTAAACGTCCCTTACTTCGTGATGGAATCTCCGCATGGAAACAACTAGTTTCTGAAAGAATGCCCATTTACCAAGCGCTTGCTTGGCTTACTCTCGATACCTCAACTGGTGATCTGGAAGCCGTTGCCCACCGTGTAACGGATTGGATTCGTTCAGGATACCCCCGAGAAAGTAGCTTGTAATGACTGTTTCGCACATCACTGTGACCGGCGGTGGAGAGTATGTGGTCAATATTGGTCGTGGAATGCTTTCCCAGGCAGATTCTTTCTTGGGACCTATTCTCGGGCCTGCGGTCAACAAAGTTCTTATCATCCACCCGCCAACCTTGGGGGCTGTTGCGGCCAAACTCCGCGAAGACTTACGAGAAAACAGAGAAGTCCTGTTAGCAGAAGTCCCTGATGCAGAAAATGCGAAACGCATTGAAGTTGCCGCTTTTTGTTGGCAAATTCTTGGACAAGCCGATTTCACTCGGTCAGACGCCATCATTGGTTTGGGCGGAGGTGCTGTTACAGACCTTGCTGGATTCGTTGCGGCAACGTGGTTACGTGGGGTAAAGCTCATTCAGATACCAACTACTGTTCTTGCAATGGTCGACGCCTCTGTAGGCGGCAAGACGGGAATTAACACAACGGAGGGCAAAAATTTGGTGGGCGCATTCTATGCTCCACACGCTGTTGTTTGCGATCTTGATGTTCTTGAAAATCTTCCCCGCAATGAGTTGCTGGCTGGCTTTGCAGAAATCGTCAAGTGTGGCTTTATTGCAGACGAAGAAATACTGTCAATCCTTGAGGCAGATATTGACCGGGCAACTGATCCTGCATCGAATGAGTTTCAGCGGCTCATTGAATTGTCTGTAGGGGTTAAAGCTCGCGTCGTCTCAGAAGACTTCACTGAACAGGGTCAACGAGAAATTCTCAATTATGGTCACACATTGGGCCATGCAATTGAACATGCTGAACGCTACACATGGCGCCATGGTGCTGCCATCAGCATCGGAATGATGTATGCCGCTGAACTCTCGCGCATGACCCAGAACCTTTCGGACTCTGTTGTTGATAGACAAAAGAACATTCTCGAATCATTAACTTTGCCGACAACCTATAAAGCAGAAGCTTGGGAGCATCTCTTGGGCACGATGAAAAGGGATAAAAAGGCACGCGGATCAATGTTACGTTTTGTTGTTCTCAGAGACATCGCTCAACCAACCATCTTGAACGTGCCAGACACGTCAATTCTCTACACCGCATACCAAGAGCTCACGGATTAAGTTCGTTAGTCTTACTTCATGGCAAGAATCCTCGTACTTAATGGACCTAACCTTGGTCGTTTGGGAACCAGAGAGCCAGAAGTTTATGGTTCTCAAAATCTTGATGATCTACGCAAGGTGCTTGCTTCTGATGCTCCAAGTGTTGAAGTTGATGTGCGCCAAACCGATTCTGAGCCAGAACTCATGTCATGGCTATTTGAAGCAGTGGACACCCGCACACCGGTTATTTTGAACCCCGCTGCATTCACCCACTACTCATATGCGTTGCGAGATGCAGTTTCAATGGTAACTAGTGCTGGTATCCCTCTTATAGAGGTTCATATCTCTAACCCTCATGCCCGTGAATCTTTCCGTCACAACAGTGTTATCTCTGCTGTTGCTTCGGGAGTCATTGCGGGATTTGGTTTTGATTCCTACCGTTTGGCACTGACACAACTCACCCGATAATTTCACGGGTTAGTTCTACCCTTCAGTCCAGACATAGAATTGACTGTTGGCGCTGAATATTGATAGCCCAACCGCGTTTACTCATATCTTAAGGATTACTCATGGCAACTACTGCTGACATTAAGAACGGAATCGTTCTCAACATTGATGGCGCGCTCTGGACCATCATCGAGTTTCAGCATGTCAAGCCTGGTAAGGGTGGTGCTTTTGTTCGCACCAAGATGAAGAACCTGATGACTGGAAAAGTAGTCGATAAGACATACAACGCTGGTACAAAGATTGACATCACCAATGTTGACCGTCGTGACTTCCAATATCTTTACAACGATGGCAACGAGTATGTCTTTATGGATAAGGACAACTACGAACAGCTTCCTGTTTCAGCTGCAGTTGTTGGAGATGCAAAAAACTACATGCTGGAAAACCAGGACGTACAAATTGCGTTGCATGAAGGTTCTCCACTTTATGTTGACCTCCCCGCAACAGTTGTTCTCGAAATCACCTACACCGAGCCTGGTCTGCAGGGTGACCGCTCGACCGGTGGCAACAAGCCTGCGACAGTCGAAACTGGTCTAGAAATCCAGGTTCCTCTGTTCCTTGAAATTGGAACAAAGGTTAAAGTTGACACTCGCGATGGTTCTTACCAAGGTCGCGTAAACGACTAATTCATGAGCGCACGAACTAAAGCGCGCAAGCGCGCACTGGATGTGCTCTTTTCTGCTGATGTGAGAGATATCTCACTGACAGAAGCTCTTGAAGCGGAAGCAGAAAGAGCGGTAAACGAACCCGATCGTGCATCTTCGTGGCTCTACGCTCGCGAAATCATCGACGGTGTCATTGACCACGGTGTGGAAATCGACGAAACCATTGAAACCTATTCCCGTGGTTGGTCCTTAGAGCGAATGCCGGCGGTAGATCGTGCCATTGTTCGCATCGCTGTGTGGGAAATTCTTTACAACACTGAAGTTCCAGCAGCTGTGGCAGTCGATGAAGCAGTTGAAGCTGCCAAAACTTTATCCACGGAAGAATCTGCGGGATTTGTTAATGGCTTATTAGCTACTATCGCTTCCACAGCAAACTGATACACTATAAGTAATTAGACATCCTTTAATTTCCGTCCAGAGAGGCGGGGAAGGAGGTCAGAATGACTGCACGAGCCATCATGCAGGCGCCTGACATGCAACGCGCACTGACGCGGATTGCTCACGAAATCCTCGAATCTAATCGAGGTGCACAGTCACTCGTTCTTCTGGGCATTCCTACCCGTGGTGTAACCCTCGCACATCGCCTTGCGGCCATACTTGAATCCATCGTCCCCGGTACCTCTGTGCCTGTCGGCTCTTTGGATGTCACGATGTATAGAGACGACCTCTATCAGCAGCCCACCCGTTCTACAGCGCCAACAGAAGTTCCAGTGAGCATAGATGATGTGACAGTGGTTTTGGTTGATGATGTTCTTTTTAGTGGCCGGACGGTTCGAGCAGCGTTAGATGCTCTTACTGACCTCGGGCGCCCCAAGATCGTTCGTTTGGCAGTGCTTGCAGATCGTGGCCACAGAGAACTTCCCATACGTGCCGATTTCGTTGGGAAAAACCTTCCTTCTGCACACGGCGAGCGCATCAATGTGCGCTTAGTCGAACACGACGGAGAAGATGGCGTAGAAATCGAAGAGGTGGTGAGCGCGTGAAGCACCTCCTGAGCACCCGCGATGTCTCTCGCGATCAAGCTATCCAGCTACTCGATATTGCTGAGGACATGTCCACCGTCAACGAGCGCGAGGTCAAAAAGCTTCCTGCATTGCGCGGAAAAACGGTGGTGAATCTCTTTTTCGAAGATTCCACCCGGACCAGAATCTCTTTCGAAGCCGCTGAGAAGCGTCTCTCTGCAGACGTCATCAACTTTGCTGCCAAGGGATCAAGTGTTTCCAAGGGCGAAAGCCTGAAGGACACCACACAAACTCTCGCTGCTATGGGAATTGATGCGGTTGTCATTCGTCACGGCGCATCAGGTGCTCCACAAGTACTTGCTCAAAGTGGCTGGATTGATGCCCCGGTCATCAACGCGGGTGATGGTACGCACGAACACCCTACTCAGGCACTGCTCGATGCTTTCACCATGCGCAAGCGTCTTCATGGTGCCGCTTCACGCGGCAAGGGTCTCGACGGTGTCAAGGTGACAATCGTGGGGGACATCTTGCACTCACGTGTGGCGCGCTCTAACGTGTGGCTGTTGCAAACACTGGGTGCTCAGGTGCAACTCGTGGCTCCACCCACTCTTTTGCCACACGCAGTCGACACCTGGCCCGTTTCGGTGAGCTACGATCTTGACGAAGCCCTTGCTCAGAGCAAGCCAGACGTTGTCATGATGCTTCGTATTCAGCAAGAACGTATGCACGATGCGTTCTTCCCCAACGAGCGTGAATACTCAAATATGTGGGGACTCACACAGGAGCGATTCTTTTCACTCCCTGCCAAAACAATGGTGATGCACCCCGGTCCCATGAACCGCGGTCTTGAAATCAGCTCAGTGGCAGCTGACTCTCCACAATCAACAGTTCTTGAACAGGTTGCCAACGGAGTGTCCGTGCGCATGGCAGCGCTCTACATGGTTCTCACCGGTGAACGAGAGGTAACTCATGACTAATCCAGATCTACTCATCACCGGAGCGACTCTCCCTGATGGAGCTCGTGCCGACATCCTTGTTGAAGGAACGCGAATTTCAGCTGTGGGTCAAGGTCTGAACTCGGCTTCGGCGACCAAGATTGATGCTGATGGTCTGATTGCCCTTCCTGGTCTGGTCGATCTCCACACTCACCTTCGTGAGCCTGGATATGAGCAGTCAGAAACAGTACTTACAGGTACGCAAGCTGCTGCATTAGGTGGGTTCACGTCCGTCTTTGCCATGGCGAACACCCTTCCTGTTGCGGACACGGCAGGTGTTGTAGAACAGGTACTTCGTCTAGGAGATGAAGCAGGGTATGCAACCGTGCGCCCTATTGGTGCAGTTACTAAGGGTCTGGAAGGGCTTCAGCTTGCTGAGTTGGGTGCCATGGCTAACTCACGCGCAGCAGTCCGAGTCTTCTCCGATGACGGAAAGTGTGTCTTCGACCCACTCATCATGCGTCGTGCACTTGAATACGTGAAGACATTTGGTGGAGCTATCGCTCAGCACGCACAGGAACCACGTCTTACAGTTGACGCCCAGATGAATGAAGGTGAAGTTTCCGCTCGTCTCGGTTTAGCTGGTTGGCCAGCTGTTGCTGAAGAATCCATCATTGCTCGCGACGTTCTTCTGGCTGAACACACTGGATCTCGTCTCCATATCTGTCACCTATCCACGGCAGGTTCCGTTGACGTCATTCGCTGGGCGAAGAAACGAGGCATCAACGTCACTGCAGAAGTCACACCACATCACCTGCTCCTTACTGACGAATGTGCAGAAAGTTACGACGCTCGGTATAAGGTAAACCCACCTCTTCGACGCACTGAGGATGTGATGGCCCTGCGTGACGCTCTTGCAGATGGAACCATTGACATCGTTGTAACGGATCATGCCCCTCATCCAGTTGAATCCAAAGACTGTGAATGGGGTGCGGCTGCTTTCGGAATGGTAGGACTTGAATCAGCTCTCGCGGTCGTCCAAACCACCATGATTGAAACAGGGTTGATGGGCTGGAATGATGTTGCACGCGTTCTCTCTGAAACCCCTGCTCGTATTGGTGGACTGAATACCCACGGTCAGAAAATACAACCCGGAGTCCAAGCTGAACTTGTTTTGGTGGATCCTTCGATTCGTCGAAACTTTGGGATTGAGGACCTTGCTAGCCTGTCACACAACTCTCCATACCTAGGTGTTGAACTTGCTGGACAAGTTGTCACAACCATTCACCAGGGTTATCTCACTGCAGCTGACAAGCAAGTAGTGGATTCATCAATTGTTTCTGCCTCTGCACTGGAGGTGTCACGTGGATAAAGCACTCGTAACTGGAATCGTTCTTGTACTTGTTGTACTGGCAATTTTGGGAATGGTCTTGTCTTGGCGAAAGAAGGTCAAGCGGGATTCTCGTTTTCAAATAGTGTTGCCTGGAACCTCTGTCACTGATCACACTTCTGCACCGGTTGAATTTTCCGGATTCTACGTCGCAACAACGTTGGCTGTAGATCCTCTTCATCGACTTACACTTCCAGGTTTGGGTTTCCGTGCCGATGCCCATCTTTTGGTTAGTTCAGATGGAATTACTATTGCTCCGCGAGGTGAAAAGAATACGTTTATTCCTTCTGCCCAGATTGTTCAGATTCATCGAACCCAGGTTGCGATAGACAAGGCTGTTGAAAAAGACGGCCTCACGGCAATTTCATGGTCAGCTTGGGATACCGCACGAAATGAATCTGTCGAATTTACCTCCTTTTTCCGCTTTTCAATCCCTGAAATCCGTCTCGCCTGCGAAAAGGCACTCGTTTCCAACTTCCCTAACGCCACATCGAAAGAGGTTTCCTCGTGAGTCTGACGACCCCCAATGCCGTATTAGTTCTCGAGGACGGTTCCCGTTACGAAGGCCGTGCTTATGGTGCTGAAGGAACCACCTTTGGGGAAATCGTTTTCGCCACTGGAATGTCTGGATATCAGGAGACACTGACTGACCCTTCCTATGCGGGACAAATAGTTCTCATGACTGCGCCGCATATTGGTAACACTGGAATGAACGATGAGGACATGGAGTCTCGACGTATCTGGGTTGCCGGCTATGTCGTGCGAGATGCCTCACGTATCGTCTCGAACTTCCGTGCTGAACGAAGCCTGGATAACGACCTTGATCACGAAGGCATCGTCGGTATACAAGGCATCGACACCCGCGCAGTTACCCGCCACATTCGCTCAAAGGGTGCCATGCGCGCTGGAATATTCTCAGGAGCATCAGCGGCAGAAACTCCTGAAGCTCAACTCAAAAAGGTGCTTGAAGCCGACCAAATGGCTGGAAAGAACCTTTCTGCCCAGGTTTCTACCCAAGAAGAATATGTCGTTCCTGCAGTGGGGGAGAAGATCGGTTCTGTCGCGATTCTTGACCTCGGTGTCAAGACCTCCACGGTCAACTACATCGCAGAGCGCGGCTTTGATGCTCACGTATTGCCACAGACAGTCACGGCAGAGCAGATTCTTGCAATGAAGCCTTCGGCTTTGTTTTTCTCTAATGGCCCAGGTGACCCCGCAGCTAGTGACAAACATGTGGAGCTACTCAGCACTGTCTTGAAGGCAGGAATTCCCTTCTTTGGGATTTGTTTTGGCAATCAGTTATTGGGTCGCGCGCTTGGTTTCAAGACTTACAAACTGCCCTTCGGTCACCGCGGAATCAACCAGCCGGTGCTGGATAAAGCAACTGGTCGTGTGGAGATCACCAGCCAGAACCACGGTTTTGCTGTGGATGCTCCGATCGAAGGAGTGCTTGAATCTCCAGCCGGATTTGGCCGGGTCGAGGTGAGCCATTACAGCTTGAACGACCAAGTTGTTGAAGGGCTTCGTTGCCTCGACATCAATGCATTCTCTGTCCAATACCACCCAGAAGCTGCGTCGGGACCACACGACAGCAACTATCTCTTTGACCGTTTCCGCGACATGGTCCTCGCATCCGCTACTACCTCGGGAGCATCAAACTAATGCCACGTCGTCCAGACATCAATTCAGTCCTCGTAATTGGCTCCGGTCCAATCGTGATTGGTCAAGCTTGCGAGTTTGATTACTCAGGCACCCAGGCCTGCCGTGTGCTGCGTGAAGAAGGCATTCGAGTAATTCTTGTGAACTCGAACCCCGCCACCATTATGACCGACCCTGATTTCGCTGATGCAACCTATGTGGAGCCCATCACTCCTGAGGTCATTGAAGCAATCATTATCAAGGAAAAGCCAGACGCCATTTTGCCAACACTTGGCGGACAGACCGCACTCAACGCTGCCATCTCACTGCACGAGAATGGAGCTCTTGAGCGTCACGGTGTCGAGCTCATTGGTGCAAAAGTTGAAGCAATCCGCAAGGGTGAAGATCGCCAGATCTTCAAGGACCTCGTCCTCGCCTCCGGTGCTGATGTTGCCAAGTCCTACATTGCACATACCCTCGAAGAGTGCATCGAAGCAGCCAAGGACTTGGGTTACCCCCTCGTTGTTCGTCCGTCCTTCACCATGGGTGGTTTGGGCTCAGGCTTTGCTTACAACGAGGAAGATCTCATCCGCATCGCTGGTGATGGACTTCACTCCAGCCCTACAAGCGAGGTTCTTCTCGAAGAGAGCATCTTGGGTTGGAAAGAATACGAACTCGAGCTCATGCGTGACACCGCCGACAACACCGTTGTCGTCTGTTCCATCGAAAACGTCGACCCTGTCGGTGTTCACACCGGTGACTCCATCACCGTGGCACCTGCGCTCACGCTGACTGACCGTGAGTACCAAAACCTGCGTGACATCGGCATTGAAATTATTCGTCTCGTTGGCGTTGACACAGGTGGATGTAACATACAGTTCGCTGTCGATCCCAAGGATGGCCGTGTCATCGTGATTGAGATGAACCCTCGTGTTTCTCGCTCATCAGCGCTGGCATCCAAGGCAACCGGTTTCCCCATCGCCAAGATTGCAGCCAAGTTGGCAATTGGATATCGCTTGGATGAAATCCCTAACGACATCACCAAGGTGACTCCAGCTTCCTTCGAGCCCACCCTCGACTACGTTGTGGTCAAGGTTCCTCGCTTTGCTTTTGAGAAGTTCCCTGCAGCAGATGCTACATTGACCACCACCATGAAATCTGTCGGTGAGGCAATGGCTATCGGCCGTAACTATGCGACCGCGCTTCAGAAGGCTCTTCGTTCTCTGGAGAAGCGTGGAAGCTCATTCCACTGGGGAGAGGAAACCCGTTCTGTAGAAGAGCTTCTTTCTATCTCCAAGGTTCCTACTGACGGACGTATTGTGACCGTTCAACAGGCCTTGCGTAAGGGCGCAACGCCGAAACAAGTTTTCGATGCCACCAAGATTGACCCTTGGTTTATTGACCAGATCGTTTTGATCAACGAAGTTGCTGCTGAAGTTCAAGCAGCACATGAACTGAATGCCTCAGTCATCCGCTATGCCAAAGACTTTGGCTTCTCTGATGCCCAAATTGCAGAGCTTCGTGGACTAACCGAGCAGGAGGTTAGTAACCAGCGTTATGCCCTCGATATTCGACCCGTCTTCAAGACGGTAGACACTTGTGCAGGTGAATTCCCGGCCCTCACCCCGTATCACTACTCAAGCTATGACCTTGAGACAGAGGTGATGCCGAGTGATCGTAAGAAGGTCGTTATTCTCGGCTCTGGTCCGAACCGTATTGGTCAGGGCGTTGAGTTCGACTACTCCTGTGTTCATGCCTCGTTTGCACTTTCGGATGCTGGTTACGAAACCATCATGATCAACTGCAACCCTGAGACAGTCTCGACAGACTATGACACCAGTGATCGCCTCTACTTCGAGCCTCTCACGTTGGAAGATGTTCTCGAGGTTATTCATGCCGAGAGCAAGTCGGGAGAACTTGTCGGAGTTGTTGTTCAGCTCGGTGGGCAAACAGCTCTAGGGCTAGCGAAGGGCCTCAAAGCTGCTGGTGTTCCTATATTGGGAACCACTCCGGAAGCAATTGACCTTGCCGAAGAACGTGGTGAATTCAGTCGCATCCTGGACGCAGCCAACCTTCTGGCTCCTCGAAATGGAACCGCAACGGATGTCGAAGGTGCGGTAAAGGTAGCAGAAGAGATCGGTTATCCCGTACTCGTCCGTCCTTCTTATGTGCTCGGTGGTCGCGGTATGGAGATTGTCTTCGACACCGCCAGTTTGCGTGATTACTTCGTCCGCATCGATGGCCAAGCCATTGTTGGATCAGAATCCCCACTGTTAGTAGATCGTTTCTTGGATGACGCTATAGAAATTGACGTGGATGCGCTCTTCGACGGAGAACAACTCTACGTCGGCGGTGTGATGGAGCACATCGAAGAAGCAGGTGTTCACTCCGGTGACTCAGCTTGTACTCTTCCCCCCATTTCACTGGGAAAGAAAGATGTTGATCGCGTTCGTGAAGCAACTTTGGCTATTGCCAAGGGAATCGGCGTTAAAGGTTTGCTCAACGTCCAGTTCGCGATCGGTGCCGGAGTTCTCTACGTGCTCGAAGCCAACCCACGTGCATCTCGAACGGTTCCTTTTGTCTCTAAAGCGCTAGGTATTCCGCTTGCCAAGGCTGCGAGCCGCATCATGGTGGGGGAGGGTATTCGTGATCTGATAACCGAGGGTCTTCTTCCAGCTCAAGACGGTTCTGTAGTTCCTATGGATGCCCCTATCGCGGTGAAAGAAGCAGTCCTTCCGTTCAAGCGATTCCGCACCCCTGCAGGCAAGGTAGTGGACTCGCTTCTCGGCCCAGAAATGCGCTCAACCGGTGAAGTCATGGGTATGGATGTGAATTTCCCCATTGCCTTTGCTAAAGCTCAAGCTGGAGCTTACGGTGGGCTACCATCATCAGGCACAGTGTTCATCTCGGTTGCAGATCGAGACAAGCGCAACATCATTTTGCCTGCACTTCGTTTCTCGCAACTGGGATTCAAGATTGTGGCCACAGAAGGAACTGCTGAAATACTTCAGCGCAATGGCATCCCTGCAAGCATCATCGGCAAGGTAAGCGCAAAGTTGGGCAATGACACCATAGTTGAACTCATCAACCGTAACGAGGTCGACATTGTGATCAACACACCGAGTGGTTCAACTGCTCGTGCTGATGGGTATGAGATTCGTGCCTCCGCTATTGCTGCCGATAAGCCTCTCTTTACCAACATGGCTCAGGTTAGTGCAGCTGTTGCATCTATCGACACAATCCGCGAAGGTTTTGATGTGTGCAGTTTGCAGGACTATGCCATCAAGCGTCGTGAGGCTCTGGCCAAAGTATGAGTGAAGTAGGGTTCGGGGATCGTCTCCAAGCTGCCTTCCAGCAGTTCGGACACTTGTGTGTGGGCATTGATCCACATCCGTTCCTACTCAAAGAGTGGGAGTTTGACGACACCTCTGTGAGCCTGCGTGAATTCTCACTGCGAGTCATTGATGCGTGTGTCGGTCAAGTCGGCATCATCAAACCACAGGTTGCCTTCTATGAACGTCACGGCGCCAAAGGCTTGGAAGCCCTCGAATACATCATTCGACGTGCACGTGATGCTGGATTGTTGGTGATCTCCGACTGCAAGCGCGGAGACATTGGCAGCACCATGGAAGCTTATGCTCAGGCATGGCTGACTCCAGGATGGAATCTGGAATCTGATGCCATTACTGTCAGCCCGTACTTGGGCTCTGGAGCCCTCTCACAGACCGTTGAGTATGCGCTCTCACACAATAAGGGTGTCTTCATTCTTTCTGCGACCAGTAACCCGGAAGCTGCGCTTCTACAGACTGCACAGGTGACTCAGGGAATTCATCAAGGTAAGACTGTCGCGGCTGCCATGCTGAGTGACGTTGCTCGGTGGGCAACTGAATCAACGCCGCTGAATTCAGTTGGTGCAGTTCTCGGCGCAACCCTCGACCTGCCAAGTTTGGGAATTCAGCCAGATGACTTCCCTGCTTTGCCCGTGCTTGCCCCAGGCTTCGGTTTCCAGGGAGCTCGTGTTGAAGATGCTCAACGCTTGTTTGGGAACCTTTCGACAAACTTGATTGTGTCGGAAACCAGAAGTGTCCTCTCAGCTGGTCGTGAGGGTGTTATTGAATCAGTTACTCGTCGTGCAGGAGAGGTCGCTTCCGCCCTTGCCTAACGTCATGCCTGAGGTTGACCGCCGCGCTGCAGCGCAGGCGGGAGTCGTGGCGCGTCGCAAACGTGCCGCAATTAAGGCGGATGTTTTTGAGGGTCGCAGATCTGCGCTTGATGTCTTTGTTGTTGCCACCATTGATCCGTCGTCTTCCGAAGCAACTATTCGGGTTACTGATTTCTTGAAATCACTGCGTGGTGTGGGAGTCAACAAGATTCCACGCATTCTTGAAGAGCTAGATATTTCTCCCCGCAAACGCCTTGGTGGTTTAGGAAAACACCAGCGAGCAGGTTTGCGTAAATGGATACTTGCCTACCAAGCAAAACGAAAAGAGACTTGGCCGCCAAAAGCTGTTGTACTCGTGGGTCCTTCCGGTGTAGGTAAGGGAACCGTTGTCAACCACATTGTTCGCAACCATCCTCAAGTTCACCTTTCCATCTCTGCAACCACGCGCGACCCTCGCCCAGGTGAAGTCGACGGCGTCAACTATTACTTCATTGATCATGGAGAATTCGACGCCATGATCTATTCAGAAGCACTCCTCGAATGGGCGGAAGTCCACGGGCAACACAAATATGGAACACCTCGTGGGCCTATTGAGAATGCCTTGTATCAGGGCAGAAGTGTTCTTTTTGAAATTGATATTCAGGGTGCGAGACAAATTCGTGAAACCATGCCAGAGGCTCGTCTCGTGTTTCTTTTGCCTCCCGACTGGGATGAACTTGTTAGACGTTTACGCGAACGTGGAACTGAATCTGAAGAAGAAATCCAACGCAGATTGGAAACTGCTTACGGCGAACTTGCTGCGAAAGATGAATTTGACGTACGAGTAATTAACCGTGACGTCACCGAAGCTGCCCAACAGGTCGTAGACTTAATGGGACTTATCAAGGAGTAAAACATGGCTACCAAGCTTGAAGGAATTATCAATCCACCAATCGATGACCTGCTCTCAAAGGTTGATTCAAAGTATGCTCTGGTGATTTTCGCCTCTAAGCGTGCTCGTCAGATCAATGACTATTACTCTGATCTTCACGAAGGAAGCCTCTTCGACAACGTTGGTCCCCTCGTTGACTCCAACATTGACGACAAGCCGCTTTCCGTCGCTTTGCACGAAATCAACGAGGACAAGCTCATCGCTCGTCCACTTTCGGCCTAATAACCGAATCGACACCTGAAGTGTCGCGCACACCTTTACGCATTGTCGTCGGGATAACCGGCGGCATTGCTGTGTATAAGGCAGTTTCTGTCGTTCGAGAGTTTGTCAAAGACGGACACCATGTAGACGTGGTAGCAACTCAAGCCGCACTGCAATTTGTGGGTCGTCCGACACTCGAAGCAATCAGTCGTAACCCCGTTAATGTCGGCCTGTATGACGATGTAGCTCAAGTTCGCCATGTTGCCCTGGGACAGCAAGCAGATGTCATCGTTGTAGCTCCAGCTACCGCTAATACACTCGCACAATTTGCTGCTGGATTAGCTCCTGACCTTCTGGGGAACACTGTTCTCGCTCGACGTGGTCCACTTGTTGTAGCACCAGCAATGCACACGGAGATGTGGGAAAATCCCGCAACACAAGCGAATATTTCTACGTTGCGCTCTCGTGGTGTCGTCGTTGTAGGCCCAGGTGTGGGCCAACTCACTGGTTCAGATTCTGGCCCAGGTCGAATGAGTGAACCTGAAGACATCATTGCGGCAGCCTACGAGGCAGTTTCCGGTGAAACAAAGCTTGACCTCGTCGGTAAGCGAATCTTGATCACCGGTGGTGGCACGCGTGAACCACTAGATCCTGTTCGCTTTATTGGCAATCGCTCATCGGGTAAGCAAGCGGTTGCACTCGCTCAACGTGCGATGCAACGTGGTGCTGATGTCACACTCATAGCAGCACATCTCGAAGTTGAACCGCCTGCCGGAGTGGATCTCGTATCTGTATCCACTGCGGCGCAGATGCACAGTGAAGTTATGACTCTTTCACCAGAGTTCGACATTGTCATCATGGCAGCAGCAGTTTCTGACTATCGTATGGATATTGTCTCTGGTTCAAAGTTGAAGAAAGTAGACAACGGTGGAGAGCTCCACCTCACTCTCGTTGAAAACCCAGACATCCTTAAAGAATTGGCTTTGGCCAAAACAACTGAACAAATTATTGTTGGTTTTGCCGCAGAAACCGCAACGGAAGATGAACTCATTCGAATCGGGCAGGAAAAACTAGCCCGTAAGGGGTGCGACCTTTTGATTCTCAATCAGGTTGGTTGGGATCAAGGCTTTGGAACAGAAAGTAACACCGTCACAGTGTTAGCTTCTGGTGGAGATATTCTGATTACTGCAACCGGATCAAAGATGTCTGTAGCGGACACTATTCTCGATTGCATCGCAACACCGCCATTCCACAACGCGTAATTCGCGTGGCACAATCCAACGTCTACGCACGAGAGGACTAATCGCCATGAGCGCTTTACGACTATTCACTTCCGAATCTGTTACAGAAGGACACCCCGACAAAATCTGTGACCAGATTTCAGACAGCATTCTGGATAATCTGCTCGAACAGGACAAGGGCAGTCGAGTAGCCGTTGAAACCCTTGTTACTACTGGTTTGGTCCACGTTGCTGGTGAGGTTACAACCGAAGGTTATGCGGAGATTCCTGAGATCGTTCGCAACGTGGTTAAAGACATCGGTTACACCTCGTCAGACATCGGTTTTGATGGCGATAGCTGTGGTGTTTCAGTTTCCATCGGACAACAGTCACCTGACATTGCCAACCTCGTATTCGGACAAGAAGAGCAGGGTGCTGGCGATCAGGGCATCATGTTTGGATATGCCACCACAGAGACTGCACAGCTCATGCCGCTGCCAATCTATCTTTCACACCGCATTGCTGAACGCTTGACTGAAGCTCGCAAGAGCGGACAGCTCGCTTATCTTCGTCCTGATGGAAAAACTCAGGTCACTGTGGGTTATGAGGGAATCATTCCTCGAACCATCGAGACGGTAGTGGTGTCTACCCAACATGCACCACAGGCAGATTCGTCACTTGAGAGCCTGCGCGCAGATGTCATTGATTACATCATTCGCCCTGTTCTTGCAGACGCTGGTTTTAGCTCTGCCGACACAAACTTCATGGTCAACCCCATGGGCAAGTTCGAAATTGGCGGTCCCAAGGGTGATGCTGGTCTCACAGGACGCAAAATCATCGTGGACACGTATGGTGGTGCAAGCCGTCATGGTGGCGGTGCCTTCTCTGGAAAAGATCCCTCGAAGGTCGACCGTTCGGCAGCTTATGCAATGCGTCACGTCGCTAAGAATGCTGTAGCCGCAGGTTTTGCAGAAAAGCTTGAAGTACAGATAGCGTATGCCATCGGTGTGGCACAGCCAGTAGGTCTTTACGTGGAAACCTTTGGAACGGGCAAGGTTGATGACTCTGTCATTATTAAGGCAATTCGGGACACCTTTGATCTCAGCCCAGCAGGCATCATTCGAGAATTAGACCTTCTTCGTCCGATCTATCGTCAGACAGCTGCATATGGTCATTTTGGCCGTGAACTTCCTGATTTCACCTGGGAAAAGCTCGACAAGGTTGACGAACTTCGCCGTTTGGCTGGTCTGTAATACGTGAACCCACAACCTGGGTTTGCGAGTGTGTTGTTAGACACCTCGTTACCCCAGCTTGACCACGTATTTGAATACCGTATCCCTGAGTCACTCCTTGGGGATGTCCGTGTGGGTTCAAAAGTCTCTGTCCCACTGCGGGGCGGCGCACGATTTTCTGACGCGTATGTCACTGCCCTGAGCGAAAAACCTGAGTTCACGGGAGACCTGCAGTTCATCGAGAAAGTTATTTCTCCTGTTTCGTTGTTGAAACCTGACACACTCGAACTCGCTCGCAAAATAGCGGACCGACAAGCAGGATCCGCCATGGATGTTCTCCGTTTGATCATCCCCGCACGCTATGTACGAGCTGAAAAGGCTTTTCTTGCAGAATCTGTGAAGCGAGAGCAATACAGTGGCGAAATTCCCGAGAAACCCGCTGAATTCACCGCACTCGATGTCTCTGCTGGTTCTCGACTTGCCCTCAAAGTGCCGCCCCGGCTTGAAGTGACATCACAGGTAACCGGTTCGAATTGGACAGAACTGTTTGTTTCACTTGCGGTTGAACAGTTGGTCAAGGGTTCCAGCACTGTTCTAGCTGTTCCTGACTTTAGGGATATAGAGAAACTTGAGAAAGTCTTTATTGCGGCGGGTCTAGAGGGTCATTTCATTCGTGTTGACGCAAAGCTTTCGGGGCAAGAGCGATACGTTAACTACTTACGATCTCTCACAGAAGAACCCCTCATCATTCTCGGAAACAGGTCTGCAACGCTGGCTCCAGCCCATAATGAGGGACTCGTGGTTGTGTGGGATGACGGAGACCACAACTTCGAGGAACCTCTTGCTCCTTACACACACGCTCGAGATGTCGCCTTAGTTCGTCAGTCGCTCACTGGCTGCTCATTGCTCTTTGCTTCACACACACGTTCACTTGAAACCCAGCGCCTAGTTGAACTTGGGTTCTTCACTGAGGCGCCAGTCAGCGATGTCGCTCAGCCCGAGATTGTCCTCACAGATGCACAACTCGAGGAGGGGACTTCACCCTCTCGAATTCCCAGTGCCGCTTGGTTAGGTGCCAAGAAAGCACTTGATCGTGGTCCTGTGCTCGTTCAAGTTGCGAGCCCTGGATTCTCTCCTGCCCTGGTGTGTAGCAGATGCAATGAGCGAGCAACATGTTCTTCCTGTAATGGGCCAATGCACTTAGCTCATCGAAATTCCTCTCCAAGCTGTCGTTGGTGTGGCAATCTCAATGCTTCATGGACATGCCAAGACTGTGGCGGAAAACAACTTCGATCGATTGCCGCTGGTACAGAGCGTACGTCTGATGAAATCGGTCGAGCGTTTCCTGGAGTGAAGGTCATAGTTGCGGATGGTGGGCACATCATCACGTCCGTTCCAGCTACACCCGCAGTTGTTGTTGCGACTCCAGGTGCAGAACCGGTTGCTGAGGGCGGTTATGCTGCCATCTTGCTCTTAGACGGTGAACGCCTGAGAGGAAGAGAGGCCTTCCGAGTTGACGAAGATGTACTTCGTAATTGGAGTAACACCATTGCCCTGGCTAAGCCAGATGCCACAGTGTTTATTAATGGTGCTGGAGTGGCTCTTGGTCGGACTTTGGTTGAATCTGCACAAGTTCGGTGGGCAGCGCATGAGTTAGCTGATCGAATGCAGCTAAATTTGCCACCAGCCGTGCGCGTGGTTTCGATTTCTGGCTCTGCAGAGATGGTTCGGACAACCTGTGATGAACTGCCTATGCTTGCGGGCTATCGTGTTCTTGGCCCGGTCGGTCAACCAGATGGTTCTTCCCGCGCGCTCGTCTTCTTTGTATATAAAGACGGCGAAAAGTTAGCTACACATCTCCGTGCAGCAGTAATTACGTCTGCTAGACGCTCTAAGAAGCCGCCTGCCTCATCAGAGCGTGCTGCGCGAGTGCTTAGACTGAGAGTGCGTTTCGACGACCCTGATATCGACTCGCTCTAATGTTTTCTCGTGTGAGGTGGGTGTTGTGAAGATAATTTTCGCAGGCACTCCAGAGGCCGCTGTTCCCACCCTCGAAGCCCTGATCAGCAGTGACTTCGAGGTTGTTGCCGTGTTGACGAGGCCAGATGCACCTCAAGGTCGCAAGCGCATCTTGACTCCGTCTCCGGTAGCACAGGTTGCAATTGCCCAGGGTATTCCAGTGATTTACGCCAATCGCATTGAAGATGAAGTTCAGAAAGCAATTGAAGATTCTGCAGCTGACTTAGGTGTTGTGGTTGCATATGGTGCTTTACTCCCACAGCAGACTCTTGATTCTGTGAAACTAGGCTGGATCAATCTTCACTTCTCAACTTTGCCTCACTGGCGTGGTGCTGCACCGGTTCAATGGCAGGTCATTTCTGGTGCATCACAGGCTGGTTCTTCTGTCTTTCAACTAGTTCAAGAACTAGATGCCGGTGATGTTTATGACTCACGGGAGTGGCTCATCCTTCCGGATGAAACCGCGGGGGAGTTGCTGACGAGGCTCTCGGTTCTTGGTGCACGGCAAGTTTTAGATGTAGTGCGATCTATTGACACTAGGTTTGCAGAGCCCAAGCCTCAAATTGGTGAGTCAACCTACGCTCGAAAACTTTCTCTAGAAGATGGTCACCTCAACCTCTCTCAGGATTCAGAATCTGTCTATAACCAATTCAGAGGTGTTACTCCAGAACCTGGTGCCTTCGTCCTCCTCGGTGACGAACGTCTCAAGATTGTTGAGGCCCGATTAGGGACGGATGAAGAGGTAGTTCCTTCTGCAATCACCTCAGTTTCTAAAAAGCTTTATCTGGGATGCGTTACTGGTTCTCTAGAACTGATCAGCGTTCAACCGGCTGGTAAACAAGGAATGTCTGCCATGGACTGGTTTCGTGGCCTCAGACAGGAAGTAGTACACGTTTCGTGAACAACGACAAAAGACCGCCTACAAAAGGACCACGACGTTCGAGGCCTGTTACGCCATCGCGTCTGGTTGCTTTTGAGGTACTCATGGCCGTTGATGTTGATGACGCCTATGCAAACCTTGCCCTACCCGCAAAGATCAAAGAGTTTGGACTTAGCTCAAATGATGCTGGCCTAGCCACAGAACTCACTTATGGCACATTGCGGATGCAAGGGTTTTATGACCGTGTCATTGCAAATGCAGCAGCACGCGATATCGACACCATTGATTTAGTTGTGTTGAACATTCTTCGCATGGGAGTTCATCAACTACTGAATATGCGAGTGGCACAGCATGCAGCAGTTAATGAAAGTGTGAACCTTGCCGAACACATGGCTTCACTCGGTGCGGTTGGTTTCGTCAACGCTGTCCTTCGCCGCACAAGTCGTCACGACCTAGAAGACTGGCAAGAGTTCATCACTAAAGACATCTCGAATGCAGATGAGCGTCTCGCTGCTCTGTATTCGCATCCTGTGTGGATCGTTCGTGCCCTCAAGCAAAGCTTGGAAGCAGAGAATAGAGGTGAAGAGCTCGAGAATCTCCTGGCAAGTGACAACGTCAACCCTCGAGTGACTCTAGTTGAGCTTCCCGGTTTCGTTGATGCCAACGACGAAGTAGAAGGTGAACCCACGAACTACTCACCTCTAGGGATGTCGTTGAATACTGGTGGTGACCCAACGCGTTTTGCTCGCGTGCGAGAAGGTGTCGTTCGTGTTCAAGATGAAGGCTCTCAACTTGCTGCCCTCGTTCTCTCTCGTCACCACGAGATCACACCAGGCGAGAAGTGGCTGGATATGTGTGCAGGTCCAGGCGGCAAAGCGGCACTTCTGGCTGCAGAAGCAACACTAGGTGGAGCTGAATTAACTGCAAATGAAGTTATTCCAGGACGTGCAGACCTGGTTCGTAAAGCCCTAGCCATCCTTCCTGACGTTAACGTTGTTACCGGAGATGGTGTTGATATTGGACTGGTCCAGCCAAATACCTTTGATCGTATTCTTCTTGATGCTCCATGTACTGGATTAGGAGCTCTGCGACGCCGTCCCGAGGCTAGATGGAGAAAATCTCCTAAGGATGTTGGTGATCTCACCGCGCTGCAGGCTCAACTTCTCACCAGCGCGCTTCAAGCGCTGAAGCCCGGGGGAGTTCTTGCCTATGTCACGTGTTCTCCGCACCTGGCCGAGACTCGAGCAATAGTCGAAGGTGCACTTCGAAAGAATCAGAATGTTTCTGAGCTTGATGCACGTTCTGCTTTATCTGAAGTAGCAATGGAATCCATGGATATTGCCGGAGATTCATTATCTGTTCAGCTGTGGCCGCATCGACATGGCACAGATGCCATGTTCATGTCACTTCTGACTAAGTCGGAATAGGCTGAGAACATGGCTATTCGGATCAATCCCAGCATTCTTTCTGCTGACTTCGTCAACATGGAACGAGACTTGGGTGCCATAGCAACTGCAGATCTTGCACATGTCGATGTGATGGACAATCATTTTGTCCCCAATCTCACTTTTGGCCCGCAGATGGTTGGGCGCATTCAGGATGTGTCGCCAATCCCTCTTGATGTTCACCTCATGATTGAGAATCCTGAACACTGGGCGCCCGGTTATGCAGAACTTGGTGCGTATTCGGTGACCTTTCACGCTGAGTCCACAGACAATCCCGTTGCAGTCGCGCGCCGTTTGCGTGAAATCGGTGCTCGAGCAGGTCTAGCGGTAAAGCCAGGTACTGATATTGAGCCATACCTGGAACTCATGCCCGAGTTTGATCAAATTCTCGTGATGACAGTTGAACCCGGTTTTGGTGGGCAATCGTTTATCCCTGATGTCATGCCTAAGCTCGAGTTGCTTGATGCAGCACGAAAGAAATCAGGTCTAGACGTCTGGCTGCAAGTAGATGGTGGCATCACCCTGGACACCATCGTCATTGCCGCAGAAGCCGGTGCAGACACTTTTGTTGCTGGTTCAAGCGTCTATAACTCTGGAAATCCAGAAAAGGCCATTGCTGGTTTGAGAGCTGCGGCTCACTATGGGCACAAGCACTAGTTCGAGCAGGGTAGCCTTAAGAGGTGAAATCTTTTGATTCCCTCTTCTCCGAGCTCTCAGCAAAGGCTGTCGAGCGCCCAGAAGGTTCGCGAACTGTAGCTGAACTTGATGCTGGCGTTCACGCTATTGGTAAGAAAATCGTTGAAGAAGCAGCAGAAGTCTGGATGGCTGCTGAATACGAATCTCACGAGGCAACTGCCGAAGAAATTTCTCAGCTTCTCTACCATGTGCAGGTTTTGATGATTGCCAAGGGCATCTCGCTCGACGAAGTCAACCATCATCTCTAAACGCTGAGTTTCATTTCCACTTCACAAAGGTTTATTCAAATGTTGCGCGTAGCTATTCCAAACAAAGGCTCTTTAGCTGAGATATCAGCAGAAATGCTCTACGAAGCCGGATACACCGGTCGTAAAGATCCCAGAGATCTCCACTACTCCGATACTCGGAATGGTGTGGAGTTCTTCTATCTTCGTCCGAGAGATATCGCCACATATGTTGGTTCGGGTGCGCTGGATGTAGGAATCACAGGCCGCGATTTACTGCTTGATTCTTACTCAGAAGCTAAAGAAATTGCCGAACTTTCATTCGGTGACTCCACATTTCGTTTTGCTGGGCCTGCAGGATCTTTCTCAGATCTTTCCGATCTCGCAGGAAAGCGTGTTGCTACGAGCTACCCAGGTCTCGTGGGTACTTTCCTTGCACAAGCCGGAGTGCAGTCAAACCTGGTCAAGTTGGACGGTGCTGTTGAATCGGCCGTTCGCTTGGGTGTTGCCGACGCTGTTGCTGATGTTGTCTCTACCGGTTCGACTCTGCGTAAGGCTGGTCTGGATATCTTCGGCCCTGTCATCCTCGAATCCACAGCTGTGTTGATTAGTCGCGATGCCTCCATCGATGGCATTAGCACCCTGATGCGTCGTTTGCAGGGTGTTCTTGTGGCAAAACAGTATGTCCTGATGGATTACGACGTACCTAAGAAATTCCTAGATGAAGCTTGTGCGATTGCACCTGGTATTGAGTCACCCACAGTTAGCCCACTGCACGACCCCGAATGGGTTGCCGTGCGAGTTATGGTTCCACGTGCGGATCGTAATGACGTCATGGACAAGCTCTATTACCTTGGTGCCCGCGCCATATTGGTTTCTGCGATTCACGCTGCTCGCCTGTAACCATGTCAGTAGCTGTTCGCATCATTCCCTGCCTCGACGTAGCTGATGGTCGAGTAGTCAAGGGGGTCAACTTCCTGAATCTGAAAGATCAGGGAGATCCTGTTGAGCTTGCTCGTTACTACTACGAGCAAGGTGCAGACGAGATTACGTTTCTCGACGTCAAAGCCACGGTAGAAAACCGTTCCACCATGTTTGACGTCGTTGCACGCACGGCAGATGCGGTTTTTATTCCATTGACAGTCGGTGGCGGTGTTCGCACCGTTGAGGATGTTGCCCAGTTACTCGCTCATGGTGCAGACAAGGTCGGCGTCAACAGCGCAGCCATTAAACGACCCGAGTTGGTGGATGAAATATCTGGCCGTTATGGAGCACAAGTACTTGTGCTGTCCTTGGACATCACTAGGTCAGCATCGACCCCATCTGGTTTCGTTGTGACGACTCATGGAGGTCGCGAACTCACAGACATTGACGCGCTTGAATGGGCTCGCGAGGCCATTAATCGAGGCGCTGGTGAGCTTCTGGTGAATTCAATTGATGCAGATGGAACTAAAGATGGTTTCGACCTCGAATTAATCTCTGCAATTCGAGAGATTAGTTCTGTCCCCATTATTGCCAGTGGAGGCGCCGGGTCAGCAGATGATTTTCCCCCTGCTATTTGCGCAGGAGCAGACGCAGCACTTGCTGCCAGTATTTTCCACTCCAAAGCTGTCACTATTGGAGAAGTAAAGTCAGTTTTGAAAAATGATGGGGTTGAGGTGCGATAAATGTCAGCTTTCGATCCATCCAGCTTGAAGTATGACTCGCAAGGTTTGATCCCCGCAATCATTCAAGATGTTTCCAACAACGATGTTCTGATGCTCGGATACATGAACCCTGAGGCAGTGCGAAGAACTCTCGCTGAAGGGCGAGTCACTTTCTGGTCTCGATCCCGCCAAGAGTATTGGCGAAAAGGTGACACTAGCGGTCACGCTCAATTCGTTCGTTCAGTGCACCACGACTGTGATGCTGATACTTTGCTCATCGGTGTTGAACAGATTGGTGCTGCGTGCCACACCGGATCACGCACTTGTTTTGAAGAATATGAGGTTGCCGCTGTCGACGAAGTTGACACTTCTGTGATTGGTCAGGGGGAGTAGTGGCTAAGTACGACACCAACTTGCAGTCTTTCAGCTCATTGCTTGCTGAGGGACACAAAGTAATTCCTGTCACCCGGTCACTTTTTGCAGATGCTGAAACCCCCATCAGCATTTATCGGAAGCTTGCTTCGGGTGTACCTGGCTCATTTCTACTCGAATCCGCAGAACAGGGCGGTATTTGGTCCAGATTCTCCTTCGTCGGGGTTTCGAGCTATGGAGTCATTACCGATCACGACGGAACTCCTCAGTGGCAAGATTATGGGCTGTCATCACAAGATGCCTTCGGCAGTGAGATCCCAGCGACAGGACTTAGCGCGTTGGATGCTCTTTACCGACGTTGGAAGACACCTCACATCGAGGGGATGCCTCCACTGACGGGTGCACTCGTAGGTTTTATCGGATGGGAAGCCATTCGAGAGTTGGAGAAACTTCCAAGTGAACCTCCTGCTGATTTCTCTATTCCTCGACAGGGTTTAAGTTTTTCACGCGAGGTCATCGTTCTCGATCACAAATTTGGAACAGTCACACTGATCTCCAACGTTCTTGTTCTGGGTGATTCACCTTCATCTGAAGAACTCTTCACCAGTGCACAAGCGCGATTGGATGATCTGCAACTCCGACTTTCCGTTCCTGGACCCGTCGGCTTGGCGCACATTGACCTTGATGCGGCCGCCAAACCGCGTCTTCGCACACCCAAACAGGATTTCCTTGACGCAGTAGTTGCTTCAAAGAAGCACATCGTCGATGGTGATGTGTTCCAGGTAGTGATCTCACAACGCTTCGATGCTGATAATTCAGCTTCTCCTGAAGATGTGTATCGCGTGCTCCGGAGCTTGAACCCTAGCCCATACATGTATTTGTTGGCGCTGGAAACTGTTGATGGTAATCCCTACTCAATTGTGGGTTCCAGCCCAGAGGCTCTTGTCAAGGTGTCCTCGGGGCGTGTCTTTACACACCCGATTGCAGGTTCGAGGCCACGGGGTGCAAATCCTGAACAAGATCTTGAATTAGAGACTGATCTGCTGGCAGATGACAAGGAACGTTCTGAGCACTTAATGCTTGTTGACCTTGCTCGTAATGATCTCTTGCGGGTCTGTGATGCTGGTTCAGTAGAGGTTACTGAGTTCATGCGCGTGGAACGTTTCTCGCACATCATGCACATCGTTAGTTCAGTTGAAGGAGACCTAGTTTCAGGAAAGGGTCCCGTTGATGTATTCCGGGCCACTTTTCCTGCAGGAACGCTCAGCGGCGCTCCTAAACCCCGAGCCCTCGAAATCATTGACGACCTCGAACCTGCTCAACGCGGCGTGTATGGGGGAGTAGTTGGATACTTTGACTTCGCAGGGGATGCTGATTTGGCTATCGCTATTCGCACGGTTGTACTCAAAGATGACAAGGCTTATGTCCAGGCAGGTGCTGGCCTCGTGATGGATTCAGTACCTGAAACCGAATATCTCGAAACTCAAAACAAGGCAGCTGCTCCCTTGCGTGCTGTGGCTATCGCTAACGCATTGAAGAAGGTGTGACCATGAACTACCGAAAGTTCAAGACATACTCTCTGTTTGCGGCTTTCGTCCTGTCAGCAGCCATTCTGATTAGCTGGTCACAAACATGGTTTTTCCTTGAAGTTACCTTTCCAACTGAGAATTCTGAGGGTCTGGCGGTATCCGGTCAGATAGCTGCACCAGGTTTGAGTGCATTTGGACTAGCTGGCTTTGCAATTACCGCAGCGCTTGCACTGTCATCAGTTGTCATTCGTCGAATACTGGGTGTTTTGCTCTTGGGACTTGGCATCGCTGTTGTGTTTATCGGCGTTTCTGCCTGGACTGACCCAGTTCTTACAGCAGCACCACAGCTGACTTCGTTGAGTGCAATCAGCGACATTGAAACTTTACGGACTTTCGTTCTTTCATCTTCGTTAACGGCTTGGCCGGGTATTTCCGTAGTTGCAGGAATCCTTCTTGTCCCTTTGGGAATCATCATTGTGTTCACCGCAGGTAAATGGGGTACCGGTAGTCGAAAGTTTGACAGAGTTGACCCAAGCAGCTCAGATTCAGTACAAGCAAAGCCTCGACAGAGCACCGTTGGAGAAAACAAAGATAGTTCCTCGGTAAATATTGACGCCTGGGACTCGTTGAGCCACGGAATCGACCCAACTATCAACTAGAATTTGAAGTGAAATTTTTACTGAGGAGTGACATGAGCAACGACATCGCTGATCCAGGAGAGGGCAACTCGCCCGCGGCATGGACCGCTGTAATTACCATGTTGGTATTTTTTGTCATTGGGACAACCGCATTCTTCCTCGCGATTGAATGGCTTGTCTGGGCTTCTGCCGTCGGAATTTTTGTCGGATGGGGACTTGGATTCCTTCTGGCAAAGCTTGGTTATGGTGTGAACGGTCCTAAGTTCACCCCCAAGCCACACCACTACTAAATGCTGTCCGACCTGACAGCTGGTGCACTGGCTGATGCGGCTGCACGTCGTGAATTTGTATCCTTTGCACAAGTTGAAGCAGCAGCATTAGCGCAGACTCCTGCACTGGATGGTCTTCAATTTCTTGCACCTAGCGATCACATCAAAGTGATTGCTGAAGTAAAAAGAGCAAGTCCATCTCGTGGCGACCTTGCCCCAATATCTGATCCCGCTGCACTTGCACGCACTTACGCTGCCAATGGCGCTTCTACTATCAGCGTCTTGACAGAAGGCCGGAAATTTAAAGGAACCCTTGATGATCTGCGTGCTGTCAGAGCCGAGGTTTCTGTTCCTGTCTTGCGTAAAGACTTCATTGCTGAAAAGTATCAAATCCTCGAAGCTCGTGCTGCTGGAGCCGATCTTGTTCTGCTCATTGTTGCTGCACTAGATCAAGAACTTCTGGCCGAACTGAACGCGTTCGCTCTCTCTTTGGGCCTTACCGTACTTGTCGAGACACACTCACGTGAAGAACTTCATCGTGCGCTAGATATTGATGCGAAGTTGATTGGTGTTAATGCGCGAAACTTAAGTACCTTTGAGCTTGATAGAGATCTCTTTGCTTCACTCGTTGGCGAGATTCCTGCTGGCGTCATCAAAGTGGCAGAATCAGCAGTACGAAACGCAACAGATGTTCAGCACTATCGAGACGCAGGTGCTGACGTCGTACTCGTAGGTGAAGCTCTCGTCACCTCTGACCCTGCAGCAACCCTCCAATCCTTCCTGGCGGTATAAATGGCTCTTCGCGATGAACTTGGTCCTTACTTTGGTGAATACGGCGGACGCTTTGTTCCCGAATCACTCATCGCTGCACTGGATGAGCTTTCAGCAGCCTATGAACTTGCCAAACTTGACCCCGGTTTTCAGCAGGAATTAGCGGATCTTCACCGCACCTATACAGGTCGGCCTTCCATCATTACGGAAGTTCCTCGTTTTGCGGAGCACGCCGGTGGTGCTCGTATTTTCCTCAAGCGGGAAGATCTCAACCACACTGGCAGTCACAAAATCAACAATGTTTTGGGGCAAGCCCTCTTAGCAAAGCGATTGGGAAAGACACGCATTATTGCAGAAACCGGTGCAGGCCAACATGGTGTTGCCAGCGCCACTGCAGCTGCCCTGTTTGGTCTGGAATGTGTTGTCTACATGGGTGAAGTTGACACTGAGCGTCAGGCGCTCAATGTGGCACGCATGCGTTTGCTCGGCGCCACAGTCATTCCGGTCACCACCGGTTCTCGCACCCTCAAAGATGCCATCAATGAGGCACTTCGTGACTGGGTTGCCAACGTTGACACCACGCACTATTTGCTCGGTACTGTAGCTGGACCTCACCCGTTCCCTGTCATGGTCCGTGATTTCCACAAGATTATTGGTGAAGAAGCTCGTGAACAGATGCTTGATATCACTGGACAACTTCCTACCGCTGTCGCTGCTTGCGTTGGTGGTGGTTCAAACGCCATTGGTATCTTCCATGCTTTCCTAGACGACCCCACGGTTGGTCTGTATGGTTTTGAAGCAGCGGGTCGCGGTGTAGACACACCTGAACACGCTGCAACGATCACCAAGGGTCGCCCCGGTGTTCTACACGGCGCTCGTTCCTACATGCTCCAAGACGAAGATGGACAGACAATCGAGTCTCACTCCATCTCTGCCGGTTTGGACTATCCCGGTGTCGGTCCAGAGCATTCCTGGTTGAATGACATTGGTCGAGCACACTATCGCCCCATCACGGATGCAGAGGCAATGGATGCCCTCCGACTATTAGCTCGCACCGAAGGAATCATTCCCGCTATCGAAACTGCACACGGCCTTGCAGGTGCTCTGCAGCTAGGTAAAGAGCTTGGTCCTGATGCGATAATTTTGGTGAATAATTCTGGTCGTGGAGACAAAGACATGGAAACAGCTGCTAAGTACTTCGGCATTCTAGATGGGGGAGCAGCATGAGTTCGAAGGTTGAAGCAGCTATTTCCGCTAAAGGCAAGGTGCTAATTGGCTACCTTCCTGTTGGTTTCCCCACGCTCGAACAAAGTATTGAAGCTGCAGTAGCTCTCGTTGAAAGTGGTGTAGACGTCCTCGAGTTGGGTGTTCCTTACTCTGATCCTGTCATGGATGGTTTGGTCATTCAGGAAGCTACTCAGGTTGCTTTGGCAAACGGATTCAAATTGCCTCAAGCCATCGAAGCAGTGAAGCAAATCACCGCTCGTGTTGATATTCCTGTTCTATTGATGACCTATTTCAACCCGGTTATTCAATATGGCGTGGACAAGTTTGCGTCTGATCTTGCTGCTGCTGGTGGTGCGGGTCTTATTACTCCCGACCTCATCCCAGATGAAGCAGGAGAGTGGCTTGCTGCTGCAGAAAAATATGACCTAGATCGCGTGTTCTTGGCAGCTCCGTCCTCCACAGATGAACGTCTTGCACAGGCGGTACAGAACAGTCGAGGATTTGTTTATGCGGTTTCAACGATGGGGATTACTGGGGCCCGACAAGACGTAGATGTCGCTGCGAAATCTCTCGTTGCACGGCTTCGCACAGTTGGAGCTACCCACGTCGGCGTCGGGGTAGGCATTTCAAACGGCGCCCAGGTGAGCGAGGTATTGGCTTACGGCGATGGTGCGATTGTCGGTTCTGCTCTTGTCAAGTCTCTGAACGATGGCGGTATTGATTCACTTCGGTCCGTTGCAGAAGAACTCGCTCGAGGGAAATAACCTATTGCTCTCTTTCCAACCTAAACTGGCATTGTGCATCTGATTACAAGTATTCCAAGCCCCTCGATTCAATATTTCGAGCTAGGTCCACTTCGCGTTCACATTTATGCGCTGTGTATTCTTGCCGGCATTGCCTTGGCAGCGTGGATTACAGATGCACGCCTTACCAAGCGTGGCGCTGAACGAGGTGTTGTCCTAGACATCATCTTGTGGGCAGTGCCGCTAGGGATCATTGGCGCTCGTTTTTATCACGTCTTCACCCACCCCGCTGACTATTTTTATGAGGGTGCAGATCTGATGAAAGTCTTCTTTATCTGGGAAGGTGGAAACGCTATCTTCGGCTCACTCTTAGGTGGAGCAGTTGGAGCGTGGATCGGCTGTAAGCAAACCGGTATTCGTTTCTGGTCATTCGCAGACGCACTTGCACCTGCGATGTTGATTGCACAAGCAACTGGCCGTTTAGGAAACTACTTCAACCATGAACTTTTCGGTCAGCCCACCACGTTGCCTTGGGGCCTTGAAATCGAATCAACCAACCCAGCATTCCCTGTTGGATTGCCCGAAGGCACCTTGTTCCACCCGATGTTTCTCTATGAAATTCTGTGGAATCTGTTGGGAGTGTTTGTCATCCTTGCACTCGAACGCAAGTTCTACCTTCGTTGGGGTAAAGCATTTGGTGTGTATTTGATTTGGTATGGGATTGGTAGATCTGTTTTCGAGACATATCGCCTGGATTCGAGTGAAACGTTCTTCTCTATCCGTACCAATGTGTGGGCGGCCCTCCTAGCTGTTTTAGTCGGTGTGTTGATTATTCTCATTCAGAACCGTCGGCACTCAGGTAAAGAGCCCAGTGTCTACGTAGAGGGCGGTCCTGCTGTAAAGTTGGACAAGTAAGTTATTTCAGTCGGATCCGGGCAAAGATGCCCCCGTTATCGATGTAACTTCGACACTTCGCCCCGCCACAAGCGGCAAGGAAGTTCCCACGAGCGACAAACTCCCACGTTCCACTATTCCTGATGACTTAAGGGCCAACGTTGTCCCTCCCGATTAACGGTTTCGAGAGGAGGGTTCCATGTCGCTAGCGACTCCCCATCAACGCTTTTCATTGGCACCCACTGCCCAAGGTCTTTATGACCCCGCACTAGAAAAAGACGCCTGTGGTTTAGCCATGGTCGCAACTTTGCGAGGCATTCCTGGGCACGACATCATTGATGTCGCATTGAGTTCTCTTCGTAACCTCGAGCACCGAGGTGCTGTTGGATCTGATGCTGGTACTGGTGACGGGGCCGGTATTTTGACTCAGATTCCTGATGCGTTCTTGCGTGAAGTCGTTGACTTCGAGCTTCCTTCTGCTGGTACTTATGCCGTTGGTAACGCATTTCTTCCTTTGAAAGAATCCGAACGAGCAGCGATTCAAGCTCGCTTTGCTGAAATTGCACACAGCGAAGGACTCAAGGTTTTAGGGTGGCGTGTTGTTCCAACTGCTCCTGAGAACCTCGGAAAGCTCGCACGCGAAGCGATGCCTGCTATTGAACAGGCTTTCGTCACATCTTCTTCAGGAGACCTTTTCGGCATCGAACTGGACCGCCTGATTTACCGTTTACGCAAGCGCGTTGAACGTGAATGTGAAATCTATTTTGCATCTTTGTCTTCGCGCACCCTTGTTTACAAGGGCATGGTTACCACCTTGCAGCTGGAGCCTTTCTATCCAGATCTCAGTGATGTGCGTTTTGCTTCCACTCTCGCTCTGGTGCACTCTCGTTATTCCACGAACACCTTCCCCTCGTGGCCGCTGGCACACCCATTCCGTTTCATCTGTCACAACGGTGAAATCAACACTGTTCAGGGAAACCGTAACTGGATGCGTGCCCGTCAGTCGCAGTTAGAGTCCGAACTCCTTGGCGACATGAAGGATTTACTACCTATATGCACCCCTGGCGCTTCGGACAGTGCATCTTTCGACGAGGTAGTTGAACTTCTCACTTTGGCTGGCCGTTCACTTCCTCACGCAATCATGATGATGGTTCCCGAGGCATGGGAAAACCAGCCAGATATGGATCCCACACGTCGTGCGTTCTACGAGTACCACTCCTCCTTGATGGAGCCTTGGGATGGTCCTGCAGCAATCTGCTTTACTGACGGTTCTCTTGTTGGAGCAACGCTGGACCGTAACGGTTTGCGCCCTGGACGTTACCTTGTTACCGATGACGGTCTCATTGTCGTGGGTTCTGAAATTGGCGTTTACGACGTTGACCCCGCAAAGGTTGTTCAGAAGGGCCGTTTACAGCCAGGCAAGATGTTATTGGTCGACACCGTTGCCGGTCGCATCATCTCCGATGATGAAATCAAGAGCGAACTCGCCGCTTCTGGTCCCTGGCAGGAATGGATTGACCAGTCGCGTATTGACCTCGAAGAACTCCCCGAGCGTGAGCACATTGCTCACACCCGTAGCTCGGTTATTCGTCGTCAGCGCACTTTCGGATACACCGAAGAAGAACTACGCATCATGCTTGCTCCTATGGCAAAAACCGGTGCAGAGCCTCTCGGTGCTATGGGAACAGATACTCCTATTGCTGTTCTTTCTTCTCGTCCACGTTTACTTTTCGATTACTTTGTTCAGCAGTTTGCACAAGTAACCAATCCCCCTCTTGACTCCATTCGTGAAGAGGTTGTGACCAGCCTGAAGTTGGGTTTGGGTCCCGAGCGAAACTTGCTAGCTGCCGGTCCCGAGCACACTGAACAGGTTGTTCTCGATTTCCCTGTGATTGATAACGATCAACTGGCAAAGGTTCTCCACATTCGTGGAAAGAACGGTGCCCGTGAAGGAATCAAGCTCAAAGGACTTTACAAAGTCAATAAGGGTCCTCGTGCCATGGAGAAGCGCCTAGCGCAGCTCTGTGAAGAAGTAGATGAGGCAATTGCTCAGGGCATCAAGTTCATCGTGCTTTCTGACCGTGACTCGAACTCAGATATGGCCCCCATTCCATCCTTGATGATGGTTTCGACGGTTCATCACCACCTGATTCGTACTGAAAACCGCACCAAAGTTGGCATTGTTGTTGAAGCCGGTGACGTTCGTGAAGTTCACCATGTCGCTGTATTGCTGGGTTATGGTGCTTCTGCTGTCAACCCCTACCTCGCGATGGAAACGTGCGAGCAATTAGTCCGTGATGAATTCATCACGGGTGTGACGACGGAGAAGGCAACCAAGAACGTCATCAAGGCACTCGGTAAGGGTGTTCTGAAGGTGATGTCGAAGATGGGTATTTCAACCGTCTCGTCCTACACCGGCGCGCAGACCTTCGAAGCAGTTGGTCTCTCTCAGGAGTTTGTTGACCAGTACTTCACTGGAACCACCAGCAAGCTTGGGGGAGTGGGCATCGATGTTATTGCTGCTGAAAACCTTGCTCGCCATGCTTCTGCCTACCCCTCCGATGGTGCGCCGCTGACAACTGAGCGTTTGACCACTGGTGGCGAGTTCCAGTGGCGTCGCGATGGAGCACCGCACTTGTTCAACCCTGAAACTGTGTTCAAGCTTCAGCACTCCACACGTGAACGTCGTTTCGACACATTCCGTGAGTACACCAAGCTGGTCGACGATCAGACTCGTGAACTGATGACCCTTCGAGGTCTCTTCACCCTCGAAACAGGCAAGCGTAACCCTGTGCCTCTCGATGAAGTTGAATCAGTAGAGTCAATCGTGAAACGCTTCTCAACTGGTGCGATGAGCTATGGCTCGATTTCACCTGAGGCTCACGAGACACTCGCAATTGCGATGAACTCTATTGGTGCCAAGAGCAACACCGGTGAGGGTGGTGAAGACGTTGCCCGTCTTCTTGACCCCACACGCCGTTCTGCCATCAAGCAGGTTGCTTCTGGTCGTTTTGGTGTCACCAGCATGTATCTCACTCACGCTGATGACATTCAGATCAAGATGGCACAAGGTGCTAAGCCTGGTGAAGGAGGACAGCTCCCCAACAACAAGGTTTACCCTTGGATTGCGCGCACACGTCACGCAACCGCCGGCGTCGGTTTGATTTCTCCACCTCCACATCACGACATTTACTCCATTGAAGACCTCAAGCAATTGATCTTCGATGTGAAGCGCGCTAACCCCGCTGCTCGCGTGCATGTGAAGCTCGTGAGCCAGTCCGGTATTGGTGCTGTTGCTGCGGGTGTTTCTAAGGCCCTTGCTGACGTCGTTCTGATTTCAGGCCACGACGGTGGTACAGGTGCAAGCCCACTGAACTCCCTCAAGCACGCTGGAACGCCGTGGGAGCTAGGTCTAGCTGAAGCCCAGCAGACTCTGATGCTCAACGGCATGCGTGACCGTGTATCCGTTCAGGTAGATGGTCAGCTCAAGACCGGCCGCGACGTTATTGTTGCTGCACTCCTGGGGGCTGAAGAGTTTGGTTTCGCAACCGCGCCGCTTGTGGTCTCAGGCTGCATCATGATGCGTGTGTGTCACCTTGACACCTGCCCTGTTGGTGTTGCAACACAGAACCCTGAGCTTCGTGCACGCTTCACGGGTAAGCCAGAGTTCGTGGTTAACTTCTTTGAGTTCATCGCTCAGGAAGTTCGTGAATACCTTGCAGAGCTGGGCTATCGCAGCCTTGACGAAATCATTGGTCGTAATGATCTCTTGAATGTCAATGATGCAGTTGAACACTGGAAATCTGAGGGTCTAGACCTTGAGCCCATTCTTGTTGGACCAAAGTTCCTTGCAGACGAACCTCGTATTCGTGCACGTGCACAGGACCACGAACTCGAAGAACACTTCGACAACGAGCTCATTAACCTGTCTCGTGCTGCATTGTCTGAGGGGAAGCCTGTCTCGATTGAGCTTCCTATCCGCAATACAGAACGTGCTGTGGGAACCATGCTTGGCCACGAATTGACTAAGAAGTATGGTCAGGACGCTTTGCCACATGGAACCATTGACATCACGCTAACCGGTACAGCTGGTCAGTCTTTCGGTGCCTTCGTTCCTGCAGGAATCACCTTGCGCTTGGTTGGAGACTCAAACGATTATGTAGGTAAGGGACTTTCTGGCGGCACTATCGTTGTGAAGCCTTCACCTTCCGCAACGTTTGCTCCGGAAGAGAACGTTATTGCTGGAAACGTTATTGGTTATGGCGCTACCAGCGGTTCTATCTTCATCAGCGGTCTTGTTGGTGAACGCTTCTTGGTTCGTAACTCTGGTGCAACCGCTGTTGCCGAGGGTGTGGGGGACCACGCGCTTGAATACATGACCGGTGGACTTGCCGTCATTCTCGGTTCTACGGGTCGCAACCTCGGTGCTGGCATGTCTGGTGGCATTGCCTACGTACATTCACTAGACCCCTATAACGTCAATGCAGATTCGCTTGGTTCTGGCGAGCTTCGTTTAGAGAAGTTGGGAAGCGCAGATGCAGAAATCCTCAAGGACATCCTCGAATCTCATCTTGCAGAGACAGGGTCACCACGAGCTGCTTCACTTCTTGCCCACTTTGAGAAATCGGTTAAGGACTTCACCAAGGTTGTTCCGCGAGATTACGCGGCGGTATTAGAAGTACGTCAGGATGCTGAGAAAGCAGGTATTGACCCAGACGGGGATGCAACCTGGCAAAAAATTATGGAGGTGACCGGTGGCTGATCCCAAAGGTTTCTTAAACACTCGTCAACGTGAACTTCCAGCTCGTCGCCCCGTTCCCATCAGACTCATGGACTGGAAAGAGGTCTATGAAGCAGGTGATCGTGAAACGCTAGTGCGTCAAGCAGGCCGCTGCATGGATTGTGGAATTCCGTTCTGTCACCAGGGATGCCCTCTAGGGAACCTTATTCCCGAATGGAATGACCTCACCTGGCGAGGAGATGACAAAGATGCAATTGATCGCCTTCATGCGACCAATAACTTCCCAGAATTCACTGGACGCCTGTGTCCTGCACCCTGTGAATCTTCCTGTGTATTGAGCATAAACCAGCCTGCTGTGACCATCAAACAGGTTGAAGTATCCATCATTGATAAGGCCTTCGATGAAGGGTGGGTTACACCTCTCATTCCAGAACGTCTTTCAGGTAAAACTGTTGCTGTAGTTGGCTCAGGACCTGCAGGTCTTGCAGCTGCACAGCAGCTCACGCGTGCCGGTCACACAGTTGCTGTGTATGAACGTGACGAAAAGATCGGCGGTCTTCTCCGTTACGGTATTCCAGATTTCAAAATGGAAAAGATCCACATCGATCGACGTCTAGAGCAGATGGAAGCAGAAGGTACGCGTTTCCGCCCTGGCATCAACATCGGCACAGACATTACCTGGGAAGACCTACGCAAACGTTATGACGCAGTTGTGATTGCAACAGGAGCCATGGTTCCTCGTGATCTTCCCATCCCGGGTCGTGACCTCAACGGTGTTCACTTCGCTATGGATTATCTTGCACAGTCCAACCGTGCAGTTGATGGTCAGGATGTTCCCAACCAGATTCACGCTCAGGGCAAGCACGTTGTAATTTTGGGTGGCGGTGACACCGGTGCTGACTGTATAGGTACTGCTCACCGTCACCAGGCAGCCTCGGTGACCAACTTGGCTATTGGCAAGCAACCACCAACAGAGCGCCCTGATTCTCAACCGTGGCCAACGTTTCCCAACCTTTTTGAAGTTGCAAGTGCACACGAAGAGGGTGGTACTCGTGAGTACCTTGTCTCAACCGTTGAGTTCTTGGGCGATAAAGACGGCAATGTTCGTGCTGTACGAGTAGCTGAGACTGAATTCGTCGATGGTGCCCGTGTTCCTAAGGCGGGTACTGAAAGAGAAATCCCTGCAGATTTGGTCCTCCTAGCGCTCGGATTTACTGGCCCAGAAGGTGACATTGCCAACTCAGAACTTAGCGTAAGCTTCAACCAGCGTGGAAACATCAATCGTGATGATCACTATGCAACCGCAGAACCTGGAGTTTTTGTTGCTGGTGATGCTGGGCGCGGACAATCTCTGATTGTCTGGGCTATCGCCGAGGGTCGCGCGGCTGCAGCAGCAGTTGACCGCTACCTTGAAGGTGAAACGTTGCTTCCAGCTCCGGTAGCACCCACAGACCGCGGCTTCGCGGTTTAGTACGATAGTTGTGTCGCAACTCCCTCCTGCGACCAGGCACCACTGAAACGAAAGAGACATTTCATGAGACGCGCCAAAATCGTTGCGACCTTAGGTCCAGCAACTTCTAGCTATGAAAGCCTGAAGTCAATCATCGAAGCTGGTGTGGACGTAGCTCGTATGAACCTCTCACACGGTTCCTACGACGTTCACGAAGAGGTTTATCGCAACGTACGCAAGGCTGCTAAAGATGTAGGCAAGCCCGTTGCCGTCCTTGTTGATCTCCAAGGACCCAAGATTCGACTCGGCAAGTTTGAAGCTGGACCCTACGACCTCGCAGAAGGCGACATCTTCAAGATAACCATTGAAGACATCGTTGGGAATAAGGAGATCAGCTCCACTACTTTTAAGGGCCTTCCTCAGGACGTCAAGCCAGGCGATCCACTCCTGATTGATGACGGTAAGGTCACACTCCGCGTTCTGGAAACCGATGGAACCGTAGTCACCACAGTTGTTGAGGTTCCTGGGCCTGTTTCCAACAACAAAGGAATCAACCTTCCCGGTGTAGCAGTGAACGTTCCTGCGCTGTCTGACAAAGACGAAGCCGACCTGCGTTGGGGTCTCCGTTTGGGTGCGGATTTCATTGCGTTGAGCTTCGTTCGTGATGCTGCAGACATCAAGCGTGTCCACGAAATCATGGACGAAGAAGGTGTTCGTCTTCCTGTCATTGCCAAGGTTGAGAAGCCACAAGCAGTCGATAACTTAGAAGAAATCGTTGATGCGTTTGACGCCATCATGGTTGCTCGAGGCGACCTCGGTGTCGAGCTTCCTTTAGAGGCTGTTCCTATTGTTCAAAAGCGTGCCGTCGAACTCGCACGCCGTTGGGCCAAGCCTGTCATTGTGGCAACTCAAGTACTTGAATCCATGATCTCGAGCCCACGCCCGACCCGTGCAGAAGCCTCCGACTGCGCTAACGCTGTTCTAGATGGAACAGACGCAGTCATGCTTTCTGGTGAAACCAGTGTCGGTGAATTCCCCACAATCACCGTTGCCACAATGGCACGCATCATTGAATCCACAGAAGACCACGGTATTGAGCGTATTCCTGCGCTTGGCACCAAGCCTCGCACCCAGGGTGGAGCAATAACTTTGGCTGCAAAGGAAGTTGCTGAATTCGTTGATGCAAAGTACCTCTGTGTCTTTACCGAATCTGGTGATTCTGCTCGTCGCATGGCCCGCCTGCGTTCAGACATCCCCATGATTGTTCTGACTCCTCATGAACACATTCGTCGCCGCATGGCTCTGACGTGGGGCGTCAAATCTTACTTGGTTGATGCAGTGACACACACTGACCAGATGTTTGGTCAGGTAGATGACCTTCTTCTGGGTGAAGGACTGGCAGAAGCAGGCGACAAGGTCGTCGTTATTGCTGGATCCCCTCCCGGAATTGCAGGTTCTACCAACGACCTTCGTGTTCACAAAGTAGGGGATGCACGTAACGCAGCGGCTCCCGCATACGAAAACCTCTAGAACACAATAGAAAAGCCCCTCATTTGAGGGGCTTTTCTTGTTTGTGCCGAATGTGGGACTTGAACCCACACGTCCGAAGACAAAGCATTTTGAGTGCTCCGCGTCTGCCATTCCGCCAATTCGGCTCTTAACATCTATAAGAATATCCTAGGCTTGAGTCATGGCTGACCAAGAAATCCAAACTCCCACTAAACGTCGAGTTGTTGTCGCAGAAGATGAGTCGCTTATCCGTATGGATATTGTCGAAACACTTCGAGATAACGGTTTTGATGTGGTCGGCGAAGCAGGGGATGGCGAAGCCGCTGTGGTGCTAGCAAAGGAACTACGTCCAGATTTGGTCGTCATGGATGTCAAAATGCCCAAGTTAGACGGCATTTCAGCTGCTGATCAGCTCAACAAAGAACACATTGCTCCCGTTGTGCTTCTGACTGCATTCAGCCAGAAAGAACTCGTTGAGCGTGCCACAGAGGCTGGTGCATTAGCCTATGTAGTCAAGCCATTCACTCCCAACGATCTTCTCCCTGCTGTAGAAATTGCGCTTTCACGTTGGGCGCAAATTGTTGCACTTGAAAATGAAGTTGCAGATCTTTCTGAACGCTTTGAAACCCGCAAAATTGTGGATATCGCCAAAGGAATTCTCAACGAGAAAATGGGCCTTACTGAACCAGAGGCGTTCCGTTGGATCCAAAAGGCCTCAATGGATCGTCGTCTGACCATGAAAGACGTGGCGATTACTATTGTTGAACAATTAGGTACAGACAATAAAAAGACGAAGTAGTTACTTTTTATCTTTGATGAAATTGGTCAATCGAACCGTCGATAACCTGCGGCCTTCTTGATCAGTGCAAACAATCTCGTGTGTAGTGAGGGTTCTTCCTAAGTGAAGTGCCCGACAGGTCGCAATGACAAAACCTTCGCGTGCACTTCCTGTGTGAGTTGCGTTTACTTCAATACCTACCGCTACTCGTCCTTCGCCGGCAAACATGTTTGCACAAATTGAACCCAACCCTTCTCCAATAACAACGTAGGCACCGCCATGAAGAATTCCTACTGATTGCGTATTACCTGCGACCGGCATTGTGGCTACGGCGTATTCGGGAGTGAGCTCGTGTAGCTGAATATCCATTTTTTCCCACAAAGGCCCTGCAGAAAAACCTCTGAATTGTTCAAGGTTGAGAACGGGGGGGCGAACGTATTCAGCTGACATCCGGTTTCCTCCTGAATAGGTCTTGCCTGCTGTGTAGGCTGGGCACGTGTCGAATACAGCTCAG
This sequence comes from Aurantimicrobium minutum, assembly GCF_002355535.1. Taxonomy (NCBI): domain Bacteria; kingdom Bacillati; phylum Actinomycetota; class Actinomycetes; order Micrococcales; family Microbacteriaceae; genus Aurantimicrobium; species Aurantimicrobium minutum. The sequence continues at coordinate 586,379 of NZ_AP017457.1, forward strand.
CCTACCCTGATGGTCATTGATGGTCATTCCCTCGCATTTAGGGCTTTTTACGCCCTCCCGGTAGACAGTTTCAAAACCGCAGATGGGCAACACACAAACGCCATTCATGGTTTCATTTCGATGATCCTTAATCTGCTGGCCAAAGAGAAGCCAACACATTTAGCAGTAGCTTTCGATATCTCACGATTCTCTTTTCGCACCCGGGAATACCCCGAATACAAGGGGACCCGCGGTGAAACTCCACCTGAATTTATTGGCCAGGTTCCACTTCTTCAAGACGCCCTTCACGCGATGGGCATCACGACACTCACAAAAGAAGATTTCGAAGCTGATGACATTTTGGCAACTCTTGCTGCTCAAGGTTCTGCACAGAACTATAAAGTTCTGGTGGTCTCCGGTGATCGAGACACAATTCAGCTCATCGATGACAACGTCACATTGCTCTATCCCTCGAAGCAGGGAGTTTCAGAACTCACACGATATGACGCTACAAAAGTGTTTGAGCGCTATGGAATCCAACCTCACCAATACCCAGAGATTGCTGCCCTGGTCGGGGAGACGAGCGATAACTTGCCCGGTGTACCCAAGGTTGGTGAAAAGACTGCGGTTAAGTGGATCAACGAGTTTGGCTCTTTGGATGAAATTCTTCGGCGCGCAGACGAGATTGGTGGCAAAGTCGGCGAAAGCCTCAGAGAGTACAAAGACAACGCCATAAGAAATCGAAAGCTCAACAGACTTGTCAATGATGTTGACCTGCCAGTTGGTCCAGCGGACCTAGAACGTCAACCATTCGATGTTGAAGCTGTTAAAGACGTGTTCGGGCGCTTGGAATTCAAATCCTTACTCACAAGAGTGTTGACTCTTGCAGGAGAAACTGACGTTACGCCACGTCAAGCTTCGCCAGTTACACCATCTCAGAACAGCCAACCAGCTCTTTCTCCGGTGACTCCATCGTCGCCTATAAACGGTGCAATTCCTCCGCGTTCCCAACAGATTCTTGATGAAGAACTTGCTGCATGGCTCCACCGCGCTTCAGATTCGTCGCCACAAGGTATTGCTGTTGAAGTTGAGGTGTATGCCTCTGGAATTGCCTCAGTCGGTCTAGCCACTGAGAATGAAACTGTTCTCGTTCCTTGGTCCCCAGTGCTCGCTGATATTCAACCCTTGATAGATTGGCTGGCAGGACCGACTCCCAAGATTTTTCATGGTGCTAAAGAACAACTCAAGACGCTATTTGCAGCAGGGGTCGTTGTTGAGAGCCTTGGCTTTGACACAGAAATTGCCGATTGGGTTTTGAGGCCAGATTCCTCAAAACGAGAACTTGGCGATTTAGCAAAGTTATATCTCAACGAAATTTTGCCTGAGCCTGACCCAAATCAACTTGTTCCTGATGATTCAGCACTAGACGTTGCGGGCCGAGCGTGGTTTATTCGTCGAATCGATGAGGCTATTCGTTCGGTTATGGATGCGGCAACACTTGCATTGTTTTTGGAGATCGAGCTTCCAACGTTGACAACTTTGGCAGCCATGGAACTTCGTGGCATTACCGTGAACAAAGCAAAACTGGAAAATCTTTCACGTGAACTTGGTGAGCGTGCTGAAAAAGCCAAACAAGAGGCATTTGCAGTTATTGGCCGCGAAGTTAACCTTGCGTCACCAAAACAATTGCAAGAAGTGTTGTTTGATCAGCTAGGCATGCCAAAAACACGTGCTACAAAAACGGGATACACCACCGATGCCACTGCATTAGCCGACCTTCAAGCTACAAACCCGCATCCATTCTTAGGTTTGCTATTAGAACATCGTGATGTCACCAAGCTCAAACAAATAGTTGAAACCCTAATCCAAGCAATTGGCACAGACGGACGTATTCACACCACATATGGCCAAACAGGAACCAGTACTGGGCGACTTTCTTCGGCGAACCCCAATCTTCAAAATATTCCTATACGTACCGCCGACGGTCGCCGAATTCGCGAAGCGTTTGAAGTTGGAGACGGTTTCGACACTCTATTTACGGCTGACTATTCACAAATTGAAATGCGTATCATGGCGCATTTTTCTGAAGATGAGGGCCTCATCGAAGCCTTTATTTCAGGGGAAGACTTACACCGCTTTGTTGGCGCGAGAGTTTTCGGCGTACAACCAGCCGATGTCACTTCAGATATGAGGAGCCAGGTCAAGGCAATGAGCTACGGCCTGGCATATGGCCTCAGCGCCTTCGGTTTAGCCAGGCAGCTAGGTATTGACAACAGTGCCGCCAAGAAACTGATGGCGGATTACTTCCAACGATTCGGAGGAGTGCGTGATTACCTCAGAAGCGTTGTAGAAGAAGCACGAGCTCAGGGCTACACGCAAACACTTTTTGGGCGCAGAAGACCTTTCCCTGATCTTGCAAGCCCCAATCGTGTACTGCGCGACAACGCTGAACGAGCTGCACTCAACGCGCCTATGCAGGGTACAGCTGCTGACATCATGAAGATAGCAATGATAGGAATCGAACAAGATCTTGTTGCCTTAGGGCTCAAATCTCAGCTTTTACTTCAAGTTCATGATGAATTAGTTCTAGAAATTGTGGAATCTGAGCGTCAACAAGTTGAAAAAATCGTTGTTGAAAGAATGTCCCACGCTGCCAAATTGAGTGTTCCCCTCGACGTTCAAATTGGCCTTGGCCGCAACTGGAACGACGCTGCCCATTAGTGATCTTTCCGCGAGTTTGCGCGGAAGTCTCTAGTCAAGTACTCTGATTAGTGCACATTTGTGCGCCTTTCCGTCTGCCCAAAAGACAATTGAATCAGCTTGCTGTGTCTCAAGGCCCGAATTAAATAAATACTGGAGCACGTTTTACATGACGCTTGTAGCAAAGAAAGCAGCCACTCAGGTTGCAATCAACGACATCGGATCTGCTGAGGACTTCCTCGCCGCTGTCGAAAAGACACTCAAGTTTTTCAACGATGGTGACCTCATTGAAGGAACCGTTGTCAAGGTAGATCGCGACGAGGTTCTCCTTGACGTTGGCTACAAGACCGAAGGTGTTATTCCTTCCCGCGAACTTTCCATTAAGCACGACATTGACCCTTCCGAGGTCGTCAAGGTTGGCGACACTGTAGAGGCACTTGTTCTTCAGAAGGAAGACAAAGAAGGACGCCTCATTCTTTCTAAGAAGCGTGCGCAGTACGAGCGTGCATGGGGCGATGTTGAGAAAATCAAAGACGCAGACGGCATCGTTACCGGTTCTGTTATCGAAGTTGTTAAGGGTGGTCTGATCGTAGACATCGGTCTGCGTGGATTCCTTCCTGCGTCTCTCATCGAGCTTCGTCGCGTTCGCGACCTGACTCCTTATCTCGGACAGGACATCGAAGCCAAGATTCTTGAGCTGGACAAGAACCGTAACAACGTTGTTCTTTCTCGCCGTGCACTCCTTGAGCAGACACAGTCCGAAAGCCGCAGCACCTTCCTGGTTAACCTTCAGAAGGGTCAGATCCGCAAGGGTGTCGTTTCTTCGATCGTCAACTTCGGTGCATTCGTTGACCTCGGTGGCGTTGACGGTCTCGTCCACGTTTCTGAGCTCTCTTGGAAGCACATCGAGCACGCTTCTGAAGTTGTTGAAGTTGGCCAGGAAGTTACCGTCGAAATTCTCGAGGTTGACATGGACCGCGAGCGTGTATCGCTCTCGCTCAAGGCAACTCAGGAAGACCCATGGCAGGTATTTGCCCGCACCCACGCAATCGGTCAGGTTGCTCCCGGTAAGGTCACCAAGCTTGTTCCATTCGGTGCATTCGTTCGCGTTGCAGACGGTATCGAAGGCCTCGTTCACATTTCTGAACTCTCTGGCAAGCACGTAGAACTCGCAGAGCAGGTTGTCTCTGTTGGTGACGATGTCTTCGTCAAGGTCATCGACATAGATCTCGAGCGTCGCCGCATCTCGCTCAGCCTCAAGCAAGCTAACGAGGGTGTTGACCCCGAAGGTACCGAGTTTGATCCCGCTCTTTACGGCATGCTCACCGAGTATGACGAAAACGGTAACTACAAGTACCCAGAGGGCTTCGACCCAGAGACCAACGAATGGCGTGAAGGCTTTGATGCCGCACGCGAGAAGTGGGAATTGGACTACGCAGCAGCTCAGGCACGCTGGGAACTCCACAAGACTCAGGTCAAGGCAACCCTTGAAGCAGAGGCAAATATCCCTGATGCACCAGCCCCGGCTGCAGAAAGTACTTCTTTCTCCAGTGAAGCTGAATCCGCAGGAACTCTTGCCGATGATGAGTCACTTGCCGCTCTTCGCGAGAAGCTCGCAAACAACTAACACGTTGTATCTTCTAATGGGTGAGGCCGTAAGGTCTCACCCATTAGTCGTTAACATGGACATATGAAACTCATTGGCCTTACCGGTGGTATCGGTTCAGGAAAGTCGACTATTGCCCGCCGTTTAGCAGAACACGGAGCGCATATCATCGACGCCGATCAGGTGGCCAGGGAAGTTGTTGAACCTGGAACTCCGGCACTTGTACAACTCACAGAACTATTTGGACGTGACATTCTTAAGGAAGATGGAAGCCTGAATCGGGGCGCTCTGGGGGACATTGTTTTTACAGACGCTGAAGCGCTGAGAAAACTGAACGCCATCGTTCATCCAGCCGTTCGTGAAAGAACTGCCTTTTTGATCTCTCAAGCCCCGCAAGATTCGATTGTGGTGTACGACGTACCGTTACTTGTTGAGAGCGAAAACACCTACACTTTCGATGCCATTGTTGTCGCTTCAGCTCCTGAATATGTGCGTGTTGAGAGGTTAATGGAGCATCGAGGGATGCTCGAATCAGAAGCACTTGCGCGAATTCAGTCTCAAGCTCCCGAGGAAGAGCGTCTTCGACGAGCAAATCACGTTATTGATACAAGCGGCGATTTACTCCATACATATAACCAAGTTGACGCACTGTGGCAGGAGCTGACGAAAGTAGACTAGGGGAGTGGAACCTAGACGATCTGAGAAGCCTTTCAAGGTCGTAAGTGAATATTCACCCAGCGGAGACCAGCCTGCTGCAATTTCGGAATTGGCCGGTCGCATCAATGCCGGTGAGACAGACGTCGTACTTCTGGGTGCTACTGGTACCGGAAAATCTGCAACGACCGCATGGTTAGTAGAGGCAGTCCAGCGTCCTACATTGATTCTCGCTCACAATAAAACTTTGGCAGCTCAGCTTGCCACTGAATTCCGTGAACTACTGCCAGACAATGCTGTCGAATACTTTGTGTCCTATTACGACTATTACCAACCAGAAGCGTATGTACCTCAGACAGATACATTTATCGAAAAAGATAGTTCTATCAATGCTGAAGTTGAAAGGTTGAGACACTCAACTACAAATTCACTTCTTACTCGCAGAGATGTTGTCGTGGTCTCGACTGTGTCCTGCATTTATGGACTGGGCGCCCCTCAGGAATACCTCGAAGCAATGATTACTCTCCAGGTCGGTGAGCGTATTCAACGTGATGCCATCCTGCGCCAATTTGTTTCAATGCAGTACGCACGCAATGACATTGATTTCTCTCGAGGAAATTTTCGCGTTCGTGGTGACACCATCGAAATTATTCCGATGTACGAAGAACTTGCTGTTCGCATAGAAATGTTTGGGGATGAGATTGAAGCTCTCTACAGTCTCCATCCGTTGACTGGCGATGTCGTAGAAAAGCTCGACATGGTTTCCGTCTTTCCTGCTTCCCATTATGTGGCCAGTGAAGACATAATGAAACGAGCAATCGTCACCATTAGAGAAGAGATGGAAGAGCGCGTTGCTGAACTCGAAAAGCAAAACAAACTTCTTGAAGCTCAGCGCCTTCGTATGCGGACAACGTTCGATCTTGAAATGATGGAACAGATTGGATTTTGTTCCGGAATCGAAAACTATTCACGCCATATCGATGTTCGAGAGCCTGGAGAGGCTCCTCAGTGTCTTTTGGATTATTTCCCAGATGATTTTCTCTGTGTCATTGATGAATCGCATGTCACAGTTCCTCAAATTGGTGCAATGCATGAAGGCGATGCGTCGAGGAAAAGAACTCTTGTTGAACACGGATTTAGGCTTCCATCTGCACTAGATAACAGGCCTCTTCGTTTTGACGAATTCAAAGAGCGTGTAGGTCAAACCGTTTATCTTTCAGCAACACCTGGCAAATATGAAATGGGGATTGCAGACGGTGTTGTCGAACAAATCATTCGCCCTACAGGTCTAGTCGACCCGCAAATTGTCATCAAACCCTCGCGTGGTCAAATCGATGATCTTCTTGAACAAATCAGAGTTCGTGCCGCTAAAGATGAGCGTGTGTTGGTGACCACGTTGACAAAAAAGATGGCTGAAGAACTCACTGACTTCCTCACAGAAGCTGGTGTGCGTGTGCGCTACCTCCACTCGGATGTCGACACACTTCGACGCGTTGAACTTCTGACAGAACTCCGTCAGGGAGTCTTTGACGTGTTGGTCGGAATCAACTTGCTGCGTGAAGGTCTTGATCTACCCGAGGTTTCTCTTGTCGCTATTTTGGATGCAGATAAAGAAGGTTTCCTCAGATCAGCTACCTCCCTAATTCAAACAATTGGTCGTGCAGCACGAAACGTCTCAGGTGAAGTCCACATGTACGCAGACGTGGTAACTAAATCAATGCAGCAAGCGATTGAAGAGACAACGCGCCGCCGTGAAAAACAAATTGCCTACAACAACGCTAACGGTATTGATCCACAACCTCTCAGGAAGAAGATTGCGGACATTACAGCAATGCTTCAGCGTGAGGAAGCAGATACAGCTGAACTTCTTTCAGAGACGTCAAAGAAATCTAAGCGGGGAACCGCATCAACTCCTGCACCTAGTTCACACACTCGATTAATTGGTTCTGAGGGTGCCGAAGAATTAGAAAACATCATTCTTGATCTCAATGAGCAAATGCTCATAGCTGCAGCTGAACTTAAATTCGAACTCGCAGCTCGTTTAAGAGATGAACTTTCAGAGCTCAAACGTGAGCTTCGAATCATGAAGGAAGCTGGCCATGCCTAAATCAATGACTACTCATTCTCATCTGAGCGTGAAGGGTGCGCGTGTACACAACCTTCAAAACGTTGACCTTGAAATTCCTCGTGATTCTTTAGTTGTATTTACTGGACTTTCTGGCTCGGGCAAATCTTCTTTGGCTTTCGACACCATATTTGCCGAAGGACAACGACGTTATGTTGAGTCATTATCTGCTTATGCACGACAGTTTTTGGGCCAGGTAGACCGTCCCGATGTTGATTTCATCGAAGGTCTTTCTCCTGCCGTTTCCATCGATCAAAAGTCCACTAATAGGAACCCTCGCTCAACAGTAGGTACCATTACCGAAATTTATGACTATATGCGTCTTCTCTGGGCACGCATTGGTGTGCCGCACTGTCCTGAGTGCGGCGAGATCATTCAATCTCAGACTGTGCAGCAGATTGCAGATCAATTGATGGATCTGCCAGAGGGCACTAGATATCAGGTTGTCGCACCAGTCGTGTCGCAGAAAAAAGGTGAATTCGTTGACCTGTTCACTGAACTTACTGCCAGTGGTTATTCTCGGGTGATAGTTGACGGTAAGGTCATTCAGCTGAGCGAGGCACCTGCCTTGAAGAAAAGTTACAAGCACGATATTTCGGTCGTGATTGACCGTCTGGTTTCCGGTCCAGACATTCTTAACCGCCTAACAGACTCTTTGGAAACAGCCCTCAAGCTGACAAATGGAACCGTCGATATTAACTTCGTGGATCAAGAGGGAGAATCGGCGTGGCAATCGTTCAGTGAGAAACTGTCATGCCCAAACGCGCATCCCATCCAACTTGCAGAGATTGAACCCCGTACTTTCTCATTTAATTCACCTTTTGGTGCTTGTTCGGTTTGTTCTGGTCTTGGAACAAAGATGTCAGTCGACGAAGAACTTCTTCTGGGTGATCCAAGCCTCTCCATTAATGAAGGAGTCATTATTCCTTGGGCAACCCAAGGTAAGGGTTTGTTTCAGTACTACGAAAAGCTCCTCATGGGGTTGGCAAACGATTTAGAGTTCTCTCTGAATACACCCTGGCAAGAACTGGATGAAGAAATCCGTGATGCTGTCATGAATGGCAACAACTTCAGCGTACGGGTGAAATGGAAGAACCGATATGGGCGCGAAGTCCAATACAGTTCAGGCTTTGAAGGCGTTGTTCCCTACATCGAACGCCAATACCTGCAAGCTGAAACCGATATTCAACGTGCTCGGTGGGCAGAATATCTGCGCGAAGTTCCCTGCCTTGAATGCAATGGACAAAGGCTGAAGCCTGAAGTTTTAGCCGTCAAGATAAATGGGCTTTCTATCTCTGACCTCACTGAACTTCCTTTGTCGGAGGCCCGAGCGTTTATGGATTCGCTCACCTTGAATGACCGTGATGCGATGATCGCTGCACAAGTGCTCCGAGAAATACGTGCACGTTTGAATTTTCTTATTGAGGTGGGTTTGAACTATCTCAACCTTTCTCGTTCCGCAGGTTCGTTATCTGGGGGAGAGGCGCAAAGAATCCGCTTGGCAACGCAGATTGGATCTGGCCTAACCGGAGTACTTTATGTTCTTGATGAACCCTCTATCGGTCTGCATCAAAGAGATAATCGGCGACTGATTGAAACCCTCATCAAGCTCCGTGATTTAGGCAATACCCTCATAGTTGTTGAACATGATGAAGACACAATTCACACCGCCGACTGGATTGTCGATATTGGTCCAGGAGCTGGAGTCAATGGTGGGCGAGTTGTTCATTCGGGCGATTATGAATCTCTGCTCAAGAACACCGAATCAATCACGTCAGACTATGTTTCTGGACGAACCCAGATCAAAATTCCCACAAGCAGAAGACCAAGTAACAAGGATCGTGAAATAACTGTCGTTGGTGCACAGGCCAATAATTTGAAAAATGTCACCGCTACATTTCCGCTAGGAACCCTCACGGCAGTAACAGGTGTATCAGGTTCTGGAAAATCTTCTCTCGTCAATGACATCCTCTACAAAGTACTTGCGAATAAACTCAACGGTGCTCGCACCGTTGCAGGCAAGCACACCCGTGTGACAGGTCTAGAACATCTCGACAAAGTAATCCACGTAGACCAAAACCCAATTGGTCGCACACCACGATCAAACCCAGCGACATACACGGGAGTTTTTGACAAGATACGTAATCTTTTTGCAGAAACCACTGAATCGAAAACCCGCGGTTATCAACAGGGTCGTTTTAGCTTCAACGTCAAAGGGGGGCGCTGTGAAGCCTGTGCAGGTGATGGCACGCTCAAGATTGAGATGAATTTCCTTCCTGATGTCTACGTAGATTGTGAGGTCTGTCACGGAAAACGTTATAACCGTGAAACCCTTCAGGTTCGCTATAAAGGAAAAAACATCTCTGAAGTACTCGATATGCCCATTGCAGAAGCAGCTGAATTCTTCGAGCCAATTTCTTCCATACATCGCTATCTTCAGACACTCGTAGATGTCGGTTTGGGATACGTACGTCTGGGACAAAGCGCAACAACACTCTCTGGCGGAGAGGCTCAACGCGTCAAATTAGCCACAGAACTGCAAAAACGTAGTAACGGAAGAAGTATTTACGTTCTCGACGAACCCACCACTGGTTTGCATTTTGAAGATGTTCGTAAACTTCTCCTTGTGCTGAACTCTCTTGTGGACAAAGGGAACACCGTGATAGTCATCGAACACAACCTCGATGTCATCAAGAGTGCAGACTGGATCATCGATTTGGGCCCTGAGGGTGGATCTGGTGGTGGCGAGATTATTGCTGAAGGAACGCCAGAAGAGGTAGCTGCAAACACGCGCAGTCACACCGGAATCTTCCTCAGAGAGATCATTGCAGTGAAGTAAAACAATGGCCGACACAGTCCCATACCGCCCTAAAACGGGTGACATTCCTACTAATCCTGGCGTTTATCGCTTCCAGGATAGTAATGGTCGTGTGTTGTACGTCGGCAAGGCCAAAAATCTTCGCGCACGTTTAACAAGCTATTTTGCGCCTCTAAACACTCTTCATGAACGTACCCGTCGGATGGTCACCTCTGCAAACAAAGTTGAATGGACTATTGTCTCGACCGAATTTGAAGCTCTTCAACTGGAATTTACCTGGATCAAAGAGTTTGATCCTCCTTTCAATATTCAATTCAAAGATGACAAGAGCTATCCCTATTTAGCAATAACACTCGGTGAGAGAATTCCGCGTGTGATGGTTACGCGAACAAAAAAGATTCCTCATGCTCGGTATTTTGGTCCTTACACAAAAACATGGGCAATTAGAGAAACTCTTGATTTGTTGCTTCCTGTTTTTCCTGTGCGGACTTGTTCTGAGGGGGTATATAAAAAAGCAGAACGAGCTAAACGCCCTTGTCTGTTAGGCGATATTGGCCGGTGTGCTGCTCCGTGTGCTGGACGAATCACCCCAGAAGAACATCGATCCTTAGCTTTAGATTTTGCCAATTTCATGACCGGAAAGAATTCTGATTACATCAAGGAATTGCGCGACAAAATGGGGCGCGCCTCTAAAGAGCAGGACTATGAGTCAGCAGCAAAATTTCGAGACAATATAGTCGCACTAGAGACAGTTGCTTCAAAGAGTGCTGTAGTTCTCAGCGACGAAGTTGATGCTGATATTTTTGGCATTGCACAAGATGAACTTTCAGCCGCAGTCCAGATGTTTATTGTTCGAGAAGGTCGCATTCGTGGTGTGCATTCATGGAATGTCGACACTGAACTTGATGTGAACGCAGATGAGCTCATAGATAATATGCTCCGAACTGCATATGAAACTGAGCTTGTTCCACCAAGATCTATCTATGTTCCAGAAATACCAGAGGACGCTGAAGCCATAACCTCATGGTTAACGAATATTCGTCATGAACGTACTGAAAATTCCCGACAGACTTCTGTCAAATTGAAACAAGCGCAACGCGGAGACATAGCTGCTTTGGCAAGTACCGTCTCCTTCAATGCTCAACAGTCTCTAGTGCTGTATAAAACCAAACGACGCAACGATTACGTCTCACGCACTAAAGCTTTAGGGGACATTCAACGAGCTCTTGGGCTGAAAGATTCGCCTTTAAGAATTGAATGTTTTGACATTTCTCATCTTGGTGGCACAAAAATAGTTGCAAGCATGGTTGTTTTCGAAGATGGCCTGCCAAAGAAGAGTGATTACCGCAAATTCAGCATTGCTCAAGCACGGGACGACACTGATGCGATGAACCAAGTGCTTGCAAGAAGGGCAGCGTATCTAGTTGAGAGTAAGGAAGAAGCAACATCGCGTTCTAGCTTTTCTTACCCTCCGGGATTATTTCTTGTCGACGGCGCCGGTCCACAAGCTAAAGCTGCCGCACTTGCTCTCGAAGATGCGGGGATCACAGGCATTCCTGTGGCGGGTCTAGCAAAGCGTCTTGAGGAACTCTGGTTGCCTGATGACAAATTCCCGATCATTCTTCCTCGAAATTCTGAAGCGTTGTTCCTTTTGCAACAGTTACGTGATGAGGCGCATCGCTTTGCTATTACTTTTCAACGCTCAACACGTAAACGTGACATCTCAACAGTCCTTACTGAAGTCCCTGGAATGGGACCAGCAAAGGTCAAATCTGTTTTGAAAAGTTTTGGCTCAGTCTCACAGCTAAGAAAAGCAACTGTGGAAGAAATTGCATCCACTCCACACATTTCGTTGGCTTTAGCTCAGGCAATTAAAGATCATTTATCGAAATAAGTGCTTCTTATTTCCTGCGCAACATCAGTTCTATCAGTCACTATTCCGTCGACTCCCAAAGAAAATAGTTTCTTCATTTCTTCAGGGTTATTGATTGTCCACACATGAACCTGAACTTGGGCTTCGCGATAAATCTTCATCATTTTTGGAGAAACCAAATTGATTCCGTAGGCGGAAGTCGGAATTTGAACTGCTTCAAAATTTTTGAGAATGTTCACAGCACGTCTGTGTGCACCCAGTGATGACCACACAACGGTGCGTATCATCTCTGCCATTGCAGGGGAGTGTGCTACACCCGGAACTAGTTCCATAGTTCGCTTTCTCCTCTGTGAGCTGAAGGAGGTAATAAGAACTCTGTTCTGCGCATTGTGGTTAGAGATGGTTCGAGCTACTGGTTCTTCAGCAGCTGAAGACTTGATATCGATGTTAAAGAGAGTTTGAGGAAATGAAGTCAGGGCAGCTTCCAACGTTGGAACATAGGCAGGTAGTTCATCAATACTGAATTCATTGATTTTCCTGCCATAAATCTTGTCATCGTGAAAAAGGACTGCAATTCCTTCTTTAGAGGAGTGTGCATCTGTCTCGATAACGTCAGCGCCGAATTCAATCGCTCGTGAAAACGCTTCAAGTGTGTTTGCTGGGCACGTTTGCCACAGACCTTGGTGCGCCAATATACAGGGACTGGGAAGCTGAGAATATGCGTGCACGGCTCGAGGCTAACATCTCAGATGCTTGCTAGTCTGCTTGTTGAGTATTTATGAAGGAGTCTTCTGTGTCTAACCCTCTTGCGCCTGGTTCACTTGCAGGAAAACGTGCCCTTGTTACTGGATCTTCCCGCGGCATCGGTGCTGATACAGTCAACTATTTTGCTGAAGCCGGGGCACAGGTGGTTGTTAACTTCCGAAACAAAGAAGCGCGTGCTCAAAAAATTGTTGATGCAATCATTTCCAATGGGGGAGAGGCAATTGCCGTTGGAGCAGACCTTACTGACAGGGAGTCTGTTGCTGCAATGTTTGCTCAAGCACAAGAAGCTTTTGGCGGCCTAGATATCCTCGTCATGAATGCCTCCGGAGGCATGGAGGCAGGCATGGGCGAGGATTACGCCATGAAACTCAACCGTGATTCTCAAGTAAATCTTCTCTCGGAAGCACTCAATGTCCTTGCAGATGGCGCTCGTGTGGTGTTCGTGACCAGCCATCAAGCACACTTCATTCGTACTACTCCGACCATGGATGAATATCTTCCTGTAGCGCTTTCCAAGCGTGCCGGAGAGGATGCCCTTAGGGAGATGATTCCACTGCTCGAAGAGCGTGGAATCGGTTTCACTGTCGTTTCTGGTGACATGATTGAAGGCACCATCACTGCTACTTTGCTTGAACGAGCAAATCCTGGCGCGATTAACGCCCGAAAGGAATCAGCAGGAAAGCTTTACAACGTCAGTGAATTTGCTGCTGAAGTTGCTCTCGCAGCTGTTGAACCTGTTCCCGCTGATCACACCAGGCTCGTTGGAGATGTCAGTTCTTTCGTCGCTGAATAATGATGTCAAGACCTGCACATAGGCGCGTTTCTCGCGTTATTTTGCTTGATCCTGAGGATCGTTTCCTTCTGCTCAAAACACATTCCCCGAATCTACTTGTGCCCAGAACTCGTTGGATTACACCAGGTGGGGGAGTAGAGGACCACGAGAGTCACGCAGAAGGTGCTATACGTGAGCTCTTTGAAGAGACAGGTTTGCTCATTGAAAGTGTGGGCGATCCAATTTGGGCCATTAGTAGCGAATCAGTTTTTAATGATGGTCATGTACAAACCACTTACAGTGAATTTTTTGTTGTGCACACCGATAACT